>NZ_CP099582.1:629702-1259404 GCF_024022995.1 Thermococcus aggregans | reverse complement strand
GCAAAAACTCTTCGCTCGCGGCATAAACAGGGATTCCAAGTTCTTTAGCCCGATATGCTTCAAAGTCCGGCTTCGTCTTTGTAACTCCTATTAGCTCCATATCATCTTGCTTTGAAACTGCATAGGCAACTCTCTTTCCTATAGTTCCATAGCCGTTAACTCCTACTTTGACTTTCATTTTTCTCACCAGATTATTTTATGCAAGTGAAATACTTAAAGGTTGTTTTCACTGGGAGTGAGAAAGAAAAATCAAAGGTATTTCTCGAAAAACTGCAGAATCCTTTGCTTGTACTCCTCGGGCATAAGCTGAATTGTCCTCACATGTGCTGCCTCCGTGACCCAAAGTTCAACGTCCGGGTTTATCTCTTTATTTCTTTCGTAAAACTCCCTAACCTCTTCAACTTTAACTATGGGATCTTTTTTGCCCGCTATCAAACGAAGAGGCTTTTTGATTTTATCGGCGTATGTTATTGGGTGTACTTCTCTAGTCCCGGTAATCATTTTTGAGATGGGCTTCACAAAGGGATAAAGCCACTCCGGTAGGTTTGCAAAGTACCTTAAACTTCTGGTTCCCGTTTTGTCCAAATGCATGGGAGGGCTATCCGCAACGGCACAGCAAACTCTTTCATCTTCTGCAAGAGCCCTAATTGCCACCATAGCACCCATGGAATAGCCTACCAAACCAATACGGTTGGCGCTGTTTGGTTTTTCTCTTTTAAGCCAGTCAATAGCGGAGACAAGGTCTATGAGCTCTTTATCTCCAACTGTGGTGTATTTGCCCTCGCTCTCTCCGTGGGCTCTAAAGTCGAAGGCCAGAACGTTGTATCCGTTTTTTGCAAGGGTTTCTATCATTGGGATAATGTAAAAGCTCCACCGGCTTGAAGCGTATCCATGGAGGAGAATTATCGTTTTTTCGCTCCCTCTGTCTATCCACCAACCTTTCAGCTTTAGTCCGTCGGTGGTTGATATGGTAATATCCTCATACTCAAGCCCGACATCTTTTGGAGTCCAATTTTTGACTCTTCTTGGCGGAGTAGTCATTTTATAGGCCACAAAGAAGACAAAGGCAAAAAACAAGGCCAATGCAAGAAGAACTATCTCCCAGAGCATCTTTCGGTCACCTCAAGTTCTTTCATGTGCCATCTCATTGGCATTGATACTAGCGCTGTAGTTGCTCCTACTGGGGAAGGAAGTTCTTGTTTATTACCACGCCTCCGTTAAGCCTTTTCATTCTTATCACATCAATCCATATCCGGTATCAGCTCGTAGACGTCATCACCTCCGCGTTTTATGTCCCCTCTTTTAACGAATTGAACTGTTAAAGTAGCCAGTATGAAGAACACTGCCGCGAAGGGGAGCAAAGTGCTATAGCCAATAACATCAAGGAATGCTCCGGCTAAAGGAGGAGCTATGAGATTTGCAGCTTGGCTGAAAAAGTAGTAAAGTCCAGTGTAGCCTCCAAGCTTCTCTTCTGTTGTCATATCAACAACCATTGGAAGGGAGTTGACGTTTACCATTGCCCAGCCTATACCACCGAAGAAAAATAGTCCCATGAATTTGAGCACCAGCGGGTCGGTTAATGCGCTGCTCTGGGGTTTTGAAGTTTCTCCCAGGAGATAAGCCAATATCATTACTGCCGTTGTGAGAATCAACCCAGTGGTTATTGTCTTTTTTCTTCCAATTCTCCCACCAATGAACCCCGCCGGAATTGCAAAGAGCATAAAGCTGAGTGAAACGACGCCCATCATGAATGCCCCAGTGCTCTCTTCAATTCCAAGGTGGTACTTTGCATAGCTTGTGAAAAATGTCTCCACCGAATTAAACGCTATGAACCAGAGAAAGATCGAGAACAAGATAAAGAGCAGGCTTCTTTCTTTACTTGCAAATACATCCTTGAGGTTCTCTTTAAGTTCGCCAAAGCTCTTCTTTGAGGTTTCTTTTATGAGCTTTTTGATATCCATTTTTTCTCCGGGAACGCGGTATTCCTCAGGTTCCGGCACAAAGAAAACAACGAGGAGGTTAGCAATGAGCATTATCACTGCTCCAGTAAAGAACGGATATGCATAGTTAATATCGTAGAGAACCTTTCCACCAAAGTACGCAAGTAGGGCTCCAATACCTCCCATGAAGTTTATAATCCCATTAGCCTGGCTTCTCTTTTCACTTGGGGTTATATCCGGCATAAAGGCTATTACTGGAGACCGGAAGAGCGCCATAAAGAAGTTCATGAAGATTATCGTCCCCATAAAGAGTGCAAGGCTCTCGTATCTCCTTGCTATTGGGATGAGGGCGAAAAGCAAAGCTGCTGAAGGAGCTCCGAGGAGAATGTAGGGCTTTCTACGTCCTATCCTTGTCCTTGTTTTATCACTGAGGGCACCAAGAAA
Organism: Thermococcus aggregans; assembly: GCF_024022995.1. Taxonomy (NCBI): domain Archaea; kingdom Methanobacteriati; phylum Methanobacteriota; class Thermococci; order Thermococcales; family Thermococcaceae; genus Thermococcus; species Thermococcus aggregans. Next base: position 1,257,020 of record NZ_CP099582.1, on the reverse strand, counting down.
CGGCAACAGCAACACTGCAAAGAGGTTATCGATTGTCATTACAAAGCCCGTCACGGTTCTGCTCATCTTGAATGTATCTTGGAGGAAAATCGGGATGTATGCGTTGTATAGGGACCATATTATGCTTATCCCAAAGAACCCAAATCCAAGCAGAAAAACGCGTTTATAGTTGAACTCAACCACGTAATCACCTCCTTAGTGCATCAGCGCATTAGTAATGTTCGTTCTGGAGTGTTATTAGTCTTTCGGTTTGCCTAACTTATAAGTTACAACTTATAACGTTTAACTGCCAAGATTTATAACTTCCAATCTCGTAGATAATGGCATGCCGACGATAAGTATTGCAAATCAAAAAGGTGGAGTAGGCAAGAGCACTACTGCGATAAACCTCTCAGCAGCACTTGCCCTCAAAGGAAGAAGGGTTCTCCTTGTTGATATGGACCCGCAAGGCGCAACAACCGTTGGACTTGGACTTAGAGATGCGAGCCCAACCATTTACAATGTGATACTGGACGAGGTAGATATTGAAGAAGCAATAGTACATACTCAAATAGAGGGGCTTGAACTTATTCCAAGCAACATTGCACTAAGCGGCGCTGAGATCGAACTCAGCAGCCAGATAGGAAGGGAATACATCCTTAGAAACAAGCTTGCTAAAATTAAGGAGGAGTACGACTATGTCATAATAGACACGCCTCCGTCCCTTGGTATTTTAACGATGAACTCTCTTGTTGCCAGCGATGAAGTGATAATACCTATTCAGGCGGAATATTATGCTTTAGAGGGCATAGGGCTTCTTTTGAAGGCAATTAAGCTTGTCAGAGAGAGGCTTGGGATACCGCTTGAAATTAGGGGATTCCTGATAACGATGTTTGATAAAAGGACAAACCTCTCCAAGGAAGTCAGAGAAGAAGTGAGGAGAATATTCGGGGAGAAGGTGTTCAAAACTATGATTCCAAGAAATGTAAAGCTGGCAGAAGCACCTTCTCATGGAAAGCCAATCTTCCTCTACGCTCCGGACAGCAGAGGTGCCAAGGCGTATATGAAATTAGCTGAGGAGGTTGATGGCGTATGAGAAAGAAAAAAGCCCTTGGAAGGGGTTTGGAAGCTATAATCTCTGAACCAATGCCTGAAGTGGAAATTCCGCCAAAGGGGGAGATAAATAAAGAAGCGCTTGAAATAAGTCTGCAGGAAGCTTTAAAGAATCCGAGGATTACTCTATGGTCTCCTGAAGCTACTGCAGTGCTTAGGTATTTAAGAAAAACTATTCCAGAGTTCAGCATTTCAAACGAAGCGAGCAAACTCCTTGAGAAGGCAATAAAGGAGAAGTACCCAGAGCTATGGAACATAGTTGAGAAACGAATAAAGGAGATGGAATAAGTTTTTCCTTCTACCTTTTAAGTTATAAGTGAGAACTATGATAATAGCTCACAGAGGTCTTGGGGATCCTGAGGATAGTATGAGTTCGTTTAGGAGAGCGGTTAAGAGAGGATTCGGGATAGAATTCGACGTATGGAAAACCGCAGATGAAGAGCTAATAACACTCCACGACCCGGAAATAACTCTAGATGGGAACAAATATTCTGTAAAAGAGCTTACTTTTAAAGAGCTTAAAGCACTTGCGCCTTATGGAAAATATGTAACGAGGGTAGAAGACATCTTTAGAGAATTCCCCAACGCTGTTTTCAATGTAGACATAAAAGATTCAGAGGCTGTTGAGGACTTAAAGGAACTTCTTCTCCAGTATGAAATTGAGAAAGCAGTAATATCTACGACAAAAATCAAGATACTCCGAGCTTTAAGAGGACATGAGGAGAATTTAAAGCTGGCTTTTTCTATAATAAGCAGAAGCAGTGTTGCAGTGGTGCCCTTCTTAAAAAGGCACCTTGGGATCTTTGCTCTTCACGTCCCCATAGATGGGATATTCTACGTTGGCATTGCAAACTTCAGGCTTCTTGTTAAGTGGATTAAAAGCATGGGAATAAAAATAGGCTTTTGGAGCTATGAAGCGGATGAGCTTAAATACCTTCCTTTAGTGGCTGATTTGGGAGATTATTTTATTTCCAACAACCCTTTAGAGGTCAGAAATCTTTTGGCTCATTGCTACCAAGCGTATTTTCAACTTTAATGGCAACATATAATAAAGTCTAAGAATAACTAAAGTTACATGTTTGCTCATTATGTTGCATTCTGATCTCATTTTTGGAATTCAGTGAATACTCATATGACCTTATTATATGCTACTTATACTATCATTAACAAAATATCTGCAGAGAACATTAAATTCAGGCATTTGGGCTACTTTATAAACATCAACGACACAAATTTGACATAATGACAATCTAAAGTGCACTGAAGATAAGAGCTTTGTCATATATCTAAATGTTTGAGAAAAAATAATTTAACCCCAAAACGTCATCAACTTAGTACTAGGGGCCAGATACGTAAGCCCCTGGTGGAGGTGCTAAAATGAAAAGAAAAAAAGTAGCCAGTTTTGTTTTGTTATTTGTTCTAGTAGCATCAGCTCTGCTTCCCGGAGCTAAAGCCGCTACAACAGAAAAAGCCAACATCTTTGACTACATCCACAGGGAGCCGTGGATGAAACCTGGAGGAACGTTTAGATGGCCAATGCTGGGTGAGGCGAACACACTGAATCCATTTACTTACACATCTTCATGGGAAGCCATGATTCTGGACAATGTGTATGACACTCTTACTATAATGACACCAGACATGAAATACGTTGGTAGACTTGCTAAAGATTGGAGTGTCTCAGAAGACGGTAAAGTATGGACGTTTGAGTTATTCCCAAATGCCACATGGCATGATGGAAAACCAGTAACCGCTGAAGATGTTGCATTTACATACAATCTTCTAGCAGAAATTGGTACCCAAACAAGATTTGCAGATTATGCTGTTGTAATTGACAGGGCAGAAGCCGTGGATAAGTACACAGTAAAGATTTATCTAAAAGAGCCTTACGCCCCATTCTTGTACTCGATCGCGTCCTCAATTTACATAGTCCCAGAGCACATCTGGAAGGAGATAGACAAAACTGAAATCATTCAATACAAGAATGAACATCCTATAGGATCCGGACCGTTCATTTTTGTCGAACATAAGCCCCAACAATATTACAAACTTAAGGTGAATCCAAACTATCATCTTGGAAGGCCTCTTATTGATGAAATTATAATGCCAATAATATCAAATCCAGATGCAATGCTCTTGGCATTTAAAAAAGGAGAAGTAGATGTAATGACATGGAGTATTCCATACAGCTCCATTCCACAAGTTGAAGAAATTCCCGATGCTCATTTACACGCTGTAACTGAATTTGGTGCTAGGTATATGTATTTTAACTGCCAGAGATGGCCAATGAGCGAAGTGAAGTTCAGACAAGCAGTACATCACGCTATCAATCAGGAGGAAGTCGTTAAGGTAGTATATCAAGGACATGCACTACCGGGATCACTTGGAAGAATTCCTCCAACACTCGCAAAGTGGTATAATCCTAATCTTCCATCAAAAGAAGAAAAGTACCCATATGACCTCGAAAAGGCTGCACAATTGCTTGATGAGATCGGATTCAAAGATGTTGATGGAGATGGGTGGAGGGAAGCACCAGACGGGTCAGATGTAACCTTGACTCTATACTCTCCCTCTTACGATCCATTAAGAGTTAGATGGGGTCAGATGATAGCAGAGAACCTCAAGAAGATCGGTGTCAATGTTAAGTACCAGCCACTTGAATGGACAACACTTTCAAACTATCTCGACTCAGGAAACTTTGACATGCTGATAATAGGTGGAGTTGGCTCCCTTGATCCGGATATCCTCAGAATGTTATTCCATTCAAACGGTGGCTGGAATAAAGGACACTGTACGGTACCTGGACTAGACGAGCTTCTCGACAAACAGAAATCTACCGTAGATTATGAAGAGAGAAAGAAGATCGTATACGAGATTCAAGAGATACTAGCAGAAAATGTCCCAGTCTTAAATATGGTTCATCAACAGTTCATATATGCATACAGCACCAAGAATTGGGATGGCTGGACAATGTCTGATATAACCGGCCCAGACAACTGGTTTAGCCTCATGAATCTCTACAACAAGGAAATAAACAAGCAACCTTCGACATCAACCTCTGAACAACAAACAACAACTTCAGAAACTTCAGCAGAGTCTCAGACCACAACTAAAACTGAAACAGAAGGAGGAGGCATCTGCGGTCCAGCATCAATCCTAGGTCTAGCGCTAATCCCAATAGTGCTTAGAAGGAGGAAGTGAGCCAAATTCCCTTTTTCTTGATTTTTTAATTTTATGTTTTTGGAAAAAAGCCTTGTAACAGAAAAATGCTCCGAAATAAGGTTTGGTAAATTAAAGACAACATAAGAAGGTGATAAAATGGGGAAATGGGTATATAAAGTCGCCCGAAAAATAATAATAAGAGCAATTGTATTTTACATAATCGTAAGTATAACATTTGTCATCCCAAGACTATTACCTGGAGGAGCCTTTGCGTATCTGGCTGAGAATCCCAACATTTCACCAGAATTGAGAGAAGCACTCATTAAAGAGTTCAAATTAGACCAGCCATTGTGGGAGCAATATAAAGTATTCATAAAGGAATTTTTCCTTCATGGTAATCTTGGTATTTCTTTCAGCAGGTTTGAACCAGTGACAAAGGTCATTAAAGAGGCGTTACCTTGGACAATTGTCCTCGTTACTACGTCCGTAATTGTATCCGCACTTATAGGTGTCTTTCTGGGAGCCATAGCCGCATATAGAAGAGGGTCTTTAGCGGACTCATTCTTAGTTTCTCTCGCCATGTTTATAAGGTCAATGCCAAGTTTCTGGCTGGGTATAGTGCTATTAATAATATTTGGCTATTATTTCGGACTAGCACCCCTATATGGGGCTTACACATATGGAGCAGAACATGCTAGTTGGATAGAATTTGTAAAGGATATAATCCATCATTTATGGCTCCCATTTGTGACTCTTGTTATTTTGGGGTTTGCAGGGTACTTTATGCTCATGAGAAACTCGATGTTAGATGTTCTAGGAGAAGAATTTATTCTAGCAGCTAAAGCGAAAGGAATGCCGGACAAAAAGATACTCTTCAAACACGCATTAAGACCAGCTAGTTTGCCAGTAGTTACAGCTCTTGCGATGGACTTGGGATGGTCAGTAAGCGGAGCAATGCTGATAGAGGTTGTCTTTTCATTGCCAGGAGTAGGAAAACTCCTTTACGACGCGGTATACATGACTGACTACCCGTTACTTCTTGGTATTGTGGTCTACACTTCCCTCCTAACCCTGGTGCTCGTGACAATAGTTGAGTTCATGTATCCAATAATAGATCCGAGGGTGAGTGCACAATGACTGAAGTAACTAAAAAACAAAAGAAAAGTAATGGATTGTTCGCCTCTCTAGAAATCATCAAAGCAATACTTACAAACAAAAGAGGTTGTATTGGATTAATCCTTCTGGCTATTCCATTTGCAATGGCAATCGCTCCACAATACATCGCTCCCTATGATCCTTGGGAGATTGTAGATACCCCATTTTTGCCTCCCTCCTGGGAGCACCCACTTGGTACAAACGACATAGGGCAAGACGTGTTCAGTGAGCTCGTATACGGAGCAAGAATTTCCCTATTAGTGGGTATTACTGCGGCAGTGTCTACAGTGACCATAGGAACACTAGTTGGATTAGTAGCAGGGTATTACGGAGGAGTAATCGAGGAAGGATTAATGGCAATAACCGATGTCATGCTACTAATTCCAATATTGCCCTTTATGATACTATTAGCTTCCATACTTGGACAGGGTTACATAAACATAATAATAACAATCGCGATATTCAGTTGGCCTGGAATTGCGAGACTAGTTAGATCTCAAGTGTTGTCATTAAAAGAAAGGGATTACGTAGAAGCGGCACGCGCACTTGGAGCCAGTGACAGAAGGATAATGTTTAAACACATACTTCCACAGCTGCTTCCTTTACTAGTCGCGTTTACATTAATGAGAGTCGGAGGTGCAATGATTGCAGAAGCTTCACTTAGCTTCCTAGGACTGGGTGATCCTTCTAAGAAATCATGGGGAGCGATTATTTATTGGGCTAGAAATTCAGGAGCTATTTCCAGCGGTCTCTGGTGGTGGATAACTTCTCCGGGTATCATGATAACAATAACGGTCCTTGGATTTACTCAAATTGGTTATGCAATTGAAGAGTACGTAAATCCGAGACTCAAGAAGATGTGATGCTTTCTTATTATTTTTTACAAGATTTACAAAATTGGAGGTGTTGAAAATGGAAGATAAAAAACTTGCATTGAAAGGAGCAACAATTTATACTATGTCAGGTTTGGGAATCGTAAAAGAGGGTGTAATCCTGATAAAAAATGGTAAAATCGAAAAAGTTGGGGGAAAAGACCTTGAGATTCCAGAAGATTACGAAGTGATAGATGTTAGCGGAAAGATAATTACCCCCGGGCTTGTAGATGCTCACGCACACATAGGGCTCTTTGAAGAAGGGCTTAGATGGGAAGGGAACGATGGAAACGAAATGACTGATCCGATAACTCCCCACTTACGTGTTATAGATGGTATCAAACCTGATGACCCAGCGTTTGAAATGGCAAGAGAATTTGGAATAACTACAGTTGGAATTCTCCCTGGTAGTGCAAATCCAATAGGAGGAATGGGTGCCGCAATAAAAACATACGGTAGAACAGTTGAGGACATGCTTGTTAAATTCCCAATGGGTATGAAAATGGCATTTGGAGAGAACCCAAAAAACGTCTATGGTGTTACCCAGAAGAAAATGCCGCAAACTAGAATGGCAAATGCAGCATTAATAAGGGAATGGTTGTACAAAACAAAAACTTACATAGAAAAGAAAGAAAAAGCAAAGGAAGACCCAGATAAGGCTCCAGAGTTTGACATAAGACTTGAGGCGCTTGAAGCCGTTCTAAAAGGAGAAATCCCAATTAGAGCTCATGCACACAGAGCAAGTGATATCTTAACAGCAATACGGATTGCCGAAGAGTTCGGAGTAAAGATAGTCATAGAACACGGAACTGAGGCTTATAAGATTGCAGATATAATAGCAAAGAAAGGAATTCCAGTAGTTCATGGGCCGCTCTTACTTCCTAGACACAAGCCAGAGCTTAGGAATCTTACTATTGAATCTCCGGTAATACTTGCAAAAGCGGGGGTCGAATTTGCACTTAGTACAGACGCACTTGGCCAAGTGATTTTCGAGTTACCGATTATGGCTGCAATCGCTGTAAGGAAGGGCCTTGCTCCTGATGTAGCTCTCAAAAGCATGACTATAGTTCCCGCAAAGATACTCGGTATTGAGGATAGGGTAGGTAGCATAGAGGAAGGCAAAGACGCCGACCTTGTAGTGTTCAGTGGAGACCCACTAGACATTAGAAACAAAGCCGAAATGGTACTGATAAACGGGGAAATTGTGTATTCTGAATAAACTTCTATCTTTTTTTATTATGAGGTGAATGGAATGGCTGGGAATGTGCTTGAGGTTCGCAATCTTAAGATGTATTACTTCACCAATAGGGGTGTTGTGAGGGCTGTTGATGACATAAGCTTCGATTTAAAAAAGGGAGAAGTCCTAGGACTTGCCGGTGAGATGTAAGCAGTTCTGTCAGGGATTTTCGGGTTGTTGTAGATGATTATCCTTGGATGGTCTTGGTCCCTTTTTGCTGGGGTCTTGAGGACTATCCTCTTGAATAAATCTACTGTTGCAAGCGGACCCATTCCACCCAAAATCCCAATGAGTTTTTCAGTTTTCATAATATATACCCCCTTAGGATAGTTTAATCCCCAGACCTTGCACTCCCTTTAAAGTTCTTCTACAAGTTCTCTTATTCTTTCCATGCCCTTCTTAATGTTTTCTCTCGAAGTGGCAAAAGATATCCTAACATGCCCTTCACCTAAACTTCCAAAAGCAGAGCCAGGAGTAACTACAACATGCTTCTTTTCAAGAATCATCCTTGCAAAGTCACTTGACTTCATTGGGTAATTGTATTTTGGAAAGACGTAGAAAGTACCTTTTGGTTTATAAGCTTCGAAAAGCTCTATCTTTTTAAGTTCATTATACACCAGTTCTCTTCTTCTTGAATACTCCTCTATCATTTTCTTTACTTCCTCTTGAGTTTCATCATCCCTTAGAGCCTTTGCAACTGCTACTTGTGCAAAAGCTGGTGCACAAGTAAGCGTATGAGATTGGAATTTCGTCATTTCTTTAGTTAGGGTTTTTGGAGCTATAATGTAACCAATCCTCCAACCAGTCATTGCGTACATCTTTGAAAATCCATTAACTATTATTGTTCTCTCAAGCATACCTTCAAAAGAAGCTGGAGATATGAACCGCCCCTCATAAATGATTTTTTCATAAATTTCATCTGATAACACAATAAGATTCTTGTCCTGAGCAATGTCCCTAATGAATTTCATGTCCTCAATGGAGAATACTGTTCCAAGGGGATTTGAGGGAGAATTGATAACTATCATTTTTGTTTTATTCGTTATTTTTTCTTTTATTTCCTCCTCATTAATTGCCCTATCTCTTATGGACACAGAGTAACCTATAGGCTTGGCGTCTAAAAGTTTTGCCATTTGACAGTAAGATACCCAGCCAGGATTAGGGATAAGTACTTCATCTCCAGGGTTTAGAACGGAAGCCATCGCTGTAAAAATTCCAAATTTGGAGGGGGTTATAATGACATTTTCCCAAGTAGCGTCAACATTGTTTTCCTCTCTGTATTTTTCAGCTATGGCTTCTCTTGTTTCTTTTAAACCTGCGGGAGGTGTGTAGTGAGTATACCCTTCTTTCATTGCCTCATACGCCCATTCTATTATTTTTCTTGGTGTGTGAAAATCGGGTTCTCCTATACCAAAGGAAATTACGTCATATCCCTTTTCTTCTAATTTTCGGGCGAGAGTAACAACCTCTACCGTCGCTGAAGGTTCAACCTTTTTTAATTTTTCACTAATATCAATCACAACTCTCATAGTTTTACCACCACCAGATAATTTAATTAAAACCAGGTTATACTTAATCCATGATTTTCATTATCCTTCCACAATTAAAACAACAAAACACTCCCAAACCTATTAGCTGGTACAACACTGATCTACTTTAAACACTTATTATCTCCCCCCTAATAACTGGATGTGGGCGATGAAACAATATCTGGCGGATTAGTGCTAAAACAGACTTATGTATGCCAAGTTCTACGTTATCAGCCGATCTTTCAACAATACCCTTATCTCCGTCAATGGCTCCTTCGCTTATGACTAAAGTAAACATTAGATCTTCATTTTCTTGAGTATGTAACCCCTCTGGTTTATTGCACATCCTAGCTAACATGCCACTAAGAGCATAGCCACCCCAATTGGAAATGGCTGCTGTCACCAACACATCAACTTTAGAAGTTGCAGCTATTCCTCCCTTACAAGGGCACTGGCACACATCCCCATAGGGAACATGCTTTCTTACTACATCCTCTATTACTCCCATACCTACTTCGTTACCTCCATCCCCAATGCCTATAGTTAAAATGTCTCTTTTTTGAGCTTCAGTGATTATATGTTCAACCTTGGCATGATATTTACTAATGTCCAATCCACTCTGATTATGGTACACATTCTTGGAGTTACGACCTGCTTTTTCAATAGCTATTACTGCCCTGGGGTTTAGTTCATCCAAAAGTCTTTTTGCATCCTCTTTTGCTTTTTCTTCATCTATCGGAAATCCTACAATTGAAGCAGAATGCTTATACGACTCCTTACAGATTTCTTCAATAGGCATGACACTTAGTCCAACTCCTCTAACTGCAGCTTTTAAGATCCTTAATGAGGCATCTACCGGCTCTGTTATGAGTATTGGCTTGCCACCCAGACATATGTCAATGGTTCTGGCAAGTGATGCAGCTCCTAAGGGACCATCTGTTTCCTGAACATACAACGGGGGTGTTCTGAAGCCTGTCATTATCAAAACTGCATCATTTTTACCCACAGCTTCTTTGATTTCTCTTGCTGCTCTATAGATTAAAGGCTCACCAATTTTCTCATATGCTCCAGTATATAGTTTGTCTATTATACCTCTCCCAAGTATATCGATATTTACAAGTGTGTCCAACCATTTACCTAGTGTCTCATAAGATGCCATGATATTTAGCCCCCTTCTTCAACAATTGTTATTGCAAAATCGGGACATACTATTTCACATAACTTGCAACCTATGCACTTTTCAGGAGCTTGTACTTCTGCAATATTTAGGCCTTTTGTATTAATCTTAGTTGGAGATATTATGAGCACTTGTTTTGGACATACCTCGACACATATACCACATCCTTTACACAGGTTTTCATTAATAACAGGATACTTCATCACGACACCTCCTTACCTTTTTAGATATTTTTTAACATTTTCTATAACTTCCTCAAAGGTTTTGGCAACATATATGCCAGAATTTCTCAAGAATTGTACTTTAGTGTCCCACGTACCTCTTCCTTTCATTATAATTGCTGCCGCATGTCCCATACTTTTTCCTGGTGGAGCACACCGACCCACTATTAAAGCTATAACAGGCTTTGATACATTTTGTTTAACATATTCAGCAGCTTCTTCTTCGATAGTACCCCCTATCTCACCAAGCATTAATATTACTTCTGTATCCTTGTCTCGTTCTAATGATTCAATCACGTCTATCATTGAAGTTCCCCATATTGGTCCGCCCCCTATACATACTATGGCAGATTGACCTATCCCCGCCCCAGAGAGAGCTTTGGACATGTCATATGAGAGAGAACCACTTCTAGACACAATGCCAACTGGACCCTTAGTAAAGTATTTGTCAGGAAGTACAGGATGAACTCCCAGTTTGCACTCATGGGGTATGAGAATTCCCGCTGCCTCAGGCCCTACTATTTTTGCGTCTTTCTCGCTAGCATAGTGTATTATTTTTATTGAATCAAGATAAGGAACATCCGCAGTTGGAAGCACAATAAGTTTAACACCACCATCAATTGCTTCAATACAACTATCCAAGGCACTACCAGGTGGTACAAAGGCTACTGCTACATCAAAAGGTCCTTTTTCTTCTTTAGCTTCAAAGATTGTATCATATACTGGGACTCCATGAATTTCCATTCCTCCTTTGCCGGGAGTTACACCTGCAACTATGTTGGTACCATAATCAATCATTAATTTACTCTGAAACGAGCCAATTCTACCAGTTATTCCTTGAACTATTACTCTAGCATTTCTGTCTAATTTAACATTATTTATTTCAATTACCATTAGCTTATCCCTCCCGAGAAAGATATAACTTTATTTACAGCTTCGTTAATATCTTCTGTGACAAAAATATTCGCATTTTTTAACATCTCGTGTGCTTTGTCAAAGTTAGTTCCAGCTACTCTCACTATAATTGGAATGCTATTGTTTTTTTCTCTGAATTGTATTATGCCTTTACACATTTCATCCATTATATTAGCCCCACCAAACCAGTTTATTAGAAGTACTCTAGTTTTTGGATCACTTGAAACTATCTCCAGTACTCGGCTTATCTTTTCGGGAGTATTAGCCAATCCAAGTTCACAATAACTAGCAACTGAACCACCTAATTGACAAATTGTATCATATGCATACATTCCAATACCTGCCCCATCAGATATAAGTGCGATTCCCTCTTTTTCAAAATCAATATATGCAGAGCACCCTAGCTCTTTTAGCTTGATTTCTTTTAGATTTCTGGTAATACCAAGAGCTTCTTGCTCTTTCTCTAACTGTTCAAAAGTTTCTTGGTGTCTATATTTGGCAGGTTCATTCAGCACTATTTTAGCGTCTACAGCTACTAATTCTCCTGATTTCGTTAATGCTAAGGGATTTATTTCTACGAGTTCAGCATCATAGTCTCTGAGTATTCTATACATAGAAGTCAAAATATGTGCATATACATTAACTAGTCTTCCTGAGAGTCCAAGTTTTCTTGCAAGAAGCCTTGCTTGGTATGTCTTTATCCCAACAAACGGATCTACATTCATTTTAAAGATCATTTCAGGATGCTTAAGGGTTAGTTCTTCAATATCGATGCCACCAAGAGAAGAAGCAAGTATCGTAACGTTGTTAGTTGTGGTGTCTATAGTTATACTAGTATAAAGCTCTTTCTCGATATTGACATAATCTTCTATTAGAATTGCGCAAGTTTTTTCTCCATTGATCACTAAATTAAAAATCTGTTCTACTAGTTTAGAAATTTCTTCTTTAGTTTTTGCTATTTTGACACCTCCTGCTTTTCCTCTTCCACCACTAAGAACTTGGGCTTTGAGAACACAAGGTAGTTGTAGTTTATCCAAGATTGCATTGACCTCTTCAGCATTTTTAATTAAGTAACTGGAAGTACTTGTTGGTATATTATACTTCCTAAATATTTCTTTTGCTTGGAATTCGAAGAGTTTCATTGTTAATACCTCCTTAGCTTTGTTTATTTCTCCTCACTACTTAAAACAAAGTTTTTGCCGGCGTAGTACGCTTTCTTGTTAATCTCGAGGTATTTCTTCGGCACATGCATTTCCAGAGACTTGAGAAGGCTTTCTTCAGTAACAATGTTTGTAATAGCTCTCATAGCTCCTAGCATAACAGTATTAGCTACCCTGTTATTACCTAATTCAGTAGCAATACGAGCTGCTGGAATCTTGTAAACAGTTCCAATACGTTTTGTTGTGGGAGGAATGTTTTGGACGAGATCTGGATCTATAAAAAGAGTCCCGTCATCCTTGATTGTATTTATATATTTTGACAAAGTACTATACGCAAACGCGATCATGTAGTCCACTTCGTCTATAATAGGAGAATAGATGTCTCCATCGGAAATTTTGACATCTGCATAAACTTCTCCTCCTCGTACTTCTGAGCCATATCTTTGTGTTTGAGTGGCATTAACTCCATCTAACACTGCAGCATGAGCTAATATAACTGATGATAAAACAATACCTTGACCCCCTATGCCCAAAAATCGAATATTCCACTCCGGCAATTTCTTCACCTTCCTCCCGTTATTTTTTTCAACATATTGTAATATTCCTCTTCAAATGTGGGTCTCACTTCGGCCTTAAACTCACCTACAATTATCTTTTTCTCAAGGTCTTCTGGACTTATCTCTCTTGCTTGTTCTATGGGGACACTTTCTTCCTTAAGCTTCTTCCATAAAACTGCGGGATCGTCCACCCCATATACCCTCCTTCCATAATATGTTACACATTGGGAAATAACCTCGACAAGAGAGAATCCTTTATGAGTTATGGCCTTTTTTAACGTGTTTATTAGTTGAAATGGATGAGCTGTAGTCCATCTTGCTATGAAGGATGCTCCAGCAGCGTCAGCAAGCTTACAAAGATCGAATGGACGCTCAATATTTCCATAGGGAGAAGTGGATGTAACAACACCCTTAGGTGTAGTTGCTGCTACTTCGCCTCCAGTCATTGCAAAAATTCTGTTGTTTATTACTATTGTAGTTACTCCTATGTTTCTCCTGCATGCTTGTATGAAATGATTACCACCTATATTAGCAGCGGCTCCATCTCCTAAAACAGCTATTACGTGGAGTTTAGGATTGGCTAGCTTTATTCCACTTGCATACGCTAACTCACGTCCATGTATGCCGTGGATACATTCAAAGTTCATAAAGATTGGAAGCCTTGCTGCACATCCAACTCCTGTTACCATCACAACTTTATCTAAATCGATTTTTCCTTCTGCCGAAAGATCATCTAAGGCCTTTGCTAGGTAATTCATAAGTTGCCCGATTCCACAACCAGGGCAAAAAGTATGTGGTAATAAATCTTCTCGAAGATATTTTAATCTTGGATGTTTTATAGCCTCCATATTAACACACCTCCTGGTATAGATTTTTTATTCCAGAAACAATTTCATTCAAAGTGAATTGTTCCCCTCTATTCTTGGGCAATGACTCAACTTTTGTTATGCATCCGGCAACTCTTTCCACTTCGAGAACGTATTTCCCAACGTTAAGTTCAGGAACTAAAATACCTTTGACACTTTCGGCAACTTTTTTTAGTTCTTGTTCGGGTACTGGAAACACCGTATCTAACTTAAGCAAGCCAACTTTAACCCCATCTTCTCTGAGTTTTTTCACTGCGCCTAATGCAACCCTTGCAGTGCTTCCATAAGCCACTACGGCTATATCTGCATCGTCCAAATAAAACTCCCGATATTTTACTATGTCATCTATGTTGTTTCTTATTTTCCCAATTATCCTGTTATACATCCTTTCAAACACATCTGGACTCCAATTAATGTATCCTCTTTCATCATGCGGGTTTAAGGACCTAATCACCCTATAACCAGTTCCCAATACTGGAAATAGTGGTACTCCTTTTTCATCTCCTTTATACGGCAAAAACTCCTCCGGAGGAATTTCATTTACCTTGGCTATTTTCCTATTGACTATCTTCTTTTTTATCTCGTCTTCATCTGGGATAACTACTTTTTCTCTCATGAGCCCGATAGAGGCTTCGAGAATTATAATAACGGGAGTTCTGTACTTCTCTGCAGTATTAAACGCCTCAATCATAAAATCGAAGCATTCTTGAGGAGACGATGGGGCAAACGCTATTGCTTCGTAGTCTCCACTTGGCCCCCATCTAACTTGCATTATATCAGCATGAGTTGGGAAATTCTCTCCTCTAGTTCTCATCGAGTCTACTACCACTAATGGGACTTCAACCGCAGTAGCGTACCCAAGTCCCTCTTGCATGTAATTAAATCCTGCACTTGCTGTGGCTGTCATAGCCTTCATACCAGCTAAGGACGCTCCGATTACAGAAAAGATGGAAAAGAGTTCATCTTCAGACTGAATAAATATGCCTCCTACTTTAGGCATCTTTTCCGCCATATATATGCTTATCTCATTAACGGGTGTTATGGGGTAGGCTGCATAATATCTGCAACCTGCAGCAATAGCACCCTCCACAATAGCGTGGTTTCCAAGCATAAATTCTACTTTCAACTTGTCACACCCCCTCTTCTTTGCATGTTTTTGCTAGTCTTTTAATTCCCTCAACAATCTCCTCTTCACTTGGATACGAGAAATCCACTCTCATAGCGTTCTTTACACTTCTGTCTGGGTAAAACGCTTCACCTGGAACGTACACTACACCATTCTCCACGGCCTTCTCTAGCATGGAAGTTGTATTCAATTCACTTGGACCCATTACCCAAACAAACATGCCTCCTGTCGGCTTAGTCCACTCAAATCCCTCCGGCATGTACTCTTCCAAAGCGTCAAGCATTACCTTTAACTTTGGTTTATAATATGCCCTAATCTTTGGAATATGCTCTCTAAGATAACCTCCTTTTATGTACTCTGCAGCGATGTACTGGCAAAAACTACTCGTGTGAAGATCACGCCGTTGCTTAACAATCTCAAATTTTCTGATAATCTGCGGATCCGCCACAATCCACCCGACTCTAAAGCCAGGTGCAAGGATTTTTGAGAAACTTCCAGAGTAGATAACTCTCCCCTCTGAATCCCAGTGCTTTATAGGCAGCGGAGGTTCTTTATCCGAATAGTTAAGCTCGTGGTATGGATCATCTTCAATGATTAAAAAGTCGTATTTGTTTGCAAGCTCAAGAAGGTACTTCCTCCTTTCCTCACTCATTGTTACTCCACCAGGATTTTGAAATGTTGGGATTGTATAGACGAATTTCACGTTTTTGCCTTCAGCTTTCAATTTCTTAAGCTTGTCCTCAAGCACATCAACCCTCATCCCCTCCTCATCAACTGGCACTTGAACAAACTCAGGACCATACTGAGCAAAAGCATCAATAGCCGCTACATATGTGGGCGCTTCAATGATTACAACGTCTCCTGGGTTTAGAAAAGTCATACCAGTTAAATCAAGCACCTGTTGTGCACCAGACGTTATCAACACGCCCACTTTTGAGGAATCTATTTTGTATCTTTCTTCTATGAAGTTCTTTATCTGCTCTATAAGTCCCGAATAACCAGGCGTAGGACCATACTGGAGTGCATCCTTTCCATACTTTTCAAGCACCTCATCTGCAAGTTTTTTGATTATCCTTGTTGGAAAAGTTTCTGGGCTAGGATTGCCAGCTGCTAGAGAGATAAGGCCTTTTTTTCCTACATACTTCTTTAACAATTCCCTAATTATTGAGGGCCTCATACCTTTCACTTTTTCCGAATAGTATTTTTCATAATTCATTTTTATCCCCCCATCTTTTCCATTTGATGAAACATACCACATCTTCTCAGAATTCTCGTAATAATGCACCAAACCCTCTTATTTTGGTCTTTAACCCCGATAATCTCAACAATTTCCACATAGTTGCTTGATTGCTCGAAACAACAGGTTTTCCGAGATCTTCTTCTAGCAATTCTAAAATTTCGACAGTTTTGAAATCCGTACAGCTTATAAAGATCCCATCGGACTCAGGAGTATCAATTTCTCTGACTAATTTATACGTTTCATCTATGGGTAAGTCTCCTTCACCCTTGAGAAGACCAAGGCCTTTTATTTTTGTTATTTTGAATCCATTTTCTTCCAGTAGTTTCTTTAATTTCTGCATTATCGGATCAGTGTATGGTGCACCAACTGAGATTTTTTTCAACCCCATTAAGTCCAAGGCTTCTAAAACAGCAGTTGTTGTAGTAGTTGCGGGTATTCCAGTGTTTTGTTGTATGCTCTCTATAATTTGTTTGTCATATCCAACTCCTTTTATGAAACTACCACTAGTACAACCGAATGCTATCGCATCAACTCTTGCATGAGCTAATAATTCGGCAGCTTGGGGAACATAATCAATCATAGCTGCCAATTGCTCTTCTGTATCTTCTGTTTGAGGTATTCTCGAGAAATGAATCGACACTCCGTCTGGTGCCATCTTATAAAGTTCATACTCCATAGTAATATTAGAGGAAGGAACTAATACCCCCAATTTGCATCTTCTTATCATCATTCGCCACCTCCAACGAAATTAAAAATTTAAAAATTCATGAAGCTTGTAATTGCTTCCACTCGGAGTCTTCAGGAAGTTTACCCGTCCTAGCGTAGACTACTAAATCCTGTGCTTTCTTTGGAGGTTCTTTATCTAGCAAACTAATAACAACAAGAGCTATCGTTGCAGCTGCCATGCCTGGAACTGCAGGATGTGAATAAGCTTCTAAACCAGCATAGTGCCATGCAGCATTTACTATGGCTCCTACTATTATACTTACCAAAGCACCCTTTCTGGTAGCTCTTTTCCAATATAAACCAAGAACTAATGGAGGGCCAATCGCTGATGCAAATGTTCCCCATGCTAATGCCACAAGCCAGAATACGGATTCTGGTTTGAAGGAAAACAGAATTGCGAGGAATCCAAGAACTAATGTTGTAATTCTAGCAATATTAACTTGTTTTTTCTGATCTATCGGTTTTCTAAGGTACTGTTTATAGAAATCCCATGAAGCAGATGTGGATGCTACGAGAAGCCAGGAGTCTGCTGTTGACATGGCTCCTGCTAAAACTGCAGTTGTGAAGAGAGCAGCCATCGCTGGAGAAAATGCGTATCTAAACAACTGTAACAGTACGTACTCCGGATCTCCTCTTGGAAATACTGACGGATCAGGCCATAGTACCTTACCCGCTAACCCTCCTAAAGCTGCTCCTATCATGAATATAGAGATTACAACCACTGATATTACTGTTGCATTTGCAATTGTTTTTTCATCCTTAGCTGCAAGATATCTTGCATGTATATGGGGCTGACCTAGATATCCAAAAGTTCCTGAACCCAAAAGTACTGTAAATGAAAGCATAGTTACTAGAAAATTGGGAGCAAGCTTTGTGTATGAAGGATCCATTGCATGAAGTTTATCGAGCATAGGTGCAAAACCACCTACTTCTTTAAGCGCAACTATTATAGCTAGGGAGAGTCCTATCAGCATCAATAGTCCTTGGACGAAGTCAGTCCACGCTACAGCAAGCATTCCACTTGCCATTGTGTAGAGTATAATTATCATCCCTACTATCACAACTGCATAGCCATATTTCCAGCCAAAAAAGAATTCTAGCGTCTTGCCCCCTGCTACTAGCTGAGACACTACATATGCCCATGATGCAAATAAAATTACCAAGGTTAAAATTAATCTGATAATACGTTTATCTTCATCATAGTATCTAGCTTCCAAAACGTCTATTACTGATATAGCTCCCGTTAATTTTCCTATCCTGTGTACTAGAATTCCACACAGAATAAGTACCATTAATGTACCAAGCACATCTCCAGGCACTACCCATGTTCCTGCAACTGCATGTTCATATACAAAACCAGCAGCTCCTAGGAATACCCAACCACTCATAATACTAGCCTCATGAGTAAACGCTAGAACCCACGCTCCCATTTTTCTGCCAGCAACATAGAAGTCTTCACCAGTCTTAGTTCTTCTTGTTCCTAACCAACCAACTATAAGTAAAAAAATCAAGTATCCTATGAATATCGCTTCTTCTATCATTCTATGCCCCTCCTGACCTTGTACCAGTATAGGACAGACACTAATATTGAAACCAAAGGAATTCCAAAAACCCAGAGACCAGCAATTACCACGTAATCTTCCATTTTTAATCCCCCTCACTTCTTATCTTAATTAGTTGCTAACAACGAAATGTTCAATTTGCATTACGTCAGGGATGGTGAAGTTTGCAAATGAAGTATGGAACTACTACTGAGGATATGACAAAAGTTTGGCCATCACCCCCAGTTTCCTTTTATCTACTATGGTTCCAGATATATGTAATCAATCATTAGCACATATTTTTATCTCCCAAAATGTACAGTTATGTTTGAAAATATACAATGAAGACTTTATAAATACCTATAGCTGAAAATTATAGTGCTTTTTCAGAAATATTTCAAGATCTTTCCATACTGGCTCTATTGCTGGTAACTTCTTTGGAGTCACAGGCCTTATATCCTTTAGCCCTGTTGATGTAATCACTAGTACTATTTTTTCATCTCTATCAATCCTGTTCTCTTCTACTAATCTTATCACGGCTGCTAAAGAAGCAGAGGAAGCTGGTTCCGCAAAAATTCCTTCATGCTTAGCTAACATTTTTTGTGCTTGTAATATTTCATCATCAGTAACTGGCATGGCATAGCCATTTGAATCACGCATAGTCTTTAATGCTTGGTAACTACTTATAGTACCAGCTATCGATAATGCTACAGTGGGTTTCGATGGGACTTTTTCAATGTAGTCAAGATTCTTTCTTAATGCATTCGCTATGGGTCCCATTTCTGTCTCAGCAGCTATCATCCGTGGGAGATCATCAGTAATACCTAAGTTTTGAAATTCATTAAACCCCAACCATATACCGTATAACCCCTCTCCATAAACCGTGGGTACTACCACCCAGTCAGGCACTTCAAACTCCAACTGCTCAGCTATTTCAAAAGCTATGGTCTTATACCCCTGAACCCCGTAGGGATTTCCCGTAGGCATTGGAGACGAATATGTGCCCGTAGGATACCATCCTAATTCTTCTACACACTTTTTCATTAATGCCCATCTGCCTTCGGGTGTTGTAATGGGCACTACTTTTGCTCCATATATATGCATCAAAGTTAACATTATGTCCGAGACTGTGGGCAAGGTAAATATAACACAATCCATCCCTGCTTTAGCAGCGTATGCGGCAGTAGAGCCCCCATGATTACCTGTTGTTGCTACTGTGGCCACTTTAGCACCAAACTCTAGCCCCTTTGAGATAGCAACAGAACATAACCGGTCTTTGTATGACCAAGTAGGATTCCTCGACTCATCTTTTACATAGAGATTTCTAAGTCCCAAGATTTTTTCCAAGTTTTTACATTTGAGTAATGGAGTATTACCCTCTCCCAGTGTTATCATGTATTTTTCGTTCTCAACTGGTAAAAGCTCTTTGAATCTCCACACTCCCATAAGTCTTGATCTCTTTAGGAAGAGATCTTTGGAAATAAGTTTTGAAATTGCGTCGTAATCGTATACTACTGTTAGGTTAGATCTGAATTTGTCTGTTGCACATTTAGGGCAACCCTCGAACATTCTGCTGAGAGGGTATTCTGCACCACAATTTAAGCATTTTAAACCTATGACTCTATCTGCCATCTGACATCATCTCTTTCATATTATTAATAAATCATTATCAAAAGTTTGAGGGGTTAACAATTCGTAACCATCCTGTGTCACTCGAATAGTTATTTCGACTTGAAGTCCGCCTAAACCAAATTCATAGTACGGTGTCTCGATGTTTATTACCATGTCTGGTTCCAAAACAGTCTGATTACTTGGCCTAAGTATGGGTGGATCATAGCACTCTGCACCAATACCATGTCCGACATGATGCCTTCTATAATGTGGTATTCCTGCTTTTTTAACTGCTTCCATTGCTATCTGGAATATTTCTGATGCCTTGACCCCTGGTTCTATAGCATTAGCTGCTTCTTCAACTCCTAAAGCGATTGCCTTAAAGTACTTCTTGACTTTTTCATTGGCCCTTTCCAATACTGCTATTTTTGCTATGTCTGAGTAGTACCCTTTGTATTCACATCCACCATCAAAACGGATTATATCACCTTTTTTAACTTTATAATCACTTGGCAATGCGTTGGGAAAAGCGCTTCTAGTGCCACACCCTAGAACTGTGAGGAAGGGTTTTGCACCGTTTCTAACTATTACTTCTTCAAGTTCTTGGGCAAGCTCTCGTTCAGTTACACCTTCTTTTACGGACTCCAGCATCCTCTCTACTGCTTTTTGTGATATCTCAGCAGATTTGCGTAATAATTCTATTTCCTCCTTTGTTTTAATCATCCTGATTTCTCTAAGTATGTTATAAGCGGGCTTAAAATTAGCCTCTGGTAACATAGCCTTAAGTTTAGACTGTGTGACGTAGTCTATGCCCATTTCGTCTAATCCTATATTGCTTTTGTCCAGCCCTTTTTCTGATAAAACATTTGTTAAGACTGTAAAGGGATCTAACCCTGGTTTAGCTATCTTTTGGAGTTTAGCAAGTCTCAATTCCGATTTCGAAAGTTCGGTTGATTCTCCTTCCTCTATATAGAACGTGCCATAGGTTCTCACATCCTTTATCCAACTGGGGTTATCTGCATAGAGATCTAAGTCGGACATTGGTATTATCAAGACCGGTTCAAGATCACGTGGAAATACTGCGTATATCTGAACTTCTTTTAACAATTTGTGGCTAACACTTTGGTAGTTGCTAAGATAAAGGACGTTTTCCGGTGTGGTAGATACAAGCACGTCTAAGTCATACTTCTCCATAATTTCTAAAGCCCTTTTCCGGTTAAATAACAAATTTATCACCTCATAACATTTATTTAGTAATATCTACATGTTTACCTGATTTTATTTTTCTACTATGGGGATTTAGTGAAAAAGGGAAAAGCAAGAGAAGCTAACCCTTAAACTTTGAGCTTTCCTCTGAAGAGCTTTAACCATATAACAATTGCCGCCCCAATTGCTACTGGAATTATATTTAAAGTTGCAACTGCAATACCCACCACTCCTATAATTGCTCTTACTTCTTTTCTCAAGTTTCCCTTGCCCACCCGATTAATGCTATTACCAGTAGGTACAGAGCCAAAGCAAAAAATAAACTGTGTACCTTCAAACCTTTTCCTTATAAAGTTTAGCTAGTTTCTCAATACCCTCGGCAATCTCCTTCTTGTGTGGTCTTGAGAAATTCAACTAACTGGATTTTTACCACTTTCATCAGTTGAAATTAAAAAAATAAAATTTAAAAATTCATGAAGCTTGTAATTGCTTCCACTCGGAGTCTTCAGGAAGTTTACCCGTCCTAGCGTAGACTACTAAATCCTGTGCTTTCTTTGGAGGTTCTTTATCTAGCAAACTAACAATGATATAAACTATAGAACCTACAGCCATTCCTATGGGTGCAGGATGAGCTAAATCCCTCAGTGTATGATACCAAACAATATTAGTGACAACTCCTGCTATTAATCCCCATATAGCACCCTTTTGGGTGCCTCTCTTCCAGTAGTACCCGCCTACTATAATAACTCCTAATTGAGCAAATGTTCCCCATGCATAAGCAACAAGCCATAATACAGAGCTAGGTTTTAGAGCAATTAGTATTGTTGTAATTCCTATAATTAGAACGACAATTCTAGAAAGTTGAACATGTTTTTCTTGGTCAACTTCTTTACCTAATATCCTTGTGTAAATATCCCAAGCTACTGTACTAGCTGCTACGAGAAGCCAGGAGTCTGCTGTTGACATGGCTCCTGCTAAAACTGCAGTTGTGAAGAGAGCAGCAATAACTGGTGGGTATACGTATCTAAACAACTGTAACAGTACGTACTCCGGATCTCCTCTTGGAAATACTGACGGATCAGGCCATAGTACCTTACCAGCAAAACCCCCCAAAGCTGCTCCTATCATAAAAATAATGATTACAACTGTTGCTATTAATCCTGCTCTTGCAATAGTTTTTGGAGACTTGGATGCAAGATACCTTGGGTAAAGATGGGGTTGTCCGAGATAGGACACAGTCCCCTCTCCTAGTAGAAAACTTATTCCAAACGCAAGTACTGCCATAGTGGGAGCAAGCTGTACTAAACTAGGATCAATTGAATGTAAGGCGTGAAACGTTGGGGTAATACCCCCAACCTCCTTAATCCCAGCAATTACTGCAAGTGTTAATCCAAGTAACATTATTGCTCCTTGAATGAAGTCTGTCCATGCTACAGCAAACAATCCACTTGCCATTGTGTATAATGTAATTATTAACCCTGCTAAAATAACTCCATATGCATATTTCCAACCAAAAAAGAATTCTAATGTCTTACCTGAGGCTACTAATTGAGCTAGTACATACAACCATGAGCCCAAAAGAATCACTGCACTTACAACAGTAGATAGGCGGTTTTCATCATCATAATATCTAGCCTTTAAAACATCTGTTAAAGTTATGGCTCCTAATAATTTCCCTAGTCTCCAAGTAGGGATAGCACAAAGCACAAAAACCATGACAGTACCAATGACAACTCCCGGTACATTCCATAGTCCAGTGTAGCCCATTGCATAACACATCCCAGCAGCTCCTAGGAATACCCAACCACTCATAGCACTTGCTTCATGAGTAAATGCCATAACCCACGCTCCCATTTTTCTGCCAGCAACATAGAAATCTTCAACAGTTTTCGTGTATTTAGTTCCTAACCAACCAACTATAAGTAAAAGAATCAAGTATCCTATGAATATCGCTTCTTCTATCATCCTTCTTCACCTTCTTCTTTCTTTAGAATATTGTAACTCCACCATGTCATGTATCCCAAACTTGCTAGTGGAATGAAAACTAACATCAACCAACCTGTTAAGACATATCCCTCCATTTTTAATTCCCCCTCAATTAATTTAGTTTACTTAGAATAACGAAATATTCAACTTATCCACTAACATAAATTCTATATTCCTTCTCTAGGATAGATAATATGTTTTATCTCATTTGTTTATCACCCCCATCATCATTTTGCATAAACATGTTCTCCGTGATCTATGATGATTTTACCATCTACAATTACCGTAGGCTCCTTAATTACCACGTCAATGTGCATGGGAGCTTTTGTAATTCCCCCCATAGTGTGATTATCTCCTATACCAAAGTGGATAGTTCCATAAACCCCTTCATCTTCAAGCATACTTCCACTTAATTCACACATTGGATTAAGACCTATTCCAAATTCTGCTATATTATATACAGAAGGATCATTTGCTGTTTCAAGCACTTTTTTAAACTTCCTAGCTTCAGTTCCACCATTAATTTCTCTGATAAAACCATCTTTAACTGTTAGTATAACTTCTTTACCTTTAGAAAGAGGTCCTATTTCAGGCAGAACGATACTTCCATCCACAACAATCTTCCCATTTGCTGTACCTTCTACTGGCGCAATACAAACTTCAATATCGGGGGGAGAAGAAACCATTCCTGGCTTATCACAGATACCATATTCTCGAATAGGAGAACGACCTTTTATAGAAAATTCAATATCAGTACCTCTTTCTGTGATAACTTTAACTTGCGAACCATTTAAAAGAATTGAAGCTAATTTATCAACTAATTCCCTCTGAGATAAAAAGTCTACATATAAACCCCCGCTACAAAGCATTTCTCTACGAAAGTCTGGTAGGTTTATCCAACGAGCTCCATTTTTACATGCTTCTTGGCGTGCTTTGGTGTGAAAAAGTGAAAATGTTGTGACTGCAAATACTACATCTGCCTCTTTCACGGCACCAACTACAGTTTTAGGGGGCTCTTCTCCATGTGTTTCTCGAGGAGACATGATAATAAGCACAGTTTCTGCATTTTTTTCTTGAGCTGCAATGACAATGTATTCTGCGATAGAAATCTTATTCGTGTCTGTAATTACTACTACATTCTCCCCCGGCTTCACACATCCACAAGTATTAACTAATATACGTGCACCCTCTATTTCACATTTGGTCATACAGCGGCCACCCCTATTCCATGATGCTCCTCAATAAATTATTTTCTTATTGTCTAAAATGTGCAATTATATTTGAAAATATACAATGAGAACTTTATAAATCTCTAGAGCGGCATAACTTATTAAAGGACAAAACAATTCCTCAAGAATTTTAAAGTTGGCTTTAGTAATCTCATCTTTAAAAATATAGAGAAAATACCCTAATTTTCGCTTGAACTTTGTGGATTCGCTTAATAACAAAAAACAATATCAAGGTATAGGGTAAATGTATATTCCTAAATGTCTAGGACAATAATCGATTCCTAAAAGTTTAAAGAATTAAGGCTGTTTTTTATAGAATTTGGAATTAAGAACCCAACTAATAATTTTTTTTTCAGCTTTTCTTAATGTATAGCTAAAAGTTGAAGGAGACATATTCAAGGCTTTTGATATATCACGGAGACTCTTTTTTCTTGGGAACTCATAGTACCCCTCATCCAAGCATTTCTTTAAAATTTTTTCTTCAATTTCTGATAATATGGGTAAATCTATGAAAATATTAGCTTTGCAAACATAGGTGAGTATTTCTTTTTTTGCTTCTTGAATTTCCATTCTATTAATATATACAATATTAACATTTGCTTTTTCTAATAACTCAAATAATTTGGAAAAAGATGTTAGTGAAGGTCTGGTTGCTAATAACCACTTTGTGATGCCTTTCTCAACTACTGGTGGGTAGAGAGGGTAAAACCCTGCCTCAACAAAATATGGTGTAAGATGTTCTAATTTTTCCCAAGTTACTACAAAACTCATATTTTCCGATACCTCAATTACATGGTAATCTATTACATTTCCATCTTGATTTAAAAACTCATAAATGCACCTTGGGGGAGCGTTTAGTACATATTGGGTTGAAAATGCCAGAATGTCTTTGAAAAAAAAACTTATTTTTTCAATTTTGCTATCTAATAAGGTGGTTGTAAGACTCGAACGCCATCCTTGCTGACGTACTCCAATCTCTACTATCTCTTCAGTATTCATGTTCATTACATGATTTTATCTCCTGACAAATTTAAAAGTTTTTGGTTCAATGGACATTGGAGCATTAGGTTTTTCTGCATTTTGATCACCTGAATCCTGAATCAGGTTTAACAGAATTATTTTACCAAAAATTTCAGTGAAGATAGAAGCAGACAACCTACACCGAACAAAATCCAGAAATTTAGACTGAAACACACTGAAAAACGACTTAACCAACACCCTAGACCTGCAAACACGCCGAAACTTCCGCGGATGATCCAACTGAAACCTAACCATATCCTTCCAAGCAGAACACCCCCTCGGTCTAGAACCCCTACCAACATTCCTCTCCAGCTTAATAAACGGCAAACCACCCTTCTCAATAACCAACCCCTCATTCTGCCAAGCCAAATGCCCCACAATCAACCAGCAAACACTCCAACTGTCCAACATCCCTGATCAAATTCCTGAAAACCGACGAATCATACCGAAAACCTTCAGTCACGCGCAGTGAAACTACAGTTTTAGATTCTAAATCGTAAAGAACATGCAGTTTTAAAAATCCCCGGCCGCCTTTTTACGGAGCATGCTGGCAGTCTTCTAGAAACCTTCAAGCCCGTGGAGTCAATCGCCAGTTTTCTGGAGTTAATTTGCTTTAGGATCAGTTTGTTGAGGTTTGCTAGGTATTCTGGTGTTGTTTTCTTCCTGTATCTGTCTAGAGTCTGTCTGTCGGGAATTTTGGTTAGGTTTAGTTCTTTTTTTGATCCAGTCGGTTGATTTGAGGTAGTTCTGGTAGTTTCTGTCGCTTTTGTTTATGTAGAATTGCCAGAGTATTAGGACTGTTATGGCTTTTGGGTTGTAGGCTGGTCGGCCTCTTCCGCCTTTGTGGACTGTGTAGGGTTCTGGTAGGGTGTAAATTGCGTTTTTGAGTGTTTTGAATACTTGTTTGTTCGGGAGATTTCTTAACTGTTCGTACTTGGCTCAGTTTAGTTTCTGTTTTCTTTTCCGCGGTATGGGTTACAGCCCTTGTTCTGCCTTAAAAACTCTACCGATAATTTTGCTCCAATGCCCCCCAACCCAAAAGTCCCATGAATAAAACCCAGCTCCAGACTCTTAAAAGCAGACTTATACCCCTTTTGCCTTATCAATCAGAAAAAGTTGATTTTCGTAAGATTCCAAGACAAGCAGGAAGGATTGTTGTGTGATCGATTCCAGATTTTTACGACTTGTTTGTAGCCGAGATCTCTCTTCGGTATATTCTTGCTGTCCTGATTTTCTTTTCTGGCGAAAAGAGTTTTAAGACTGAAATTACTCAAAGTAAATAATGGTTTTCTGAAATATGGTCGACAACTTAAGTGTAGCGCTCTACTGCTTATCCTGTCAGTATTTCCAAAATAAAGAGTTAAGAAAAGTCAGATTAATCCTTCAGCCTTTGCGGCTTCTTCTGGGTCTTCGTTTCTGTGGATTACCCTCAGAAGCGCCTTGATCATTGGTTCTGGGTTTTCTCTCTGGAATATATTTCTCCCAACAACTGCTCCGCTTCCTCCAGCTTCAATGACTTCCCAGACGAGCTTTAAGAAGTCCACGGGATTGTCTGTCTTTGCGCCTCCACTCAAGAGAACCGGAACACCAGATGCGGCGTCAACAACTTTGGCAAATGTTTCTCTTGACCCCGTCCAATAGGTTTTGATCATATCCGCTCCCATCTCGGCTGCAGCTCTTGCACCATACATAACTACCCTGTAATCCTCCTTCTTGCCGTATTTTTCATTAATGTATGGTCCCCTTGGATAGGCAAACTGAACAACTGGATATCCCAAATCGTGGGCATAGCTTGCTATTTCTGCGAATTGTCTCATCATTGCACCCTCATATGGGCTTCCCCAGTAAACAGTTGCCGCTACGGCATCAGCGCCCAGTTTAATAGCATCTTCAACAAAGCCGAGCTGATCCTGCATAAGCCATTCTTCTTTCGGTCTAAGCCCTGTTTTGCTGGTAAGCTTTACCATCAAGCCTACATCCTTACCGATGAGCTCTTCACCTGCTATTCTCGCTATCCCTGGAAGCATCATTACGCCATCTACGCCAGCTCTAACAACCTTTCGGATTATGATTCCAGGCTTAATGTGCTCCCAGTTTTCTTCAAAATCTGTTGGCCCATGTTCAAACCCGTGATCCATTGCAAAAATCAAAGCCCTCCCATTTCTCCTAAAAAACCTTCTAAGTCTTCTTTTAATCCCAATGTTGTTGTACGCTTCCATACCATTCACCTCTGGTGATACACTATGAAAAGCAGGATTTAAACCTATCGTTAATTAAATAATCTCAAAAGCCCAAGATATACTACGGTGGAGGAAGTGCTTGGACTTAATACTAAGAGCATTGGAAGGAAAGTGATATATTTTCAAGAAATAGAGTCAACAAACGAATACGCCAAAAAAATAGCTCCCCACGAAGACGAGGGAACAATAATAACAGCCGATGTCCAAAAAAGAGGCTACGGCCGAAAGTTCAGAACTTGGATGTCCCCTAAGGGCGGACTATGGATGAGCGTAATATTAAAACCAAAAACCACCCCAGAACACATAGTCAAAATAGTTTTCCTTGGAGCAATAGCCGTTGTTGAAACTCTAGAGCGATTTGGAGTGGAAGCAGCAAAAATAAAATGGCCCAACGACGTCCTTGTAAATGAAAAAAAGATATGCGGAATCTTAGCAGAGGGTAGCTTTTCTGAAAGAGAAGTTTACTACGTAATTTTAGGCATAGGAATAAACGTTAATAACCCAATTCCAGAGGAACTTTTAAGTACTTCCACCTCAATAAGCAAGGTTTTGGGAGTTGAAATCCCAATAGAGGATGTCTTTAAAATCCTTGTAGAGAGATTGGAATATTGGTACAAGGAATTTCTCCACGGAAAAGATGAAAAGATACTTCAAAAGTGGAAAGAGAAAGCCATTCTAAATAGGGAAGTTAGAGTGATAAGAGAAGAAGGAGAAATTCGAGGAAAAGCTGTAGATATTGATGAACTTGGCGCATTGATCCTTGAACTCGAAGATGGCAGAAAAGAAAAAGTTCTCTACGGAGATGTATCACTGAGGTTTGAATAATTTCCCGCATTTTGTATTTTTGGAAAAAGTTATATACCACGAACGTACAAAGTTTCTCTGCCGTAGGCATCTATGTACAACGTACATCCAGAGGTGATCTCAATGGGACTTCTAAAAGGATACCTTGAATATCCAATTTTGAGGAAGATATTTATTGGACTGATTTTAGGTGCAATATACGGACTGATAGTGGAGGCCATTGGCCACCCAGGAGCAGCAACTGCAATAAAACCTCTTGGAGACCTCTTTGTTAGGCTCCTAAAGATGTTAGTGATGCCAATAGTCCTAGCTTCGCTTGTCGTTGGTGCCGCAAGCATAAGCCCGGCAAGACTTGGAAGAGTTGGTGTAAAAATAGTGTTCTACTATCTAGTAACATCAGCCTTTGCAGTATCCATAGGACTTATAATGGCCAACATTTTCAAGCCAGGCCTTGGGCTTGAACTCGGCACTGGTGAAGGTAAAGCCATAGAAGCAACAGCCCCATCCCTTGTAGATACCCTCTTAAACATAGTACCAACAAACCCATTTGGAGCTCTTGCAAGTGGCGCAGTTCTTCCAACGATATTCTTTGCTATTGTCTTAGGAATAGCCCTCAGCTATCTCATGAACAGCGAAGATGAAAGAATCAAGAACTCAGCAACAACACTCTATCATGCATTTGACGGGCTTGCAGAGGCTATGTACAAAATAGTTAGAGGAGTTATGCAGTACGCTCCAATAGGTGTATTTGCATTAATAGCATACATCATGGCAGTTTATGGGCCGAAGGTTGTTGGGCCTCTCGCTAAAGTAACCATTGCAGTATATCTGGGCTTAGCAATTCAAATAGTGGTCGTCTATGGGCTTCTCCTCAAGATCTTTGGTCTGGATCTAGTCAAGTTCCTCAGCAAGGCTAAAGACGCCATGATCATGGCATTCGTTACAAGGAGCTCAAGTGGTACTTTGCCGGTCACAATGCGTGTTGCAGAAGAGAATATGGGCGTGCCAAGGAGCATCTATTCATTTACACTTCCATTGGGTGCAACCATTAACATGGACGGAACTGCTATCTACCAAGGTGTCTGTGCAATGTTCATAGCTTATGCAATTGGACATCCTTTACCACTTAGCCAGCAGTTAGTAATAGTCCTCACAGCAGTCTTGGCTTCAATTGGAACCGCTGGTGTGCCGGGAGCTGGAGCAATAATGCTAGCGATGGTTCTAGAAAGCGTAGGATTACCCTTAGAACCAGGAACTCCTGTTGCTTTGGCTTACGCAATGATACTTGGAATCGATGCTATCCTCGACATGGGTAGAACAATGGTTAACGTTACAGGAGATTTGACTGGAACTACCATAGTTGCAAAGACTGAGGGAGAACTTGACTTAAGCAAGTGGTGATTTCCTTTTCTCCTTTTTTTAATTTGGGAGGGATAGAGTTAAATACCCCACCACCATTTGGTTCTTAGTACAAAAACATTGGGGGATAAAAATGAAAAAGTTAGGAAGTTTTTTGCTAATTCTCCTTCTGAGTCTTTCTTTTGCTCAAGCAGAGACAGTAGACCACTATAAAGAAGAATTTACGCTCAAAGTTAAGCTACTCCAAAATGGAGATGCTCAAATAACGGTAACGACCTCTATACTAGGGCCGAAGGATGAAATACAAAAAGAAATTGCCAGCGTATTAAATCAAACAAACATGAGTGAAGAAGAGGCAATAGCAAAGTTTGAAAAAGAGCAACTGGATAACTACGTTGCCAGTTTAGCAAACGCAGGGATAAACACTAAAAATCAAACATTCAAACTGACCAGCATTAAAGAGGATAACTTTACAGCAGTCTTCGCGGCATATGCAGAAAAGTTTGCCAAATATTACTCCTACGATGACTACTGGGAAATAGTTGTGGATCCAACTAGAGGCTATGGAACAATGCCAACCCCAACTATCGGATTACCCCAAAGAATAGAACTTCACAACATATTTATTATAGAGCTCCCTGAGAATGCAGAGCTTGTTGAATATCCTAAAGAATACACAAGAGAATTCGGGCAAAGCAAATTCCACGTACTATCAAAAGTTGAAGGTAACAAGATTATAATAAGTTCCGATATTTACTTGGAAGAAAATCTGTCTCCAGAAGGGTTTGAGGCACTCTTTGGTGATTATAATGCATTTTACATACGTTATACCACCCCACACAAAGGAGAAGAAACATACCAGCCTGTAAAAACCGAGCAGTATATAAGAGCGGAGATTTCAGAAGATGGGACTACCAATCTCCGTATAAGGGAGACCTATATCGAACCAAAGGAGCAAATAGAACTTATGAAACTCCAAATAAATCTTATGGGGGCTGGAAACGTAACCAATATGATACTTCAAAACTCCCTCCAGGGGATGGTAGCTCAAGGAATAACAGTGGAAGATGCAAATGCAAGCATATTGGGATTGGATAAGGAAGGTCCATTGACAATAGAAACCAACTACGTCCTGAAGAACTTCACTAAGTTAGTAGATGGAATCTACGAATACTCATTTGACCCAACGCTCTTGAATCCATCCCAGCTGGGATATAGAGCTCAAAACGAGATAAACCAGAGCCTAAGAATTGAGTTTATCATTCCACAAGATGCAGAAATTGTTGAAGTTCCAAACAACGTAAGCAAAGAAGTCAAAGGAAACAGATACATACTCTCCACAAACGTAGAAGGAAGTAAGATTTTGATAACAGCGAATGTATTTGTCAGATACGGTGCTCCCTTTGAGGACATACAATCCCTTCTAGGAGAAGTCACGAGAGCCTATATTCGGTATAGACTGCCCTCAGAAGAAAGCAAAATAAACTTAACAACTCCTCAGATAGCGGGAATAGCAGGAGCAGCAGTTTTAATAGGTATCGCCCTCTTCATGTTAAAAAAGAGGTAGCATTAGGTTTTTAATTTTCCCTTCAATATTTTTTGTCAGGTGGTAAATATGACAAGGGAACTTTATTATGAGGACGCATATTTAAAGGAAGCCAAGGCAAAAGTAGTTCAGATAAAGGAGAATGCCCTGCTTTTAGATCAGACCATATTTTATCCAACTGGAGGCGGACAACCCCACGATACAGGCACAATAAATGGAGTCAGCGTTCTGGATGTTTACAAGGATGAAGACAGAAACATTTGGCATGTTGTTGAGGATGTAAGTCCCTTTAGCGTTGGGGACGAAGTAGAACTAAAACTCGACTGGGAAAGAAGGTACAAACTTATGAGAATACACACTGCGCTGCACCTCTTAGATCACGTGCTTAATGAAGTCTTAGGAAAAGGAAACTGGCAACCACATGGGAGTGGAATGAGCCCAGAAAAGGGCAGGTACGACATAAGATACCCTGAGAACATCAATCAATACAAAGATAAGATAATTGAGCTGTTTAATAAGTACGTTGATGAAGGCGGAGAAGTCAAAATCTGGTGGGAAGGGGAGAAGAGGTTAACCCAGATTAGAGACTTTGAAATACTCCCCTGTGGAGGAACACACGTAAAGGACATTAAGGAAATTGGCCACATAAAGAAGCTCAAACGCTCAAGCATAGGAAGAGGAGTTCAGAGAATAGAGATATGGCTCGAGGACTAAAGTGAGGGTGAACCATATCGATTAGAAAGATTTAAAAGGTCTTCGAAATTCATCTACTAACGCGCGGGGGTTGCCGAGCCTGGCCAAAGGCGCGGGATTCAGGGTCCCGTCCCGTAGGGGTTCCGGGGTTCAAATCCCCGCCCCCGCACCAGAAGACAGTTTACTTTCAAGCTCTTCTTTTGCTTTTGTTGATTATCCTAACGAGTACCGAGTACTTAAGATCAGACACGAATACGTTAGCCAGAAAACATAAAAACTGTAGATTAAATTATGATAAGGGAGACAAGATGGAGACAGATAACGAGATACTTGTTTTAAGGAAGATTTTCAAGGGCAAACTTGATGATCTTGACATTAAGATTTACCAGTTACTGCGAGAGGACGGTAGAATGAGTGATACAAAAATTGCAGAAGAACTTGGAGTTTCAGTCACTACAGTCAGGAGGCGACGTTTAAGGCTTCA
Source organism: Thermococcus aggregans (assembly GCF_024022995.1). Lineage (NCBI taxonomy): Archaea > Methanobacteriati > Methanobacteriota > Thermococci > Thermococcales > Thermococcaceae > Thermococcus > Thermococcus aggregans. Next base: position 1,224,266 of record NZ_CP099582.1, on the reverse strand, counting down.
AGAGGAAGGAATTTTGCAAATAGTTGGACTTCTTCTCTTGCGGGCAGCAAATGTTGCATATGCAGATGTTTTAGTCAAACTAAATCGTCAAGCAAAAAGGGATGACATCAATAGCTTCATTTACGAAGCAATTGCAAATCCGAGAATATACGAAATAACAGAATACAATTTTAAATCATGGAATTCTTTTGGTATTATTTTGATCGCTCCTTTTCAGTTTAAGTTTTAACTACTAATTACGACATTCATGGGATTAAAGCCAATTTCTAAATCAATACTTTACGAAACATATAGACAAAAATTAACACACTAGGCTTTTAACTATTAAACACGAGATTTAACATTGCCACATGCAAACTTTGACTAAAATATAAAAGAAAAGCCACAAAGCTGGTGGATGATGGGAAATTCGTTCTGACACCAGCTAAGAGGATAAATAAGGAAAGAGGTGAAATAGAGATGCCAAAAAGAGAAGTTGGGTTAAAAGGAGCAAGTGCAGTAATACTACTAATTTTGGCAACAATGGTCGTAGGAAAGTTGATATTGGAATTTGACACGGCAATTCTGTTAATGTTCGTAAGCATAATGACAACAGCGATATACGTGTTTTATTATGGTTTCTCTTGGAAAGAGCTCTTTGAAGAGGGCACAGTTCCACTAGCTGCAAAAGCTATGGGAGCAATGATTATTTTGATCACAGTAGGGCCATTAATTGCCATTTGGATGATTTCTGGAACAATACCCTACCTAATGTATGCAGGTCTCAAGACCCTGAGTCCAAAAATATTCTTAGTGGCTGCGACGATTATATGTAGTATAGCTTCCCTTTTAACTGGAACTTCATGGGGAACAGCAGCCACTTTTGGAGTAGCTCTTATGGGCGTTGCCTATGGACTTGGAGTGCCATTACCTGCTGCTGCTGGAGCCATAGTAGTTGGTGCATATTTAGGAGACAAAATCAGTCCTGTATCTGATACTACAGTTCTAGCAGCTGCATTGGCAGAAGTTGATGTTCTTGATCACGTAAAGTCGATGTTGTACACTACAATGCCAGGGTATTTAATTTCCTTAATAGTATATGGTTTAGTAGGGTTAAAGGCAGGCGGAAACATCGATTGGAGCAAAGTTAACGTTATACTACAAGCATTGGAACAGAACTTTAATTTAAGTCCAATAACATTAATTCCTCCCATTCTCTTGTTAATCTTAGCTTATAAGAAATATCCAACAATACCAGTGTTATGGGTAGCCATTCTTGCTGCAATCCCCATAGCAATGTGGCAAGGCTATGATATTGCCACGATTGTTAAAGTTATGGCAAAGGGACCTTCAATTAACACTGGAGTTGAGGCCGTTGATAAGATGCTCAACAGAGGAGGAATTTCGTTCATGGCAAGTGCAATGGCAGTTGTATTCTTTGCATATATTTTCGCTGGACAATTAGAGCGCAGTGGTAGTATTTCAAAGATTATAGAGTATTTGCAAACTAAATTCATAAAAGGAAGCGTTGCAAGACTAATATTTGCAACATCTCTCACTGGAATATTAACCGGACTGGGAACTGGAAATTCATATCTTTCTGAGATAATGCCAGCTACAATGTTCAGAGACCTTTTTGACAAAATGAAAATCAAGAGAACAGTGCTATCCCGTACTCTAGAAGACTCGGGAACTGTTGTTGTTCCCTTAATTCCATGGTCCGCGGCGGGTATCTATATGACTACAGTGCTAGGTGTGCCAACTATCCAGTACCTTCCATGGGCTATAATGTGTTACCTTGGTTTCATTACAGCATGGATATATGGTTATACGGGAATAGCAATCTGGAAAGAAGAGTGAAACAATGAAATTTGATTTTCCGTTTTTGTTTTTCTATTTTAAATCTTTAAGGAGGGGATCATTATGAATATATTGATAAAAAACGGCGAAATTTACTCACCAGAATATAAAGGAAAAAAGGATATACTTGTTATGCACGGAAAGATATCTACAATTAAAGAAGATATTCCTCCTGAGATTACTCACCACTTAGGTGATATTGAAGTCATTGACGCATCAGACTCAATTGTGATTCCCGGCTTTATAGATCAACATGTGCATATTAATGGTGCTGGTGGAGAGGGAGGTCCACAATATCGCACACCGCCTGTTCAGTTGACCCAGTTGAGCACAGTTGGAATAACGTCTGTGGTGGGAGTATTGGGAACAGATGGAGTTGCTAGGTCACTAAGAGAGTTGTTAATGAAAGCTAGGGGATTAGAAAATGAAGGCATCAGCACTTGGATTTATACTGGAGCTTACCAAGTCCCTTCTCCAACGATCACAGGAAGCATATTATCTGACATCGTGCTCATAGATAAGGTAATCGGAGTGAAGATGGCGTTGTCAGATCACAGGTCATCCCATCCAACGATAGACGAGCTTCGGAGGATTGCTTCGGATGCTAGAGTGGGTGGCATTCTATCTGGAAAAGCTGGAGTAGTGCATATTCACATGGGGAGCGAAAAACCTGGCCTTACTCCCATTTTAAAAGCCATAGAAAACACCGATATTCCGATAGAGCAGTTTGCCCCAACTCACTTAAATAGGTGTGAGGATCTGTTCAACGAGAGCATAGAATTTGGAAGACTTGGAGGTTATGTGGACATAACGGCAGGTGTTTCCCCCGAATATGGCTTTGACGAAGCTATAAAACCAAGCGAAGCTGTTAAAACACTACTAAAGAAGGGAGTTCCGGTCGATAGAATTACAATGAGTACTGACGGGAATGGGAGTATGCCAAAGGTCAATGAAAAGAAAGAACTAGTTCGCATGCTTATAGCTCCAGTATCATCTTTATACAAGGAATTTGTGGACATGGTAAAGGAAGAAAAGATAGATATTGAAGATGCCGTTAGAATAACTTCCACAAACATTGCAAAACATTTGAAACTTAGCCAAAAAGGAGAAATAAAACCCAATAAAGATGCTGACTTGGTAATCCTAGACAAGAATACATTGAAAATTAAATACGTTATAGCTAGAGGGGAGATACTAGTAAAAGAAGGAAAGCCCATAAAATTTGGAACATTCGAATAGCTTTTTATTTATTTCTTTTCTTCTTTTTTGAAATTCTCATACAATGCATTACTACAAAATTTAGTCTGTTTCCGGGAATTTTGATGTTAAGTTGAAACGGTAGACATTACTTTTCATTCTCGTCTAGAGTTATCCAGAAACAGAAAAAGTTAGAGATAAAAACTCAAAATAAAAAGCTCATCTTGTTATTTGCACGCTTTTCATAAGCTCCAATGGTTCGGGGTGCTTTTCGAAGTATTCCCTAACTGGTTTGAGGAGCTCTATCAGGTATTCAGCAACCGCATTCTTTAAGTCGAGTGGATGTATTTTGCCCTCTGCAAAGTCTTTCTTAAGTTCCTCAAATGTTGTGTACGTTACATCGCCACCAAACTTGGCTGGCCTGTGAATTGTAAACTCCGTTGGCTCTTCTCTGAAGATTATGTGCTCAGCCCAATCAAGAACTGGGTTGTAGTTAACTTCTCTTGCTGGACAGAAGGCTTTTCTAAGCTTTTGCCTTATTTCCTCCGGGCTGTCGTGGATAAACACTGCTGAGTATGGCTTGCTCTTGCTCATCTTCATTGCCGCTTTAATTTCCTTAAACTCCTCTTCGCTTTCAATTGGCCATTTTGGAGGTTCTTGGAGACCTAAGAGGAGGTGGTGGTGAACCGCAACAGGCTTTACCTTTTCCCCATTCCAAACGAGCGGGTGATACCTTAATTTTGGAGCGACTTCAATCGCAATAACATGAGCTTTTCTTTGGTCCATTCCAGCATGTGCAATGTTAACTCCCTGGTAGAAGATATCGGCAACCTGCATAGCTGGATAGATAAGCTTTGCAAAGTCTATCGCCTCTCCCATCTGTCTTCCCATAATAGTTATAGATCTCATCATTCTTGCCAAGGTGACGTTCTTTGAGATATCAATAACCGTCCTCCAGTAATCGCCTCTCTCTAGAATCTCGCTGGCCAGAACGAACTCCACTTTGTCTGGGTCTCCCCCCATAACTTTAATGCTCTGCTTCATACCTTCCTTGAAGTAAGTTAGGGCAACTTTTTGTATAACCTCAAGGTCTCCTCCAAGTTTATCATTAATCCAGCTGTGCCAGTCGGCCAGAAATATTCTCGTTTTTATTCCGGCTTTTTGGAAGTCAGCTATCTTTGCACCAGCCATTAATCCAGTGCCAAGGTGAATGTAACCGCTTATTTCAAATCCAATATAATGCTGTAATGGCATTCCAATTTCCAGCAAATGTCTGAGGTTCTCAACTGTTAGCACTTCCTCGGTGGGCTTCTTTGTTATTAGGCGTATTTTCTCTTCTATGTCCATTCACACCACCTACTCCCACCTATGAAATGACTCTTTTAAGCATTTTTCTTTAAGAACATTCAAAAATCTTATAACTTTCAATTTTATAAAATAGTTTGGTGAACGCCATGAGGAAGCTTTCAATACTGCTTTCAGTCTTTGTGTTGTTTGGCCTTTTTGGTATGGCTTTTGCTAGTGCAGCTACAGTTGCAGTGGATTTGGCTCATGGAGAAAACGAGAAGTATCTCGCGGAGGACGTCCTTGAATACGAAACCAATAAAACCCTCGCGCATGGAATTGTTAAGACTATTACCGACGTCGAATGGGGCTATTTTGGCGACCCAATGGCCGCAGACACTCTGGGTATTAAGCACCTTGGAGAAAAGATAACCTCTGATGCCCTTGCAAATGTTGACATGCTCATTCTTGGCCAGCCAACAAGCCCCTTCGCACCAGATGAAATCCAAGCCATTGCAGAGTGGTTTAAGCAAGGAGGAAAAGTTCTCTGGGTTGCTGCCGATAGTGACTACGGTAGTAGCGGTCCTCAAGCCCAAGATATTGCAAACACACTTCTTGAACAACTCGGTGTCGGACACTTGAGAATTGACCTTTGTTCTGTTGAAGACCCAACAAGCAACGCTGGAGCATCTTATAGAGTTGTTGGTCTTGTACAACCTGACGACGGCACTCCAGACAAGGAAAAACTCACCCAAAACTTCCAGCACGAAGGAAAAGTTCTCTATCATGGTCCAGCCATAGTTGCATGGGTCGATGACAATGGAAACTGGCAAAAACTCGTTGACGGAAACGTTCCAGAGAACGTTTACAGAATCGTAAAAACTTCACAAGATGGCACAATCGTAGAGAACAGCGACCCACCGGCAAACGCTTACACGGCCGGAGAAACCGGAGTATTCCCACTCTTGGCAGTCGAGATAATTAAATTCGACAATGGAAAGCAGAGCGTTCTCATCGTAAGCGGTGAAAGCCCATACGGCGACTACGAGCCAACATGGAGTGCTAAGTACCACGGTGTCGACCTAGACGGCCCAGCATTCGTCACAAACATGATACACTGGGCACTAGACCAAGCAGCAAAAACAGAGACTCAAGCCGGTGGAGGAGTTTGTGGTCCAGCAGCTTTAGTAGGACTAATCCTACTTCCGTTGGCCTTTAGAAGAAAGAAGTAGTCTTGCATCTTTTCCTTTCTTTTTGAGCTTTTAACATTTTTATGACAAAATTTAAAAATAGGCATCTGAACTTCAAAAGGGGTGAGCATTGATGAAAAAACTTGCGAGCCTTTCGATTTTGTTCATTATATTGTTCAGCGTAGTTGCCGCAGGATGTATTGGAGGAGGGGAAACTAAAACAGAAACGCAAACAGAGGGAGTAACTCTTGTCGTTTTAACGAGACACGACGTAACTATACAGGTAATGGCAAAGAAGATGTTCCTTCAAAGTGACATAGCGAAGCAGTATAATATCAAGGATGTAAAGTTCATAAAGGCTCCTGAGTCACTGTGGCCAACATATATAGAAAAAGGAGCTGACGTTGGATGGGGAGGCGGTCCAACACTCTTTGACGATCTCTTCAAGAATAATTATCTTGCCCCCATAGAAGACCAAAAGGTTCTGGGTCTCATTGGAACTCAAATTCAAGAAACAATCGCTGGAATGCCAATGGTCAGAAAAGGCAACGATGGAAAGATATACTGGATTGCAGCGGCATTATCATCGTTTGGATTTACCGTAAACCACGACGTTCTTAAGAGATGGAACCTTCCAGTTCCCCAGAGATGGGAAGACATAGCGAGCGAAACGTTTGCAATGGATCCACCTCAAGTGGGAATTGCCGACCCAACAAGGAGTACTTCAAACACAAGGATTTACCAGATAATTCTTCAGGCTTTTGGATGGGATGAAGGATGGAATATTCTTACACTAATCGCAGCAAACTCAAAGATTTACGATGCTAGCGATGCTGTCAGAGAAGCCGTAATTGCTGGAGACATTGCCGTTGGAAACACAATCGACTTTTATGGATATACCGCAATGAAGCTAAATCCCGCTTGTGAATATATTATCCCGAAAGGCCAGAGTATCATAAACGGTGATCCTATAGCCCTTCTTGTGAATTCACAAAACAAAGAAGCTGCCCAAGCATTCATCTATTGGGTTCTAACAGAAGGACAGAAGATATGGCTCGATGAAGAAATAAACAGACTGCCAGTTAACCCAAGCGTATTCGACACCCCAGAAGGACAAAAGAGACCCGACTTAAAGAAAGCTTATGAGAATGCTCTGAAAACAGAGGGAATAGAATTTGATGATAATAGAGCTCTAGCAACAGTAAATTCATTGCAGCTTTACTTCAAGGCCACACTTGTCGATGCAAACCAGGAGCTCCATAGAGCATGGGTAGCCTTGGTAAAAGCCTACAAGGAAGGAAAGATAAGCGAAGAGAAGTACAAAGAGCTAAAAGCCAAGCTCCTTGAGCCTGTAAAATTCAAAGATCCAGATACTGGAGAAATAATGACACTAACAGAGGAGTACGCCAAGAAAATCAACGACAGACTTGCAAAAGATTCCTCCTTTAGAGATACCCTCATGCAAGAATGGAGAGATGCTGCAAGAGAGAAATATCAAAGCGTTCTCGCGGAGGTGCAAGGATGAAAGTTAGCAAATGGAGTGAAAGACTTTTCGGGACTCCACTGTTTGAGCCCCTCGTCGCTTTTTCTTATATTTTTCCGCTCTTGTATCTGATAGTATTTTTAATAGTGCCAGTTTTGTCCATGTTGCTTATTGCTTTCACGTATGATGGGAACATTTCCCTTCACTGGTTTAAGAGCATATTAACGGATTCCTACTATATTCAAATTCCCCCACATGGGGAATTTGCTCAAAAATTGACAACCTCCACAGGCGAAACTCTGTATCTAATCAGGGGTTTAGATTTTGGAGTTGTGCTTAATTCTCTCATTGTTGCCGCACTGGTAACGCTCTTCACGGCAATTTTGGGAACTGTCTTCGCCTTTGTAATGGCGAGATACAACTTCAAAGGAAAGAACTTCTTTAGAATTGCTCTCTTTATACCTCTGCTGGTAACTCCCTTTGTGAACGCTTATGTAATAAAGCAGATGTTTAGCGAATTTGGGCTTATAAATTACATTTTCCACGAAGTCCTTCACATACTCCCGTTTAGGATTAAAATAGATGGTTTAGCAGGTGTAGTTTTAGCTCAATCCATGGCGTATTATCCAATCGTTTACTTGAATGCCTATGCAAGCTTTATCAACATAGACCCAACCCTTGAAGAGCAGGCAGAAAACCTTGGAAGTAAAGGATTCCACCTCTTTAGAACAGTAACCTTCCCCCTTGCCCTCCCCGGAATTGCCGCAGGGGCAACTTTAGTGTTCATCTTCAGCCTTGAAGACCTAGCGGCACCAATTGTCTTCCATGGAGACCCACTGGCGAAGAAACTCATGTCCTATCAGATATTCAGCAAGTTCATCTATGGGCTTGGAGAAAGAAGCCCAGAAATAGCTGCCCTTTCAATAATAATGCTGACCCTAGCAGTAATTGCTTTCCTTGGCATAAGGAAATATGTAAGCCTAAGGCAGTATGCAATGCTAAGCAAAGGTGGAAGGTGGAAGCCAAGAATAAGCGATCCAAAGCCATGGCAAGCCCTCTTAATCTACTTGGTTCTTCTCCCAGTATTGTTAATCACCATATTCCCACAATTGGGCGTGATTATGCTTGCTTTCTCCGAAAGATGGACTACAACAGTACTTCCACAAGGGTTCACAACTGATTACGTAAAAGAAATGATACTAAACCCTGACGTCAGGAGGTTCATTGTGAACAGCCTTGTTTATTCTGGAGCCGCCGTAGTTCTCATAGTGCTCCTTTCAATAACTTCCTCTTACGCCACAAGCAGATTCAAGGGCATTCTAACTCCTATCTTGGAAAGCATAGTAATACTCCCAATTGCAGTGCCGGGAATTGTAGTCGCAATGGGATACTTCTATTTCTTCTCAGCGGTTACCCCAGAGAATTCACCGCTAAACCCAACGTCGCTCTATGGATTTAACCCTGCGTTGGTGCTGATACTTGCTTATTCCATAAGAAGACTCCCATTTGCAGCAAGGTCTGTCTATGCAGGTCTGCAGCAAGTTCACGTATCACTCGAAGAATCGTCTATGAACCTCGGAGCCTCAAGGTGGAAAACGATAACAGGAATTTTAATGCCACTAATATCTTTGAACGTCTTTGGTGGAGCAATGCTAAGCTTTGTCTATTCAATGAGCGAAACAAGCGTTGGAATAACCCTTGGTTCAATAAATATGGCACAGGCACCAATAACAGCATTCATGAAAGAAGTTTTAATGTCCGCAGCGGGTAGTATAAACATAGCAGCAGCGTTGGGAGTCTTGTTGATAGTGGTACAGATAGCGGCAATTGTTGTGGTTAACATTATTACAAAGCAGAGGTACTCCTTCATTGGATTAACATGAGGTGAGAATATGGTTGAAGTCAAGCTTGAGGGCATAGTGAAAACTTTTGGTGAAACCGTTGCCTTGAAGGGTATCGATCTTCACATAAAACACGGGGAGCTGTTTACACTACTCGGGCCAAGCGGTTGTGGAAAATCGACAACGTTAAGAATAATAGCGGGGCTGGACTTTCCAGATGAAGGACATCTGTACTTTGATGACGAAGAAGTAACTTACAAAAGCTCAAGTGAAAGGGGAGCGGTTTTAGTTTTCCAAAACTATGCATTATGGCCCCACATGACTGTCTACGACAACATAGCCTATGGGTTAAAAATAAGAAAGCTCCCCAAACAGGAAATCGAAAGAAGAGTAAAATGGGCTCTTGAATTAGTCAAACTCCAAGGTTATGAAGATAGATACCCAACACAGCTCAGTGGTGGTCAGCAACAAAGAGTTGCCATAGCAAGAGCCCTTGTAGTAGAACCAAAGCTACTCCTGCTTGATGAACCTCTCTCAAATCTGGATGCAAAACTCAGGCTGGAAATGAGATCGGAGATAAGAAGAATACAGAGGGAACTTGGAATCACGGTTCTATATGTTACCCACGATCAGGAAGAAGCAATGGCAATAAGCGATAGAATAGCCGTGATGAACATAGGACAGATAGAGCAGGTAGGCACGCCAAAAGAGATATATGAACAACCAAAAACCGAGTTTGTTGCATCATTTATGGGTAAAACCAACGTAATTCCAGCCGAAGTCGTAGAGAGGGACGGAGACAAGGTAACTGTTGAATTCGAAAACTTCAGACTCAACGGACTTACATACAGGGACAAGAATGACAAAGTTGTCTTGGTCATAAGACCAGAGCGCATCAGCCTTCACCCCATTGAAAACGCGGTGGCACTAACGGGCAAAGTCGACCTCATAGAATACTACGGATTTTTCATTGAAGTCGTTGGAATGTTCGGAGAACAGAGAATAATTGCCAGAACAATAAACGACAAAGACGTTGCTCATCTAAAGCTTCAGGGAGAAGTAACGTTCTACATAGACAGAAATGACATTCTTGTGCTTCCTAAACAAAACCTTTAATTCTTTTTTGTTTTGGGGGTTGCGCAATGGAGATTTTCGAAGAAGGAAAAGTCTACGAGGTCCTTCTTGCAACCAAGTCAAACATAACCCCAGTTGGAGTTATTAGACGCGGAAATAAGTTGAACTTCAAGCTCTTTGAAGGCAAAAGTGCCAAAGACATAAGAAATACTCCCTATGCAGTGATTCATATAACATGGGATGTTGAGCTATTAGTGAAAGCCGCCCTCAACTTACCAGTTGAAGTAGAGTTTGAAGAAGCAAAATCAGTTCCCATTAAGAAAATAAAGGACCTTCCCAGTATAGAAGGTAGGGTGGAGTTTCTTGAGAGAGACATAAAAGACGAATTAGGGAGAGCCCATATGTTAGAATGCTCGTTGATTCCAACCTATGAGGACATACATCCGATGGTATTTCCACCCCTCAGCCGGGCAGATTTCCACTTGCTGGAGATGGGGATACACATAACAAGACTGTATGTGGCGACCAGATCATTAAATGTGAGGGAATCTCAAAAGCTTTATTCCAAGATTTGGGAAAGTTACAGGCTCTACAAAAAACTTGGAGGTAGAAGCGAACTCGCAGAAAAGATTATGGGGTTTGCAACCGCAGCTCTAAGATGGAATCCCTGAAAAGTGATAACCTTTTTAATGTTCAAAACTTTCTAATATTTTGGTGATCTCATGAGACGAATGCTTGCGTTTTTGCTGACGTTTCTGACTTTGTCCTTGATTAATGTAAGCCCAGTAAGTGCAGAAGCACTTCCAGGAGATATTTTAAAGATGCCAATGCCCGGTGCTCCAGCTATAGCACTTCCGGGAGAGACGATAGAGATACAGCCCCAAGAAGGTGTTGATATAACAGAGCTCACAATAGTCTCAGTCATGAATGGCCCGTATAAACTTGAAATTTTGGAGAAGGGAGATGGAATAAAAGCCAAAATACCCGAAAATGTTGCCCCAGATGTGTATTTTCTCCAGGTCAAGTCGAACAAAGGAGAAGTTGTCATTCCCAACGGAGTCTGGGTTCTTAAGGAGTATCCCAAGGTACTTAGAATTGCACACGTAAGTGATACTCACATCACAAGCGGAACTAAGTTCGGCTACGTCTGTGGAGAATACTTCCAAAGGGATATACAGAAAATACAAGAGCTATGTGATGGAGGCATGATCATTCCACTCCACAGCTACGTTGCCACAGATAGTGCTTATACCTACTGGAGCATGGATAACAGGGTTGACGTTATAATAAATACCGGAGACGTCGTTGATACCGCTGGAGATAGCAAGGGATACAAAATGATGCTCGATATAATTTCTAGAGCAGCTGCAGCCGGAAGACCAACGATAATCGTGAAAGGAAACCATGATGACCCACCGAACTATTATCCCAAACTGATAGGGCCAACTGACTATTACCTCACCATAGGAAAGTTCCTCATTATAGCCCTCGACTCTCATGGAGACGAAGCGCATCCCTACATGAACCAGCTCGAATGGATGGAGAAAGTTCTTGAAGAGCACCCCGACAAAATCCCAATAGTTATCGTTCACCACCCCTACTGGTATTCTGCCCCACAAGGATGGATTGGAGGAACAATTGAAGGGTTTACTGCGTTTGATGACAAAGATTGGGAAGAATTAACTCAATATGTAGGTTACTACTGGATCGGGGGGCCAGAGAAGACAAGTGAAGATATAGCAAGAAGATTCCTCCAAGACGTTGAGAAGTACAACATCAAGCTCGTCATGAGCGGTCATATCCACCACGACAAGCTCCACATCTATGTTGATAAAAATGGCAACGAACACTGGTTTGTAACGTTAACAGCAACCGGTGCTCCAGATAAGGAAACCAATCCTCCTTCAGAACCCGACAAAAGTCCCACGTGGTACGGTTCGAGAATAGTTGAGATAGACGAAAACGGAAACGTCAGGCTCCCAGAGATCGAAGAAATGTTTGGAACACTGTTCAGTGACTTTATCTCTCTGTCGATTCCACAGGAGTTCGTTGCATTTAGATGGACAACGGATTTTGGAAGTGCAGTGAAGTTCATAAACTTGATTGGAGAAGAGAGCGGTAAATTTGCCATAGAGGTGCCAGAAGGTGCTCAAGTTGATGCCAGCGTTACAAACGTCACTTACAAGCTTCTTGGAGAGAGAAAAATTGGGGACAAGACCTACGAACTCTTTGAGATAACGGTTCCAGAAGGAGTATCTCAGCTAGTAATAAGTAAAGGAAAAGATACCCAAAAGCCGGAAGTGACTATTCCCTATACCACCCCCTCAAAGCTAGTAAAAGGCAAGCCGTTTAAGGTCTACATAGGTGCCAAAGACAACCTCGGAATTAGAGACATCTACGTGGAAATAGAAGCCAATGGAAAGATTACAAGGTATCCAGCAGTACAATCAAGCGGAGGGCAAGCGGAGTACTTTGTAGCAGAGATTCCAGGCGTTGATGCTGATGAATACATTATAAGAGCTGTGGCAGTGGACTTTTATGGAAACAAAGCAACATTCGAAAAGGTTATCGGAGGCACGCAAACTACGAGCAAAACCTCATCTTCAACAGAAAGCAAATCAACCTGTGGGCCTGCAGCAGTTTTAGCATTCTCCCTGATTCCGCTCGCTCTACTTAGAAGAAAGAAATGATCTTTTTCTTTTTTATATTTTCGTTCCTCATATAGAAGACTTTTTAAACCCACTTGTCTTTCCCCCTCATAGGTGGTGCCCTTGAAATTTAAAGGGAAGGCCTTTGGCAATTTAGTTAGAATTGAATTTGAAATACTTAGCGTTAGCGAGCTTAAAATTGAAGATTTAAAGGATTTTGATATAGAGACCCTAAAAATCGAGCTTAGACCAACTTCTTCTGGAATAAAGGTAGTTGGAATATGGGAAGGAGAAGTAGAAAAAGCCGGCGAGGGGATAAAGAAAGCCCTTGAAGAGAGCTACAAGCTGAGAGACAAGATATTGAATAGAATGAAAGCCAAGATTGAGAGAATAAGGGGAGTTATGAAAAACCTCGGATTTGAAGAAGAGGTTCTGGGTTACGGAAACCTAATCAAGTTCACAAAGAAGATTGGAGATTATGAAATAGCAGTTGTTGCATCGTCCAAAGATGACCTTATCAGAGTGGAAGTTTATGGGAATGACAAAAAGATCATAGGCCCTGAGATTGAGAACTTCTTTGAGGATGTAGATGTAGAAGAGCTCGAGGTTTACGGATTGGATGAAGACTCCCAAGAGGAGAGGCTTGTAATAAACCTCGAACTGCCTGAAGAGGAAGTTCCAGAAACAAAGATAGTGGAGGCAATAAAGCTAATTGAAAGTCTTTTGATGACCTGAATCCCTTTTCTCTTTTCCGGTTACTTTTGCATGAGCACCTATCACTACTGGTGTTTAAAATAACCTTTTAACGTATCTCATGTATATCCTTTCGGTGAGAGAATGTTTAGGATAACTGAATTTGATTATCACGGAAAAACAGTATTTTTTAGGGCCGATTTAAACTCACCCGTCAAAAATGGAAAGATAATCAGCGATGCTCGATTCAGAGCAGTCTTGCCAACTATAAGGTATCTCCTTGAACATAACGCAAAGGTAGTTGTTGGAACGCACCAGAGCAAGCCCTACGAGGAAGACTACCTGACCACAGAGGAGCATGCCAAAATACTAAGCTCTCTGCTTGGCATTGAAGTAAAGTACGTGGAAGACGTCTTCGGAAAGTGCGCAAGGGAAGCAATAGCCTCACTAAAACCCGGAGAAATTATAATGCTGGAGAATCTTCGATTTGCAGCAGAAGAAATTAAGCAGGCCCCCTTGGAAAAGTGCGAGAGAACATACTTTGTCAGAAAGCTCAGCCCTCTAATAGATTACGTGGTTATAGATGCTTTCGCTGCTTCTCATAGATCACAGCCCTCCCTAGTTGGTTTTGCAAGACTAAAACCAATGATACCAGGATTTTTAATGGAAAGAGAACTGAAAGCGCTGAACAAGGCATATGAGAGCGAAGAAAGGCCCAAAATCTATGTGCTGGGTGGAGCAAAAGTTGATGATTCACTTAAAGTCGCAGAGAATGTTCTGAGAAATGGAAAAGCCGACTTAATTTTAACCGGGGGTTTAGTGGGACAGATCTTTACCCTAGCAAAAGGGTTTGATTTGGGAGATGCAAACATAAGCTTTCTTGAGAAAAAAGGGCTGATAAATCTAGTAGATTGGGCAGAGGAGATATTAAACGAGTTTTATCCATATGTAAGAACTCCGGTAGACTTTGCAGTTGAATACAAGGGTGAGAGAGTCGAAGTCGACCTGCTAAGCGATAAGAAGTGGATTTTCGATGAGAGGCCAATCATGGACATAGGAAGCAGAACAATAGAAAAGTATAGAAAAATACTTCAGGAAGCTGCTATAATAGTTGCAAACGGTCCTATGGGCGTATTTGAAATAGAAGATTTCGCAAAAGGAACTGTAGAAGTTTTCAAGGCAATAGGAGAAAGCAAGGCATTCTCGGCAATCGGCGGAGGACACTCAATAGCGAGCATCTACAAGTACAACATAAAAGGGGTTTCCCATATAAGCACTGGTGGTGGAGCAATGCTGACATTTTTCGCCGGGGAAAAGCTCCCTGTTGTTGAAGCACTTAAAATAAGCTATGAGGCTTTCAAGAAAAAAGTGGAGAACAGGGAAGTGCAATAGCGTATCTCTCCAAAGGTTCTTAACTCCTTTTCCCGTTTACCCTATCGTGGCCCTCTCGAACTCAACCATCGCCAGCCCGACGAGTATGGCCGCCAAAACGGCAAGTACGCCGAGGTCAACTGCGAGCGAGAACTTTGCCACGCTCGCCCCCACGAGGAAGTGCCTCGCCCCATCTACGGCGTATGTGAGCGGGTTGACGTAGGCGAGGGCCTTCATCCACCCCGGCATGGTTTCTATTGGATATATTGCGCCGCTCAGGAAGGTCAGCGGGAGCATGAGGACCATCATTATCATCTGGAAGCCCTCCATGCTCTCCATCCTGAGGGCGAGGCTGACGCCGAAGCCCGAGAATGCCATGGCGAGCAGGAAGCCCACTCCGAGCGCCGGAAGGAAGCCGCTGGGTTTTAAGTTCTCCGCGAGGAAGAACGTCAGCGCGAGGATTATAGCGCCCTGCGTAAGCGTGACGAGGGAATCCCCGATTATGCGCCCGAGGATGCTCTCCTTCCTCGACGCCGGCGCTACAAGAACCTCCTTGAGGAAGCCGAACTGCTTGTCCCAGATGACGCTCACCCCGGCAACGAAGCTCTGGTTGAAGACAGTCATTGCGAAGATACCCGGGGCCAAGAACGTGAGGTAGTCAACGCCCCCAAAGATAGTCCTCACCATGGGGTTGTCGAAGACCTTGCTCCATCCCATTCCGAAGAAGACGAGCCACAGGAGCGGGTTGATTATCATTCCCGCGACCCTTGACCTGGCCCTTGCGAACCTCTTCAGCTGCCTGTAGGCCATCGTTGTGAGTGCCTCCATTCTCTCACCTCCTCATCCTCATTCTCGCGAAGGCCGCCATCGGGTTCTCCGCGCCCTCTTCCCTTATCTCCCTCCCGGTCAGGTGGAGGAAGACGTCGTTGAGCGTCGGCCTGTGGTATGTCACTTCAAGGATTTTGATGCCCTTCTCACCTGCCAGCTCGAAGAGCCTTGGGAGGGCCTCCGCGGCGTTCTCGACTTCGAGGGCCACCCTACCGTCCGCGAGGACTTTGCATCCCCTTATGAAGTCAGCCTTGAAGCACCTCAGCTCTTCGGGCGCTTCGAGCTTGAGGTAAATCACATCGTTACCCACGAGCTTCTTCAGCTCCTCCGCGGTGCCCTCTGCAATTATCTTGCCGTGGTCAATTATCGCTATCCTGTCGGCCAGTTGTTCCGCCTCGTCCATGTAGTGCGTCGTGAGGAAAATTGTCATGTTGTGCTCCTCCTTCATAGCCTTTATGTAGTCCCAGATATGAGCCCTCGTCTGCGGGTCGAGGCCTATCGTCGGCTCGTCGAGGAAAAGTACCTCCGGCTCGTGGAGAAGGGAGCGCGCTATCTCAAGCCTTCTCTGCATTCCACCTGAGAACGTCTTGACGGGCTTGTCTTTAAACTCCCACAGCTCGACGAACTTGAGAAGGCGCTCTATCTTCTCCTTCAGCTCGCTCCCCTTCAGTCCGTATATCCTCCCGTGGATGTACATGTTCTCGTAGGCGGTGAGCTCCCCGTCGAGGGTTGGATCCTGAAACACGATGCCTATCCTCTTCCTTACCTCCATCGGCTCATTGACGACGTCGTGGCCAGCAACTACTGCCCTGCCTGAGGTCGGTCTCAGCAGTGTCGTGAGCATGTGGACAGTGGTGGTCTTTCCCGCGCCGTTCGGCCCGAGGAAGGCGAATATCTCGCCCCGTTTCACCTTGAAGGATATTCCCCTAACGGCTTCAAAGTCCCCATATTTTTTCACGAGGTTCTCAACGATAATCGCTTCACTCATTTCCATCCCTCCTGGGTATTTCACCTAGGAGAATCAGCCTGACCCTCTTCGTGAACTCGGAGAACTCCCTTGCGAGTGCAGTTTTCTGCTCGTCGCTCAGCTTGTCGAGGGAGAGAAAGACCTCCTTGAGGAGCTCTCCAAGCTCCCTTCCACCGAGCCTTGCGAACTCCCTGAAGAGAGCCGCCATGCGGAGCATCTTTTCCAGCTCCTCTGCGTGCTCCTCAAGGTATTCTTTCCCCTTTTCGGTAGCCCTATAGAGGCGTTTATCCCTCTTCCCTTCACCGACGGTTTCTATTAACCCCCTACGCTTTAACGAAGAAAGTATTGGATATATAGTTCCGGGACTTGGGTAGGGTATGCCGTAAGAGCGCTCCAGCTCGGCCATTATGCCGTAGCCGTGCATAGGCTTCTCTGACAATATCTTGAGGATGAGGAGTTTGAGATGTCCCTTATACTTTGGCCTTTCCAAGTTAGTCACCGATATATCGAACGATATATCGTTTATAAAGTTTTCCTTCAAAAACCCTTAATTATGTCTGAAGTATAGTTAGTGGAGGGGAGATGCATGAAGCTTATACTAAAACCTCTGTTTGAAACCCCCTTAACTCCCGATTTTGCGGAGGTTATAAGGGCAAAGCTCAAAGGAAAAGAAGCGAGAGAAGGAGATATTCTAGAAATAGATTTGCTTGGAAAACCACTAAAATTTAAAGTGGTTTATGCAGAACCGAAAGTCCTCAGAATCACCGACTCGACGGCAGTAGAGCTGAGTGAGAGGGAGATCTTTTCTATAACCCTCGAATTTAAAAAGGAAATTAAAGGCATAATTCCTGGAGAAAACATTATTGTAGTCGTCTTTGAGAACGAAGTTTTAATCTTAGACCACAAAGGAGGGAAGATTTTTAACCAGGAGTTCGAGAAGCTTAAAGAAGTTAGGCTTGCAAAAGACACTGTGCTGGTGGTTCATGATGGAAACAAACTTACAATCATCCAGTCATGATGAATTTACCTTTGCCGAAAGCTGGGAAGATAAGAAAAAACGCGCCCAAGAGATTGTTAAAAGGCTCATAAACACCTATCCTAGAGAAAAGATACTTATTGGGGAGCCGTACAAAACATTGATCCACTGTATAATATCCCAAAGAATGAGG
The DNA here is from genome assembly GCF_024022995.1 of Thermococcus aggregans. Classification (NCBI taxonomy): domain Archaea; kingdom Methanobacteriati; phylum Methanobacteriota; class Thermococci; order Thermococcales; family Thermococcaceae; genus Thermococcus; species Thermococcus aggregans. The sequence goes on along the minus strand of NZ_CP099582.1, from coordinate 1,206,682 downwards.
GATGAAGTCACGTATAGGGTTTGGGAAGAGCTATTTAAGAAGTACAAGGACATCAAAACCATAGCAAACACCCCAGTTGAGGAAATGCAGGAGTTTTTAAGGAAGAACGGTGTCGGTCTCTGGAAGACAAAGGGAGAATGGATAGTAAAGGCTTCCCGAATAATCCTCGAAAAATATGGTGGCAAAGTGCCAGATAGTATTGAAGAGCTTATGAAACTTCCAGGAATAGGAAGAAAGTGTGCAAACATTGTTTTGGCATATGGGTTTGGAAAACAAGCAATTCCCGTCGATACTCACGTAAACAGGATAAGCAAACGCTTGGGCTTAGCTCCTCCAAAAGTCCCACCGGAAAAAGTCGAAGAATACCTCAAACAACTGATACCTAAAGATTTATGGGTATATGTAAACCATGCAATGGTTGACCATGGAAAGATGGTCTGCAAGCCCATAGCCCCCAAATGCGACGAGTGCATTCTGCAAGACCTCTGCCCATATTTCAAAGGCCAGATAACGAGAGAAGATATAAAATAAGAAGAGCTATATATCAGAACTCCCAACTTTCTTTGGTGTTGCACGTGAGATACGAAATTATTCAAAGACCAAGCTTCAGCTTGGTTGAGGTAGAACTGGAAGAGGGAGAAGCCATCAAGGCGGAACCGGGCGCGATGGTTCATATGAGCCCGAATATAGAAATAGAGACAAAGACAGGAGGACTCTTTAAGGCGTTAAAGAGGTCAATGCTCGGAGGAGAGAGCATATTCGTGAACACGTTCAGAGCTAGCGGGGGTAAAGGCAACGTTGGTCTGGCACCGCCATACATGGGCGATATAGAAGCGCTGGAATTGAGGGGAACCCTCTACGCCCAGAGCGGAGCATTTTTAGCGAGCTCTGAAGAGATAGACATTGACACCAAGTTCGGCGGTGCAAAAACGTTCTTCTCAAGGGAGGGCTTATTCCTGCTCAAACTAAGCGGAGAAGGGACGGTGTTTCTCTCGAGCTTCGGAGGAATATACAAAAAGGAGCTCAGAAATGAGAGATTTATCGTAGACACAGGCCATTTGGTTGCCTTTACAGAGGGTCTCGATTTTAAGATAAAAAGAGTTGGGGGATTAAAGAGCACGATTTTTGGTGGCGAAGGGCTTGTTGCAGAATTCTACGGTACTGGAACGCTTTACATCCAAACAAGGAGCATAGACAGCTTTTTAAGCTGGCTCATTCCATTCCTGCCCAAGTCCCGGGAGTGAGCTTTTTATACCCTCCCTTTTATTCTCCTCCGGTGGGGGAAAGTGATAGGAGTCTCAACACAGTGCCTATTTGACAAAAGCCTAGGCTTGGTTCTTCATAAAATAAAGAACCTTGACGTTGATTTTGTTGAGATTGTCAATGAAGGTTACCATGAGCTGAACAGACATAACTATAGAGTGCACAAAGAGTTTTTAGAGGACAACGCATTAAAAAGCACTATCCACGCTCCTTTCAGTGATGTAAACATCGGCTCATTGAACGAAAAAATTAGGAGAGTATCCCTCAGTTTACTCTTTGAAACTCTGGAAATAGCACACGATACGGGATCTCTCCTTGTCGTGATTCATCCAGCCTACAGATCTCCACTAGGCGGAAAATTTCCAAAAGCTTACGAAAAAGTTCAAAAGCGCTCTCTTGAAGAAATAGACAGAGTAGCGGAAAAAATAGGGATAAAGGTAGTTCTAGAGAATATGCCTTCCCTCTGGATTCTCGACGGGCAAACGCCGGAGAGAATAGCAGAGCTAATTGATGGCACTAATCTCGGCGTGGCGTTTGATGTAGGACACTTAAACACAACAACTAGGAACTTCGATGAGTTTATCGAGCTTTTAAGGGACAGAATCGAGTATATACACCTAAGTGACAACAACGGTACTGAAGATTCTCATCTTGCCCTAGGAGAAGGCACTGTTCCCTGGAGAGAGATACTGAAGAAAATACCTAGAGTTCCAATGTCTCTGGAAGTAAGAACTTTTGACGCTGTCCTCAAAAGCCTCAACTTTTTGGAGGAACTTAGCAACAGTGGTTGATATTTTTCCAATTTTTGGACAGTAATGCTTCTATCAATTCATCAAAGAGCTTATTTTACTTACATAAAACTTTTATACACAAGAAGATAAAGTTCAAATGGAAATTTATTTATAAAAGAGGTGATACCATGGAAAATCCAAAAATCGTCGAAGAACTCAAACCCTTCTTCGAACCCAAGGCTGTCGCAATCATAGGAGCCACAAACAAAAAAGGAAAAGTTGGAAACGTTATTTTTGAGAACTTCAAAAGGAACAAAGAACAGGGGATTTTCAAAGGAAACATCTACCCCGTAAACCCAAAGCTTGATGAAATCGAAGGGTATAGGGTATATAAAAGCGTCAAAGAGCTTCCAGATGACACGGATTTGGCAGTAATAGCTATTCCAGCACCTTTTGTACCAAACACAATGAGAGAGATTGCAGAAAAGGGAATAAAAGCAGTAGTTATTATCACTGGCGGCTTTGGAGAGCTTGGTGAAGAAGGAAAGAAAATGGAAGAAGAAATTCTCCAAATAGCAAAGGAAAATGGAATAAGAGTCATAGGACCTAACTGTGTTGGAGTTTACGTGCCTGACACAGGTGTTGACACGGTTTTCCTCCCAGATGAAAAAATGGACAGACCAAAGAGCGGTCCAATAGCCTTCGTTTCTCAAAGTGGTGCTTTTGCCGCAGCAATGCTTGATTGGGCAGCTTTAGCAGGAATAGGAATTGGAAAAATGGTAAGCTACGGCAACAAAATAGACGTGGACGATGCTGACTTAATGGACTACTTCATTTACGATGACTCCATAAAAGTCGTCACCTTCTACATAGAGGGAGTAAAAGACGGTAGAAAATTCATCGAAGCTGCAAAGAGAATAACAAAAGTAAAGCCCGTTATAGCTCTCAAGAGCGGAAGAACAGAATACGGTGCAAAAGCAGCTTCTTCACACACTGGAAGCTTGGCTGGAACAGATGTAATTTACGATGCAGTTTTCAAACAGACAGGAATTTTAAGAGCGGAAGATTTTGAACACATGTTTGATGTTGCAAAGGCGTTTGCAAAGTGCAAACTTCCAAAAGGAGACAGAGTTGGAATAATCACAGACGGCGGTGGAGCGGGAGTTATGGCAAGTGATGCCGTCGCCAAATTCGGTCTTAGAATGGCCGAACTGAGCGAGGAAACTATCAAATACTTAAAAGAGCACTTCCCACCACATGCCGTTGTAGGAAACCCAACTGACGTTGTTGGAGACACAGATGCCCAGAGATACAAGTACGCAATTGAAGCTTTTGTTAACGATCCCAATGTTGATGCAATAATAGTAATCGTGCTCTTCCAAGTACCGCTTTTAGACGAGGATGAAATAGTAGAAATTCTCGCAGAATACGCGAAAAAGAGCGAGAAGCCAATACTCGCTGTAGCCATGGGAGGTAAAAAGACAGAGAAGTACGCAAAGATACTCGAAGAAAAGGGAGTTCCAGTATACCCAACACCGGAGAGAGGAGTTAGAGCACTGGCTGGACTAGTCCAATATGCTAAATATCTCGAAAAGTTAAAAGGTGAATAATCCCACATCATTATTGGAGGGGTATTTTATGAGGGGGGAGGCTTTGAAAGTTATTGAAAATGTTTTGGCTCAAGGTAGGAAGGCCTTAGTCGAATACGAGGCAAAACAAGTCCTAAAAGCTTACGGCTTACCAGTCCCAGAAGAAAAACTCGCAAAAACTCTCGACGAAGCCATAAAATACGCAAACGAAATTGGTTACCCCATCGTCATGAAGCTCATGTCGCCACAAATACTCCACAAGAGCGATGCAAAAGTCGTCATGCTCAACATAAAAAACGACGAAGAACTCAAACAAAAATGGGAGGAAATCCACGAGAACGCAAGAAGATACAGGTCCGATGCAGAGATTCTTGGTGTCCTAATAGCCCCAATGCTCAAGCCCGGAAGAGAAGTAATCATTGGCGTCACCGAAGACCCACAGTTCGGGCATGCAATAATGTTTGGCCTCGGTGGTATCTTTGTGGAAATCCTCAAGGACGTTACCTTCAGGATAATACCAATTGAGGAGAAGGACGCTTGGGAAATGATAAAGAGCATTAAAGGCTATCCAATCCTCGCTGGAACGAGGGGAGAACCCCCAGCGGACATGAAGGCAATTGTGAACATGATGCTTAAGGTTTCAAACCTCGTTGACGATCTTAAAGACTACATTAAGGAGATGGACTTAAACCCAGTCTTTGTCTATCCAGAGGGCGAAGGCGCAGCCATCGCCGACGCAAGAATCATATTGAAGTGAGCTTTTTATCTCTTCTCCTTTTTTGTCCAGATAAATTGTGACTGAAGGGACATACAATGCACTTAAGATATTATGCCCCATATTACAAAAAAGAGAAACACCTGGAGATCATCAATCTCCTAGAAGAAATAAAACAGAAACATGGCATAGATTATGAGGAAATACCAGTAGGGCCCTGGTCTCCAGATTGGTATCCTAAAAAAGCGGAAAAATCTGAAACTTATGTATACGACTATCAATTAAAGCCATACTCGCAAGTGATCATGGCAAACTGCAGTAAATTAATAGGAAGGGGGCTAAATTTATATTGTGATACAGTTTCTTCTAAATTCAAGAGCAGATCAGGAAATGTTTACGTGGCCGGAACAATAGCAGTCGTTGAAAATGATGCAATACTGCTAGCTCTGAGGTATGAGAATGAAATTTTTGAATTTCTAGAAGCTCTATTGAGGGAAGGGTGGAATTTACTAAATGTCTTGGAGAAAACAAAGCCAAAAACATTTGTCCCTTCGAAAGAGCGTGAAAAAGAAATAAAACAAATGTTGGTTTTAGCTCTTTCAAGAAAGTTTGATTACGTTCTTGTGGATGTAAAGCATAACGCTCTAAGTGGAGATAAATGGGATCCCTTCATAGCTTTTTCTCCAGACGCAGACATAATAGCAATAAATGAAGAGAAAAAGCATATAATAGGGATAGAAGTAAAAGGATACCGCACTAATAAAGGAGCTATACAAAAGGCAAAGGCGTATGAAGCCATAGGGGAAGCCATGATGTATCTAATAAATCCATATATGGAATACAGAGAAGAAAAGATAGAGGGCAGCATATTCGATAAAGTCTGGCTCTGCTACCCATACAAAAGGGATTTTGAAGACTTCAAGAAAGTAATGGAGCTTACCCCAATAGGATTACTCTCAGCATACGAGGGAGTTGTTAAAGAGCCGGAGAAAAACCCATTTGTCAATGAAAAGGCTAAGGAGGTATTTCTGGAAAACTTAAGCACATTTAGAAGTTATATCCGCGGAGGAAGAAAAATGATTATTTAAGTGATTCCTTCAAGTACCCTCCTTGCCTCTCTTAATGTTTTTCTGTCAAATTTTCCACCCTTTTGCAAGATTAATAAACGTTTCATAATGAAAGGTGAAAACCTCAATAGTGCCTAGATTTCTATGACTTTTCCAGAATGGAGTTTTTCAAAATTCTTCCCGAATTCTCTCGCAAAGGTGGCTTCAGCTCTAAGTCCTGTACAGTGCCCAGTATAAATTTTCTTAACTCCCAGCTCTTTAAATGCTTCTACAGTCTTCTGAATTCTTTCTTCATCTGCAGATATCAGGTGAAATCCTCCTACAACGGCATATACTTGATCAATTCCGCTTATTTTTATGGCTTTCCTCGTCATGCTGACGATGCCAGGATGGGAGCATCCTCCAATAACAACTAGGCCTTTTTTAGTATTTATTGCAAGCCCTATCTCATCTTCAACTTCATCTGGAACTAATCTTCCCTTTTCAAGCTTGTAAAGGCTTATCGTGACATTTTTCTCGAACCCAACTTTTTCTTCTTTTGATACTTCCCCAAGCGTAAAAACACCCGGCATTAGCCTTATGGGGTCTCTGCTCAGAACCCAAATACCACCAAGCTTCTCAATTTCACCTTTTGAGCCTCCTCTCAATGGTGGAATTCCTGCATAAGTGAACTCCGGTTCTGTAGCAAAGCTCACTTTAAAAATCTCGGGATGGGCAAAGATAGGAACCTCCTTATTTATTTTCTTCATGATGCCCAGTAAACCGCCTGTGTGATCAAAATGGCTGTGTGAAAGTATTATCATATCTACTGTTTTTGGGTCAATGCTTAAAAGCTCCATATTAAAGAGAACTGGCTCAGCGTAAGAACCAACATCAAAGAGTATTCTTCGTGTATTTCCGTTAAACTTTACCTCTATTAGGAAGGAGATTCCATGTTGAGCTAAAAATGGACTGTTGTAGCCGGCATAATCCTCGGCTAAAACATATATTCTAAGTTTGTCAGCTGTTCCAACGTCCACTACCATCACCCTAAAAGTAAATTTGATTAGGAGGTTAAAACGATAACTCAATATCATACTAAACTTCCAGAACTTTTGGTCTCTTTCCCAAGAACTCAGCGGCAGTTAAGACCCTCTTATTGGAGCCTCTCTGCAGTTTCCCATCCCAATAAGTTTTGGTCTCAATGCTTTAGTACCTTCCGCTTGGGCTCCTTAGAGTACAAACACTTAAATTCTCTGAAGCGCAAGAAGGAAACATGCCAGAAATAGAGCTTAATGGTAAGAAAATCCAGTATGAAGTCAGTGTGAGAAATGTAAGGTACGTGAGAATCTATGTAAGCCCAGAAGGCAAGCTTCATGTCGTTTCTCCGACAAAGAACGTTGAAAAGTTCTTAAAAGAAAAAGAAAAATGGATACTATCGAAGCTGGAGAGCGTGGAAAGAGCAAAAGAGATTCGAGGATTTCCCTACCTCGGGAAGTTTTACTCCTCTAGATGCGGGGTTATTCTACTCGACAATAAAATCCTGGACCTCTCAGACAAGAGAAAGCTTGAGAAAGGCCTAAAGAAAGAGCTTAGAACATTAATAATGCCCATTATTGAAGAACGTGCGGCAAGTTTAGGAGTTAAGCCGAAGAGAGTTTTTATTCGAAAACAGAGGACAAGGTGGGGAAGCTGTTCTCCAAAAGGAAACTTGAGCTTTAATTTGGCAATGCTTGCCCTACCTTTAGAGCTCATTGAATACCTCGTTACACATGAAGTTGCGCATCTGGTAGAGATGAACCATTCCAAAAGGTTCTGGAGGCTAGTTGAGAAATTCCATCCTGACTGGAGAAAAAAGAGGAAAGAACTTAAGGAGTGGTGGGTAATAGTTCATAGCAACCCCATATGGAAAGAAATCTTGGGGGGAGAGAAATGAAGGTTATTCTCCTAGGCTCTGGATCCTACAGCGGGACACCTAAGGCACTGTGCAACTGTGAGAACTGCACAAGGGCGAGAAAATTCCCACAGTACCAACGAACGAGGTTTTCACTGTATATTCCCAAAATAAACGCTCTCATAGATCCTTCCCCAGATCTTTATTACCACCTGAGGCATTTAAACGAGAAAATTGAGAGAGTCTTCATAACGCATCCCCACTTTGACCACATTGCCGGAGTTCCCGAACTGCAGGTTTTCAAGGAAGTCAGCTTTTATGCCCATGAGAAAACACTCTCTACTGCAAAGCTCCTGCAGGAGACTTTCTTAGGCCAGAGAGAATGGAAATACATCCCTCTGGAATTCAATAGGTGGTATGAATTCGAAAAGTTTGAGGTCAAGCACTTTCCCGTTGTCCATCAGCCGGGAGAAGTAGCTGGAGGGTTCATTTTAAGGATAAGCAACAAGAAAATCGCCATAACTGGAGACACAGGGCCGGAAATTCTAAAAGATGAAGAAGTCTTAAAGGAAATCCAAGGAGCAGACCTTCTGGTCTCTGAAATGACTCATAAGTATTCAATTCCCAAAACCCACCTTGGAGTGGAAGATGCGGTTAAACTGGCCCAGAGAGTAGAAGCAAAAAAGACGCTCTTTGTCCACATAAGCCACTCAAACTACACTCACGAAGAGCTGGAGGAAAAAGTTGGAGAAAATGGAATAGTAGGAAAGGACTTCATGATTTTGAGAATCTAATATCCCATTACCTGAACTACTAATTTCCTCCTCCTCGGCCTTACGTCAAGCTCTACGAAGAATATCTGCTGCCATATCCCTCTAACAACTTTCCCATCAACAACGGGGAGAACAAGTGAAGGTCCCAGGAGGGTAGCCCTCAGGTGGGAGTGAGCGTTGTTGTCTATTATATCATGCTTGTAACCAGCACCTTTAGGGACAATTTCCTTCAGGATTCTTTTAAAATCCTCAAGAAGACCTTTTTCGTGTTCTATTGTCACCACGGCTCCAGTAGCTCCGGGGACAAACACCAAAACCTGACCTTCCTTTATCCCACTTCTTTCCACTATTTCCTCGACCTCAGAGGTTATGTCCACGAGGTCTATCTCCCCTTTCGTGGAAAATCTAAGTTCTTCCGTTACTACCTTCATTCCACCACCTCCATACTAAATACCCAACTCCAAACCCTATTAGATTTGCGGCCATATCCATGAAGGAAAAACTCCTCCCGGGAATGAAAAGTTGAAGAGACTCAAAAATAACCGGGAAAACAACGTACAGCTTGTTTCCAGTTATTAAGCCAAGGATAAGGAACTCCAAGAAATGTGCTATTTTGTCCCCTCCCACCACTCCAGCAGAAGGAACTTTAGGAGAAAGATTTGCATAAGCTAGAAAAAGAAGATAGAGGTACCTAATGGATTTCATAGGAAACGCTCCAGTTTTTTAACTTTTTCAACGACCTCTATTGGGTTCTTACCAAAAATGTAGACACACGGTTCTATTCCGAATCCACCTTTATCTACCACTGCATCAAGGGCACCCTTCTTTTTGAACTCCTCGATTATTAGTTCAACGGTTTCTTCCTCACTCCTCTCGCTCTTTTCTATAGTCCCAATTTTAAAGCCTGCCCTTTTAAGGGCATTGAGTACTCTCTCGTTGTATCTTATGTTCAAAACGCTTCTAATCTCTGGAAAGATCTCAGAGAGTCTAATTAATACATCCGCCATATGCTCACTCACTCCAAACTCGGGAGGCAGCGCGTATGCCTTTCCTTTTACTACAGTTATCCTCCCTGGAATAGCTGCAACATCGTTCTTTTCCTTTGGTTTTGGAAGAGAATAAGCAAAGTTGCTCCTGATTTCAGGTATGAGGTCTAGGAACTTCTCATCGCGAAGCAGTTCATTTAAAGCTAATGACAGTTCCTCCAGAATCTGATTTCTTGAAGGCTCTTCTGAAAATATCTCCCTGCATAAAGATTCGTCGTTGCTCCCGATATAGTTTAAATAATCCTTACAGAGAATACCGCTTTTGAACATCTCAAAGAACTTTCTGTTTAAAAACCTCACCAAATCTTCCTTCTTTGCCCCATACAAAATAAGGCTCGCAACTTCTTCGGCAACTTTCTCAATCTCCTTGCCAAGCCTTCCCTCTAATTTTTTGTATTTGCCAGTCAGGTATTTGCTAACCATTGCTTGAGTAATCCCTAAATACTCCGCTATTTTTGCCTGAGTTAAGCCCTTGGAGTATAAAATCCGAGCAACGTTTGCCCTAAGGGTAGGCATGACCTCTTCAGCCCAAAATTCACACGGGGTTTTCATTCCCCTCACCAGTTGTTTATCTTTAAAACCAAGTTATAAACCTTTTCCAGATTTTAAAATAAATGCAGAAAGATGGAAAGGGTCATTCAATAATATGTGGCAACGCCCTGATAACCGGTAAGGAGACTAAAACCCCAACTACAACATCAACGGCACTTTGGATGGCGTTTGGTATGCCTATTACCAGCCAGAACGGGATATGGAACAATTCCTCAATCATAGGAATTACCTGTTCCCTGGAGATACCAAAATAAAACGGCATGGCGAAGTAGTAGTTCATTGCAACCATTGCGGGGATTCTTATTGCAATTCCTGCTAAATACGCCACAAGCAGGAAAATAACGAGATCTCTTTTCTCATGCTGCTTAAAATCAAACGTTGTAAGCTTTTTGGCAATTTCAAGACCTATTATTACGCTTAGGGTTGCAAAATATTTCATGGTAGCCCCGAGCCAAGTGGCAGATGATATCAAACTCAGCCCCACGAACAACAACATTAGAGCCGTTACGCTGCTCCAGAACCCCAGCAAAACATATATGACAACTATAGGAACCGCCACCAAGTCAATTGTCATTCCCCATTGAGTTGGAACTTTAAGCGGGGAAATCTCTAATACCAGTGATAAGCTCAACAGCAACCCCATTAACGCTATTTCCTTAGTCCTCATTTGAACCCCCATTCGCGTTTTTGTTCCAATACTTATAAAATTTTGTTCCATAATTGGAATATTTGAAGGAACAAAAATGAGAAGCAAAGCATTTATATGTTCTATGAAAGTAAATTCTACGGTGGTTAAGATGAGAATACCCGATGATGTTCGAAAAGACATCCCCTTGACCCAAGAGGTCATATATTTTGACAACACCGCTACTTCTCTAACCCCCAAACCTGTTGTCGAGGCTATGGACGAGTACTATTTGAAATACAGAGCAAACGTCCACCGTGGGGTGCACAGGCTTTCTCAAAAGGCGACACATGAATATGAAAAAGCGAGAGAAATTACGGCAAAATTTATTGGAGCAAAATTTGAAGAGATTGTTTTCACAAAAAACACAAGCGAAAGCTTAAATTTAACGGCCTTAGGATTGGAGGGCATCTTTAAGAAAGGAGACAAGATAGTAACAACTCCATATGAGCACCACTCCGATCTGCTCCCATGGCAGAGATTGGCCAAAAAACTCGGCCTAAAGCTGGAGATAATTGAAGGAGACAATGAAGGAAACTTGGATTTAGCGGATGCAGAAAAGAAAATCAAAGGAGCAAAGCTTGTAGCTATTCAGCACGTCTCCAACGCCCTTGGAGTCATTCATGAAGTAGAAGAAATTGGAAAAATGGCAAAAGATGAAGGTGCAATATTCGTTGTTGATGCCGCGCAAAGCGTTGGGCACATGGAAGTTAACGTTGATAAGTTACATGCCGACTTCTTGGCATTCTCAGGTCACAAGGGCCCAATGGGGCCAACGGGGATAGGCGTGCTTTACATAAGGGAGGAATTCTTTGACGTGTTTGAACCCCCATTAATCGGCGGAGGAACCATTGAAGATGTTGACTTATACGACTACAAGCTCACAAAACCGCCAGAGCGATTTGAAGCTGGAACACCAAACATCGGCGGAGCAATAGGTCTTGCGGCGGGAATAAAGTACATCAAAAAAATAGGCATTGACAAAATCGAAAAGCAAGAACACAAACTTGTAAAGAGAACAACTGAGGGACTAACGGAGCTTGAGGTGCCATGGTATGGGCCAAGAGACTTAAAGAAACATGCAGGAGTCGTGAGCTTTAACGTTCCACCACTGCATCCACACGATGTTGCAGCTATATTAGATGAGCACAACATTATGGTGAGAAGCGGTCACCACTGTGCACTGCCAGTAATGAAAAAACTTGGAATAAATGGAACTGTAAGGGCATCGTTCCACGTTTACAACAGCCTCGAAGAAGTTGAGACATTCCTTGGGGTTATAGAAGAGCTCGTGAAAAGCTTAAGATGATTTCCCTTCTTTTTTACTCGTTTTTGGAAACAGCGATTTATGTTAAAGCCATTTCGACAGTATAGGATATTTCGCAAAAATTTAAAGCGCTTTTAATCAAACTTATCTGGGATGCAATATGGAAAAAGAAATAAAAAAGCCTTGGCACTCACTATCAGCTGAGGAAGTCATTAAAATACTGAAAACAAGTTCCAAAGGGCTTACTTCTGAAGAAGCTAATAAAAGACTGAAGGTACATGGATACAACGAGATTAGTGTAAAAAAGAAAAGCCCACTTCAAATATTCCTGAGACAATTTGAGAACTTTCTCATACTAATACTGATAATCGCAGCCCTAATATCCGCTCTTTTAGGAGAGATTATAGATTCAATAGCTATCGGAATAGTTATCCTCATCATGGGTATTATGGGGTTTCTGCAAGAGTATCGAGCCGAAAAGACTATAGAAGCCCTAAAAAAGTTAATGGAACCTGTATCCTTGGTCATTAGGGATGGCAAGGAGCAACAAATACCCTCAAAGAACCTAGTGCCCGGGGATATTCTTATCTTGTCTGAAGGCGATAAAATTCCTGCCGATGCTCGTCTTATTGAGTCATATAACCTTGAAGTTGACGAATCATCGCTAACTGGAGAATCGGTCCCAGTTGCTAAAGATGCAAATGCAGTACTGCCAGAAGATACTCCCGTAAGCAACAGAACAAACATGGTTTTTGCAGGGACTTATGTGGTTAGAGGGAAAGGAAAAGCCGTTATTGTTGAGACCGGTTTAACTACAGAATTGGGAAAAATCGCAGTTGAAGTGGCAGAAGCCAAAGAAGAAAAAACGCCGCTAGAAGTCGAGCTGGATTACTTTGCTAAAAGGATTGGTCTTGTAATCCTCGCACTATCGGCAATAGTTTTCACTATCTATGTGCTGATTGACCGTGAACAAGTTATACACGCACTAATGGCTTCCATTGCGCTGGCTGTCGCTGCTATCCCCGAAGGTCTGCCCGCAATAGCCACGGCAATTTTGGCACTAGGGGCTCTAAGAATGAGCAAAAAGAACGCCCTCGTCAAGAGATTGTCTGCAATTGAAGCGCTTGGATCTGTTGATGTAATATGTTCAGACAAGACCGGCACTATCACGAAAGGTGAAATGACCGTCAAAGTTGTTAAATTCCCCAACTCGGAGTACTCTGTTAGTGGAGCAGGATATGAGCCCCATGGAGAGCTAAAGCTAAGCAACGGCAAACACAACGAAGCAGACTTAAAATTCCTATTAGAGATTTTGGCAGCCCACATCTCAACCGATGTAAAATTAATAAACAAAGAAGGAAAATGGAGCATTCAAGGATCGCCAACAGAAGGAGCCGCTTTGGTTTTATCATACAAAGGCCTGAGCCCAGAAGGTGTTAACAAAGCTATAAATGAGTTGAAAACCGTCAAGATAATACCCTTCGACCGCTTCAGAAAGAGAAAAACAACAGCCCATACCTATCAAGACCGCTACCTAGTAGTATCAAGCGGTGCACCAGAGATGTTGCTTGATATCTCATTTAAGGTAAGAATCGACGGTGTAGAAAAGCCGCTTACAGATGACATAAAATCAAACATTCTTTCAGAGATAGAAAGGCTTGCTTCTTCTGGCTACAGAACATTTGGTGTTGCTTATAAGATAATTGAGGAAATACCAGAAGATGATGAAGAATTGGAAAAAGACCTCGTTTTCTTAGCTGTATTGGGAATCGTCGATCCACCAAGAGAAGGAGTGAAAGAAGCAGTAGCAATGACTAAAAAAGCCAAAATAAAAACCGTGATCGTTACCGGAGACCACAAATTAACGGCAATGGCAATAGCTAGAATGATTGGACTAGATGTTTCAGAAGAAAACGTTCTTGAAGGAGCAACTCTCGAAAAGATGAGCGATGAAGAACTGCTGAAGGTCATAGACAACATCACTGTCTTTGCTAGAGTGACCCCAATGCACAAGGTCAGAATAGTTAGGGCACTAAAGAGCAAAGGATACAGAGTGGCAATGACTGGAGACGGTGTTAATGACGCCCCTGCCCTGAAAGCGGCAGATGTGGGAGTTGCTATGGGAATAAGAGGCACAGATGTTGCAAAAGAAGCCGCAGATTTAATTCTGCTAGACGATAACTACGCCACAATAGTAGAGGCAGTAAAAGAAGGTAGACTAATCTGGGAGAACTTGAAGAAGCCAATCAACTTCCTCTTGTCATGTAATCTTGCTGAAGTTGTCGCAGTAGCCACAAGTGCTTTTGCAAAGCTCCCAATGATATTCTTGCCGATTCAACTGCTATGGATAAACGTAGTAACAGACTCCTTCCCAGCAATAGCACTTGGACTCGAGCCGCCAGAACCGGGACTCCTAGAGAGACCGCCTCGTAAAGAGAGGCTCATCAATAGAAGAAAGTTAGCATACTACGTATTCATGGGTCTATTGTTGGGTAGTACCACTGTGGCATTCTACGCATTACTACTTCCCAAATACGGCGTGGGTATTGCAAGGACATTTGTATTTACCGGCTTAGTGCTTGCTGAAATTGGGCTGGCACTAGTCTCTAGGAGCGAAAACAACCTTATATTCAAATTACCAGCCAATAAAAAGCTGATTTGGGCTCTGTTAGGCGCAATAATTCTTCAGTTGATAGCAATACTTCCACCATTAAATACAGTGTTCAAGACAGAAATGTTGCCAAAAGAGCTGCTACCGCTGCTTTTAGTGTTCCCCGTTGTGCCACTTGTAGATGAAATCAGGAAAAAGCTGGGAATTAGGCTTTCGTGATTTTTATTTTTTAACTTGAATCAACAGAGTGTCAATTTGCACTCTGGAATTTGGTTCTCTTTAATAAATTTTATGAACTGTGCTTCATAAAGTCCTCTTGGTGGTTCTATGCTGATTGCAAAACCATGCGCAAGTATGAAGGCAATAAATATAACACCCCAAGAAAAGTTTGATCTTGACCTCGAAGAAGTCTGCGAATGCCTAGCAGAAAAAGGATACCAGATAAAGCGAGTAACAAGATTTTTAGCACTTGTTAGGAAAAATTACGACATAAGCATATTTCCAAGCGGAAAAATCATAGTTAAGGAAACGGACGACAAGGAAGAAGCTTTAAAAATTGCCCAAGAAATCTACGAGTGCTTCAAGGCATACAAGGTGAGCTGATGTTTGCAACAAGCGAGATAGAAAAAAAGATTGTAAAAATAAGAAAGGAAAACGGCTTTCCCGTAGTGCCCTTTGTGATAGACGAAATTAGGTATGATAAAGAGAGCGACAAGCTGTTTATAATAGCCAGGGATAGGAGCGACAAAAGCGCAATAATCGGGAACAGCTTTGTAATCGGAAAGCTCAAAGAGGAGCTTGGAGTCAAGCAAGTTACTGTCTACTCAAAGCTAGACTTAATTATCAAGCGAAAGAAGCTCGAAGAGAACCTAAAGAAAATTAAAGGAACTTTTTTGGAATTTTTGGTTCCAATAATTGAGGCCGAGTTTAACTTTCCACCCCGCAAATGGCCAAAGCTAAACGCTGGTGAAAAAGCCCTCGTGTTCCTCAGCTTCAATGCAAAAGCTATGATAGGTTTTGCCGAAAAAGTTGGCCTAAAAGCTGAGAAAATTGGGATCAAGTACACCTTTCCAAAAATGGAGTATGAGGCAATAGAGGGGTCTTTGAAGGAGCTCTTCTTCCCCGATGAGAAGAAGCTCACAGATATCGCAGAGGAAAGGGGCATCAGAATAGTAATAGGCGATTTTCCATTTGACCTAAAGATAAACGAAGGTATCGCACTCCTAAACCCCCTAAGATTTTTCCATATCGGGTTCTTTGAAGCAAAATACTTCTTTGGTTTTGAAAAGCCAGTCAGAGTCGACAAAGAAGCCATGATAGACTTCGTGATGGACATGGTAGCCGAGGGCCTCATGGAGTCAACAGACGGAGCAAACTTAATATGGTGGGCGATGAAAAAACGATGAATGCAGCGAGGTGATCCAATGATAGTCGGAATTGTGGGTAAAATCGCAGCTGGAAAGACAACGGTCGCAAAGTTCTTTGAGGAAAAAGGATTTTGCAGGGTTTCATGCAGCGAGCCCCTCGTTGATCTTTTGACTCACAATATAAGCGAATACTCATGGGTTCCGGAGATTCCAGAAAAGAGCGAACCGACAAGAGATAAACTCATTGAGTACGGCAAACGCCTCAAAGAAGCTTTTGGAGAGGACATTCTGATAAGGCTGGCACTTGATAAGAAAAGAAACTGCAAAGATGTAGTTATCGACGGAGTCCGCTCTAAGGGAGAGATTGAAGCAATAAAAAAGCGCGGGGGAGTTATAATTTACGTCGATGCTAGGCCGGAGATAAGGTATGAACGCCTAAAGAGGAGAAACGCAAGCAAGGACAAGGTTATAAAAAGCTTTGAGGACTTTCTAAAGGTGGATGAAGCCGAAGAGGAGCTTTACCACACAAGCAAGCTTAAAGATCTGGCTGACTTTTTAATTGTAAACGAAGGAACCCTAGAAGAGCTAAAGGAAAAGGTTGAAGAACTTATAGCAGTTCTGAAGTCTAAAAAAGTTTAAAGCTTCTTGAACTTCTTTTTTATTGGTGAGCCTCAATGAAAATAATTATCATTGCTCCTTGCCTTTTGAGCCCCTTCTACGTCTACCGCGGGGCAAAAGAGAAGGAATACAAGACAGCGAGGCTCTTAAGGGAGCTAATTGGAGAGCTGGGCGATGAATGGCAGATCTTAGCTTATCCATGCCCCGAGTTCGAGCTTATAGGCTGGCCAAGGGCGCCGGCGAGCAGAGAGGTCTACAAGAGGCTCGGCATGCGCGAGAAGGCAAATACAATAGCCGACTTCATAGGAAGGATTCTGACGGAGGAAAAGCCTGATAAAATTGTTTTCGTGGGAGTTAAGGGCTCACCAACTTGTGGAGTCTTCCACACGAGCTCAAGCGACCCAGAGAGCTACCCGTATCGGGCGATGCAGGAGTTCTTCTACCTGAGCAAGGGGGAGAGGATAAAGCGCTCGAAGGAGCTCGTTGAGGAGCAGAACTTCAGGCTCGTGAATATGTCCGGTACACTGTTTGAAATCCTAATGGCAAGGTTTCCAGAAGCTACCTACATCGAGTTCGACAAGGATACCATTGAAGAGAGCCTAGAAAGGCTCGAAGAACACCTCAAACACTAAGGAGAGGATTTTCGGGGCTTCTCGGCAATCACCATCAGTTCAATGTCATCCATGTCCACCTTTCGCTTCCCCCACCTTCCGGCGGTCCCGCCCCAGATGGCCTTCACTTCAAACCCGACCATCTTAAACATCAGGTAGAGCTCGGTCGGGACGTAGACCCGCTCCCGTATCGGGACTTTCGTGCCGTCCGGGGCCTCGAGTTCCTCATAGAACGTCATGGTGTTCGGGTCAAAAAGTCCGTGGGCAATGTCCTCGTTCGTGGCTTTCTTGACCCTTGAGAGCGCGCTCAGGGCGGTCAGGATGAACTTGCCACCCGGCTTCAGCGACCTGTACACGTTCCTCAGGATGGCGAGGTCGTGCTCTATCGGGTCGTCGGACAGGCCAAGCAGCGAGAATGCTCCCTCGCACAGGCATATCGCGGCGTCAAACTCTTCATCTCTCGCAAACTTGGTCGCGTCTGCTTTTATAAATTCAACTTCAACGCCCTCCTTCTGGGCCCGCTCCTCTGCCTTCTCAAGCATTTTCCGGGAAATGTCAACACCCGTGACGCGGTAACCTCTCTTCGCAAGCTCTATGGAGTGTCTTCCGACACCACAGCCAACGTCCAGTATTTTTGCGCCCTTCGGGAGCTTGAACTCGTTCAGGAGAAACTCGACCTCCTCCTTGGTGTACCTGGTAAAAGGCTCCTGCAGGTAATAGTCGGCTTCCCTATCAAAAAATTCTTCCCATTCGGGCTTTTTCTTGTTCATGACAATCACGTACAGGAGTCGCTGTTTTCAGTTAAAAAACTTTCGAAGAGGGCAAAACGGGCTACACAAAAACCTACAAATACATCTCCTGCAAAAACAAATGGTGTGGAATATGAACGCTCTGATTGCTTACGTGTCCATTCACCACAGGAACACGGAGAGGATAGCCAGAACCATGGCAAAGACCCTCGAAGTGGATCTTGCTAAGCCCTGGGAAATTGAACAAGAGAAGCTCGCGGGATACGACCTCATCGGCTTCGGCTCACCACTGAGGCATCTTCAAGCTCATTGAATCACTGCCCAGAATGGACGGAAAAGGCGTTAATTTTCTCAACCGCAGGGATGAACATAAGATGGTACAACCACAGGAAACTAAAGAAAGCCCTAAGGGAGAAGGGCTTCGAGGTAGTTGGAGAGTTCTCCTGCAGGGGCTGGAATATAAATGGGACGCTTGAGAAGAGTGGGGGATAAACAATGGGCATCCGGACGAGAAGGACTTGGAGAGGGCGAGGAGGTTTGCGGAAGAAATTAAGGCCAAAGTAGAAAAGTAAAATGTGTGCTTGAAACTACAGGATCAGGCTTCTTTGATGGCTCTCTCAACAAGGGCTCTAGCCTTCTCCATCAGCTCCTGTGCTTTCTCCTTTGTGTGTGCCTCAAGAGTAATGCGCATTATTGGCTCAGTCCCGCTCGGCCTAAACAAAATCCACCACTCGTCGTTTTCAATCCTGATGCCGTCTATGTCAATAATCCTTTTGTACTCAAAGTTTTGGAGGGCTTCTCTCTTTATGAATTCCATTGCTTTGGCCTTCTTCTCATTTGGACAGGGTATCTTTTCTCTCAACGTCACGTAGCGCGGCACTTCCTTTGCAAGCTCGCTCAGCGGGCCAAACTTATCAATCATCTCAAGAACCAAGGCTCCAGCAAAGATTCCGTCTGGAGTTAAGTTCCACTGGGGGATTATCCAAGTTCCGCTTGGCTCACCACCGAAGACTGCGTTTTCTCCTACTACACCCTCTGCAACTGCAACGTCTCCAACCTTTACCCTGACGACTTCTCCCCCTAAAGGCTTAACATAGTCATCCAAGGCAAATCCCGCATCCACAGTGGTTATAATCTTCCCTTTCCCGAACTTTCTGAGTATGTAGCCGCTTATGAGGGAGAGCATGACTTCATATTCAACAAAATTACCTTGGTCGTCAACAACACCAATTCTATCGGCATCTCCATCGTGCGCTATTCCCACATCAGCTCCAAGGGACTTTACAGCCTTTGAAAGAGCTTCTAAGCTTTTAGCATTTGGCTCAAGCTCTCTAACAAAAAACCCGCTGGGGTGAGAGTTAAGGGAAACAACTTCGTTCCCAAGCTCCCTCTGGAGGTAGGGAGATAGAATTGAACCTGCCCCATTCCCACAGTCAACGACAACCTTATAGCCTTTTGAAAGCCCTATCATCTCAAGGGCTCTTTTTATGTACTCCTTTTTTGGATCAGCCTTTGTTAGTTCTCCCATCTCATTCCAAGGTGCTTGGTGAAATTTCTCTTCTTCAAGAATTCTCTCCAGATCATTCTCCATTTCGCTTGTGTATGCCATTCCATTTGGCTGCCACACTTTTATCCCGTTGTACTCTGGAGGATTGTGAGAAGCAGTTATCGTAACACCCGCATCTGCTTCGTAGAGCTTTATCGCAAAGCCTGTTAGAGGTGTTGGAGAAAGGCCAATATCAATAACATCGATTCCAGTGCTTAAAAGTCCGCTTATCAGTGCATTTTTAAGCATCTCGCCGCTCGTCCTTGTGTCCATTCCGACGACTACTTTCCCTTCGCCAAGATAAGTTCCTAATGCCTTTCCAACCTTTAGAGCAAGGTCGGGGGTTAATTTCTCGTTGACGACTTCCCTTATGCCGCTTGTCCCAAAGTACTTCACCATGAGAATCACCCAATGATTGTTAACGCTAAGAGATATGAGGCTAAATTAAAAAAATTTTTTATTCTGCATCCTTCAAAATCTCCTTACATAAGTTTTCTTTTTAATAACTTTGCCTTCTTCGAGCTTATAAACATCAATTCTCTCCATTCCCATAGTCTCACGCTTGTAAGCGACCAGATAGTCTATAAAATCCTTGAGAGCATACCCAAAAAGAGAATCCCTAAAGTACTTGGGCTCATATATGAGGATGAGCTTATCTTTCTGTCCTGCTATGAACGAATAATATTTAGTCCGTTCTGATTTTGGCCTCGAAAGGAGAGAATAGAGCAAGTAACCATCAAATCCAACTCCTTCGTCTATATTCCCGATAAAGACATTTTCCGGATAGTCCACTTCAAAAGGAAGATATTCCACAAGGAAAACTTTACCTTTGGAAAGCCACGCATTGAGAAATATCTTTGCAAGCTTCTTAGCATCACCAGTAATCAAAACCACGCCCTTTTCGAGGTTTGCTATCTCCTTAAGCATGCGAAATCCCTTCAGTTAATAGAATTAAACCTCTTTAAAAACCTAAGGCACTCACTCAAAACAACCGCAAAGTATATATTAAATTGTTTTTCAGTATCCCTACACAACTCCCAGGGAGGTCGATCTACATGAAGAGAGAGTTAGCAGCATTTTTAGTAGGAATTTTACTACTTAGTGTTGCTATTAGTGGTTGTATTGGTGGAGAAAGCACAGAAACTCAAACAAGTATTTCCCAATACGCGGGAAAAATTGCAGTTGTTTACGACGTTGGTGGAAGAGGTGATTTGAGCTTCAACGATATGGCATATCTTGGAGCTTCAAAGGCCGCAAAGGACTTTAACCTTGAACTTAAGGAAGTACAAAGCAACAGCGAATCCGATTACTTACCAAATCTTAGAAGTCTCGCCCAAAAGGGAGAGTACGACCTTATTATCGCCGTTGGATTCATGATGACTGATGCCGTAAAGCAAGTTGCTGATGAATTCCCTGACCAAAAGTTTGCCATTGTCGACGGTTACATCCCAGACAAGCCAAACGTTGTAAGCATTCTCTTTAAAGAAAACGAGGGCTCAGCTCTTGTCGGGGCTTTAGCGGGATTAATAGCAGCTAACGACGGCAAAGACAAAGTAGGTGCCGTCCTCGGTGTTGAAATCCCAGTTCTGTATAAATTCGAAGGTGGATACAGATTCGGTGTCGCTTGGGCTGAGGATTACTACAAGCAAAAGACTGGAAAAGACGTCAACATTGATATCCTTTACACCTACACTGGTTCATTTACCGACCCTGCAAAGGGTAAGACCGCAGCCCAAGCTCAGCTCGGTCAGGGCGCATGGGTCATTTACCAAATCGCAGGTGCTACAGGATTGGGAGTCTTCGATGCCGTTTATGAATACCTCAAGAGCCAAGGAAAAGAAATGGGGCCCCCATTTGCAATTGGTGTTGACTCAGCCCAAGACTGGATTAAGCCTGGAGTCATAATTGCTTCAATGATGAAGAGAGTTGACGTCGGTGTTTACAGGGCTGTGGAGATGGCTATCAAGGGCAACTGGCAAGGAGGAATAATGGAGCTCGGACTCAAAGAAGGCGGTGTTGGAGTAAGCACAATCGATGATGTCAAGGAGATGTTCAACTCACTTCCAGAAGAGACAAAGAAGCAGAAGCTTAAAGAGCTTGGCTTTACAAGCGAAGACGAGCTGTTCGCCAAACTTGAAGAGACAAGAAACCAAGTTCCAGACTGGATTTGGGATGCCGTAAAAGAGCTTGAGGAAAAGATAAAGAGCGGAGAAATAAAAGTCCCAATGGCAACCACTAAAGACCAGATAGAGGCTATAAGAAACGCCCAGACATGGCAAGAAATGGAAGAATTAGCAAAGCAGTGGGAAAGCAGCTGATTTCCCTTATCCCTTTTTAACTTTCTTTTACAGCTTCTTGGGGGGAGTGCGCTATGGAAGAAGTTCCGATTATCGAAATGAAAGGAATCGTCAAGATATATCCAGACGGAACAAAGGCTCTAAAAGGTGTTGATTTCTCTGTAAAAAAAGGTGAGATTCACGGTTTGTTAGGTGAGAACGGGGCTGGAAAAACTACTTTAATGAAAATCCTCTCTGGAATGCTCCAGCCAACTGAGGGTAAAATCTTTGTTAAGGGTAAGGAAGTGAGATTTAAAAGTCCAGCAGATGCCCTTGCAAACGGAATTGGGATGGTTCACCAGCATTTTACTCTCGTTGATGTTTTTGATGGGCTTCATAACATCATACTTGGAATGGAAGGTCACGGTCTTTTCTCCAAGATAGATGTTGAGAAAGCAAAAGAGAAATTACAAAAACTTATGGATGAGCTGAACTTCCAAGTTCCTCTAGATGTGCCTGTTGAAAACCTTCCAGTAGGTGTTCAGCAGAGAATTGAGATATTAAAAACCCTCTACAGAGACGTTGACGTTCTCATTTTGGATGAGCCAACCGCAGTGCTAACACCAATAGAAGTCAAGGAACTCTTTGAGGTGCTCAGAAAGCTGAAATCCAGGGCAAAACAATAATATTCATTAGCCACAAGCTCAGAGAGGTCATGGAGATAACTGACAGGGTAACCGTTCTAAGAAAGGGAGAGGTAATAGGAACAGTCAATACAAGCAAGACCTCTCCAAAAGAACTGGCTAAAATGATGGTTGGGAGAGAAGTCGTCCTCAAAATAGAGAAGCCACCGAAAGAACCTGGAAAACCCGTGTTTGAAGTAAAAGATTTATGGGTGAAAGGAGATAGGGGCGAAGACGCAGTAAAAGGACTTACATTTGAAGTAAGAGCTGGAGAAATCTTCGGAATCGCTGGCGTAGAAGGCAACGGGCAGACGGAACTTATAGAAGCCATAAGCGGGTTGAGAAAAGTAGAAAAAGGTAAAGTAATACTCAACGGAAAAGACATAACTGGCAGGCCTCCGAGAGAGCTCTATGATCTTGGAATGGCGCACATTCCAGAGGACAGAATCCATATGGGGCTTGTCGTAGAAATGAGTGTGGCTGAAAATTCAATTCTTGGACTTCACTGGAGAGAGAAGTTCAGAGGTCCGTTAGGACTTATAAGATGGGACAAGGTCAAAGAACATGCGGCAAAGCTCGTAAAGGACTTCGAAATTGCCGTTCCAAGCATCGAAGCCCCAGCAAAAAGTTTGAGCGGAGGAAATCAGCAAAAGCTCATAGTTGCAAGGGAAGTCAGCAAAGAACCTGAGTTTATAATTGCATCCCAACCCACAAGAGGTGTAGATGTAGCATCAACTGAGTATATACGAAACTACCTGATAAAGCTCAGAAACGAGAACAAGGCAGTTCTTCTGGTTTCTGCGGACTTGGATGAAGTGCTACAGCTTAGTGATAGGATGGCAATAATCTATGAAGGTCAATTCGTGGGCATAGTGAAGCCCGAAGAGGTTACCGAAGAGCAAATAGGACTAATGATGGGGGGTATTAAGCATGAGAGTTGATATCAAAGAATTCGCAAAGCCCCTTATAGAAAGCCTGATAGCAATAGTAATCGGAATCGCAGTAGGTGGAGTTATTCTAGCATTCTCCGGCTACAGCCCGGTTGACGCTTATGTGGCACTTTTTGATGGTGCTCTCGGCTCAAAGTACGGATTAGCTATGACATTAAGCTCTGCAACCCCAATAATTCTAACAGCATTGACCTTTGGAATAGGGGCTAGGACGGGGCTATTTAACATCGGTGGAGAAGGAACAGTGTACTTCGGAGCAATAGCGGCAATTGTACTCACAAACTTATGGGGAAACATTTTGATGGGACTTTTAGGTGGAATACTAGCTGGAATAGTGTGGATGGCAATTCCTGCACTTCTAAAGGTCATTAGAGGAGTAAACGAAGTTGTATCCACAATCATGCTCAATTGGATGGCTTACTTCATAGCCCTCTATATAGTCCTGCAAAAAATACCCAACCCAGAAGACCCGAACAAGACAATAGCGGTTCCAGTCAGTGCGAGATTTCCAATTATAGTGAAGGGAACTGAACTTTCATGGGCCTTCGCGATTTCAGTAATGGCTGCCCTCATAACATACTACATCCTCTGGCACACAGGATTAGGATACGAACTTAGAGTGAGCGGGTACAATGAGAGAGCGGCCCGTTATGGGGGAATAAATCCAAAGAAAGCGGTTATATGGTCCTTCCTGCTCGGAGGTATCATGAGTGGTCTTGCGGGAGCGACAGAGGTAATGGGAAGGCCCCCAAGCTATGCAATAAGCCAAGGAATGGCAAATATATATGGCTATGGATTCGACGGAATAGGTGTTTCACTGGTTGGAAGAAACCACCCACTCGGAATAATATTCAGCGGAATCTTCTTTGGAATGCTTAAAGCAGGAGCCACGGCTATGCAGATCGAAGCTGGAGTTCCATTGGAGATGGTAAGGGTTGTGCAGGGTGTTATAGTTGTGGCCGTTGCAATCCCCGGACTTTTAGACCTTCTAAAGAGGGTGGTGAGAAGATGATAGAGGCCATTATTTCAACACTTATCGGAGCACTAACGGCAATGGTTCCACTAGTGCTCACGAGCGTAGGAGCGGTAGTAAGCGAGAGAGCAGGTGTAGTAAATATAGGATACGAGGGAATACTTCTCATGAGCGCATTCTTTGGGGCAATGTTCGCAGAGGTCACTGGAAGTCCATGGATAGGTCTTTTGGGTGGAGCCTTTGTGGGCATGCTCCTTGGAATGCTTCACGGAGTCATTACAGTTTATTTGAAGGGAGACCACGTCATTCCGGGTATAGGTGTTAACCTCTTGGCACTTGGTATTGTGGCTTTTGGAATCCCCGCATATTGGGGAACCGCAGGCCAGCATGTAGTGCCCGACACCTTCAGAGTTTCGCCCATAATAAAAACTCCCTACGGAAGCTTAAGCCCCATGGTTCTTATAACGATCATTATAGCAATCTTGACACATTGGGTGCTCTTTAAAACGCCGTTAGGCCTTAGAATAAGGGCAGTAGGTGAAAATCCTGAAGCGGCAGATGCGTTAGGTATAAACGTGGAGCGCTACAGATTTCTGGCAACAGTCTATGGAGCAACCCTTGCCGGACTTGGTGGAGCATTTATGAGCGTTGATTGGCTTGGAACAGTCACAAAGCAGCTTTCAGCAGGTAGAGGTTTTATTGCATTGGCAAACATGGTGTTCAGTGGATGGAACCCATTGAGGGCCCTCCTCGGAGGCTTCATCTTCGGATTCTTCGACAACCTTTCAGTGTGGGTAAGAACTAATCCAGAGATTCAGAAAATCATTCCATGGCAGTTCGTTGCCACACTTCCATATCTAGTGACATTGATCATTGTGGCAGGAATAATAGGAAAGGTAAGGCCTCCAAAGGCCGATGGAAAGCCATACAAGAGAGAGTGAGCTCTCTACTACTTTTTTATTATTACCCCAATAGCCGTTCCGAGAGTAATGCCCACTATAAGGGCAAGAATTACATACGTTGTGTTAAGACTTGTTTGTTGAGGAACCTGTTCTAAAGGATAAGTTCTAAATGCAGAGGCTATATTAGCTGAATTTTGAGCTAAAACTTCGGTATAATTCTTTCCGCTCCACATAACGGAAACTTTGACCGCAGGAACTCCTGCTCTTTTTGAAAGCTCAAGGGCAGCATTTTTCAACTGCTCCGGAGACTCCTCAGAATACACTATGACATCAACAGATTTAGCAACCTCTAAGAGCTCATCCACGCTCTTGGTTGGAACTTCTTCTTCGGGTTTTATAGAATCAACAACTACAATCCCCATCCATTCCACGGCATACTGATGAGACGGAAGCTCTATCAAGGCCTTCTTCCCGTTTAAGTCAAGTTTTTGGTATGCTAAGATAATTCCCTCCACTTTTGCCTCAAACTCAGAAAGCTGGGAGTCTAAGAAACTGTAAGATGGATAAAGCTCTGCTAAAGCAACTCTTACGGTCCTTGCTATTGCAAGGGCATTATACGGATCCAGCCAGATGCCATGAGGATTGTACTTGTTGTTGTACCACCTCTCTGGCAGATAGCGGAAGCCGTATCTCTGGTAATCCTCTATCTCAAGAACTTTCCCTTTCAGAAAGCCCTCTTTTTCAAGTTCTTCTATTTTCCTCTCGCTGGGCAAGTGGCCTATTGTGACTATAACATCTGCCCTTTGAAGTTCTTCAATCTGCTCTGGTGTAAGCTGGTATTGATGCGGATCAACGCCAAGAGGGACGAGGTATTCAACTTGAACAGTGCCCCCAAAGGCTTCCTTAAGTATCTCAGCTACGGGAGCTATACTCGTAACTACCAAAGGCTTCTCCTGAGCCAAAGTTAAAGGAGATATCAAGATAAGCATGAACAGTAACGTTGCCATCTTTTTCATTTTAGGTCACCCTAACAAAATTGGAAGGAGATATTTAAAGCTTTTTCAATCGAATTTTTATATGAGAGAGCCCATATATGATACCTAGCCAAGTCCCAACTTGGCTCTTATCAAAATTATTAGAAAATGAATCCCAAAGAGCAAGAACACAAAAAGGAAGGGGAATGCGACAACTATTAAAAATGCAATTCCTTTTAACACCCACTTGCGCAGCCTCAAATTTCTCAGCCTCGGGAGGCTTAAATTAAACCAATAAAGATACAAAGTCTAGCATGTCACCTAGGTGAGCCATCAAAAATATAATGGAAAGGAATATTGAAAACGAATTTTATTCCCGATAGCCATTGTTCCGTCCATTTTTTATGTAGGGCTTTCCAATTGCTATGCTGAAGCCCTTAAAGGAATCGTCCTTGCGGTGGAACTCTATGGCCAACGGCAGGTTGTTATCTTCATTTATCACTATCCTAACGATTCTAGCACGCGAATGATCGTTCAGATACTCTTTTTTAAGCTCATCGTAGTGTTCGAGAGCATCATTTATTGCATCCTCATGCATGTCATAGATTTCTCTGGAGTAATTGCTGTGCTCCTTTATTGATTTTATCATATCCTCCTTATCCAAGGTATCACAACCTTAGGCTTTGCGCCAAGCTTTCCCATCCCATTTAAATATTTTTCTCATCTGGGCAAATTTTAAGGCCTCTTCCAACTTTTCCTTCGGAACCTCCATACCATGGAGCTCTTTAAACAGCTCAATTATTTCATCTGAAGTTAGAGCTTCCTTTTCTTCAAACAAGTTGTTTACGAGATTTATCATGTCCTCAACAAAGTTCCATGGAAAGACTATCCATGCCCAATCAATTTCCTCCCCAAAGTAATCGGGCTTAAACTTTGAGGTTTTTATTGTCAAAAGAGTTGCAACTTTTATTTCACCTGGATTTTTGCTCTCAACATAATTCTTTGCCAGAGTTAAGCTTTCTCCTGTGTCAGCTATGTCATCAACTATCAAAACCTTCTTGCCCTCAAAATTGTACTGGGTGCCGTATTTCAATCTTGCCTTCCCATCTGGCGTTGCTGTAACTCCCCAGTGCTCCACCTTAATGCTTACAAGGTCTTTAACGCCAAGATAGTCACAGTAGAGCCTTGCTGCAACCCAGCCGCCTCTTGCAAGACCTACAACAACATCTGGTATCCACCCTTCCTCAAGAACCTTGAGAGCTCCTTCCTTAGCCCACTTTTCTATGTCGTCCCAAGAAGCCAAGTATGCTGGAAACTTCTTCATTGATTTCCCTTACTGACGTTAATATTCAAGAAATATTTAAGCTTTTCCCACAAGAGAAATAGAAAAAAAGAACCAAAATTATCCTCCAATCAACCTAAGTGCAACCTCTTTGTACACTTCTGGAAGAAGTTTGAGCGAATCTAACTCAACATATTCATTTGGTCCATGAATGTTGCCGCCCCTAGGACCAAAGTCTATTGCCTTAACCCCATACGGTGTGAAGAACCTGGAGTCAGCAGCTCCAGGGCCTTCTACGGGTTCCGCTTTCTCCCCAAACTTTTCAAGCGTTTCAAGCATTGCTTTTACTATTTCGTCTTCTGGATGAGTGAAGAGATACCCCGCTTTCTCGTTGCTTTTCACAGCAAGCTCTGCCTCAGGGATGTTGAAGGCAATCACTTCTTCCAGAGTCCGCTCGATGTCCTCAGAGGAATAGCTCATCGCCCTTATGTCAAGCCTTAAAACGTGCTTACCCTCGCTGAATGAATAGAGGTTGGGAGTTATCGAGACTCCACAATCACTGTATTTCTCGGCTTTTATCGGTGCCCTCACCAATGGGACTATGGTCTTTAGAAGCCTTGTTAAACCAATATCCACTTCGACCTCGTCCCCTTCTCCGGGCTCGAGGTATTTGAGGGTCACTTCACTCGGCACAACGTTTCCCTTAATGAATTTCCCTTCAAGAGAAACTGCCAGAACGTTTGAGTTTCTCAAAAAGTGTGACAGCGCTATCATCGGATGGGTATCAACCCCGGGAAGGAAATAAGCAGCGTGTCTCGTCTCAAGGATTGGTGTACTTACCCTAAATTTCCTCTCCTTTACAGTTCCCCTAAGCTTTACTTTCTCAGAAGGTATGCTTATTGTAACTCCAAACCCTTTTCTCCTGCGTATTATGGGCTTCATACCGATGCCATCTGCATTTGCCATGTACTCGGGAAGGTTATTTTCGTTCTTCAGCTTCTCCGCAATGTGCATTGCCAAAGCTCCACCGATTTCTTCGTCACCGGTAAATGCGAATAGAACCTTTTCCTTAAGGTTCATTTTTGAAAGCTCTTTTAGTGCTAGCATTATTGAAGCAACGTTTCCCTTATCATCGGCACTTCCTCTTCCATAAGCTCTGTTTCCCTTGATAGTAAGCTCAAAAGGTTCAGTTTCCCACTCATCTCTGTTTACAGGAACAACGTCAAAATGTGCCATGAAAAGTATTTTTGGATTCCCTTCTCCTATTTCTCCATAGACCGCATAGTAGCCATCCTTTTCAATCAACTGCGCATCGATCCCCCACGAATTGAGGGTATCCAAGATGAACTTTGGACACTCCTTTGGTGGCTTTATCCCCCTTGTTGGGTCGTTCGTTGTGTCAAATTTTACCAGTTCTGAGAGAAGTTCGACAACATCCATAGGCAGCACCATTAAGATTTTCATCGAAATGATATTTAAGAATTTTCACTCCGACTATAGCCGGTGGTGAAAGTGAAGCCAAAACCAATGCTCTTTGAAGACCTGCCAAACGAAGTCACAGCTGCAGAAGAAGGAGATGAAGGGGTAGAAGAAGAGACCACAGTAGAGCAGTTTTTCGCCGAGAGCAAGGGCAATACGCTTTATTTCTCATACGCAACGACAAACGCAAAGATAACCATTGGAATATCCCACGAAAAAGCAAGCCTCGAAGAAATGGTAAAGGCAGCAAAGGAGCTCTTAGCAGAGTTCAAAAGGAAAAAGGAGTGAAATGAGATTACTTTCCTTTTTATCCGAAGCAGACTTCGCTAAACCTCTATCCTTTTCCAGATCGTTCCTTGAGGTGTGTCTTCAAGCTGAATTCCAAGCTCCCTGAGCTTGCTCCTTATTCTATCTGCAAGCTCAAAGTTTCTCTGTTTTCTAAGCTCTGACCTTACTTCAACTAGGAGCTCTATTAACTCTTCTTCTTTTGTCTCCTTGGACTCTTTGAAGTAGTCCTCGAAGATACCAAAGACCTCACTCACCATCTTGAAGAACTCAAGGGCTTTTCTAAGCACGCTTTCCTTGGGCTTTTCGACCCTTTCCAAGTATCTGTTTACGGCATTCGCAACCTCGAATATTGGCTTCATTGCCTCAGCCGTGTTAAAGTCATCGTCCATTGCTTCATAGAACTTCTTTCTCGCGTCCCTTATTGTCTCATAAAGCTCAAACTCCTCCTTGTCCCATTTAAACGGCGTTTCTGCCTTTTCAAGGGCTATTCTTATGTTTTCGAGTGTGTTGTAAAGCCTCTCAAGGTTGTTCTTTGCGTGTTGAATTCCCTCTTCAGTGTAATCCAACGGAGAGCGGTAGTGCTTTTGGAGGACGAAGAACCTTATGACCTCGGGCGAATACTTTTGGAGGAGTTCTCTGATTGTAACGAAGTTTCCAAGGCTCTTGCTCATTTTCTCCCCTCTTACCATTACAAAACCTGTGTGAAGCCAGTAGCGCACCCATTCTTTGCCCGTGCATGCCTCTGTCTGGGCTATCTCATTTTCATGGTGCGGGAAGATAAGGTCATTTCCGCCTCCGTGAATGTCGAACTGCTCACCGAGGTACTTGGTACTCATGGTGGAGCATTCTATGTGCCAGCCAGGTCTTCCTTCACCCCATGGGGAAGGCCATTTAGGTTCGCCGGGCTTAGCTTTCTTCCACAAGGCAAAGTCCTCTGGATTTTTCTTCCCTTCTCCGGGCTCAACTCTGGCACCCTTTCTAAGCTCCTCAAGATTTATCTTGCTCAGCTTTCCATAGTCCTGGTATTTTCTGACTTCAAAATAAACGCCGTCGCTTCCTTCATAGGCATAGCCCTTTTCTTCAAGCTTCTTTACAAACTCAATTATATCTTGAATGTGTTCCGTTACCCTGGGATAAATATCAGCCGGCTTCACTTTGAGGGCTTTCATATCTTCAAGGAAGAGGCGGAGAAACTTTTCAGCCAGCTTCTTCGGGTCTTCTCCGGTTTCGTTTGCCCTTTTAATGATCTTGTCATCTATATCGGTGAAGTTCATTACCATCAAAACGGTATAACCCTTATGCTCCAGATATCTTCTAATAACGTCAAACGCTATGTAAGTCCTTGCATGGCCCAAATGAGTGTAATCGTAAACAGTTGGCCCACAGACGTACATTCTAACCTCGCCATCTCTCAGGGGCTTAAATTCCTCCTTTTGCTTGGACATAGTGTTATAAACTCTCATCTCATTCACCCAAAGAGAGTTCCTCAAAGTTTTTATTAGATTATCGCTTCCGGCAAGTGCAAAGCTTAAAAACCCCCGTCCATAATCTAAACCAGTTTTTGAAAAAAGGAAAAAGGGAGGTTATGATTATGAAAGTAGCAAAGAAAGACGTAATAAGGCTCCACTACATTGGAAAGATAAAAGAAACAGGGGAGATATTTGACACGACTTATGAGGATGTTGCAAAGGAAGCTGGGATCTACAACGAGAATGGAATTTACGGGCCGGTTCCAATAGCGGTTGGCGCCGGGCACGTAATAAAGGGTCTCGATGAAGCCCTCGAAGGCTTAGAAGTCGGAAAGAAATACACAATTGAGGTTCCACCAGAAAAGGCATTTGGAAAAAGGGATCCAAAGCTCATAAAGACATTCACAATCGGCCAGTTCAGGAGGCAGGGTATTTACCCATTCCCCGGTCTCGACGTGGAAATCGAAACAGAGAGCGGAAGGAAGCTCAAAGGTAGAGTAATAAGCGTCTCAAGCGGTAGAGTTAGGGTTGACTTTAACCACCCATACGCAGGAAAAACCGTCGTTTATGAGGTTGAGATAGTCGAAAAAATAGAGGATCCAATAGAAAAAGTGAAAGCCCTAATTGAGCTCAGAATCCCAAGAATAGACCTCGAAAAAGTGCAGATCGAAGTGGGCGAAAACGACGTTAAAATAGACTTCGGAGAGCAACAGGTAGACCCAAGAACCCTTATCTTGGGAGAAATCCTTCTTGAGAGCGACCTCAAGTTCTTGGGATACGAAAAGGTTGAGTTCAAGCCAACTATTGAAGAACTCTTGAAGCCACCAGAGGCCAGGGAAGAAGTTGAAATCGAAGAAAAGACCGAAGAAGAGCAGAAAGAAGAACAAAAAGAAGAAGCGTCAGAAGAAAAGGAAACTAGCGAAGAAACAAAAGAAGAGTCCAAGAAGGCTGAAGAAGTGAAGGAAGAGCCTCAAGAAAAAGAGGAAACCGAAGAAAAAGAACAAAACTGAACCTTTTCTCTTCATCCTAATTTATACTCTTTTTCGAATATATTCGCATATAGTTCTATTTAAACAGTCAAACTTTTAATTGGTGGCTTAGAACTTGTGGAAGGGAGATCCATGACACGGGAGGATGTGCTTATCAAAGATCTTATCTATCATTTCAGTCAAGCGTATGAGGAAAAGATAAAATCAGCGATCAAAATTTCTAGAGAGATCGTTAATATGCCAATATCCCCATTTAACCCTTCAAAGGGGTACCATCCAGTTCTGGTATTTAGGAAATACTTCGGAGGCGTAAAAAAGGAAGTTCCAGTATCGCTTCTGGAGCTAAAAGTACTTAACAGATACAACATGCCCCCCTGGAAGAAAACAATAGTATTTGATCTGGATACAGATACCGCGGGAGAGTATACTTTTAACAACGCTCACATCATGTATATTGGAAATTCACGGAGCATAGAGTATATTACAAAAAAACTACAGGAAATCTTAAAGCTAATGCGAAAACCACCCATAGGAGTTACAATATGCTATGAGGAGATATATCTTGAATATGAAAGCAGCAAGTTTATTAAACTGGAAATACACGGTGGAGAATTTAGAATAGAGTCTAAAATATCAGAGTACAAAGTATTGGCAAGAATATTTGGAAGAGCTCTGCCATACATTGAGTCCACATTTCGCAGCAAAAACAAAGAGTTCTACAAGCTGTTGTTTGCTTACTCTCTGGAGAGTAGATCAGAGTTTGAGTCGTTTTTTATGAGATACATATATCCCAAGCTGAACCCAGAGCAAAAAGAGTTCTTAGACGAGATGCACGACTACAGAAACTTCATTACACTTCTATATGACAACCTCGCACGGATAAACAGAGGGACATTTCAAGATGAGGTGGGAGTAAGAATTAATAGAAGAATATCCTATGCTAGACCACTGGATATCGCCATTAGGTTTACAGACGGAGGAATTCAGGTAGGAAGAGAAGCTTTTAACCCTCTCGTAACCTTATACCTGTAGGTGTGCAAGTTGAAACTCGTAGCCCTCTACCTGACTTCAATCTTTCTTATATTTCTCAACCAGAAAGTCGGGAAAAACATCTATGAGTGGGCCTTTTATGATGCCCTTTTCTACGTCTTCATACCTCTAGCAGTTGCTTATCTACTTGGCTTCAAATCCCACGAGCTTGGTTTTAAAATAGGAAGAAAAGAGGGTTATACCTCGGCACTTGCCCTTTTCGTTCTCTCCCTTCCCGTAAGCATTTACGCATCCCGGCTGGAAAGCTTCAGGGCTTATTATCCGATATTTACCTACACCTCTTGGGGAGATTTTCTCTTCAAGGAGATTTTAATTGGCGTTATTATGTTTGCCCATGAGGCGTTTTACCGTGGAATTATTCTCTTTCCTCTTGCTAAGAAAAACGAGTGGCTTGGCATAATGGCTCAAAACATCCCCTACACTCTCGTTCACGTAGGCAAGCCGCCACTGGAACTTCCCTACTCGTTCATAGCAGGAGTAGTTTTTGCAAAAATTGATTTAAAGAGCAAGAGCTTTCTGCCAAGCTTCCTTCTTCACTGGATTGGTTCGGTAGTTTTTGATCTGCTCATAGTGCTTTAATAGCTATGCTCCCGTTTACAGTCGAAATCTTAATCTTATACTTCCCCTCCCCAAGAACTGCTTCAAATGACTTTGGCCCATGGAAAGGCGTTTTTGAAAGCTCTCCCGGAAGCTCAGAGGCTATTTTTCCATTAACAGTGCTCGCTTTTATCTCCGCATCTGCCTTTCTGGGAATATAAACTTCAATGTTCCCATTTACAGTCGAAATCGTGCTGTCTCCTTTTATCATTGAGAAAACGGTTTTTATAGACCCATTTACGGTTGAAGCTTTTTCAAAAAAGCAGCTCTCAAGTGATATTCTACCGTTCACAGTCGATACCTTTCCAATTTCCCTGACGCCTTTGATGCTTATTAAGCCATTAACGGTCCCGACTTTCTCGATCTTTATTCCCTTAGGAACCATGATTTCAAAGTTAACGGCACTTTCTCCAATGTTTATACCAAAGCTCCTTTTATGTTCAGTTTTAATCACAAGCATGTTTCCTTCCTTTCTTACCTTTATTTTTGGTTCCGCACCCAAAAGCCCCCATTTTTTCTCCGCTTTGAGTTTTATTGTATCTCCATCATACCCCTCAATCTTTATGGTGCCATTTACGTTTCCAATTTTCAGCGTTGTTCCTTCACTTAATTTGTACTCTCTCTCAACAACTTCAATCATAATCACCACCTCAATTAGATATAGTGTGGTCAAAGGAAAAGAAAAATGTGGTCAAAATTGATCAGTTAACTTTGCACTTCCATAGCCAACAAAAAGGACTTTATCGGGGTCCAAAGCCTTAACGACCTCTGGTCTATGGGTTATTATCAAAGCAGTTATCCCAGCTTCTCTCAAAATTTCGCTCACTTTCTTGGCAACCCTCATTGCGGTGAGAGTATCGAGGTGTGCCGCAAATTCATCAATGAGTAAAAGGTTCGGCTTTTCTGCAAGTAGGGATGCTATTTTTGCCCTCTCTTTTTGACCCGTTGAAAGCTCGCTGAACTTTGCCCTATAAAGTACGGCATCACTTAGCCCAGAGCGGTTTAGAACTTCGACAGCTGCGTTTAAATCCCCTATTTTCCTGTAAACGTGCTCCAAAATGCTTTCGCTACCAAAGATGGGCTCCTGCTCTCCCGGCAACAATGCTGAAACTCTAACATTATCCGGCACTTTGATTTCTCCACTGCTGGGCCTATATTTCTCATCCCAATAACCCAGTGCAGCTCCGAGGACAAGCC
The DNA here is from genome assembly GCF_024022995.1 of Thermococcus aggregans. Lineage (NCBI taxonomy): Archaea > Methanobacteriati > Methanobacteriota > Thermococci > Thermococcales > Thermococcaceae > Thermococcus > Thermococcus aggregans. Next base: position 1,172,510 of record NZ_CP099582.1, on the reverse strand, counting down.
TAATTAAAGTCGTTTTTCCAGCCCCGCTGGCCCCAACTACCGCAATTACTTCGCCGGGCTTAATTTCGAAGTTCAAATTCCTCAAGACCGGTCTCTGTATTACCCTATGTCTGACCCCAAAAGCCTCCAAAAGGAACTTTATCTCCTCTGGAAGGCCTTTTATATCCAGTTCGCTTTCAAAAACCTTGCTGACGTTTTTAAAGACTATCGGCCCCTTTAAAGGCTCGACCTTCCCGTAGCTCGGCCTCCACAGTCTCCCATCCTTGGGAGCGTATGGATCCTCCTTGAGGAACCTTTCGATGTATTCCTTAGCTTCATCTGTTAAGGGATAGAAAAGTACGGGCCTCCCGCTTGCGGTCTCCCAGAGAAACTTGAAACCAACCTTCTCAAAGAACGGATTGAAGCGCGCCATTTGTGCTATGGTCTCTACAATGTGCTTTCTCTTTCTCATCTCGGGGATTCTTCTTTCACTTATCCAGTCAAGGGCAGCTTTAACGCTGAGCTGTCCAAGTCCATCACTTCTATAATCCGGATGAACAACTACCCTCGCTATCCTAGCTCCAGCGGTGTTGCTTTCTCTTAAAGCCTGCCACTTTGCTTTCTCCCACAGCAGATGGCGTGCAACCTTTTTACTGTGCTTCTTCTTCAGTTCCTCGTAAAGTTCTTTCATAATTCTTTCTGGCCAGAAAGAGGGCTTAAACCACTCCTCCGGGAAAACCTTCTCCCTTATGTTCTTTTCTATCTCTCCATTGGGCAAGCGGCGGTGCATCAGCGGAATCGGAGGGTCAACCCTCACATACGCCAGAATCCTCGGTTCATATTCCTCTCTGTTCTCAAGTTCAAGAATTAGGAAGCGTGATGCTGGTGTTGAACCTTTAATCTCAAGGATATGGACTTTTTCATTTCCGCAGACAGGGCAAGCCTGTTTTGTGTTTGCCTCAAATATATGCCCTTCTTCACATCTCCATAATGCGACTTTCTCCTTTTGTGATGCGTAGTGGTACTGCTCGAGCTCTGCTATTGCCTCAAAATCGCTTTCATAAGTTGCTTCTCTTGCCTTTATTCTATAAGTGTAAAGAAGTTCACCAGTTAGGGGAGAAAAGCGCTTTGCTTCGTATTCTTTCTCCCAAACTGGCCAGACCTTTATTTTCTCTCCTTCATAAAATTTATAGAGTTCGTAATCATCAAAGTCGAGCACATTGCCCTTTTTGGGCTTATTCTTGGTGTGTATTTCCACTTCATCTCCCGTTATCAGCCATTGAGCAATGCCGCTCATATAGAGCTTATACTTTTCTCCATTACTCTCAACTTCGAGAATCCCAAACCATCTGTGCTTAAAGCGAGGGACTTCACTGCCAACCACTTTTCCCCGAATTATCATAAAACCACCTAAGAAATTATTAGGCGAGGAGATATTTAAAGGTTGAGCGTAGCGATACATTTAACAACGCTAATCCCCATATCTAATAGGTGATGAACATGGAAGACCCTTACATCTGGATGGAAAACCTAAAGGACGAGAGAGTTCTAAAATTTGTCCAAGAGGAAAACACACGCTTTAGAGAGTTTATCGGAGATTTACCCGAGAAGCTTATTGAAGAGGTAAGAGAATACTACTACCTTCCAAACATTGTGAGAGCTCAAATCACCGAGAAGGGAACAATTGTACAGGTAAATGAAGGGGGAAGGCAGGCTATCAAGGTCCTTGAGAGCGGGGAGGTAATAGTTGATTCAAAGGAACTCGAAAAAGAGCTTAACGATGAAGTCCTTCTTCAGGGGTTCATAGGAGACAAAAAAAGCAAAAAGTTAGCTTACACCTTCTCAATTGGTGGTGCCGACGAAGGAATAACGAGAATAATAGACCTCGAAAGCGGAGAGATTATTGAAGAAATAAAGCCCTCAATACGGAACATTGTCTTCCTTGAGAATGGTTATTACTTTGCCCGCTTCTACAGGAAGGGAGAAACACCAGACGGAGTTCCCGCTCCAGCAGAAAGGATATTCCTTAAGAAGGAAGAAAAAGAAGAAATGATCTTTGGTGAAGGGCTTGTCTCAGGCTATTTCATGAACCTCCAAAAGAGCACCGACGGAAAATGGGCAATGCTTACCGTGAGCTTTGGATGGAACAAGGCAGACATTTACTTTGGACCCCTTGAAGAGCCGGAAAAATGGAAAAAAGTGTATTCAAGCGAAGTCCCGGCCTACCCAATAGACTACGTCGATGGAAAGCTTTACATATACACAAGAGAGGGCAAAGGGCTTGGAAAGGTCATAGCATTAGACGGCGAAGGGGCAAAGGAGGTAATAGCGGAGGAAGAGTTCCCGTTGGAATGGGCGATTATTGTAAACGGAAAGATACTTGCCGGCTACATGGTTCATGCATCGTCAATGCTGAAGCTCTTTACGCTGGATGGCGAATTATTGGATGAGATAACTTTTGATGTGCCGGGACAGGTGTATCCGCTGGACAGCGATGGCAAAAAAGCCCTGCTCAGATACGAGAGCTTCACAGTTCCATATAGATTGTATAAATTTGATGAAAAGCTCGAAGTTGTGAGTGAAGTAAAGGTTGAAGGAGACTTTAAAGTCGGCGAAGACTTTGCAACCTCCAGAGACGGAACCAAGATTCACTACTTCATCGTTAGAGGAGAGAAAGACGACAGAAAGGCATGGGTCTTTGGATACGGAGGATTTAACATCGCACTAAAGCCAAGGTTCTTCCCGCATGTGATCCCATTCATAAAGCGCGGCGGAACCTTTGTGATGGCAAACCTCCGTGGCGGTTCCGAGTACGGTGAGGAATGGCATAGGGCTGGAATGAGAGAGAACAAGCAGAACGTGTTTGACGATTTCATGGCGGTTCTTGAAAAACTCAAAAAAGAGGGATACAAGGTTGCGGCATGGGGAAGAAGCAACGGCGGACTTTTGATTTCAGCCGTGCTGACACAGAGGCCTGACCTTATGGATGTCGCTTTAATAGGCTACCCCGTTATAGACATGCTACGCTTCCACAAGCTTTACATTGGCAGCGTTTGGATACCAGAATACGGCAATCCAGATGACCCAAAAGACAGAGAGTTTTTACTCAAATATTCTCCATATCACAACTTAAAGCCTCAAAAGTATCCGCCGACGCTCATTTACACAGGTTTACACGACGATAGGGTTCACCCGGGCCATGCACTTAAGTTCGCAAAGCGGCTCAAAGACATCGGTGCATCGGTTTACCTAAGGGTGGAAACAAAGAGCGGCCACATGGGAGCTTCGCCTGAAACCCGGATTAGGGAGCTAACGGAGCTGCTCGCTTTTGTTGCTAAGACGCTGGACGTTAAAGTTTAGAGTCTAAGGAGTTTTTAATCTCTTCATACTTTTTTCTCGCTTCTTCCCTACTCTTTTGTAGTTCTCTCCTGTTTACCCATATCGCAGCAATGCCCACGACAATTGTCAGCAGAGCTCTATAGAAAATGCCATTGTTAAAGGGGATAGGATCATCTTCGTCTATAATGCCGTCTTTGTCATGATCAAAGAGGGGATTTATTGCTAAGCTCACTTCAGAACTCCCGTAGGCTATAAACTTCTCATCCCCAGAAATCGCAATTCTCCCCAATGCTATTCCCACTTCTGGATACAAAGGATAATAGCGAGTGTTATCCCAGAGCACTTTTCCCGACCAATCGAGTATATGCAGTGCACCATCATACACTAAGATATAATTTTGAGAGATCGCAAAATCCCTTATGCGAGAGAAATTCTTCGTCCAGAGTAAGCTTCCATTTTCACTATAAACTCCCAAGTAAGACCCCTCTTTCGAATAGAAAGTCACAACGAGTCTTCCATCATCCGTAAGCTCTACAGAACCAACAGTTCCCTTCCACGGTTCAATGGTTTTTATGAGATTCCCTTCTCTTGAGAAGAGATAAATTTTGCCTTTCTCAGTGACTGCAATGGTTTTTCCGTTTGTGGCGACATTTTCACCAAAAGCCAAGCCCCAGAGCTCATTTCCTCGTACGTCAAAAACCTTAACAACGCTACCGTTCCTTACGTAACCCCTTGCCACAATTAAATCACCGGCTGTGCTTAGAGAAGTTACATTGAACTCCTTTCTCCAGAGCTCAGAACCCGTAGGAGAATACGCTATAAGATAAAACGGAGAAAAAGTAAAAGTAGATTCATCAAGCCACTTAATACTGTAGGTTCCAAGAGCTATAACATCTTTTGAGAGATCAAATGTTCCAAAATCATCAAAAGGCAGTAACGTTACGTTTCTGACTATCTTTCCATCCCTTATAAAAAGCAAGCTCCCATTTTTTGGGTTTCTCGATAATCCATGGTATGTCACCTTAACAACGAGGGTGTCATTTTGAAACCCTATTCCATCTACATCCCATTCAAGGCTGAGATCAAGTCTATATATTCTATCTAGCAGAGGATCCCTTTTGGAAGTTTCCTCCCAGTAGTTCAATGTCCAGAATATTAAAAAGATAAACAGGATGTTCAGCAAAATTCGTATCTTTTTACTCACCTTACTTCCCTTTATTACTTCTCAACATGGTATTTAAACCTTTTCCCCTATTAGCTTCATGATTTTGCTGTGCAGCTGCTTAATAAGCTCCCTTCTGTCCTCCATGAGCACAACGTCGCTTGCTCCAATCACTTCAAGATTAAAGGCAAAAGGTGAGGGCAGTTCATTATGCTCTACCACCACTTTTATCTCCCCCTTTTTAACCCAGCTCAGGAAGAGCTCTGCATTTTCTATGTCCATTTTGTCCTCCATTATCTCCCTGTAAGTTTCTTTCAAAAGCGGAAAGTCGGGATAGTTTTTCTCCAAAAGCCTTAAGAGAGTTTGTGCATTTAACTGCTGTCTGCTTAAGCTCTTCTTTCTTCCCATGTATCTCCTAAGGATGAGCAGACCTCTGTTTGCAACGTGCCTAAAGCGCCTCTTTAAAAGCTCCGTATTGTCCAATGCCCTCTTTAAGGTTTCCCTTAAGTTCTCAATCTGGAACAGTGCCTTAATTTCTTCCTCGTTTAGGGGCTTCTCCTTGGGGAGAATGAGCATAAATCCATTGTCGCTTATTGCTATCCCAACGTTGGCTTTCTTCTTTTTGCTGATAACATAGGCAAAGGCCCTGCTTAGGGCTTCATTAGCCCTTCTTCCAATGAGCGTGTGGAAAAAGTACTTAGCCCTTTTCTCGTCAAAGACCTCCTCAACTAAAAGAGTCTCATCGTCTGGAATTGTGGAATATTTTTCCTGCTCTCTGAAATAGGCCAAAATAGCCTTTGCAGCTTTTTCGTCAATTTGGTATTTCTTCATAAGGAAACTTTTAGCCCTTTTGTTGTTTAAGAGGCTCTTGACTTCCCTTCTAAACCTTTGAATGTCTATAGCCAGATCAAAACTCAAGGGGAGCATTTCAGAAAACCATGCCGGGATAGTAGGCTTTGCTCCCTCTTTAGGTATCACGTATATTCTGTTCCCCCTTGACTTCTTGAACTCATACGTCCTGCCGGCAAGAACGAATATGTCTCCAGGCATTAGCCTTTCGGCAAATTCCTCTTCAACAGTCCCTATGAAGCGCCTATCCAAGGTGTAAACTTCAATTTTTGCCTCGTCTGGAATCGTGCCAACGTTCATGTAGTATATCACCCTCGTCATCTTGCCTCTCTTGCCGAACTTCCCCTCATTTTCATCGAGCCAAATCTTAGCGTAGACTTTCTTCTCTTCTAATCCGGCGTATTCCCCTGCGAGATAGCGCAAAACGCTCATGAAGTCGTCAAAGCTTAGATTGCGGTATGGATAAGCCCTCTTAACAAGCCTGTAGGCCTCATTGATGTCCCAGACTCTCTCCAAGGCCATGCCAAGAAGATGCTGCACAAGAACGTCTAGTGGATTCTGGGGAATTTTAATCCTATCAAGCCTTCTATTTCTCGCATTATGGGCTAAAACAGTGCATTCCACTAAATCGTCTCTATCCAGAACGAGAATTATCCCCCTACTTACCTCATGCAACCTATGCCCTGCCCTTCCAATTCTTTGAAGTGCTCTGTTGACGCTCTTTGGTGAACCGATGAGGACAACCAGATCTATTGTACCTATATCAATCCCGAGCTCAAGACTCGTCGAGCTGTTTTTTGAGACGAAGCCGTTAACAACGTAGTTTCCTGTTTTAGAGTCTAAGATGCCATATGCATCCGCGATAAAAACTGACTCTACAGATTCAATTTTATCGAAGAAAATGTCTCCATTTGCAAGCTTTTGGAGCTCCTCAATTTCAGAGAGTACACCCTCAGCGTTTCTCTCCCTCGCAATTCTCTCGTAAAAGTCAAGCAGTCTAACTAAATTTCTCCTGCTGATTTCGCGGGTTCCTAGCTCAACTTTGATAGGATTGTACATCCCCATTTTTTGAAGCTGGTATGACGTGATGCCAAGCTTCTCCCTTATTTTCCTGAGACGATTGCCAATTCCGGGAATTACATCGGAATTTGAATATCCGCCAGATGTAATATTTTTTATTTTTTCAAGCCCAGGACGCCAAGGCTCTATTAGCTCTCCAAATTTTCGTAGATATTCCCCACCTAAGATTGCGACGGTGTAAGAGGTTCCGACCTTTCTTATCTTTTTGCCTTTAAATGAGTAGCATTCGTTGTAGTCCCGCCTTCTGAGAGATGCAACGATTCCGAGCTGGAGTAAAAGATTGCGTATCCCTTCGGCAAACTCTAGGTTAAAGGTAGCGAAGCCAGCCGAATACACACGATTGTCCTCTTTTATCTCAAGGTATCCGTCACCATCAAAATAACCAGATAAAAACTGAATCTTGTGCTCTTTTGGAAGGCGGTAGAGTATCTCTGGAAATCTTCCATCGATAGATTTCCTTCCATTGTTCCCCACAAGCCCTTTAAAGATGCGAAGGAGCACGCTAAATGGGATTTCAAGCCCATATGTGCTTTCGTTTTGCCTTCTTATAACTCCTTTAATCCCAAACTCTTCTTTGACAAGCTTGGCATAACGCCTAAGCACTTCTAAATCACTGGAAAAAAGAGTTATTGAGTTGCTCTTCCATGAACCGTCGGCAAGCCAGAAGCCGAGAAGCCTAGCCATCCCAGGAGTGAATCTTTTAGGCAGTTCGTAAGTGTTTTTGTCGGATGTTATTTTCACAACATCGTTTTCTTCGATGCTCATGTTAACTTCATTAAGAACCATTTTTAGTTTGCACCATCTAAAGGAATACTCACCCCTAAGCTGCCTTGATAAGTAGCTCTCACTCACATTCAGTTTCCTTGCAAAGGCCTTAATCGAACCAAATTTAGCCTGAATGTTCTTCTTTAGCTCTTCTAAAAACTCAGCTCGCAAATGTAAGTAAGCGGAATCTGGAAGGATTTCAAAAATGGAAATTTCTTCTTCTAAACTTGGCAACCTGCGCAAAATCCCAATGTAGTCCCCAGGCTTGAGCTTCCCCGCTTCAATCCAAGCAGGCTTCCCATATTTTATTGTGAGAAACTTGTGTCCTTTTGTGGCTTCAACTTCAAAGCCAAGCTTTGTTTTGAGTCTTATTCCCTCAGAGTTGTATTTAATCTTGTGAACGCCCTTGAATCTTACAAAGCTACTTTTTGTGTCCTCAATCCCGATTATCTCCTCATTACCGATAAGCTTGTCTATTCTCTTAATCCCTTTGGAAGTAAGCATCTTCATGTGTCCCGGGACACATACAACGGCCTTAAGCTCCCCTCTCTTCAATTTCTCCTCTACTTCAAGCCTAACGTCTCTGGAAAGGCTTGAATGGTGAGCTTCGATCAATTCCGCGTATTTCGGAAACCTCTTCTTAAGGTGATATGCAACCCTTTCAGCTCCGCTTCTTGTGTTTGTAAATATCAGCGTCGTTCTATGCTGCTCTATGAGCTCCTCCAAGCGTTTGTACAAAGCTTTACTGATTTCCTCAGCCGAAGCATAGACTAGGTCTTCAACAACGCTCTCAACTTTGATTTCAGTCTGCTTCGCAAAGCTAACATCAACGATTAACCCAGAGCGTGGAGTGCCGTCATCATTAAAACCGAAGACAAACTTGGCAACTTCCTCAAGGGGATGTATTGTTGCGCTTAGGCCGATTCTAACGAAATCCCCGGCAAGATTTTGAAGCCTTTCCAAGCTTAGGGTTAGGTGACTCCCTCTCTTGTTCTCAGCCAAGGCATGGACTTCATCAATGATAACATATTTGACAGTCTTTAACCTCTGGCTGAATTTAGGGGCGTTGAGAGCTATGGCAAGGCTTTCCGGGGTAGTTATCAGAATATGGGGCGGCTTCTTTGTCATCTTCTGCTTTTCATAACTTGATGTATCGCTAGTCCTCACAGCCACCCTTATCTCTGGCAGCTCGTACCCAAACTCCTTGTATACCTCTCTTATCTCCTTCAGAGGCTCCTCAAGGTTCCTCCGTATGTCGTTGTTCAAAGCCCTTAGGGGAGAAACATAGAGAACGTAAATTTGATCCTTAAGTTTGCCCTCCTTTCCAAGAAGAACAAGCTCGTTTATAGCAGCGAGAAAAGCGGATAAAGTTTTTCCACTACCAGTTGGTGAGGATATGAGGACGTTTTCCCCCTTGTGGATTTCAACAACTGCATATCTCTGAGGAGGCGTGAACGTCCCAAATTTGCGCCTAAACCACTCTCCAATAGGCTTATCGAGTATTGCATAGATTTCCTCATCGCTGTATTCCCTACTTGCAAACCTTATCATTGCCCTTCGTTCATCATACATACCAGAATCTTAAAAATTTTGATGCGATTATCGAACAAAATCGTTTAAAAATGCGAAACTAAACTCTAGCGGAGATGTCCATGGAGAAGCTTAAAAGAGCGGTTGGAGAGTTCAACAGACTTCACGGAAGCAAGGCTCAGGCAGAGATAATAGAGACAACGAACGACGAGGTTGTAATAGAGTTTAGAGGCTCCTTCTGCAAGACCTGTGGATTGTTTGACTATTTCGATGACATAAAATGGGAAGCTATAGAGTTTGGGCTGCATGTGGAGCCAGTAGAGATTTTAGAAAGCGAGGAAGACTTTGAAAAAGGGAGATACGTTGTAAAATATAAAATTCACGCCAAAGAGGCAATTGAATAGAGGAAAAGCATTAAAAAAATCACTCCAGAGAAGTAAGCTACCCAATGAGGCACATCCAGATGGAAGCCCTTCTGTTCTCTTTTTACCTTTAGGTACATTGCAGTTGGCAGTATTCCTGCATATAGCAGTCCACCAAAAGTGCCGGCAAGCCACAGGGCATTTACAAAGCTCTTAAGGCCGAGGAAGTACACTATCAGCGGTGGAAATACTGTTAATATCCATGCATGAACCTTATTTACTCTCAGAACCTCTTTTATGTTGTCCATTCCTGCAAGGGCTATGCCTATATAACTCGTGCATATTGCCGCAAGGGGCAAAACAAGACCCAAAATTCTGCCCAGATTTCCATATAACCTTTCAAGTGCACTTGTTGCAAGTTCGGGAGTATTTGAGCCAAATGCTCCCACAAACGAAAGAACGAACAACGCATAAAAGACCATTGGGACGAGATAACCTATAAAAACAGCTTTTGCTGTGGTTTTTACATCTTTCAACCCTTTAAAGAGCTCAGGGATTACCATATGGCTTACATAGGCAAAAATTACTACACCCAAGCCATTTAAAGCCGCAGAAGTGTTGAAAGTAAACAAATTATCCCTCTCAATTCTGCCCAAAACAAGGGCTATCGAGAGTGCAAGAGCCAAAAGAAGGACCAGAGAAAGAGTTAACTCAGCCTCTCCGGAAGCCTTAATACCCATAAAAACTATTGCGCTCATTAAACCCCAAAAGATTAGGGCTGCGATTTCGGGCTTAATGTTTGTCAAGGAATGTATAATCTCAGAGCTTCCAGCAATGTAAGCTATAAGAGCCCCGTATGCCAAAGCGGAGATGCTGAGAAACATTAAAGCGCCACCTACTTTACCTAAATGCTCCTCGGTAAGTTTTGAAAGGCTTTTCCCTGGGTTTTTGGCAGCAACTTCAAGGACAAACAAAGCCGTCAAAAGCGTCATTAATCCAGCTACAATAACTACCAATACTCCGAGGATTCCAGCGTCTTTCAACGCATATGGTAACCCCAATACACCCGCCCCAATTTGAGTTCCTATAAGCATTGCACTCGCTTCGGCCAACGTTAGCTTTTTCATGTTCTCACCGGTTATGAAAAGGATTTCATAGATATAAAAGGCTTGCCATATGTAAAGAAAAGGTCGTTAAAAGACAAATAAAAGCACTTATGCATACCTGCATACATTAGAAGACATGAATCGCCGTTGCTTTAAAGCTCAGGTAAACATCTTTTCCCTCTTCAATTCCCATCTCTACCAGAGAAGAACGAGTGATGAACGCCCTAAGCTGAATTCCACCAACCTCAAGAGTTAGCCTTACAAGAGAGCCTAAATCTTCAACCGTCAAAACCCTTGCCTTGAATTCATTTCTTGCAGAGCTTTTTATGGGTTCGCTTGATATCACAATGTCCTCTGGCCTGATACCGATCCTTACCTTCCCCTTAACCTCAACCGGCAGTTCTATTGAAATTCCATTTGCCCTTAAGACTCTTCCCTCTGCAACGCCCTCAATTATGTTCTCAAACCCGAGAAACTTGGCTACTTCCTCGTTTTTAGGCTTGGAAAAAACCTCTCTAACTTCTCCAGTTTGAATTAACGTTCCATTAAGCATTACTCCCACCCTATCCCCCAAGCTGACAGCCTCTTCAAACGAGTGTGTCACGTGCAAAGCCGTAAAGTTAAGTTCTTTTCTCCATCTTTTCATCTCTTGAATAAGCTTAGCCCTCGTTTGGGGATCCAAGTTCGCAAATGGCTCGTCGAGAAGTATAACCCTCGGTTCCAATACTAGAGCCCTTGCAATAGCCACTCTTTGAGCCTCACCGCCACTCAGCGTTCCCGGTTTCCTATGCAAGAGGTGGGAGATTTCAAGGGTTTCTGCGATTTCCTTGACCTTTCTGTCGATTTCGTTTTTTGGAATCTTCCTAAGCTTTAATCCGTAGGCTATGTTATCATAAACCTTCATGTGAGGGAAAAGAGCATAGTTCTGAGGGATATAAGCTAAATTCCTCTTTTCTGGGGGAAGAAAAGTTATGTCTTCCCCGTCCATGAATATCCTTCCAGAATCCGGCATGAATATTCCAGCAATAATCTCAAGGAGAAGGGTCTTCCCAGCACCACTAGGGCCCAAAATTATGAAATATTCATTCTCCTTAACTTCAAAGCTAATATTTCTAAGCTTGAACTCTTTCCAGTCCTTGCTGACTTTTTCAACCCTAAGCATTTTTCGACCTCCCCACGAACCACCTTAAAACAACGAAGATGCTAAGGCTCAGCAGCACCAAGATAACGGAAATTGGCCTTGAAGCCCTCAAACCGTAGTTGTTGAAATACTCCATCACCAGAACCTGTGCAGTTTTGGGGTAGTAGGCGATAATAAGGATTGCTCCAACTTCGCTTATCGCCCTTGCCCACGTCATTATGGCACCGCTCAAAATAGAAGGCATTGCAATTGGAACAGATACCGTAAAGAACGCCTTCAGCTTGCTCGCTCCGAGCGTTCTTGCTACATGCTCAAGCTTTTCATCCACAGCCAGAAATCCATCCCTAGCGGCATTGATTGTAAAAGGGGCAGAAACAAAGAGCATTGCCATGATTATCCCAAGATAGCTGTCCAGAATCCTGCTGGAAAATGTCGTGAGGAGCATTATGCCAACGACGGAATGGGGAATAACGATGGGAACATCAACAACGGCCTGAACAAAGCTTTTGCCCTTAAAGTCCTTCCTCGCAAGGACATAGCCTAGTGGGACTCCAAAAAAGAGAGAAATCAGCATCGTGGCTGTAGAAGTGAGGAGAGAGTTTTTAAGCGCCTCAATTACGAGATCGTCGTGGAGTGCATTTATTAACATCTCCAAGTCTAGGAGTTGCTTGGTCACAATAACAGCTAATGGAAGAAGTATGTACAGAACAAAGAACGTGCCGAGCAGAGCGAAGAACCATGTTACGTAGTCCCTCATGTCCTCACCTCTGAAAAGGAAATTAAAAAGTTTAGCCTTCGATCTTTACTTCATCCCTAATCTCCTTTGGGATGTTTCCAAACCCCACAGGTGGCCATATGAAATCCTGGTAATTTTCCTCAAAAATCTCTTTGCCCTTTTCGCTCAGCAAGAACTTTAGATAGGCCAAAGCGAGCTCCCTATTGGGAGCATCCCCTAAAACCGTTACCCCGTAAACAATCGGCTTTGCTTTAATCGTTTTTCCCGTCGAGCCCAGCGTTATCGACACTTGACCATAATGCTCCGCTAGGGCAAAGTCCTTCAGGTTAATCTCCCTGGGCAGTTCGATGAATTTCAGATTGTGCTGCATCGCAACGCTTTTGTAAATGAAATAGTAGTCCAAGCTGCCGCTCTCCACCAAACCTGTTAAATCGGTCTCCTTTGGTCTTATAACAACCTTGTCGGTTTTAATTTGAATATCCTTTGGGGCGATTATATGGTCTCCTTCGGCATAGATGTTTGTGTTCTTCTCTACCAGGGTTTCAAAAATCGACTTTCCATAATAGAGGTCAGCAAGCTTCATCACCATAACGCTCCGATAGCCACAGGGGTCTTGATTTGGGTCACTAAAACCGAATGAAACATCGGGTTTAGCTAAGATCTCGTACCAGTTGTCCGAGTTAATCTCATCGGAATATTTGCTCTTGTCGGTAAAGGCTATGACTATTTCATTGGTCGCAAAAAGAACGTAAAAATCCGTATAATCCGGCACCAGCAATTGGGGGATTAAGGTGTAATCTGCCACAACCACTATATCTGCTTTTTTCCCCAAATCAGTGACTTTTCTAACGGCCATGACGCTTCCACTGGCTTCTGCTTGAATCTCCACGTCGTAGCCAATAGTTTTAGCATACTCCCTAAAAGCCTCACCAACGTCTTTTAACGGCTCACTTAGAGAACCAGCATGGAAAATCTTCAAAGTTGCCTTTTTAAGCCCCGTTTCTCCTGAAGAAGAGACACTTCTCGTGCCGCTGTCTTTAACTTCGCTCCCTCCTATGCAGCCGCTTGCAATCACCGCAAAAATGAGAACCCCTAGAATGACTAGCGACATCTTTTTCATGACACCACCGAAGGATACTCAAACTTTGGGGCATTTAAACATTTTGAGTAAATGCCTATGTTAAAGTTAAGTCAATTTGCTTAACCCAGAAGGGTTTTTATACCTACTTTAACTTAAACTTCTAAGGGTGGAAAAATGAGAATGGTGCTTATTGATGGTGAGCACTATCCTGATGTAACCGCATGGGCTATAAAACAGCTCGGAGATGTGTGCTGTGCGGTATTCTTGGGAGGTACGGAAAAAATAGGGGATATAAACTCATTAGAGGAAAAAATAGGTGTTAAGCTGTATTATGGCGAGAATTACCTTATCGAAATTGAGAGGGCTATTAGGGAGAACGATATTGAAGAAGTTATTGACCTCAGCGATGAGCCCGTGCTGAACTATGAAGACCGCTTTAGAATAGCAGCAATACTCTTAAAGCACAGCGTAAGATACAGAGGTGCTGATTTTGAGTTCTCTCCAAAGGAAATGATTAAAATTAACAAACCAAGCCTCACAATACTTGGCACTGGAAAGAGAGTGGGAAAAACAGCGGTAAGTGGTTTTGTTGCGAGGACTTTAAAGGAAATTGCAAAGCCCATAATTGTTACCATGGGTAGAGGAGGACCGAAAGAGCCCGAGATAATTGAGGGTAACAAGATAGAGATAACTCCCGAGTTTTTGGTAAAAATTGCGGACTCTGGAAAGCATGCAGCCTCTGACCATTTTGAAGACGCCCTAACAGCTAGGGTTCTAACTATTGGATGTAGAAGATGTGGAGGAGGAATGGCAGGTTTCAGCTTTTTTGACATAGTTGATAAAGGAGTAAAGCTTGCAGAAAAACTTGAAGGGGACATAGTAATACTGGAGGGAAGTGGTGCGACTTTCCCTGCAGTTAAAGCGGACAAATACATAACTGTCGTTGGAGCAACCCAGAGGATTGAGTTCATAAAGAGCTATTTTGGTCCCTTCAGGGTAGGGCTAGCGGATTTAATTGTTGTTACTCTGGCTGACATGGTAAGTAAAGATAAGCTCGAAGAACTCAATAGGGTTCTAAGAGATATAAACCCAGAAGCCGATATCCATTTAACGGCCTTTAGACCAAGACCACTGGGAGAAGTAGAGGGCAAAAAAGCCCTCCTTGTTATGACCGCACCGCCAGAGGGGCTTGAGAAGGCTGCAGCATATCTGGAAAATAACTATGGAGCAGAAATAGTTGGAAAGAGCTCCAACTTAGCAAACAGGGCAAAGCTCAGGGAAGATTTAAAGCGCTTTGCTAACTACGATGCTGTTATAGTGGAACTAAAAGCGGCAGCCGTAGATGTTGTCACAAAAGAAGCCCTTAAGGCAGGAAAGGATGTAATATACCTAGACAATGAACCGATAAATATAGACGGCAAGGACTTAAGAGAGGCAGTTTTGAGGATTGGGAGAGAGCTCAAAGGTGAGGGCAAATGATAATCGTCGTTGATCCCGAAAAGAAGACCAAGATACCCTTTTCGCGGGGAATCTTGACAAGATCAATAACATCAACCGGTGTCGATGTGGGAATAGCATATTCAATAGCGGCTGAGATAGTGAAGGAACTTGAGAAAAAGAACGTAAAGGTCATTACCAAAGATGAGATTCGAAGGATAACATATGAGAAGCTGCTGGAGCATGGGCTTAAAGATGCCGCTAAGAAATACCTCTTCTGGCACGAGCTTAGAAGGCTGAAGTACCCAATGATAATCCTTCTCGGAGGAGCGACCGGAGTTGGAAAGTCCACACTTGCAACGGAGTTAGCTTTTAGACTTGGAATTAGAACCGTCATAGGGACTGACACCGTTAGAGAGGTCATGAGGAAGATAATAAGCAAAGATCTACTGCCAGCAATCCATACCTCCTCATTCCTGGCATGGAGAGAACTCAGAAACCTACCAAAAGATGTAGATCCGCTCATATATGGATTTGAGAGCCAAGTTAGATATGTAACAGTGGGAGTGAACGCCGTCGTAGAGCGTTCATATAAGGAGGGTTTCAATACAATAATAGAGGGCATACACCTTGTTCCGGGCTATGTAAATTTGAATGACAGGAGCTTTATGTACTTGATAACCGTGAAAAACAGCGAGTCGCTTGAAGCGAGATTTCATGAAAGGGCTCGATACAGCCTTAGACCCGCCGAGTACTACGTGAAGAACATCGACAACATACTGCGCATCCAGGATTATCTAATAGAGAAAGCGAAAGAATACGGAATTCCGATTATAGAAAATGTGGAGCTTGAAAAATCTATAAACGCTATAATGAGCCATCTTATGGAGGAAATACCAAAACGGCTTAAGGAAAAAGGTATCAAGCTTTCAATTTAATGACAAAACTCTTTTATTTTCCTAGGCTAACTAGTGTTTGAGAGCTTCTTATGGTGAGTCCCATGGATGAAAACGCCCCCATTAAAGTTTATATGACGAAGAAGCTCATAGGCGTAAGACCCAACGATACCGTTCAAGAGGCCTGTAAGGTTATGGTGGAGTTTGACATCGGTTCTCTCGTGGTTATTGACGAAAAAGACAACGTAGTGGGTTTCTTCACAAAAAGCGATGTTATTAGAAGGGTTATCGTCCCCGGCTTGCCCTATACGACCCCCGTAAAGGAGATTATGACAAAAGAACTCATTACTGTAGATACAAATACCCCTCTAAAGGAAGTTCTGAAGATTATGGCGGCAAAAAGAATAAAGCACATGCTGGTTAGAGAAGGAGAAAAAGTTGTCGGAATCTTTACGCTAAGTGATCTGCTTGAGGCAAGTAGAAGAAAGCTGGAAACTTCAATAGCGGCGGAGTGAGAAACTATGAAGATAGCCCACATAAGCGACACGCACATAACCAGTGGGGAGGCTTACAAGGGATACGCCTACGACTTAATAGCCAACGAAATCAACACACTTGATTATGACATAGTTATTCATACTGGAGATGTAACAAACGAGGGACTGAGGGAAGAGTACGAGAGGGCAAGCTATGAACTAAAAAAGATCAAGAAACCTCTAATAGTCGTCCCCGGAAACCACGATGCAAGGAACGTGGGCTACGAGCTCTTTGAGAAATACATAGGGCCTCTAAATGGGGTTTACGAAAAAGGAGATCTCGTTATCATATGGGTTGATTCAACAATCCCGGACTTAAGCGATGGAAGAATAGGTGGATACAAGTTTAAATGGCTCAAAGAAAAGCTTGAGGAATATTCGCACAAAAAATTCAAGATTGTTGCTGCCCATCATCATCTAATTCCCCTCCCCGATACGGGAAGAGAGAGGAACGTCTTATTTAATGCAGGGGACGTTCTGGACTTACTTCTAAAGCACGATGTCACCCTTTACATCTGCGGACACAAGCATGTTCCCAACGTCTACAAAGTTGAGAGCCTCGTTGTGGCAAATGCGGGTTGTACTTCGTGCAGGAAAACAAGAAAAGGCGATGTGAACAGCTACAACATAATCAAAATTAAAAACGATGGAAAGATTTCAGTGAGCATAAAGCGAGTTACAGGAGAGGTAATCCAGAGAGACTTTAAAACCAGAAAGCAAAGAATCTTCGTCCCAAAGAAAAAGAGATTGCTGAGAATAGTTCAGATGAGCGAGAGCAATGTATCGGATAGGGTTTACTTTAGAGAGAGGGTTTTGGAAAATGCGATTAAGGCTATTAACGAGAAGTATAGGCCAGACTTAGTTATACACTGTGGAGATATAGTAGATGTTGGAACTGAGAGATATTATGCAAAAGCCTATGAATTCTGGGAAAAGATTAAGCCGAAAAAGATTATAGTGCCTGGCCACAACGATATTACCTACCTTGGCTACGATCTTTTCAATGAGTATTTTGGGGAGCCAGATATTGTAGAACTCGGCGATTTTGTGTTTATACCAATAATTTCAGCACAATATGAAACCCCGATAGGCGTTGTAGGAAGAATAGGCCAGAGGATTTTAAGGAAACACTTAAGGGAACACGAAGAAAAGTTTAGGGTTGTTATAATGCACCACAACATAATACCGATACCCAAGAGCAGGGAGATAGGGTTCTTGGAAGATGGGGGCAACGTATTGAAGATACTAACCGACGAAAAAGCGAATTTAGTCTTAACCGGGCACGGGGGCAACACGCTTGGGATAAAAGTTGAAGAAACACCCATAATAAACGCTGGATCAATAAGCTGGGAGCTCCATAGAAACCCATTTGGAAACTCCTTTAATTTAATAGATGTCTATGAAGACATGATAGCGGCGTTTGAAATACAGGCAACCTGGGGATCAAGAAAGCTTCTTGGAATATGGAAAATAAAAACAAAAGTGCCATGGGCTTAACCAAAGAAAGCACCCATCATGTCCATCTGCTCTTCGGAGAAGCCCTTAACTTTGAACTCCCCCATCTTGGGAATAAGCTCTTCATATTTCTTTTCATCGATCTTCTCAACATTGGAATCTTTTACGTGAAATGCCCTTGTGGTATCGTCTGACCTGTAAGCAACTAGGAATTCGTCACTTTCTATGTTCTCAAAGTTCACAAAGATAGCGTTTCCACCGGTGTAGGGCTTCTTGCACTTAAAGGGGAAACTCGCGGAGTTTAACATCGCATCTCCAAGGGCAAAGTTGGCCTTTTTACCGTTTATTTCAGTCCAAAATGGCTTCCCCTCAAAGTCCCCTTCAACAACCACAAGGATCTTCTGGTCATCAAGCTCTACAAGGGGCGCACCCTTTTCCTCAAGGATATTAAAAAGCTCCTCAATACTTTCAGCGTTTTTTAAACTTGCCACAAATCCTTCTACTTTCATGTCAAAGCCTCCATTTTCTTTCCAAAAGAAATAACTGGAAGGGTTTATAATTATTCCTCCTCTATAAATTCCCCTTCCTCACCTTTTTCGTTGGAGAGTTCCCTCAGACGGTCAATTCCTGAGCCTACGGCTATCAATATGTCCCCCTCTTTAATTTTCTCGTCCTTAGAGGGGTTGTAGATGTACCTTCCGTTCCTCTTTATTGCAATCAACCTTACACCCACTTTTGTCGGAAGCTTGAGCTGTTTTAAAGACTGCCCTATAAGTATTGATCCCTTGTTCACCTTTATGCGCCCTATTTCTTCCTCAACGTCGTGCATTATTTTCCTTATTATGGGGTGGGGCTCAACATCTCTAAGAACAATGTCGGCTATCTCATAAGCGGAATCGCTTATCTGCTCATTTATTGTTGCCATTTCAATTATACTGAGAAGCTTTTCAGGGTTTTCTTCATGTTTAGCTGCTCTCAGGGCAAGTTTCTTAACTTTTAACGTGAGCTCGTCCATCTTTTCTTCAAGAAGGTATACTTCATCAGCTATGTCTTCGCTATTGTACATGACAGAGGAGAAGGCAAGGTCGACCATAAGGGAAGAGAGGTTTTTCATTTCTATGAGACAATCCTTTATCTCTTCAAGCTCTTTCATCACCAACCACCCTGATAGCCCCTCTGGCGATTTCTTTAAGGTGTTCAACGGAAGTATGAGTTCCCCTTCCAATCAAAATATCTCCCGGCTTTATCTTGAAGTCTTTATCCGGAGCAAAAATCCACCTCTTGCCCCTCTTGACGGCTATTATCCAAACACCGGTATTCGTGGCTAGATCAAGCTCCCCAAGTGTTTTTCCCACAATAACCGAATCGCCAGATACGGGGATTTTTGTTATTACCTCCTCACTTTCCATAATTGCCTCTGTAATCACCGGATGAAGTTCAACCCCTTCAAGAACCATTTTTGCAAGGTCTCCAGCGGCGTTTGAGATGTCCTCTATGGAGTTTGCCATCTGGAGAAGGGAGGTTATCTGCTCCGCCTCTTTTGGGCTCCTTGCTGCCAAAACAGCATGGGTCATTAGGTGGTAGTTAAGCAAATCCATTCTCTCCTCAAGATCTAGTACTTCTTCGGCTATTTCCTTGTCTCCGAAGAGAATTGCCGTATAAGCAAGGTCAACCATGAGTTCCACAATGTTTTTCATCTCTATGAAAATTTCCTTAACGCTTTTGGGTTGGTACTCAAACTCTTCAAACTCTTCCATTCCTCCTATCCTCCCATTTTTATCTCATCCACCGTTTTCTTTTAAGGTTTTTTCTTAGACTAAACAATTAGATGGGCAACGCCAACGGTGAATAGTGTTGAAAAGATGTCGGCCAAAGTTGTTATCGTCGGAACTGTGACATTATCTGGGTCTAAGCCAAGCCTATCAAAGGCTATCGCAAGGAAATATCCCAAAAACATATTAACCAAAACCAACAAGGGGTAAAGAAAGATAAACGGATAGATAATTCCCACAGCCTTACCTAAGCTTAGCTTTACCACGCCAATTGCCATTAAGTTCATTAGAATGGCTATAACAAAGCTGGTCAGGAAATATACAAAAATATCCAGAATGGAGTCTCTGTTAAGAAGGCCCTCTATTTCTCCAAGGTGGAGCTTCGTTGAGGTTTTTGCTCCAATAATTGATCCATAGCTTCCAGCGGTACCAAGTATTGCAGGGTACATAACGCTGAATGCAACAGATGCATAAATGACTTCACTGTATGATTCGAGCAGTCCTCCCGAGATGCTCGATAGTAATGCTAAAACCCCAATAATTCCCAGAATCTCTCTAATCATCTGCCTATCTTCACTTTCAAACTTTATTTTAAGGAGCATAACCAGCAAAAGCAAAAACGCCAAAACTACTAAACCATCAAAAATATGAGGAACATCTTCATAAAGAAGGATAAAAAACAGCAAAAAAGGCATCGTGACGAGATCTCCAGCGGAAGTTACCAGAGGTGCTGCCACTGTGTCCGGGTCAATACCTTTCTTAAAAGGAAATACCGTGGCAAGTGCAGTTGCATAACCCATTATTAGGCTGACGAAAATAGTAGAAGTTAGCACTATTAAAAGCACTATTAAACCGGATATAACGTTTCCCATCTTAAAAACTCCTACAGTCCACAACACAATCGCTGGAAGAAGAGATAGTAGAATACTCAAGAAAATGTTTTTCACAACATTCTTATCTCTCAGCTTTGGTTCCATCTCACCGAGATGAAGCATCGTTGTAAAACGAGAAGCCATTGCACCAAAAATATTGCCCCTCAACCCCATAAGACCCGGGAGAATTACGAATATAACGGGATAGCTCAACATAATTTTCTCAAAAAACCTCCCCAAAAACGCCCCAGCAAAGAAGTCCATAACCAGACAGGCTATAATAGCCGGAATTGCTACTAATGCTTCTCTGAATTTCTCTGAAAGCTCCCTTCCAAGAACTACTTGGAGGTTTTTCATATTCATCCCCCCTCATCTCTGCTCCCTCCGCTATTGTTTTGCTCTCCGAATAAATCTCCAAAAAATCCTATAAAAAGGTTATGGTGACCTCAACTTATGAAAAAGCTCGTAAAAATAGAGTGATAAAAGAAAAAGACCTCACTCAAACTGGAATGGTGATATATAATCACCATATTTTTCTCTTGCTTCAAGGAGTCTTTGCTTTTCTCCCTCTAAAATCTTAAAGAGCTCTTCAGGGATATTGCCAACATCCCTATAAATCTTTTCAATCCTCTCTATCTTAGCTAAAAATTCTGGAACCCTAATGGTAAACTGCTTTTCGTAATCCTCTCTGCTGTAGTCCTTGTTAAGAACCTCCTTGAAGAGCTTCTTAAGGTCTTCATATTTTGGAATGTAGCCAACCGGGGTCTTTATGGCATCGACATCGCCATGAACTCTAAGCTCCATCCACTTAAGCCATACTGCCTTGTCGAGCTTATGGTTCAGCCAGTTGCCGTTTTCATCCCTAAGGAAGTAGTTAACGGCAAATATCTTTGGCTTTATCCTCAGCTTTTTCTCAAATTCAAGGTAGTTCCTAAGGTAGTCCCCGATATGGACGCTAAGGAAATCCAAAATTGCCATTGGGTTAAATGTCCTTACTCCCTCTTTGCCAAGCGTTGCTGCTGTGGTTTCGCTTTCCAATGCCGCACCCATGGTAACTACTCCGTGTGCCCAGTCAAACGCCTCTCTAACCGGAGGCCAAGTGTCCTTATCGCGGCCCCCAAATATCATGCCGCCAATCCTAACACCACATGGGGCTTCTAAAGCTTCTAAATCAGCATTTGGGAAAGCCTCAAGGCTAACGGTAAAGCGGGCATTTTTGTGGCTCGGTGGGATTTCATTGCCTTCTGCATCTTTCTTTCCTTTCCACCACTTTCCGCTGTGGTTTTCTCCTTCGTCTGGAATTGGAATTCCCATGTCATTCCAGTAGGGTTTTCCGTCTTTAACGAGCACATTTGAGAAGATTATCTCGTTCGGTGAGTGAAGAACCTGCCAAATTATTGGGTCATCCTCCGGATTAACTCCCTGAATTATTCCGAAAACACCCTTCTCAACGTTTGCTCCTCTTGCTTCTCCTTTCATGTCAACTATGAACGTTAAATCATCACCCACTATGTTCTCCCACGGAATCATCGCAGTTGAGGTTTTACCGCACATTGAGGGATAAGCCCCAGTAAAGTAAGTTTTCCTGCCGTTTGGCCCATTAACACGCATAAGGAACATGTGCTCACTTAGCCACCCTTCTTGGACAGCCCTTCTAATCGTAAGCCTAAAGGCAAGCTTTTTGAGCCCTATTGTGTTGCCGCCGTATTGGGTGTTTGCAGAGTAAACGGTTTCCCCCTCAAGGTCAATGTAAATCCTTCTCTTGTCTATGTTTTTGCTTGTCTTCCTCTCATCAAGCTCACCTGCGGAATGCACGAACTTCAGGAATTTTGCCTCTCTTCCCAACCGCTTAAACTCCTCGTAACCCTTTCTGTAAAGTATGAACTCGCTGTGAGCAACGTAAGCGGAATCAGTAAGCTGAACGGCAGGGATCGTGAAAATAGAATTCTTGGGTCCAAGAACGAAGAAGCACACAAACAGCTCTTTGCCCTTTGCTATGTCCTTCATAATTTCATGAATCTCTCTAAGGCCCTCTTCTCTGTCCATAGTATTTACGAATGGAACCTCAACTCCTTTGGGAACTAAAATTTTAGTTCTCGCCTTGTCCCTGGCTTGGTCATAATAGCCGTCGTAGTGGACAGTATGTCCCTCCATTGCAAGTGGCTTCTCTTCCCCATATTCGATGGCTTTCCTTCTTACATAGTCTTCGTCTTCCTTTGAATCTGTGCAAACAAAAACCTTTGCAGGATTCAAAAGATCAATGTACTTTGCCAAAAATTCATGGAGTTCAGGGTTGTCAATTGCCCTAATTTTCTCAAACTGCTCTGGCTCAAGCCTATTTTTGAGGTACTCCAAAGGATCCATTTATATCACCATAGAACCCTAACAACGAAGAATTAAAAACGTTTCTTTTACGTGAAACATGCTACAAGGACAGAAAATCAAAAATTGAGAGGGATTTGAAATTAAGGTGCACTCTCAACGCCTTAAGCCCCAAATAAGAGTTTAAGAGAATTGCAAAGAATATGAAATGTTAACCAGAAGTCCCCAATAAGAAATGTCCCATGTGAACAAAAACAAAACCATAAATTATATTAACTGAGAAATCCTAGACTTTATGGTGGCAGTTATATGCAGGCAGTGATTCTAGGGGGCGGAAAAGGCACAAGATTGCTTCCTCTAACCGTCTACCGTCCCAAACCCATGATTCCATTTTTCAACAAACCCATGATGGAGTACATAGTCAACACCTTGGTAGACGCTGGAGTAGATGAGATATTTGTGCTCGTTGGGTACCTCAAAGAAAAAATCATTGAGTACTTTGGGGATGGAAGTGAGTTTGGTGTCGAGATACACTATTCAAACGGGGAAAATATAAAGCTCGGGACCGCAGGGGCAACAAAAAAAGTTGTTGACAAAATAGAGGACACTTTTATAGTCGCCTCAAGCGACATTCTCACGAATTTAGACATTAGAGCCCTCTATGAGTACCACAAGAAAAAGAAAGCCCTGGCCACGATAGCTCTCTCTGAAGTTAAAGACCCAACGCAGTATGGAATAGCGATTTTGGATTCCGATAACAGGATAGTAAGGTTCAAAGAAAAACCAAAGCCAGAAGAAGCGTTTAGCAACCTTGTAAATGCAGGGATTTATGTTTTTGAACCAGAAGCTTTCGACTTAGTGCCCAAAGGAGAGAACTTTGATTTCTCCAGAAATCTGTTTCCCAAAATGATAGAGGAAAACTTACCCATCTACGGTTTTCCGTTTAAAGAATACTGGAACGATGTAGGGAGACCATCAAGCTATCTTCAGGCAACTGCGGACGTGTTTGCAGGGAGACTAAAGCTTCCGCAATTAAGAACAGAGACTCTCAAGGGAAATCTGGAATATGGGGGCTCCCTTTACAGCGGTAGAAGATGTCAAATCAGGAATCCCACGATAAGGGGATTCGCAGTACTGGGCGATAATGTTAAAATAAGCAGAAATGTTAAAATAGAACGTTCGGTAATATTCTCCAATGTAACTATTGAGGAAGGAGCAGAGATTTACGAAGCAATAATTGGAGAGAACGTTTACATCGGAAAGGGCGTCGTTATTGAAAGCGGTAGTGTTATAGGAGACAACTCCGTGATTGAGGACTTCACGAAGATTGGAGCAAATGTAAAAATCTGGACCGAATCAAGAATTGGAAAAGAAAGTATAATACTCCCTGATTGAGGTGATTATGATGGAAATTTACAGATCCGAAGAATTCAATCCAGAAGAGCTTGCTCTGCTCGGTAGAGCCATAGGGACTGTAGGACAGGATACCATAATTGTCGGACGAGATGGAAGAGCAATCTCAAGGTATGGAAAGAGAGCACTTGTGGTGGGCATTGTGAGCACCGGAGTCGCAACTATGGACGTTAGACTTATCCCGCTGATAGCTCTCAAAGATTTTGCCCACAAGAAAGGCCTTCCTCTTGTGTACGTTTACTATCACAACGGAGTAAGAGTAGAGGTCAGCGGGCTGGATCCTGACGAAATAAAGACCGTACTTGAAAGCAGGAAGTTTATAGAGGCTCATCCCAACGATATAGGTGCTACGATTTATTATCCCAATGCTCTGGATGACTTTCTGCAGGATATTTTCAAACACTACAACTTTAAGATAGAGGGAACCGCATTGGTGGACTGTATGAACACCCCAGCAGTGCTGTTCTTCCCCAGGCTGAACGAACACTTTGGGTTTGAAGTTGAGCTTCTCAACGATATGATGACAAGCTATTTGCCTCCAAAACCCAAGGAGGTTTACCTGCAAAAGCTCAAAAAAGGAAACTACGCATTTGGACTTCGCTTCAAACCAAATGGATATGTGGAGTTCCACAAAGGAGGAGAAGAGAAAGAGTTTGGAAGTATGTGGAAGCTTTTAGACTACATGAAGAAGA
Source organism: Thermococcus aggregans (assembly GCF_024022995.1). Taxonomy (NCBI): domain Archaea; kingdom Methanobacteriati; phylum Methanobacteriota; class Thermococci; order Thermococcales; family Thermococcaceae; genus Thermococcus; species Thermococcus aggregans. Next base: position 1,147,985 of record NZ_CP099582.1, on the reverse strand, counting down.
CACTCTAAGCTTAACTCTAAGCGAACACAAACCATAAAAAGAGAAAGCCCAAGTAAGTCGCAACTCTGGAGGTGTATCAATGGGAATGTTTATTGTCTTAGAAGGCATTGATGGAGCGGGAAAATCAACTCAAGCTAGAATGCTCGCGAAATGGTTTGAAAATAAGGGGTATGATGTTGTTCTCACTAAAGAACCAACAGACACAGCTTTTGGGAAGTTAATAAGAAGACTTGTACTAACGGGAGGAAAAGAAGGAATAATAGATGGTGCACGAATAAGCAGAGAAGCCGAAGCTCTACTCTTTGCCGCAGATAGAGCCGAGCACGTTAAGAAGCTCATAGAACCTTCGTTAAAAGCTGGAAAGGTCGTAATTTCGGACAGGTATTTTTACTCATCCCTAGCTTATCAATGGGCAAGGGGTCTTGATCTGGAGTGGCTTATTAACCTAAATGCCTTCGCCCCAAGAGCAGACCTTGTGATACTTCTCGACCTGCCCGTTAAAGAGAGCATAAAGCGCATAAACGGTAGGAGTATCAAGTCAGAGTTTGATAAAATCGTGGAGCTTCAGAAAAAGGTTAGGGAGAACTACTTAAAGCTTGCCGAGAGGTTTGAAGAAATAAGAATTATAAACGCCCTAGCTCCCATTGAGGACATCCACAAGGATATCGTAGCTTTAGTTGAACACGAGCTCTTTGAGAAAAGGAAATAAGGTCAGACAGTGCCGATCTCATCACCCTATCAGACCGGTAAACGCACATCATCCCAAACCTTTTAACTCCTTTTCTTTAAAAATCATTAGCCGATGACGAGCGTTAGCCACTCTGATAGGGTGATGACAAGAGGGTTAGCTGAGGTTTTACCATTATACATATCCTTATAGTGATAATTCATTCGTGTCGTTTTATGCTCATCAAGGCTTAATTTGTGCTTTTCTATGACCAAAATTGCCTAACTGCACTTTCTCGGAAAGCTTATATAGACTTTTACCGATATGCAACTCGGTGATTGTAAAAATGCTCGATTATTTCTTCACTCCAAGAAGTGTTGCGGTCTTGGGAGCGTCCAACGACCCCTTGAAGCTCGGCTACGAAGTCTTCAAGAACCTCAAAGAATACGGAGGAAAGGTATATCCAGTAAACATAAAAGACGAAGTTGTTCAGGGAGTTAAAGCGTACAAGAGCGTCAAGGACATCCCAGACGAAGTGGATTTAGCCGTTATAGTTGTTCCCAAGAAGTTCGTCAAGCAGTCACTTATCGAATGTGGAGAAAAAGGAGTAAAGGGAGTCGTAATAATAACAGCAGGCTTTGGCGAAACTGGCGAAGAAGGAAAGAAGGAAGAAAGAGAGCTCGTTGAAATAGCCCACAAGTACGGAATGAGAATCATAGGACCAAACTGTGTAGGCATAATGGACACCCACAGCAACCTCAACGCGACGTTTATAATGAAAGCCAAGAAAGGCAGCGTTGCCTTCGTATCACAAAGCGGTGCCCTTGGAGCGGGAATAGTTTACAAGACCATCAAAGAAGACATAGGCTTTTCAAAGTTCATAAGCGTCGGAAACATGAGCGATGTGGACTTTGCAGATTTAATGGAGTATCTAGCTGATGATGAAAACAGCAAAGCCATAGCCCTGTACATAGAGGGCATAAAAGACGGAAGAAGATTCATGGAAGTTGCAAAGAAGGCCAGCAAGAAAAAGCCAATAATAGCCCTAAAGGCTGGAAAGAGCGAAAGCGGTGCAAGAGCAGCTTCATCTCACACTGGTTCTCTGGCCGGAAGCTACGCGATTTATGAAGCCGCATTTAAACAGAGCGGAATTTTGGTAGCAGAGACCATAGATGAAATGCTGAGCATGGCAAGGGCTTTTACCCAACCACTACCAAAAGGAAAGAGAGTAGCAATAATGACCAATGCAGGCGGCCCTGGAGTTCTAACGGCAGATGAACTAGACAAGAGAGGATTAAAGCTAGCAAATCTAAAAGAAGAAACCATGGAAAAACTTCGCTCCTTCTTGCCTCCAATGGCCGCAGTTAAAAACCCAGTCGACATGATAGCAAGTGCAAGAGGAGAAGAATACTACAAGACGGCAAAGCTCCTTTTAGAGGATGAAAACGTTGATATGCTCATAGCTATTTGTGTTGTGCCAACATTTGCGGGAATGAGTCCTACAGAGCACGCGGAAGGAGTAATTAGAGCTGTGAAAGAAGTAAACAACGGAAAACCCGTTTTAGCACTCTTTATGGCAGGATATGTTAGCGAGAAAGCTAAGGAACTCCTCGAAAAGGAAGGCATTCCAACCTATGAAAGACCCGAAGACGTTGGCACAGCCGCCTACGCATTAGTGGAATTTGCCAAAGCAAATGGTGTCATTAAAGAATGAGGTGGTGTTGATGGCTAAAGTTAGTGATATCGTTTTATGGGACAAACCTGGAGAAAAGGTTTTGCTTTTAGGAAACCAGGCAATAGCTAGAGGAGCCTTGGAAGCGAACATAGCGGTTTACGCCGCTTATCCCGGAACCCCAAGCTCTGAGCTTACCGACACAATGGCGGTTGTTGCAAAGAAGGCTGGCGTTTACATGGAGTACTCCACCAACGAAAAGGTCGCTTTTGAGACAGCCTTAGCTGCAGCTTGGAGTGGTCTCAGGGCAATGACCGCAATGAAGCACGTTGGACTTAACGTTGCCGCTGATACATTCTTAAGCGCCGTCGGAATGGGTGTAGAGGGCGGATTCGTCATAATGGTAGCTGATGACCCAAGCATGTGGTCTTCACAGAACGAGCAGGACACAAGGGTTTATGCAAAGTTCGCAAACGTTCCAGTGCTGGAGCCAACCGACCCACATGAGGCAAAGGAAATGACCAAATACGCCTTCGAGCTCAGCGAGAAGTTCAAGCACTTCGTGATACTGAGAACCACAACGAGAACTTCACACGCTCGCGGTGACGTCGTTCTTGGAGAACTGCCAGAGGAAATAAAACAAGGAAAGAGAAAGTTTGGAAAATTCAAGAAAGACCCGAGCAGGTTCGTTGATGTTCCCGCAAACGCGAGAAAATTCCACCCCATAGTCCTCGAGAAGATTGAGAAGATAAGGGAAGAACTTAACAACTGCCCGTTCAACTGGATCGAAGGTAAAGAAGATGCTAAGGTTGGTATCATTGCTCCAGGATTAAGCTACGCCTATGTAAAGGAGGCCCTTGCCTGGCTCGGAATTGAGGACGTAAAGATCCTCAAACTCGGAACACCGTTCCCAGTTCCATACGGATTGCTGGAGAAGTTCTTCAAAGGGCTTGAGAAGGTACTCATCGTGGAGGAACTTGAGCCAGTTGTTGAAGAGCAGGTAAAAACTTGGGCCTACGACAAAGGAATCACGATCCCAATCCATGGAAAAGACCTTGTGCCCAGAGTTTACGAGATGACAACAAGAAGAGCCGTAACCGCGATAGCAAAGTTCCTTGGAGTTAGTACGCCCATAAACTTCGAAGAGCTTGATACAAAGTACGAAAAAGTTAAGGCTCTCCTACCCCCAAGACCCCCATCACTCTGTCCAGCCTGCCCGCACAGAAACAGCTTCTACGCAATAAAGAAAGCCACAAAAGGAAAAGCAATCTACCCAAGCGACATAGGCTGTTACACCCTTGGACTACTTCCACCGCTTCAAACAGTTGATACCACCGTAGCAATGGGAGCTTCGATTGGAATAGCCCATGGATTGAGCATAGCTCACAATGGAAGCCTAAGTGAAGAACAACAAAACCCAGAAAAGCAGGTAATAGTTGCCACAATCGGTGATTCGACGTTCTACCACACAGGACTTCCAGCCTTGGCCAATGCAATCTACAACCGCTCCAACATCCTGGTAGTCGTTCTCGACAACCTCGTGACGGCAATGACCGGCGACCAACCAAATCCAAGCACCGGAGAGACACCACACGGCATGGGTAAGAGGATACCCATTGAGGAGGTTGCAAAGGCCATGGGCGCCGACTTTGTTGCAGTCGTTGACCCATATGACATCAAGACAACTTACGAGACCATAAAGAAGGCCCTTGAGGTTGAAGGAGTCAGCGTCGTCGTCGCAAGGCAACCATGTGCACTCTACAGAATAGGACAGATGAGAAGAAAAGGCGAGAAGTGGCCAATATACCAAGTAAACGAAGAGAAGTGTACCGGATGTAGAGTGTGCATCAACACCTACGGCTGTCCAGCGATTTACTGGGACGAAGAGAAGAAGCAGGCAAGGGTTGAGCCCACAATGTGCTGGGGATGTGGAGGATGTGCGCAAGTTTGTCCATTTGGAGCTTTTGAACAAGTAAAGGAGGGAGAGCAATGAAGGAGTATAACATAGTCATTACCGGAGTAGGCGGACAGGGAGTTTTGACAGCAGCAAACATACTTGGCTGGGCCGCCTTAAGGGCGGGATACAAGGTAAGGCTTGGTGAAGTACACGGAATGAGCCAGAGATTTGGAAGTGTTATAAGTTATGTGCGCTTTGGTGAGAACGTTTACGGCTCAATGGTGCCAGAAGGAAAAGGCGATGTCATTCTTGCCTTTGAACCCGTAGAAGCTTTGAGATACATCAACTACCTCAAAGAGGGCGGAATGGTCGTAGTAAACACAAAGCCCATTGTTCCAGTCCAAGTTTCAATGGGTAAAGCCAGCTACCCCAAGATAGAGGACATCAAAAGAATTGTCGAGGAGGACTTCAAGGCCAAGTGGATAGGCTTTAACGCCGAGAAACTTGCTCTCGAAGCGGGTCACGTCGTTACAACAAACACAGTTCTTATTGGAGCATTAACCCAGGTTCCAGAGTTCCCACTTGATGCAGAGCACGTTAGAGAAGTCATAAAGCTCAGCGTTCCACCTAAAGCCGTAGACATAAACATGAAGGCCTTTGACCTTGGAATAAAGGCTGCAAAAGAGATTCTGGGGCTTTAGGCTCTTTCTTTATATTTTGTATTTCATTTGTGCTCCCAAAACAATCAAACTAGACTTCTAATCTCTTGACTGCCCAGTTATAAAGCACTACTGCGATTATTAGGGTAGCAAGTGTTGCTAAACCTAGCCACAGGATATCAGGTGCTATCTCACTTGCAGGCCTGTGATAAATCTCCAAGAGGCGGAAATCCTTTAAAGCCCTGCCAAGAGGGAAGTAATTTGCTATAGGCCTCGCCCATTTTGGAAGGGCACTTTCTGGAACAACTATGCCAGCCAAAAAGAGTAATGGCATTGATATAAAATTCACCACCGCTGTTGTAGATCTTATGCTCCTAGTCCCCATTGCGATCGCTAAGCCAAGGCTCATAGAAAAAAGCGAAGCTATGAATATTATGAGCCAGCCAAGAGCACTTGGCACTATGGTTTCGCCAAACACGAATTTAGCATAGGCCAGCCCCACGATTATGCTGATCATTATAACCAAAAACGTGGAGAGCATTTTACCCATCAGGAAATCCCATGCGGTGGCAGGTGAAGCAACTATTCTTCTGAGCGTGCCCTTCTCAATTTCTTCCAACGTGCCGGCTCCTATGGTAAGCATCGTGGCAAAGAGGAATTGAATCCCTATAAAACTCGTTACATAGAACTGTATCGGCGTTGCTGTTTTGCCTTCCACCTCTTTCTCCTCTACCACAATAGGCTCAGCACCCGCGAGCATGTACTCCCTGATCATCTCTGTGGTGAGATTATACTCTGCAATGACCCATTTTGGAAGGTAGGACTCCATATATTCGAGCTGCATCTCAAGGTTTCTGCGCCTCATTTCCTTTTCCATCTCTCCAAAAAAGCCCTTAACAACGCCGCTCACTATTTGGTAGTCCTGAGGATCACTCTTATCAAAGTATAGGTAAACTCTCGCCTGCTTACCGCTCGTGAGGTTTGTCCCAAACCCTTTAGGAAAAACTACAACGGCATCTATCTTTCCGTTTTTGAGGGCTTCAAGGGCACTGCTCTCGTCTTTAAACTCAAGTACGTTAAAGAGGTTTGTCTCCTCAAGTGTTACGTTTCTCATTATCTCAACTATATCATAGGCTGTAAATGGAGCACTTTCGTTTGTGTAAACAACTCCAACGTCCACAGTAATCGGTGGGCTCTCACCGCCCCACATTGTTCCAAATAGGGTAATCCACATGAGTGGAAATATGAATATCCAAAAGAGAGCCATCTTTTCCCCACGGAGCTCTTTTAAATCCTTTAGAATTATACCCTTAATGACCCTAAACTTCATCCAAAGCCCTCCCTGTTAGTTTTAAAAAGACATCTTCCAGAGTCGGCTCCTCTACCTTAATGGCCTTTATCTCGCTTCCGGCAGATATTAAAAGCTCAACAATCTTCGGTAAAGCTTCCTTTGAATTCCTTACATGAATCCTGAGAGTCCCGCTTTTCTCAATAAGCCTTGGGAATACCTCTCTAATCCCTTCGACTCCTTTTAGAATACCCTCTACCTGAATAACGCTTTCCTCTCCTATTAGGGCTTTCAGTTCATCCGCTGTACCAACAGCCACGACTCTTCCTTCGTTCATTATCGCTATCCTGTCAGCTAGTGCCTCGGCCTCTTCCATGTAATGTGTGGCGAGGAGTATTGTTTTGCCCTCGGCCTTAAAGCCTTTTATGAGCTCCCAGAGCTGTCTTCTTGACGGAACATCCAGACCCGTTGAAGGCTCATCCAAAATCAGGATTTTGGGCTCATATAAAAGTGAGATAGCTAAGTTTAAGCGCCGCTTAAATCCTCCACTCAACTCTTTAGCCTTCTTTTTGGCTGGCAGATCAAAGCGTTCAATGAGTTGTTTGATCCTTTCTTTAGGTGCATCGTAGAGATCCGCGTAAAAGCCAAGGTTTTCCTCAACGGTCAGCAGATCATAAGAAATACTTTCCTGAGGAACATAACCTATTAAACGTGCTGTTTTCTTACTCAGCTTTTTCCCAAATACCTCAATCTCCCCACCATCAAACTTCAGGCCCTCCGCAAGAATCCTTATGAGTGTTGTTTTGCCAGCGCCATTGGGTCCAAGAAGGGCAAATATTTCACCTTCTTCAATTTCTAGGTTTATCCCTTTCAATGCTAAAAAACTCCCGTAACTTTTCGTTAGATTTTTGATCTTAATGGCCAGCATAAATGCACCTAGTGTTCTAAATACTTGGTAGGTATTTAAAGATTGTCTTTTGTCTTTATAAAAAATAGAAAATACCTATTATTGACGTTTTGACCCATGTCCCTTGATATTCTGCAAAAGTCCAAGAGAGACTCTACGGGTATGAAATAAACAAAGATAGTATTGCAATTCCTAATTGGTGAAGAACACGGAAAACGTTGGAGGAAGTTGGAAAAGAAATATGGGGGCTTTGATGCCTTTCTTTTCCGAAATGCTTATTAACTCTGGGGCTTAGTAACTTTTGGTGCAGTTCATTGGTTATTATGTGCATTGAGAAGAAAAATGAAGAAAGAAATCTAAACCTTCCATTTCAGCTGGGAAGTGTTGAGGGTAGCTGTTGGGCTTTTCTACGAGAAAGTGGCGAGATAGTACTCTTCGAGTGGAAGACCTACGAGATAGATGCCAATGGAGCTAAAGTCATTATTCCCGGACTGGAGGACATTCAAAGAAGTAGCATTAACAAGAACACTTTTACCTTCACCTTCAAAAACTACATCGGAAAGTCAAGGCTGATTATTGAAGATTCGCATGGAAAAAGGCGCGAATTTCCCCTTATTGTGCTTTCCGAGAAGTTTGGAAAAATTGCCCCCGAATATTGGAAAGTTATAGACCTCAGCAAAATAGAAGATACCAAAGAGAGGGAAAAAGCTGTAGAAAAACTAATTGAAAGATTCAATATCCTATGTCAAACCTTAACGGACGACATAACCCGTACCTCCTCCCAACTTAATTTCTCAATAAAATCCCCCACTGCATTTACTGTCGAAGAAAGCGATGAACCCATGAATGAATTCTTCGCCTACCACTACTTACGCTCCAACAAAGAGCGCATTATAGAGGCTTTCGAAACTGTGCTAAGAAAAATCAAACGTAAGCTGGTGGTTGAAGAAGAATGGCTAAGGCCAGACGAAGTGGATGAGATAACCCCTGAGACATTGGTTTCCATCGTCCAGAATCCTGAGTATTTAGCCCCAGCCGGCGAAGGTGTTTTAATGGCAAAACGCCTCAATGGTTATGCCCCCACTAAAGTTCTCAGCTTCCAAAAATACGAGAGCTTTGACACTCCAGAAAACCGCTTTGCCAAATACTTCCTTAATCTGCTGATTGAGTGGGGCGAGCGCGTGCTTGAAGCTTTTAGGAATTTTAAGGCTGATATTGAGCCTATTAAAGGTCTTCTCGAAGAGCTTGAATTCATAGGAAGCGACCCCATTTGGAGTGAAATTGGTGAGATGGAGATGTTTCCATACACTTCCCAGACACTTCTTAAGGGTGACGGCTATCGCGATCTGCTTGAACTCTACAGGGAGTTCACAGTTTATGTTCCATTCTTCGGAGAGCTCCAGAAAGCTATTGAGAATAAGGACATTGCTACGCTATACGAGTATTGGTGCTTCTTCAAGCTTGTGGAGGAACTTGGAGAGATATGGGAGCAGAAGGACTTAAAGATAATAATTGAGCCAACGGGGGAACTCCACAAGAGCGACGGGAGAGAGAAAGTTTACGCCGAGTTTGGCAACGGTTGGAAGCTATACTACAATCAAAAAAAGCGTGGTTATTCGGTTTCATTGAGGCCAGATTTTTCTCTTTTTAAAAATGAGGAGCTTGTTGGGGTTTTTGATGCGAAGTTCAAGCTTGATGTAGTTGATGCTAATAAGTTCGCGGAAGAGGATAGGAAAATGGAAAAAGAACCCAGCCTTCAAACATGGGCAAAGCTTGAGGACATCTACAAGATGCACACTTACAAAGATGCTCTAAATGCTAGGTTTGCCGTAGTGCTTTACCCCGGCCAGAGGAGCGTGTTTTTTGATGTTAAGAGGGGGAAGGTTGAAGAATTGAATTTGGAGAGCATTTTGATTGGGAATCGTAGTGGTGTTGGATATCTAAGTTTTGTACCGGAGGTGAGATATCATGAAAACTGAAAAACCCCTGAAGGAAATCCTTCTAGAATTGAAAAAGAAATATTCGCATGAATGGGAACAATATGAGTCAGAGACTTTTAAGGTATTTAGGGCAATAACTAGACTTTTGTTAGAAGAAACTCCTAAAACTAATGAAATTGTTAATTTACTTGAACAACTGCCTCCAGCGATTCGAAAGATGCTCTATTACGTCCACGGGCCAGGTTACTACAGCAACTCTATGAAAATCAACATATTGAACACAGTGCTGACTGATAGGAACTTCAGGGAGTTCCTCACAACTGCAGCAACAGTGAATAAGTTGGATGATAGTACAGTAAAAACTTTAGAAGCAAAGATAGGAGCCATAAAAATACCTGAAGCTGAAGTAGGGCTTTCGATAATAAGCACTTGGGCTTCGATAGTAAATCCCAACATATTCATGCCAATACATGGAAATGTTCAAAGTAGAGAATTCCGTGAAATAATAAGAAGGACAACAGGCATTCAACTTGTTTATGGAGGGGGCTGGAGAAAACACATATCTGATTATCTAGAATTTTTGAAAAAAATAAACCAAATCAAACCAGAGATTGATATTAAAACAGCCTTTGAGGCTGCTTTTTATATGAGCAAATTTTCTAGAGACCAGGAAATTACAGGAAATCAAAAAACTACACAAAATAAAGGCTATTATTTGGAGATTACAAAACCTCCCGGAAAGCTCTATGAAGAAAACCACGTAGGCAGGTTTCTTTGGTCTCCAGCTGATCAAAAATATTGGAATGGTCGTGAAGGAAAAATGGGACTACTAAAACCAGGAGATATTATACTGCACGACGTCAATGGAGAACTAGTGGGATATTCCAAAGTGAAAGAAGAAGTTAAAGAAGTTTCCAAAGAAGAAATAATCAAGATATTCACTGAAGAGGGCATCTGGACTGAAAAGTATTCAAAATTTGCTGAGGACTGGTTTAAAAAGTCCTTGACTGGAAAATTCTACTTAGTTAGGCTCGAAGACTTTAAAGAATTAGATAAAACGCACCGGTACACTGAAGTCAAAGGTCTTCCGCACCCTGCAAGGCTTCAAGGAGTTTACTTAACCGAGATTAGCCCTAGAGTTCTGGAGGAGCTCGGTATTTCATTAGAACATGGTGGAAAAGCGCATGACCAAAATCAGCACATACCATTATCAAAGTATTTAAAATCAGAAGGCTACCTGTACCCAGAACACCTCATTGCCCAGTTCTACACCGCTCTAAAAACTAAGGGCTTCGTGATCCTCTCCGGCCTCACTGGAACAGGAAAGACAAAAATAGTGCAGAAATTTGTTGAAATACTAGAAATGCCGCAGTTGATGTCAGCATCAGGCAAAAACACAAAAGCTGAGAGAGAAATTAAAGCGTTACAAGATATAATCAAAAGACATAAGTTTGCAGTTTATGGCTGGAAACCTGCAGGAAAGGCAAAGGATATCAAGCCCCCGTTTATTTTTTGGCTCTATGATAGCGATCCAAACGATAAGTTCTACCAAAAAGTCCCCTACGGTATTATCGTTAGTGATGTCTGGACAGATAAAGAAAACTTACCGAAAGAATGGAAATCGGCGACTAAGTGGGTTGAAACAGTGTATAGCGATGAAACCGTTGAAAAGTATATAAACGAACACGAGATTTTCTTCAAAGTTTGGAAGGTTATCGAGTGTGGTTCTGAGATTTCAAAATTCAGAGATATTGCCAAAAATCGAGAATTAAGCCCTCGAGATGCCTCAAGGATGCAAAACGGCTATGCACTAGTAAAAGCTCCAGAAGACTGCACACCCGAAATTAGCAACCATATCTTCCTCTCCGTCCGCCCGGACTGGAGGGATTCCAAACCACTGCTAGGCTATTACAATCCACTAACTGGAGAATACCACAAGACTTCCCTCTTGGAGTTCATATTGAGGGCCAAAGAAGACTATGAGCAAAACAGAGAAAATGCAATGCCCTACTTCATCATCCTTGACGAGATGAACCTCGCCCACGTTGAGTACTACTTCGCCGACTTCCTCAGCGTCCTTGAGAGCGGAAGAGATGAAAGTGGCTTCACAAAGGAGAGCATAAAACTCCACGACAATGATGCCGTTGAGACATTCCAAGGCATACCCAAAGAGCTTAAGCTTCCGCCAAACCTCTACATAATCGGAACTGTGAACATTGATGAGACCACATACTCATTCAGCCCGAAGGTTCTCGATAGAGCTTTTACGATAGAATTCCACGATGTTGACTTAGAAAACTATCCCCCAGAGGAAACTAAGTTATCTGAAGGGGAACGTGAGGAGCTAAGAAGAAAAGTCCTGGACGACCTGAGGAGAAATGGAAAGTTCCTTGCAGTTTACAAGAGAGAAAAGGATAGCCAAGAGAAAGGGGATATAGAAAAAGCCCTCGAAAGGCTCAAAAATGCCGAAAACGGAAAGTACTGGGAAATCCTCAACCAACTCAACAAAGCTCTTGAACCCTATGACCTGCACTTCGGCTATCGTGTTGTTGACGAGATTGCTTTGTTTTTCAAGAACGCCAAAGAAAGCTGGGATAAGGGGATAGTTGAATTCGAAAGCGATGATGAAATTTTTGACCTAGCACTGCTCATGAAAGTCCTTCCCAAGTTCCACGGGAACAGAAAGAAGCTTGAAGAGCCCCTAAAGGTGGTTTTGGAGCTTTGCCTTTCAGAGAATGCAGGAATCAACGTCCAAGAACTTGGAAGAAAGGAGGTCATTGAAATTCTCAAAAACTGGGAAACCGAAAAGGATAAGTTCCTCTTCAAGCACACTGCCAAGAAAGTTCTACGCATGCTCCGCCAGCTGTATGAGATAGGCTTTGCGAGCTTCAGCTGATTTTTAATTTTTTTGTCCTAATTGAGTCTGGTGCTCTAAAAAGGTCAAGAACGAAGATAAATGACTAGCAGCCCCCAAGTGAAGAAAGTCAAAATGGAGAAAGCTGGAAAGTTTAAGGAGAGAAGGTAAATGACGATTGTGAGGGATGGTGATGAAGATTGCAGTTTACAGCACTCTTAGGAAGGGTAAACCGCTGCATGGTTATTTAAGAGATGGCAAATTCCTCGGTGAGGAGTGGATCGAGGGTTACGACCTTTACGTTGACGTTCTCCCCTATGCAGTCAAAGGCAAAAGAAGGCTAAAGGTTGAAGTATATGAAGTTAGCAGGGAAACTTTTGAGGAAATTAATCATATGGAGGTAAACGCCGGCTACAAGCCGGTCGAAGTGGATACAAGGTTCGACAGGACAATCCTGTGGAAGTGGGGCGCATGAACCGAGTGAAGAAAGGGGAAGGGAGGGGATTTTTGATGGTGTCGAGTTTGAAGAGTGGTAAATGCGCTTCGCCCAAAACCTGAAGGTGTCCTCTAGTATCTGTACTTGAAGAACCAACTACGGAGAACTAACTACGCTGAGTGAGATCCATACATTATCAACACTATGTCGCGGCCTTTTTCAATCAAATGCCATGTCCTTCGCAAGGTTTAAATACAATTGTAATACAATAGTATTTGGTGAGATTTATGGCTCAGGTTGTTGAGCATCCAGTCTCGGTGAGACTTCCAAAATACCTAATCAAGAAAATAGATGAACTCATAAAAGAAGGAGAGTTCAAAAGCAGGTCAGACTTCATCAAATATGCTGTAACATTGACTCTTGGACAGATAATGATGGAAAAGGCAAGAGAAAAAGCAAAAACAATCACGCCAGAAGAGGCCAGAGCAAGGTCGAAGCAGGCTCTTCAAAAGCTCCTTAGCGGAGAGATCGAAGATGAATGGCCAGAAGTCAAGGACATTCTAGAGGAAATCGACAAAAGGTGGAAGGAGCTCAAGGGTGCAAAGAAATGAAGCTTGTTATGGACACCAATGTTGTCCTAGCTGCCATGATAAAACCAAAAGGGCTAGCAGCCCTGCTCGTAGACCTTCTCGACAAAAAAGTCTTTATCAATTATACCAGTCAGGAAGCCTTAGAGGAGCTTCAAATTAAGATTGCACTTCTCGAAGAGGAAGAAAAGCTGGGCGAAAATTGGCTGCAAGTGCTTGCGAATTTTCTTTATGGGACAGAGGTAATTGAGCCAAAAGAACACTTTAACCTCTGTCGTGATGAGGACGACAACAAATGGCTCGACATTGCATATGAAGCAAAAGCCCATATAATTCTAACATGGGATGAGGACTTACTGAATTTAAGGGATAAGGAGAAAACCTTACAACTTAAGGATCATCGAGCTAAGATACTCAAACCAATAGAATTCCTGAAAGAAGAATTGAGAAAGATGTGTTAGCTTCTAGTCAACTAATCCAGCCCTCCAATCCTTCCATAATCGCCCAATTGACTCAAGGGCGTTTTTAAAGTGTGGGCTGGTGTAATAAAAGCCCTCCTTCTTGTAAATCATGCCCAATTTGCGGAGAATCTTTAGGACAATAGAGTATTGACTTTCGTATATGTTGAAGAGGTTGGAATCCTCTTCGGCTAGACCCAACTCGAAAGCTTTCGTGGCAAATTCTGCCTTCTAAAGCTTTGTAAAGCTCTCCAGAAAAGTTAAAGAAGAACTAAGCATCTTCCTCGATGAGGCCGTATTTCTCGAGCTCGTGGAGGAGCTTTTTAACGGCTTCCCACGCATCCTGTTCGCTCTTTGCTCCACTGCACACAATTTTTCCAGAGCTGAAAAGGAGTATAACTGCCCTTGGCTCTTTAACACGATAAATAACACCGGGGAACTGTTCTGGCTCATACTCACAGTTGGGCAACACAAGAGCGACGGCATCGAGGTTAAACTCCATCTTAAGATCGCCGCTAAAGACCATATTTTGGATATCTATCTCGGGCTCCCTTGTGAACTTAGTCCCAATCTTTGACAGCATTTCAACAAGCTTCGAAACCGCTGCTTTGATATCTTCAACACTTTTTGCCCCAGTAACCACAAGTTTACCGGAGCTGAACACAAGAAGAGCTACCTTTGGCTCATCAAAGCGGCATATTATCCCTGGAAATTCCTCTGGATTGTACTTAGAATGGGGACATATCTCTATGACCTTCTCAAGATCCAATGAAGCAAAAAGATCCACCGAGGCCACAATATTCTCTATCTTAAGCTCAACATTACTCAAGTCAACCAAGTTTTGCACCTCCTTAAGCTGGGTTTAAAAACCCTTTATAAATAATTCTCCCGGGGTTTTTAAAGTTTAGCCGACAAAAATTGAAAGCCCGTTAAGATGCAAATCTTAACGCTATCAAAAAACCTTAAGTAGTTTGCTTCCATCTATTTTCGGTGGAAACGATGATTGTTGAAGAGCTTAAAGAGATAACTCAACTCCCCGGTATTTCGGGTTATGAGGATAAGGTAAGGGAAAAGATTATCGAGTGGATAAAAGATTACGCCGGCTACAGAGTTGATACAATTGGAAACCTAATTGTGGAACTTGGAGAGGGTGAGGAGAAAGCAATTTTCATGGCACATATGGACGAAATTGGGCTTTTAATAACGGGGATAACAGAAAACGGAAAATTAAAGTTTAGAAAAGTAGGAGGAATAGACGACAGGCTTCTTTTGGGAAGGCACGTAAAGGTAATAACCGAAAAGGGAGAACTGGATGGAGTCATAGGAGTTACTCCCGTGCACCTCAATCTTGAAAGGAAATTCGACACAGTGCCGTGGCACAGCCTTGAAATAGACATCGGGGCGGAGTCGAAGGAAGAAGCTGAAGAAATGGGTGTAAAAGTTTTGGACTTTGCTGTATTTAAAAAGCATTTTAGCGTCTTAAACAACAAATACATTGCAACACGCTCTTTAGACGACAGGTTCGGCGTTGTAGCTCTTGTAGAGGCCATAAAGAACCTCGTTGACCACGACTTGGAAGGAAAGTACATTTTTGCCTTCACAGTTCAGGAGGAAATAGGGCTTAAAGGATCCAAGTTCCTTGCAAACACATATTCACCGAAATACGCTATAGCCGTGGATTCGTTTGCATGCTGCTCCTTCCTTACGGGGGATGTGAGGCTTGGAAAGGGCGCCGTGATAAGAGCTGTGGATAATTCCGCAATATACACTCCCGCATTAGCGAAAAAAACTCTTGAGATAGCGAAAAAGAACAAGATTCCAATCCAAGTTGGAGTTACTGGCGGAGGAACCGATGCATCTGTTTTTGAGAACAAGAGCCAGACCTTAGCTCTAAGCGTTCCCATAAAATACCTCCACAGCGAAACGGAAATGCTCCATATAGATGACCTCAAAGCATTAATAAAACTAATCGAAGCCCTTGTGTTTGAGCTTGAATAATGGAGGTGATCCTTTGCTTAAATACGTTGGGTACTTTGCCGTTGGGGTTTTCATAGGAATCTTAGCTGCTCTCTTTGGCCTGGGAGGAGGATTTTTGATAGTGCCTACGTTGAATCTCTTAGGGGTCGAGATACATCACGCGGTTGGAACCTCAAGTGCTGCGGTTGTATTCACTTCACTGAGCTCTGCCATAGCCTACCACAGACAAAGGAGGATACACTACAAGGCAGGTCTGCTTTTGGCAAGCACTGCCATTATAGGAGCTTACATAGGTGCATGGATGACAAGTTACATAAGTGCAAGCCAACTAAAAGTAATCTTCGGTGTAGTTTTGTTCCTAGTTGCTATAAGGCTCTACCGCAAGAAGAGCAAAGAACCGCATGAAGTTGATCTAAGCCAAATAAAGCTGAACTACAAGATAGTACCTCTAGGAGGGTTTATAGCGGGGATAGCAAGTGGCTTGCTCGGCATAGGCGGTGGGGCAATAAACGTACCGTTTCTGACTTATATGGGGTTACCAATCCACTACGCCGTGGCAACTTCGAGCTTTGCAATAGTGTTCACAGCTACGAGCGGGGCCTTAAAACACTACATGCTCGGCAACGTTGAAGTTGAGTGGCTGGCCCTACTCGTGCCAGGCCTGATAGTCGGTGCCCAGCTGGGAGCAAGGATAGCAAAAAGGACTAAAGCCAGTAATCTAACAAAAGCTTTCGCGGTTGTGATGGCATTCTTAGCAATCAGGATGATCCTCAAGGGGCTTGGATATCCTGTTCCCTGAGTTTTTATTTTTTATCTCTGAGTTTATCCGGAAAAAATTTAAAGTGATTTTGTGAACTCTTTCCATGATTAGTTATCTCTTTGATTTCGCTCTTGGAGTTGCAATAGGGACAATAGCTGGCCTTTTTGGGGTAGGTGGCGGATTCCTGATAGTGCCAACGCTTACATTTATAGGATTGCCTATTCATACCGCAATAGGCACGAGCCTTGCCTGCATAGTGATTAGCTCTTTTGCTTCCGCTTATACACACATCAAGAGAGGAAAAGTTCTTTTTAAAGTCGTGGCAATTAAAGAGGCGTTTTCAATACCAGCCGCGTTAATTGGGGCGCACGTAGCAACGTTTCTAAATGAGGCCTTTTTAAGAGGTATTTTCACAATTCTTTTGTTTTATCTGGCATATAAGATGACTACAAGCCCTTCAAAGTCACATCACGAAGAAAATATCAAAATAAACTACAAAAACGTCCCCATAGTGGGTGTGATTTCAGGCTTTCTGTCCGGTCTGCTTGGGATAAGCGGAGGAATCCTAAACGTTCCCCTTTTCCACGTCCTAGTTAATATACCCGTTAGATATTCCATCGGGACATCCAGCGTAGCGCTCTTTTTCACTGCCCTCGCTGGAACTTATGGACATTTTAAAGCTGAAAATGTAAACATAGAAACGGCACTTCTTTTAGCTCCGGGACTTATAATAGGAGCATATTTGGGGGCAAGAAGCGCTCACACTCTGCATTCAGAGAAGTTAAAACGCGGATTTGCTTTTATGCTCGTTTTAATCGGAATTAAAATGTTGATTTAGCCCTTAAGAGCTTAGAGATGTTCAACCCCCCGAAAAACAACCAACTTAGAATAATCAATAAGGAGAAAAATTTAAGGAAGGGAACCTCAGCGAACCTTTGCCCCTAATTTTACTTCTCTCTCTGGTGTTAGCAGAGCAACAGTTTCTCCATCATCTGCCGCCAAGAGCATTCCCTGGCTTTCAACGCCGCGAAGCTTCTTTGGCTCTAGGTTTGTAATAACAGCAACGTACTTGTTGAGGAGCTCTTCTTTTTTGTAGTATGCCTTCAAACCTGCCACAAGCTGCCTAACCTCGTCTCCAAGGTCAACTTTAACAACATAAAGCCTGTCGGCATTTGGGTGGTCCTCAACGCTTATTATTTTTCCAATTCTTATATCAAGTTTGGCAAATTCATCAAATTTCACGTAGCTCATTTTCACATCCTCCTTTCTTTTTTCCGGTTTCTTTACTTTTTCTTCCTTTATTTTTACTTTTTCTCCATAAATCTTCCTCAATATTACCTCCGCTTCCTCCCCAAGCCTCTCTTTGGCCACCTTAACAACATCTTCCACCTTGTAATACTTGGCAAGCAGGATTCTGGCACTTTCGGGGTTGCCTTTGGCTATGTACTTCACTATGTAGGCTATGATATCCTCATCGCTAACCTTCCTAAAGAGGATCTCCGCCTTTCTAACTTTGTGTCCTGTCTTAAGGGGCTCAAACTTCCATTTCTTGACTTCTTCAAGGTTCAAGAGGTGCCATATCTTTTCGCTCGCATCTGGGAGGAATGGCTCAAGGAGAATTCCCAAAGCCTTGACGATTTGGAGGGATATGTTCACTGTTGTTCCAGTCCTAACTTTGTCGGTTTTAGCAGTTTTCCAGGGCTTCTGGTAATCGAAATACTGATTGCCAAATATTGCGAGTGCCATTACCCTCTTGAGAGCCTCTTTGAACTGGTATTTTGATATTAACTCGCCAACTTCTGCAAAAGCTTTCTCTATCTCCTCGAATGCTCTCTTATCGAGCTCGTCGAGTTCCCCTATCTCTGGGACTTTTCCATCGAAATACCTGTTAACAAAGGTCAGCGCCCTGTGCACGAAGTTTCCAAGGTTGTTTACAAGCTCCTCGTTTATCTTCTTCTTGAAGTCTTCAAAACTGAAGTCGCTGTCCCTCGTCTCGGGCATTATGGCAGTTAGATAGTACCTCAAGTAGTCCGCTGGAAATGCATCGAGGAACTCATGTACCCATATAGCCCAGTTTCTGCTCGTTGAAAACTTTCTACCCTCCAAGTTTAGGTATTCGTTTGCCGGAATATCATAGGGCAGAAGCCACTCAAACTCCCCTTTCTCGTCTTTGTACTTGCCATAAGCCATCAAGAATGCTGGCCAGAATATGGCATGGAACGGAACGTTGTCCTTTCCGATAAAGTGAATAATCCTAGTCTCGCCATCATAGCCCTTAAGCCAGTATTTTTTCCACTCCTCCTCTTTTCCAAGCCTCTTAAAGTACTCAATGGTTATCGAGATGTAGCCTATCGGAGCCTCAAACCAGACGTAGAGGACTTTTCCTTTGACATCCTCATCCTCAAGGGGCACTGGAATTCCCCAGTTGAGGTCTCTCGTTATTGCCCTCTCCTCAAGTCCCTCCTCAATCCAGCCCAAGACGGTGTTTCTGACATTTGGCTTCCAGTGTTTCTGACTTAGAACCCATTCCTTAAGCTTCTCTTGGAAGTCCTGCATTTTTATGTAGTAATGGGCTGAATCTTTGAATGTTATTGGATTTCCACAGATGTTACACCTTGGATTAATAAGCTTCTCTGGAGTAAGGGGATGACCACAGACTTCACATTGGTCTCCTCTTTGATCTTCAGCACCACAATAAGGACAGGTACCGATAACGTATCTATCCGGTAAGAACATCTTGTCATGCTCACAATAAGCCTGCTTTTCCACCTTTTTAACAAGATGCCCGTTCTCAAGAGCCTTTAAGAAGAACTCTTGGCTTAATCTGTAGTGAACGGGAAGTTCTGTTCTTCCAAAATAGTCGAAGCTTATTTTTGCCCTTTCGAAGGTCGTTTTGATGTGCTCATGGTAGTAGTCCACTATCTCCCTTGGGCTTCTACCTTCCTTTAAAGCTCTGAAAGTTATTGGGGTTCCGTGTTCATCAGTTCCACATATGAAAATAACGTCTTCTCCTTTTAGCCTCAGATAGCGTACGAATATGTCTGCTGGCAGGTAAGCTCCAGCCAGATGTCCCGCATGGATGGGTCCGTTAGCATAAGGCAACGCAGAGGTTACAGTGAATCTCATCTTTACCACCTCCAAGAACTAACCTGCTGCCCTTTATAAGTTCTCGCCAATTTTAAATATTACGGTGAGTTATTTTCGCTACACAAGAATATGTCTTCTATTGCATAATCACTTGCCGATACTATCTCGGATGCTCTAATCGCAAAAAGACTTCTCTTTAATCTCTAAAAACTTGCAAAAGTCCCATATCAACGTAAATTACTAGACACTATCCAAAACCCTCTGAGCTGGAACTTCAACCCCACAACCCATACCATCACCAAAGTGTTTTAACTATCAAACCCCGAAATGCTTTTGGTGAGAGTATGAAAGCTAGGATTAGGGAAAAGTTCACTTTCGATGCCGCCCATGCGGTAAAGATAAACGGGGAACTTGAAGAGATTCACGGACACACTTTCAGAGGCGAAATTTTCATTGAAGGAGAAGTAAAGGAAGGATACATAATGGATTTTTTGGAACTTAGGAAGATATTAGACAATGCTATTGCTCCGTTAAGACATAAAAATCTAAACAAAATCTTCGAGAACCCTACAACAGAGAACATTGCCCTATGGATTGCGGAACAAGTTAAGAAAGGCTTGCCCCAAGGGATTAGGCTGCATAAAATTGTTCTGTGGGAAGGAGATGATAACGGTGTTGAATTTGAGTTCTAACACTCTACCAAAAAGCTAAAATTTGATGGAAATAATGTAGTAAGATAAGAGGTGAAGAAAATGAGAGATTTTTACATAGCCCATGAGGATGAGATAAAAGCCGGAAAGACCACTGATGTTTATTTCATCAGAACCAAAAAGATACTTGAGGAAAAAGGAATCCACAAGAAAGTCTTTGCCGATATCTCCACAACTTCCCTTCCAAAAGGCTGGAAATGGGGAGTTTTAGCGGGAGTTGAAGAAGTCGCAAAGCTCTTAGAAGGACATCCAGTAAACGTTTACTCTATGCCCGAGGGGACAATATTCCACCCATATGAGCCCGTAATGCAGATTGAAGGCTACTACAAAGAATTCGGAATCTTTGAAACTGCACTTCTCGGAATGCTGAGTCAAGCAAGCGGAATAGCAACAGCCGCACTTAGAGTCAAAATAGCGGCAAAGTTCAAGCCAGTTTACTCCTTTGGTATAAGGCACATGCACCCCGCAATAGCTCCTATGATTGACCGCTCAGCATTCATAGGGGGCTGCGATGGAGTTAGCGGCGTTTTAGGAGCCGAGATGATCGGAGAAAAGCCAGTTGGGACAATGCCTCACGCGTTAATCCTAACGATTGGTGATCAGGTAAAGGCATGGAAATACTTCGACGAGGTTATGCCAGAAGATGTGCCAAGGGTAGCGCTCGTTGATACCCTTTGCGATGAGAAGTTAGAGGCTTTAATGGCGGCTGAAGCGTTAGGAGAAAGGCTGGCCGCGGTAAGACTTGACACACCGAGTTCAAGAAGAGGGAACTTTAGACGCATAGTAGAGGAAGTAAGATGGGAACTGGATTTGAGAGGCTACGAGCACGTTAAGATATTTTTAAGCGGTGGACTGGACGAAGAAAGCCTTCAAGAACTTGCAGACGTAGCGGATGCCTTTGGTGTTGGAGGAAGCATAGCAAGTGCAAAACCAATAGACTTCTCCCTTGACATAGTTGAAGTCGAAGGAAAGCCGCTAACAAAGAGAGGAAAGCTTAGCGGAAGAAAACAGGTGTACAGGTGTGAAAACGGACACTACCACAGAGTTCCAGCAGAGAAAAAGCTCGAAAAATGCCCAGTCTGTGGGGCAAAAGTTGAACCACTCCTTAGACCGCTCATCGAAAATGGAGAAATAGTCGCGGAACTTCCAAAAGCCAGAGAGATCAGGGAATACGTGCTTGAACAGGCGAAAAAGTTTGGGCTGACATTAGATTAACTTCTTATTTTTTCTTTTAGCTTTAGCTTTTTCTAATAACTTTTCTTCCCAAGAAGACACAGAAAAGCCAAGAAGAGTAATAAAAAGGGAAAAGAATTCACTCAACTGTGATTGCTCCGACTGGGCAGCTCTCTGCTGCCTCTTTTGCGCACTCGAGGTCGGTCTCAGGTGCGATTACCTTAGCTTTTCCATCGTCGCCTATCTCAAAAACGTCTGGGCAGACGCTTGCACATACTCCACATCCAATGCATGCGTCCTTATCAACACTAACCTTCATTTCCAGCACCTCCAAAGGGTTTCAAAGATAGAGGGAAGCCTAGGTTTAAAAACCTTTTCCAAACTAAAGGTTACCCCACATTAGGGAGAAAAAGAAAACAGGGAAGAAAACGAGAGAGAAAATGAGCGGAGAAATCAACTTTAACTTCCATGCAACCCGCAGAAGAGCCTCAATGAGATATACTTTAAAAAGGACATAAAATCGGAAAAAGTCCTCAAATTATTCCCAGCTTTTTCTTGACCTCTTCGCTTATTCTATCAGGAGTCCAAGGAGGATCAAATGTGAGCTCTATTTCCGCATCTTTAACTCCTGGGATTTCCAGAATCTTTTGCTCTACAGCTTGAAGAAGCCACATAGTGAGAGGACAGCCCGGAGTCGTCATGGTCATCTTAACGTAAACCGTGTTGTCGGGATTTACTTTGAGCTCATATATAAGCCCCAGGTTAACAACGTCTATTCCAATTTCCGGGTCAATTACCTCCTTGAGCTTTTCGAGAACCATTTCCTTTGTGATCTTGGGGTTTTCACTCACTTTTCCTCACCTGAAAAAAGCTTTCTAAACAACAAATTTAAACCTTATGGAACAAAAATATGGAAAAAGAGTCAGGTAGTTGAACTTTCCTCGTCGTCATAAAGTTCTTGACCAACTGTGATTTCCTCTTCATAACCTTTAGAGCCTTCAATGGTTTGAATTCTAAACATGTAGCTCTTATACCAGTTGTATGTGGGCATGGTCTTTACTGGTAGAAGCCTCCAAGCCCTTGTTTCCTCCATATATCCCCAGTTGACGTACTCATTGAAGTTCCTTATTATATCTGTTATGACCACGTTGAACTCCGTTATGAGGAGCTTCTCTATCTGGTGCCACTTGTCAATTGAGCTTTCTCTTCTCGTGATTCCAAAGTAACCTGCACAACCAGGCCCTTTGAGGGTTGCAATTCCTCTTCCAACGAAAGCCCTAACTGCATCGACTGTCTCGGGAGGATCAGTGATGAAGGTATCGAACTTCCTTAGGGCGTAGTCTGGCAAGGGCTTCCTAAGGTCAAAGGTGAATATCTCCACGTTGTTGTAACCAATTTCCTCGGCAGTCTTCTCGATGAACTTAACAAGCCTCTCGTCAATATCAAGAACAGCAATCCTCTTTGGAAGGCCTGAAAGCATTAAAGCAATGCTCGTTAAATCGTCATCTCCCAGAACAAAAACTTCCTTGTTCTCGAGGTCTCCCCTAGTGTGCATCAGGGCAACTCTTGCAACTGTTGTTTCTGGAGTTACATAAGCCTGATCAAACTCATGCTTTGGCTGGGGCCTGTTTTTGACAATTTCTTTAAACTCCTCAAGGAGATCGCTAAAAGCATTGAGCTCAACGGTTTTTCCTTGGCAGTGTTTACAGGTGTAGTCCTCTCTCTTTCCGATTCCATACTTCTCCACGAGCTCCTTCCCTTTCTGAGTAAGGAGTATCCCGTCTTTGAACTCCACATAACCTAACTCGTGAAGTGCTTCAACCACCGCAACTACGAGGGGAAGTGGCTCTTCGCTAAGGTCTACTATCCTCCAAGGATCCTTGCTCGCAAGGATAGCACTTAACACGTTTTCAATTGTTCTCTCATAAACTGGTATCGGGGTTTTCTCTCTAACTCTCTCAACAATCGCTTTCATCTTCACTCCCTCCACTAGCTTTTAATTAAAACCGTCGGAAAAAGTTCATAAAAAGCTATTTTAAAGTTTTTGGAATAGGTTTTTAGCCTTCAATTCCTTAGAAAAAGGGGTGAAGAAAATGGTGATATATTTCATAGGGCTCGGACTTTACGATGAAAAGGACATCACCCTTAAAGGACTGGAAATAGCGAGAAAGTGTGATTTGGTGTTTGCAGAGTTCTACACGTCTCTCCTAGCTGGTACAAACATAGAGAAAATAGAGAAGCTGATAGGAAAACCAATAACGCTCCTAAACAGAGAAGACGTTGAACTGAACTTTGAGAAGATAGTCCTGAGTGAAGCAAAAACCAAAGATGTGGCTTTTCTAACCGCTGGAGACCCAATGGTGGCAACTACTCACGCGGATCTAAGAATAAGGGCAAAGCAAATGGGAATAGAGAGCTACGTTATACATGCACCATCCATATATTCGGCCGTTGCTATAACGGGGCTTCAAATCTATAAGTTCGGAAAGAGTGCAACAGTCGCTTGCCCAGAGAAAAATTGGTTCCCCACAAGCCACTACGACACGATCAAAGAAAACAAAGAACGCGGCCTTCATACGCTCCTTTTCCTGGACATTAAGGCAGACCAAGGAAAGTACATGACTGCTAATGAGGCAATGGAGATCCTCCTTCAAGTAGAGGAAAAGAAAAAAGAGGGAGTCTTTACCAAAGATACCCTAGTTGTGGTCCTCGCAAGAGCAGGCTCCCTAAATCCGACGATCAAAGCCGGTTACGTAAAAGATATGATAAAGGAGGACTTTGGAAAGCAGCCGCATGTTCTAATAGTGCCCGGAAGGCTACACATAGTAGAGGCGGAATACCTGGTAGCCTTTGCCAATGCTCCCGAGGAGATACTAAAGGAAGTTTAGCTTTTTTCTTTCCCTATTTATCGGGGCAATATAACGCTGGTAGAACTCCCTTAGCTTTACTGTATGCTCTTCCACCCATTCTCCGCTGATTTTCCTTCTTGCGATCCCATCCTTTATAGCTTGCTCCGCAACTGCCCTCGCTTCTTTTGGGTACACATCAGGATGCAAGGGAGTGGGAATTATGTAGTCTTCAGATAGCTCTTCATCACTTACACACTCTGCTATCGCTTTAGCAGCCGCTATGTTCATGGTTAAGGTTATTTCCCTTGCTCTAACGTCTAAAGCCCCTCTAAAAATTCCGGGAAAGCCCAAAACGTTGTTGATTTGATTTGGATAGTCGCTCCTACCTGTTGCGACTATTCTTGCCCCAGCTTTTTTGGCCTTTTCAGGCATTATCTCTGGAATAGGATTCGCCATTGCAAAGACTATGGCATCATCTGCCATCTTTTTAATCATATCCTCCGTAACGATGTTGCCAGCGCTTACACCTATGAAAACGTCGGCTCCTTCAAGTGCCTTTGAGAGGTCTCCTTCTATATTGTGGATGTTAAACTTGGCAACTTCCCTTTTGTAGGGATTTAAATCCTCTCTGCCTTCGTGGATTATCCCCTTTCTATCAACCATAACTATCTCTCTAACCCCGACATGATGCAAAAGCTTCGCTATAGCGATTCCCGCAGCACCAGCACCACTTATGGCGATTTTTATGTCTTTGAAGCTCTTTCCAACAAGCTTGAGTGCGTTCATTAAGCCAGCAAGAGTTACAACAGCCGTGCCGTGCTGGTCGTCATGAAAAACCGGGATATCAAGCTCATTCTTAAGCCTCTCCTCAATTTCAAAGCATCTTGGTGCGGAGATGTCTTCCAGATTTATGCCCCCAAAGCCCTTTGAAATCAGCTTAACTGTTCTTACGATGTCCTCTACGTCCTTGCTGTCAATGAGTATAGGAAAAGCATCCACTCCAGCCAATGCCTTGAATAGGACGCATTTACCTTCCATCACGGGCATTCCGGCTAAAACTCCTATGTCCCCGAGCCCAAGCACCGCAGAGCCGTCCGTAACTACGGCCACAGTGTTAGGGATAACGGTGTATTCTTCGTAACTTTCGCCGTTTGCTATAGCCTTACAAGGTTCAGCGACACCTGGAGTGTAGGCCAAACTTAAGTCATAGAAATCCTCGATCTTAACCTTTGGGATGACTTCTATTTTCCCATTTCCGGGAAAATTATTCCGGTGGTATTCAAGCGCATCCCTTGCAAGGTTTGTCCTTTGTTCTTCGTTAATCCTCATGAGTCCATCCCCTATCTTTTGAGGGTTCTTCCAATTAAACTCTTTGCATATCTTGCTTTAACATTTTTGTGTTCAAAATATTTAAATATACCCAATAGTTTTACCACTTTTGTATCAATCAGAGGTGAGAGAGATGGAGGCTCTTGAGAAATATTTCGAGTTTGAGAAGTACAAAACCGATATGAGGACCGAAATACTCGCGGGAATAACCACTTTCATGACGATGGCATACATTCTCTTCGTAAACCCCGCAATCCTCAGTGATGCAATGGGAAAAGAAGCCTTCAACTCACTTGTGGCAGTAACAGCACTTGCAGCTGGGATTTCCACCATAATAATGGGAATTTACGCCAAAAAGCCCTTCGCATTGGCTCCAGGAATGGGGCTGAATGCATACTTTGCCTACAGCGTCGTGCTCGGAATGGGCTACGACTGGAGAGTAGCCCTTGCAGCAGTTTTCGTTGAGGGAATACTTTTCATACTGCTCACAGTCACCAAGGTTAGAAGCGCAATAATCCATGCAATCCCACTAAGCCAGAAATATGCCGTTGGGGCTGGAATAGGGCTTTTCTTGACACTTATAGGACTCAACGATGTTGGCCTTCTAACAGCAGTCGTTAATGAGAATGGAGCACTTAAACTCACAGGGTTTAATGCCTCAGCGCTTGCTACAAAAGCTGGCGTGTTATTCCTATTTGGCCTCTTCTTGGCAGCAGTCCTCATAAGTCTCAGGGTGAAGGGTGCTCTATTGATTTCAATCCTCACCACAAGCATTTTAGGTTGGATAAGTGGAGCCGCCCCTTGGCCAGAGCACATATTTTCACGCCCGGACATAAGCTACACCTTCCTAAAGCTCGACCTTCAAGGGTTACTCAACGTTGGAGCTATAGGTGTTGTATTTGCGTTCTTCATGGTTGACTTCTTCGACACCCTTGGAACGGTGACGGGGCTAAGTGCCAAAGCAGGATTCCTAACAAAAGACGGCAAAGTACCAGATGCAGAGAAAGTCCTCTTGACAGATGCAATAGGCACAACCCTCGGAGCACTTCTTGGAACATCAACGGTAACCACGTATATAGAAAGCGCCGCGGGAATTGAAGAGGGTGGAAGAACCGGAATGACTGCTTTGGTAACAGGTTTGCTGTTCCTCGCAATAGGATTGTTCATAGCACCAGTCGCACAAGCCATCCCAGCGTTTGCCACTGCACCTGCCTTGGTTATAGTGGGTTACTACATGCTCGGCGCAATAAGGGAAGTTGACTTTGATGACCCAAGTGAGGCAATCCCAGCATTCCTAGTGCTTATCACCATCCCATACACATATTCAATAGCGAATGGAATAGGAATGGGCTTCATAAGCTACACAATAATAAAGCTGCTCAGCGGAAGAGGAAAAGAAGTGCACCCACTAATGTACGTGCTAGCATTAATCTTCATTGGCTACTTTGCTTACTTGGGAGGACTCCTCTGAGCCTTTTGCTTCTTCTTTTTCTATGTGTTCTTTAAGAAACTGCTTGAGAACATATGGACAGTGTTCTTGTATGTACTGGGCGAATTCTTTCATTCTCTCAGCCGTAATCTCGTGAACATAATGCTCGAACTGACACGCATCTTCCTCCGCTATTTCAGGGGGAACTCCAAGGATCTCGGTGAAAAATTTCATCAAGAGTACGTGCTTCTGGTAAGTCTCTTTAGCTATTTTAAGCCCCTTTTCAGTTAAAAGAATCCTATCGTACTTCTCATATTTTATCAGCCCTTTTTCACTCAACTTTTTTAAGGCATCTACTACACTCGGAGGCCTAACACCCAGCTTTTTTGAGATGTCCTTTACTCTGATTACCCCCTTGTTTTTTTGGAGTATGTACATAGTCTCGAGATACTCTTCCTCTCTCTTAGTTATCTCCACAAACCTCACCTGAATTAGTTTGACCTAAATAATTTAAGTGCTTTTTGGTCACACTAAGAATAATAAAAAGAGGCTATTTGGCAAGCTCTATTCCTCTTTCAAGGGCTTTGATGTTAATCTCCCAGAGTTTCGGTTTTAATGTCTCTTGAATTCCATTTAAGATGCTCTCCTTCTTCAATGGGATCAAACCTTTCCCATAAGCAAACCCCAGCATAAGCACTCCCAGAGTACGGGAGTTTATTTTATCTGCTTCCTCTTGGAAGTTCTCCATTTCAACGGTGCATATTTTTGAAAGAGCATTGCGTATTTCCTCAAGGCTTGGATATTTCTCCTTTCCAACCAGGGTTGTAGCCGTATGAATTGGGTAAGCATTTATTATAGCATAACTTTTGCCGCTTAGGAATCTCGCATTTCTCAGCGCTTCAGCCGGTTCGAGGGCGAGCATCAGATCAGCATTGCCTTCTTCAATGAGCGGGGAGTAAACTTCTTCCCCAAACCTAAGATAGCTGAGTACACTACCATAGCGCTGACTCATTCCCAGAGTTTCCCCTATCCTAACGTTATATCCCTCTTTCATTGCAGCATTCCCGATAATTCTTGAAAGTGTAAGTCCTCCCTGTCCCCCGACTCCCGTTATTATTAAGTTGAACTCCATAATCACCACCAATAAAATTAACATGGAAGGGTTAAAAATCTGGCGGAAGGTTTATTTGGTAATCCACATCATTCTCTAACATGGGCTTTAAAGAGTATTACCGCGCATTTAAGGCTTACACCGATATATACTCAAAAGAATACCAGAGAAGAATAGAGGAGCTTAAGCCTCATTTGCTCAGGTTTATGAAGCGAAAAGGAAAGGTCTTGGACTTAGCATGCGGCGTCGGAGGGTTTTCCTTCCTTCTTGAGGATCATGGCTTTGAGGTCATGGGGCTTGATATAGATGAAGAGATGATTAAAAAAGCCACAGAATACGCGGAAGAAAAGAATTCCAAGGTAAAATTTATAGTGGGAGATGCAAGAGAGCTATCCTTTGAAGATGAAACTTTTGATTACGTTCTCTTTCTCGGAAACACAACCGTCCACTTTTTGCCCAAAGACCTAAGTGAAGTTTTTAAAGAAGTTAAAAGAGTACTTAAAAAGGATGGGGTGTTTTTGATGAATTTCGTGGACATGAGGGGACTTCTTCCAAGAATCCGAATGGGAACCATAGTTGGCGAAGAGTACTGGATAAGCAAGGTGACGATTGACGAAGAAGAAAAAACCGCCCTAATAGAGTATAAAAGTGAGAGAGATTCTTTCAGGGTGAGGTTTGTAATATGGGGAAAAACTGCCGTAGAATTGCTTGCAAAACTGTATTTCATCCCTATAGAAAGCGTTAAGCTCGACGAGGTATCCTACCTGAATGTGTATAAAAAATAAAAATCAGCCCTCAAGCCTAAGCCTCTTTATGACGAATTCCCTGTCGAGTGAAGCTAGAAATGGAGCGAGTCTCGGTCCCCTGTCTTTCCCTATGAAGAGGTTGTAGAGAACCTTAAAGTACTTCTTGCTCGGGATGTTTCTCTTTTTGGCAGCATTGAATATAACCGAATTGAACTCATCGACGGTGAATTTTTCTCTGCTCTCAAGCCACTCCGCAACTTCCATGAGAGCATCTTTTATCCCTTCACTCACCTCAATTGATGGGACTTTTTCCTGAATCTCAAATTTGACATCATCGGGAGCGTATTTTTCGACCCAGTTCTTGGCAAGGAGTATTCTGAGCCTAATTCTATTCAAATCTTCATCATTTAGCTGAGCTGGAACATGACCCTGTTCTTTAAGTATTTCCACTATTCTTTCTTCATTTAAATGAGGCATTTGAACAAGGACTACAAGAAACCTAAAGGGAGCCTGAGCCGCCAAACGGTTTGGTATAGAGGGCATCGAAAGTTCATAGGTCCTCTTAAGCTCTTCAGCCTCTTCGGGATTTTTAGCCCCCTCTAGGCCAAAGTACAGCCTCTCAACCCTATCAAATTCGTCATAGAGATTCAACAAGCCCAAACCCAAATCAATCTTGATCTCTTTATTCGGTCTATGCCTTGCGTAGATGAACCTGATAACACCAGGCTCAAGAACTTCGTAGAGATCGCTTAGGAGAATAACGTTCCCTTTACTGCCACTCATCTTGCCCTTCTGACCTTTTATACCAACAAACTCGTACATAAGCGTCATTGGTGCCTTCCATCCAAAGATTTTCTCCACGATCTCCTTTCCGGTGTCGTAGGAACCCCCTGCAGCGAGATGGTCCTTGCCCGCTGGCTCAAAATCCACCTTAAAGTGTGCCCATCTCATTGGCCAATCAACACGCCAGCGAAGCTTTACGTTGCCCTCTCTTATATCCACTATTCCCTCGCTTTCACAATGGGGGCATTTGTACTTAACCTTCCACTCTCCATCCCACTCCACAAAATCAGCTTCTTTCCTACAGTTTGGGCAGTAAATCTGTACTGGTTGCCACTCATTAGGCAAATGAGGCTGTTTTGCCGTATCCCTAAACTTGTTTAAAATTTCCATTATTTCCTTTCTTTTTTCAAGAGCTAGTCTAATCTCATTTGCATATTCCCCGCTTTTGTAGAGTTTGCTTGCCCTAAGGAAATCAACCTCAATCCCGAGCTTTTCAACTTCTTCTTCAAAGAGGTTCATGAAATGATCTGCATAGCTGTTGTGGCATTCCCACGGATCTGGAACCTCACTAACGGGCATCGTTAAGTATTCGCTCCATTCCTTGGGGACGTTTTTTGGCACCTTTCTGAAACGATCGTAATCATCCCACATGTGAATATGCCTAACCTTCTTTCCTTTATCTCTCAACGCGTGTCCGACAATATAAGCCGTAAAAAGCTCCCTAAAGTTCCCTATATGAACGTAACCACTCGGCGTTATTCCGCTTTCCACCACATACTCTTCTTTCTCTCCTCTCTCTTTGATGATTTTTTCAGCCATATAATCAGCCCAATGAACCATTCATCCCCACCCGCAGGTAAGTATGAGAAACACTTTTTAAGCTTTGGCTAGCTGAAAGGCCAAAAGTCTTTAACATTATTTTACAAGGTTCGGACAAAAAAGTATATTTAGCCCCATTCAATATTTAATCCTTGGTGAAATCAATGTTCCCTACATGGTTACCCTATGCCGGCATTGCAGCCGGGATTATCATAATTGCGATAGGATTTACAAAAATGCTCGGAGAGGAATACGCTTGGGTTAATAGAAAGATAATCCACTTCAGCATTACACCCGCAATAATACTTTACTATACTGAAAAAATTCCAAGGGAGGTCTTCGCTCCAGCTGCTTTTGCCTTTGCGTTGGCTCAATTAATACCCCATCTAAAGAGAGAGGAACTCCCCTGGTACCAAATAAATAGAAATTACGGGGAGGTATTCTTTGCCCTTTCTGCTTCCTTCGTAGTTGCTTTTCTCCCAAAAGAGTATGCCACTGCGGTATTGCTAGTTATGGCAATAAGTGATGGCATTACTGGTATTTTGAGGTTTTATTACTTCAGGAAAAATGGATACAACGTGAAACTTAAAAAACACTGGAGCGGTAGTCTAGGATACTTTTTGACAGCCTTTTTAATAGCATCTTCAGTTCTTCCGGAAAAGTCCTTTGCAATAAAACTGATATGGAGTGGGATATTAACCCTCGCAGAATACCAGAAATTTCTCGACGACAATTTAGCGGTTCCATTAGTGGCTGCTTTCCTTTATCCAGTAGTCTAGTTATTCGGCCCACCTCACCTTGAGGCTGTCTTTCTTCACTTTAGTGAACTCTTCAGCTAGAGCCTTTCCGCTCTTTTCCATGAACTCTGCAATATCAAGTATTCCAAGCTCTTTAAGTCCAATTGCATCGACCCCTTTCGGGATACCTTTTGCCTCAACGTTTATTCCAATATGTATTTTTACGCTAACTGGTGAAACCGTGGCTATTGAGATGCTGAGCTTCTTGCCATTTACGTAAATGTCATCTCCCTTTCTGGAAGTTTTTATGTTGTATTCTCCCAACAGTTCACAAAGCTTTGCTATGAAGAGTTTTTGAAGAGCAGATGCCATGAGAGTGCTTGGATAATCAAAAACCTCTACTATATAATGAACCATGTCGTCGCTTTTAATTTCCTTTTTCTGCCGGAGATCTTCAATATCAATCATTTCTTCAATTTTTACGTCACATCTGCCTCTAAAAACCACTATGGAATTTCCCAGAATCCCAAAGTTTCTGTAAGCCCAGTGGCTTTTTATTGCCGAGCCGTCGTAGTCTATCCTTCTATCTCCTATAACCAAAAGTTCCATTTATATCACCTCACAATCTTCTAAGAGCTCTCTAAGCTCCTCAAAGCTCTTTACATCAACCCACATGTGTATAAATCTGAGATTTGGAATCCTCTTTTTTATATCTCCAAGGTGAATTGTTCTATCATCGACATAAATAATTTCCGACACTTCATATCCTGCACTTTTAAGCTGCTTCAACGTTCGAAGTATCATATCTGCTTTGTTTGGGTGATATTCTATTTTTGGAAAGAGGAAATATTCCCAAATACCAAACTCCTCCAGAATTGGCCTCACAAGTTCCTTAACGTTCCAGCTTGCTATGCTCAAAATAAACCTGTCCTTTGCCCATTCCAGAAACTCCAACACACCATCAAATAATCTTAGCTTATTTCCGTATGCATCGATTATCTCATTTCCATTCCTCTGAAATGGAGGAACAAGCCGAGAAGCATCTTGATGATCCCATAATGTGCCATCCAAATCTAGCACTAACAATTTCACCACTACCACCAAGAATATTCATACAAATTAAGGTTCTTGAATTTATCGATGTTCAGAAAAGCAGGAAAAGATTATTTTGAGGACCGTGCATAGGTGGATTTGGCCTATCAAATGTCCAGCCCCCTTTCGGGGGTAAGAACCTCGGGCTATTGGGAGCGGCAGACTAAACGGGTCGGTTTCCCTTCCCGCTTACATCCCCGCTCCATCAAACCCGTCTTCTGCGGGTGCCCTCGTCCCTGGCAACGGGCCGGTCGCCCGACCCCCTGCGCCAGGGAGTGGCCGCCTATTTTCGGGGACCGCTTCGGCCTTAGATGCCTTCAGGCCTTATCGGACGCGGCGTAGCTGCCCGGCTATGCCCTGTAGGACAACCGGTAGACCAGAGGCCGCGGCACCCTGTTCCTCTCGTACTAAGGGCGCCTTCCCCTCAGGCGGCCAGCACCCCCGGTAGATAGCATCCGACCTGTCTCACGACGGTCTAAACCCAGCTCACGTTCCCCTTTAATGGGTGAACACCCCCACCCTTGGCCCCTGCTGCAGGGCCAGGATGGGAAGAGCCGACAGCGAGGTAGCAAGCCTCGGGGTCGATATGGGCTCTCGCCCGAGACGACTCTGTTATCCCCAGGGTAGCTTTTCTGTCATCCCAGGCCCCCACCGGGGAGGCACTGGGGTTCGCTAGGCCACGCTTTCGCGGCTGGACCCGCCTCTGTTACGGGTCCAGTCAGGCCGGCTTTTGCCCTTGCACTCTACGGCGGATTCCTGACCCGCCTGAGCCGACCTTAGGGCGCCCCCGATACCTTTTCGGAGGCGTGCCGCCCCAGCCAAACTGCCCACCTACCGCTGTCCCCGCTTTCGCGGGTTAGCCATACGGCAGAGGGTGGGCGGTGTCTCATGGGCGGCTCCACCCGGCCCGGAGACCGGGCTTCGACGCCTCCCGCCTACGCTGCGCACCCCCCGCCGTATGGCAACGGCAGGCTGCAGTAAAGCTCCATGGGGTCTTCGCTTCCCACCGGGGGTCCCTGGCATATGCGCCAGGCAGTGGTTTCGCCGGGCCCCAGCCGGGGACAGTGGGGACCTCGTTACGCCATTCATGCAGGTCGGCATTTAACCGACAAGGAATTTCGCTACCTTAAGAGGGTTATAGTTACCCCCGCCGTTTACCGGCGCTTCACCCGGTTGAACCCGGGCTTCACGTACCGGCACTGGGCAGGCGTCGGCCCCAGTACAAACCCTTTCGGGCTAGCTGGGACCTGTGTTTTTATTAAACAGTCGGGCCCCCCTAGTCACTGCGACCTGCGGTTTACGCAACCGCAGGCACCCCTTCTCCCGAAGTTACGGGGCCAATTTGCCGAGTTCCCTCGGCTG
Organism: Thermococcus aggregans; assembly: GCF_024022995.1. NCBI lineage: Archaea > Methanobacteriati > Methanobacteriota > Thermococci > Thermococcales > Thermococcaceae > Thermococcus > Thermococcus aggregans. The sequence continues at coordinate 1,114,656 of NZ_CP099582.1, read as the reverse complement.
GGTTTCCCCCGACACGCCTTAGGCTTCTCACCCAGGGGCACCAGTGTCGGTTCTCGGTACGGTCGCGGTGGATCGTTCCCGAGGGGCTTTTCACGGGCCCCAGGGATCGGCGGAACCCCCCTTACGGGAGGCCATTCGCGCTTTCACCCGGTTCTCGCCATTACGGCACTCCCCGGGCTTATACGCTTAGCCGGCCTTGTGGACCGGTCCGCCTACCCCGAGGCGTCACCCCTCGGGCTTGCGTTGCCGCACCTACCACCGCGGTACGGGAATATAAACCCGTTTCCCTTTCGCCAGCACCGAGTTACGGGCTGGCTTAGGACCGACTAACCCACGGCTGACGAACATTGCCGTGGAACCCTGGCCCCTACGGCGGCCGGGATTCTCACCCGGCTATGCTGCTACTCCCGGCAGGATCCGCAATCCCGACGGGTCCACCGGACCTTACGGCCCGGCTTCTACCCCACCGGGACGCCCGCCTACCCGATCACGGACCAATCGGTCCGTGCGCCGGGGTCTCGGCGGCCGGCTTGAACCCCGTCCATTTTCGGGGCCCCTGACCTCGACGGGTGAGCTGTTACGCACTCTTTAAAGGATGGCTGCTTCTAAGCCTACCTCCCCGCTGTCTAAGGCCAGGGACACCCTTTGGAGTAATACTTAGCCGGCACTTTGGGGCCTTAACCCCGGTCTGGGTTGTTCCCCTCTCGGTGGACGGCTTACACCGCCACCCTACTCCCCCCATCTACGGCGGTAGTGGGTTCGGAGTTTGACAGGGTGCCGGAGGCTTTCGCCCCCTGCACACCCAATCAGTGCTCTACCCCACTACCTGCCTCCGGGGAGGCTATCCTGCGGGATAATTCGGCGGGAACCAGCTATCTCCGGCCTCGATTGGCCTTTCACCCCTAGCCCGGGGTCACGGGAGCGAATTGCACGTCAGCACCCCTATCGGGCCTCCATCCCTCTGTTGAGGGACTTCACCCTGCCCCGGGCTAGATCGACCGGTTTCGGGTCTCACGGCCGTGACTCCGGGCGCTTTCACACCCCGTCCCTCCCTTTCGGTGCGGACCTGTCGGTTTCCCTACGGCTCCGGGGATTTCTCCCCTTAACCTCGCCACGGCCGTGAACTCCCTGCCCCGTGTTTCAAGACGGACGGTGCAACCCCGGTCCTCTTCCCTCGTACTCTCCCGTCGCCGGGATTTCCTTCGGGAAGACTCATTCCTTTCGGGCCGCACCCACCTATCGCCGCCTGGTTTCAGGCTCTTTTCACCCCCCTCCCGGGGTGCTTTTCAGCTTTCCCTCACGGTACTAGTTCGCTATCGGTCTCGGGACGTATTTAGGGTTGGGAGCCGATGCCTCCCAGCTTCCCGCCGGATATCCGACCGACGGTACTCAGGGACCCTGCAGGACCCTTCGGGCTTACGCCTACGGGGCTATCACCCTCTCCGGCGCCGCGTTCCAGCGGACTTCGGCTTCACCCGAGAGGGTCCAGCGCAGGGCCCTACAACACCACATCCCCTGGGTGTTTCCACCCAGGGTTCAGTTTGCCCTGTGCCGCTTTCGGTCGCCCCTACTCACGGCATCGCTTTTGCTTTCTTTTCCTGCGGGTACTAAGATGTTTCAATTCCCCGCGTTCCCCCTCCCTGCCGGGAGTGCGGCAAAGCCGCGGGAGGTCCCATTCGGGAATCCCCGGCTCGACGGCTGCCTGCGCCTCACCGGGGCTTATCGCAGCTTGCCACGCCCTTCGTCGGCGCCCCGAGCCGAGCCATCCACCAGGCGGCTTAGGTTTCTTACCCCCTACTTGGGGGCTGGACATTTTTTGGGCCAAATCCGCCTATGCACGGTCCTCATCGTGACCCCCTATTCGGGGGTCTAGGACCCTTCCACCCCGAGCGTTTGCTCGGGATGTGCACCTTTTCGTGGTGGACCGGCCGGGATTTGAACCCGGGGCCTCCGGCTTGCAAAGCCGGCGCTCTCCCAGGCTGAGCTACCGGCCCACGAGAAGGCAGGCCCAACACCCCTTAAGCCCCCCGGATGGGTTTCCGGCGATAGGAGGTGATCGAGCCGTAGGTTCCCCTACGGCTACCTTGTTACGACTTCTCCCCCCTCACGGAGCCTGGACTCGACCCCGCCCAGAGGACGGAGCCTCATCCAGACCCCGCTCGGGTGGAGTGACGGGCGGTGTGTGCAAGGAGCAGGGACGTATTCGCCGCGCGATGATGACACGCGGGTACTAGGGATTCCAGCTTCACGCGGGCGAGTTGCAGCCCGCGATCCGAACTGAGGGCGGGTTTAGGGGATTACCTTCCCCTTTCGGGGTCGGATCCCATTGTCCCGCCCATTGTAGCGCGCGTGTAGCCCGGGGGTTTCGGGGCATACTGACCTACCGTCGCCCGCTCCTTCCTCCGGCTTATCGCCGGCAGTCCCCCCAGAGTGCCCCCTTCCCAACGGGAAGGGCTGGCAACTGGGGGCGCGGGTCTCGCTCGTTACCACACTTAAGTGGACGCCTCACGGTACGAGCTGACGGCGGCCATGCACCTCCTCTCGGCGTGTCCGGCAAGACCTTCAGCCTGGCCTTCATCCTGCCGTCGCCCCCGGTGAGGTTCCCGGCGTTGAATCCAATTAAACCGCACGCTCCACCCCTTGTAGTGCTCCCCCGCCAATTCCTTTAAGTTTCAGCCTTGCGGCCGTACTCCCCAGGCGGCGGGCTTAACGGCTTCCCTACGGCACCGGGCGAGCTCGAAGCTCGCCCGACACCTAGCCCGCATCCTTTACAGCCAGGACTACCCGGGTATCTAATCCGGTTTGCTCCCCTGGCCTTCGTCCCTCACCGTCGGACCCGTTCCAGCCGGGCGCCTTCGCCACTGGCGGTCCCCCTGGGATTATAGGATTTCACCCCTACCCCAGGGGTACCCCCGGCCTCTCCCGGTCCCAAGGCCCGCAGTATCCCCAGCAAGCCCCACGGTTGAGCCGTGGGATTTCGCCAGGGACTTACGGGCCCGGCTACGGACGCTTTAGGCCCAATAATAGCGGCCACCACTCGGGCCGCCGGTATTACCGCGGCGGCTGCCACCGGCCTTGCCCAGCCCTTATTCCCGGAGCTTTTTACACTCCGGAAAAGCCGTGGCGATGCCACGGCACTCGGGGTCCCCCCGTCGCGGTTTCCCGCATTGCGGAGGTTTCGCGCCTGCTGCGCCCCGTAGGGCCTGGACCCGTGTCTCAGTGTCCATCTCCGGGCTCCTGCTCTCACAGCCCGTACCGATCTTCGGCTTGGTGGGCCGTTACCCCACCAACTACCTAATCGGCCGCCGGCCCATCCTCGGGCGGGCAAAAGCCCCTTTCGGCCTGAGGACCTTCCAGTACCTCAGGCCTATGGGGGATTAGCCCCAGTTTCCCGGGGTTATCCCCCTCCCGAGGGTAGGTTACCGACGTGTTACTGAGCCGTCCGCCGGTGGTGTCCCAGAGGGACACCCCCTTGACTCGCATGGCTTAGTCGGACCCCGATAGCAGTGGCCTCCGGCAGGATCAACCGGAATTGCTATAGGAGTACGGCCGGTGGGACTCCCCTCAAAGGGGAGTACCATAAAACCCATCCGGGGTTTGGTCGGGGTGTTGGGCCTGCCTTACCCCCGAGGGGTCCGCCTTTCGGCGTTTCCTCGGGAGCGCACATTGTTGTGACCCGAGCTGGAGGGCGGGGTTCATCATGGGTGCTTTGCACCCTGTCCCCCCGACGCCGCCGTCTTGGCGCTCGGGTTTCGTTGCGCCCTGTTCGGGCGCTCCACCCTATAGCTCAAGACCCCCACAATGAAAAATTTTTGCAAAACCTTGAGAAGCCGTATTTTTAGAAAAGAAGCTGTTAAAAAAGAGTTTAACTTTGCCATATTTTAAACATTTGCATGTCAAAAAATTTTGCAATTAAACACACAGTACTAGAATTCCCCACTCCCAACCATGAAGCAACAAAAGGGCACCACCCATTGAGACAGTCTTGAGATCGTCCAAAATAAATAATGAGAAAAGCATTTGAAGACCTTTAAAGCGCCAGAATATCCTCAACAACGCTTATTTTCGAAACTGGAGTTGGGATAGTATTGGTCACAGCGAGTTCATCAACTACCTTGCTAACTCTTTCAATTGCCCCCTCAGCAAAGACTCCGTGGGTTGCAACAACAAATATTTTTCCAGCCCCCATTTCCCTAAGTATATTGGCTGCCTTTATCATTGTTCCTCCAGTACTTATGATGTCATCAACTATAAGCACATTCTTTCCTTTCACATCAACTTCCACTGGAGTCATCTGAACTTCCCTTGGAGAGATACGCTTCTTTTCGAAGTAGCTAAACTCCAAGTTGAGAAGCTCTGCAACGGCTTTTGCCCTCTCCAACGCACCCTTATCCGGAGCTAAAACCAATCCATCACCAAGCTTCTCCTTGAAGTACTCGGCTATAGCCCTGGCAGGGCTTAAGTTAACACTCTTCCCAGGGAAGTATTTCAGGGTTTCGGGGTTATGGAGGTCAAAGACGTAGAGTTCATCATAGTAAAGACCAAGCGCCTTCATAACTGCTCTAACGCTTATTGGTTCTCCATCTTTAGTTACTCTGTCCTGCCTTGAATAAGCCAAATACGGCACAACTGCCTTAAGATGTTCAAATCCCCTCTCTCTGAGGGCATCTCCTAGGAGGAGAAGCTCAATAAGGCGCTCATCTTGGGGGTTAAAGGTAGACTGAACAACAATGGCTTCTTTCCCCTCTCCGAGAACCCTCACGTACTTTTCTCCATCGGGGAACTTCTTTATCTCAACGTCTAATACCTCTTTGTTATAGTTGCCCGCTTTCATCTTGACTTCTTCCGCCATGTGATACGCTCCATTCCCCAGCACTATTTTCATCACTATCACCTCCAAAGAGAATAGGGCTAACGTTTAATATCTTTTTCATACCAGCAAGACCGCTATGATTCCAGCAAGAAAAATACCATCAAAAGTGCCAGCACCACCTATGCTAACCATTGGCGCTCCGAGATCCTTAAGTTTGTCCCAGTTCAACAGATCAGCCCCTATGAGAACGCCCATTGTACCGCTCGTATATGCCACTAGAGGCCTATTTGGAGCTCCTATAGTAAGAGCTAAGAGAGCAGCAACCAATGGAGGAATAAAAGTCGGGATTGCTATGCCTAATCCTTTCACAGGTCTTGAAAAAGCCTTGCTGATTATCGTTGAGATAAGAATGGCGATAGCCACTCTAATCAAAAGGTCATTCTGCTCAAGAATTATAAGCCTCAATATCTCATAAGAGACCACGCTAATTGGAACAAGGGCCCCTCCAACGTTAACACTGATTACCGTTTTTTGCTCACCCCAGTCAACATATGGAACGGGATAAGTGATGCCAAAAAACGACACTTTGGCAACCCTGACAATCGGCCCATAGCTTCTAATTTCCTTAATCGGAATGTTGATGAAGCTTCCTATTAATGACGCCCAGAACAACGTAAAAGCAACCGGAAGGGGAAGGCCCAGCTTTTGAAATGCCAGAGTTATTGTACTCGCAAAGAGTATGAAGATGAGCGGCAGCAGAAGGACTAAGAGAATCAAGAAGGGCAATGTCAGAGGGAGAAAAAAGTATTTCCTCACTCTTTAAACCCCCTAATGTTAACCCATATCTGAGCACCTTTGGGCATTATAACTTCCAAGGGTTTCTCAAATTTTACCGGATTTTTAAAGACCCACGCGTAGAGCTTTTTGCCGTTTGAATATTCCTTCAAGAAGTCATACTCGGCCATGTGCTTTTCCTTATAATCTTTTAATTCCTCGGGTGTGAAGGGACCCAAAACATCTACAAGTTCAGCTTTTCCTATTGCAAAACCTCTGTTTATAATGTAAACTTCTCCTCTAATCTTGGTGGAGCTTTTTCTAATCTCCCATTCTTTCTTCCCTTCCACAATCCATGAAGCAAATGGTTCTTTGACTATTAATCCCTTCATATGCCTTCAAATCGAAATAATGATAATTCCTTTATAAAACCAACGTTTGATGGGAAAGATTTAAGTGGAGTTTCAATCTATTATTCCCGGAGGCTACGCCCATGAAGATTATTTGGTATGGTCATGCGTGTTTTTGGATTGAAATAAATGGCGTGAAAATTCTGATAGATCCCTATGAATATGTCAACGATGATGCCATAGATGGCATCGACTACATATTAGTTACCCATGAACACATCGACCACTACGGCAAAACACCCCTTCTGGCGAGACTTAGGGACGCTACCGTTATAGGACCAAAGCCCGTTTATCTTATGGCAATAAGCGATGGAATAACTAAAGTCATGGAAATAGAGGGAGGTCAGGAGATAGAGCTTGAGAACGGGGTTAAAGTGAGGGCAATATTCGTGGAGCATCCCTCAAGTCAGTACCCGTTGGGATACACTATTTCCAATGAACGAAAGACACTTTTCCATCCTGGGGATACATATTACAGCCCAATTTTCAAGAATTTCCGGGGAAAGATAGATATCCTCTTCGTGCCAATAAGCGGAAGATCCACCGCGAACGTGAGGGAAGCAGCAAACATAGTTGAAGTAATTCGGCCGAAAATAGTAATACCGATGCACTACGGGGTTTACAGCGAGGGGAATGCTGAGGAGCTCATTAAAGAACTCAGAGAGAGAAGAATATGGGTTCTTGTAAAAGTTCCTGAAGTTGAAAAGCCCTTTGAAGTATAGCGGTGTGGATAATGCTGACCACCGGCAGTAAGAGCTTAGACGAATTACTTGGTGGGGGAATAGGTAGAGGAGTATTAACCCAGATATATGGCGCATTTGCTACCGGAAAAACCACCTTAGCAATGCAAGTGGGTCTTTTAAATGACGGAAAAGTCGCGTATATAGATACTGAAGGAGGGTTCTCTCCCGAGAGATTGGCCACTATGGCAGAGACAAGAGGATTGGATAAAGAAAGAACACTACAGAAATTTCTAGTGTTTGAATCGTTCGATTTCAAAGAGCAGAAGAAAACAATTTCAAGTCTTAAAAAGATCGTAAACGAAAAATTCTCCCTGATTGTTGTGGACTCAATAACCAACCATTACAGGATAGAGGAAAACAAAAGTGCAGTTACTACAGATCTCGGAAAACAACTCCAGATCCTGCTTTGGCTTGCGAGGAAGTATAATCTAGGGGTCATTATCATAAATCAGGTTTATTTTGACTCAAAGCACAACGTCCTAAAACCAATAGCAGAGCATACGCTGGGATATAAATGCAAGGACATCCTCAGATTGGAAAAGCTAAGAAATGGTTTTAGAATCGCAGTTTTAGAACGGCATAGGCTCAAACCAGAGGGGGGCATTGTTTACTTTAAAATAACGGATAAAGGGATAGAGGATGTGGAAAAAATTAAATCTTCTCAAAAAGCTCCTGAGTTAGTCTTACTATAGCCTTGTATAGCTTTTCGCTTATAACTCCATCCTCGTAGTGCCTCTTGAGCTCATCTTTGTCTATAATCTCCTTCTTTCCATCGGGCCACTTTACGATATCAAGCTCTAAATCAACGTATCTTGCCCTATCCGGGTATATCTCAACAGGAGTGCATATGTTGTAGTACTCTCCCTTCAAATTGCCCTCTCTATCGTAATAGCTGTGTTTAAACCACCATTTTCCTTCTTCAATCTCTGTTATTGAGTAATCGCCGGCCTCTATTGGTAAGTCCAAGCCATCGTAGAATCTACCGGGCTTCAGATTTCTTCTAATCTTCACCTTTAGCGGATTTAAGGAAACCTCAACAACTTCTCCTGGGCCTATTTTGATTATTTGGCCATCTGGCTTGACGTGTTCAAGTCTAAAAAGCCATCCTTTCTTTGGCCCTTTGTTATTAGTTAACGCCTCTAAAAAGCCTTCGCTAACTTTTCTTCTCTGAGAGGGGATTTTACTTAAAATTCCCTCCGCAATTTCAACGGCAAATCCAAATTCGGGATCATATGCCTTAAACTTGTGATGTCCCTCTATTGTGGGAGTTGCAGCATTTCTTATGTCATCAAGCTTTGCCTTTGCCGCGCCACCAAATTCAACTTCATAGATATCTCTGCCCTCGACTATTTGGACAGGAGCAGAGTATTTTTCTACCTCTTTCAGCTTTTCGGCAATCTTTGAAAGCTTTATTAGCTCATCTCTAAGAACATTCCATTCTTTATATGCAGCTGCAGTTCTCCACAAAACTCCCCATTCACCAAGATCAACACTTAGTCCAAGTATCCTAAGCCTTTCCCTCTCTGACTGATCCCTAATTTTCCTTGAGATTTTCACATGCCTCTGTGTCCCAACGGGTTTTGGGATAAGCACTGCATAATCGCCGGGTATAGTAAGTAAGACGCTCAAATGGGGGAGGAGGTTGTTCTTTTTGACCTGAACAAGCACTTCGTCTCCTTCAACAGCATCAGGGAATTCTTCAATTAGCAGTGTTCCTATTGCACTCCCTATATCCACATACACATACCTTTCATCCTTTTTAACAACAATACCTTTGTATATTCCATAAAGCTGGTAAGGCATCTTTCTAAAGAAAACATCCAAAAACTTCTCTTCAAAAACCTTTTTGACTTCTTCCACTTTTGTTCCAACTAGTATAACACCATGGGAGTCTTTTTTATCTTGTATATCCACATCGAACTCGTCATAGACTTTTTCAATGCCTAGCCTTTCAGCGATCTTTGGACTTGGCTGGCTTATCTTAAAGCCCTCGTCAAGGAGCAGCTTTGTCAAGGCAGTGCTGTATATCCCTCTAATCCTCACCGAAACCTCTGAGTTTGTAGACATATTCACCACCTCTTTCCCGTTTTTCCACAACACCAATGAGCGTCAAGCCTTCAAGGATTTTAGCGGCATGCTCTCTCTCGACTCCACTGTTACTTTCTACATTTCTCACTTCAACCCACAGCAACCCCTTTGAATGCCAATCTCTCAAGGCTTCTTCAACTTTATGCACCCACGAGGGACTGTTGTAGAGGTAGTGAATGAATGAAATTAAGAGTCCTAGTTTTTCATCCAAATCCTCTATTCTTTTTATTTTACCAACAACATTGGCTGGGGGTAGTTTCTTCTCTTCACTTATAAACATAAGCCCCTCAAGCTCCCCTATCAGCTTTTGAATTGTTTGAGTTATGGAATAGTCATACACCCTGTAGAACTGCAACAGCCTTTGAATAGACGCATTTATCCTGGCTTTTTCAGTAAAGCTAACTTTTGGACTTTCAACCAGAAGGAAAAGCTCTTCCAAACGAAATTTCATCTGATGCTCGTTTTTTTGAAGCTCTTTTGCGAGCCGCTCAAAATCTTCCCCCAAAAGGGGAGACATGTTTGCTATCCGAAATGCTACCTCAAATTTCTTTTCAACGATTTCATAAAGCTCGGATAGGATATTTTTTAACTCTTCAAAATTCCAAGATGATGAGAGCGAGTAAGCACGAAGAAAACACTTCTGAAAATCTTTGTGAAGAGCCTCAGCTTCTTTAACAAGCTCACGAATTTTATTTGTTTCCACTTGCTATCCCCCAAGGAATATATACTCCTCATTGTTCTTTTACTTTTCGCAGTCTTTGAGATTAACATAATTGTTTACCCAAAACCTTTTTTTAAAGCATTAACGTTTTAATTAGCAGAGGGGAGAGTATGGTTTTAGTAGATCGCTTTGGAAGACCTGTAACAAACCTGAGAATTTCTCTCACAAGCGAGTGCAACTTAAAATGCTTCTATTGTCACAGAGAAGGACAAGACTTCAGCTTTCGAGAGATGACGCCGGAAGAAATAGAAAGAATAGTTCGGATAGCATCAAAGCTCGGCATAAAAAAAGTCAAGCTAACCGGGGGAGAACCAACGATTCGAAAGGATATAGTGGAGATAGTGAGAAGAATAAGGCCCTATGTTGAAGACCTCTCCATGACCACCAACGGAACGACAATGAAGACACTGGCAGAGCCTTTAAAAGAAGCCGGGCTTGACAGAGTAAACATAAGCCTAGATACCCTTGACAGGAAAAAGTATAAAGAGATTACAGGATTTGACGTCCTTCCTCAAGTTCTTGAGGGAATTGAGAAAGCAATCAAACTTTTCCATCCAGTTAAGCTAAACATGGTTGTTATGAGAGGTCTTAATGATGATGAAATATGGGACATGATAAATTATGCCGCTCAGAAAAAGGCTATTCTCCAGCTTATTGAGATTGAAGTGCCAAGAGAAATGGAAAATTCATGGTTTTTCAAAAAATACTTTTACCCCTTAAAACCTCTGGAGGAGAAGTTTGAGGAACTTGCAGTAGAGATAAGGGAGAGAAAGATGCATAGAAGGAGAAAATATTTTATTCCAACGGAATACGGGATTGCTGAAGTTGAAGTCGTTAGGTCGATGCACAACACAGTTTTCTGCGCAAATTGTAATAGGATAAGGCTCACCTCAACGGGCCATTTAAAAACCTGTCTCTTGAGGAAAAATGATTTAATAGACATCGTAACCCCAATTAGGAACAACGCCTCCGATGAAGAACTTATCGAAATTTTCAAGAAGGCTGTTCTCATGAGGGAACCGTATTGGAAATGAAAAACATTTAAACATAATTGGATATATTACCCAATGGTGAAACAATGTACTTAGATCCCCTAGGAGTTCTAGCTGGGATTATCCTCACAATCATCGGGATAAACCTCATTAAGATAGCGTTAAATTACTGTGAGACCATTCAAGGGCCAGGAAAAAGACTAGCTAAAAACTTCGTAATATCCGCTTCCCTCTTTACCGCGGGCTCAATCGGAGTTATAATAGATTCTCTAACTAAAACCCCTCTCTGGATTATCATGGCAAGTTTCTACACCATCTCCTACCTGCTTTTGGTCTCTTCAGTCGGATTTTACCTCCGGGCTTTGAGTTCTCAAGAAGCGAGACCAAAACAACGCCACGAAAAAACTCCAACTTTACCAGTAACTGGAGCATACGCGTTTAAAAAGCCAGCAAGCCCCAAGACATTAGCATTTCTGTCAGAGATTTCAAGCGGACTACTCGTCGTGAGCAGAATGAGAAAAGAGTTTTGGATGGAGAAATACCACTTAGAGCCCGATGAATTCATATGGGTGAGCCGAATAGAGGAAAAGAACGCAATAGACCCTACAAAACTCCACGTGCTTCAAGATGCCATTGTCAAGTTTTTGCGGGAGAAGAGTGGAAAGGCAGTCGTGTACTTCGAGGGTGTTGAGTACCTCATCCTTTACAATGATTTTCCCTCGGTTGCAAAGTTTTTGTTCTCGCTAAAAGATCACGTAATTTCCAATGAGTCACTGCTTATTTTGTACTTCCCACCGGGTGTTTTGGACAAGCCTCAGAAAAACGTGCTTTTGAAAGAGTTTGAAGAAAAGAATGAAAAAGACCTCATCGAAGAAATCACACAAAAAATGATTACAACCTTAATAGAGGGAGGGAAGCATGGCAGCAGTCAGGGTAAAGAAAATTGAAGCAGAGAAAGCTAAGAGAATTCTTAAGCGGGAAGGAATCTATGACGGAAAAAGAAGACCAAGGAGGGATAAAGAACACATCCTCTTGCCAATAACAGATCCGGAGAAAGCCCAGAGTCTGGGATTCGAGGTTGTGGATGTTGAACTCCCTCTTAGGCCAGAAAGACAGATTTACAAGAACCTTGAGAGCATTTTGAAGGAGAAGTTCACAGAAGAGGAACTAAACTTTCTCAGGCGTTATGACGTTATAGGAGATATTGCCGTAATTCAAATCCCTCCTGAGATAGAGCACAGAGAAAGGGATATAGTTGACGCCTTGCTCAAGGTGCACCCGTTTCTAAAGGTAATAGCTAAAAAAGGGTTCCACAGGGGCACTTTCAGAATAAGGGAATATTCAATAATATGGGGGGAAAGAAGACTCACGACGGTGCACAAGGAGAACGGCGTAGATATTAAGGTTGACTTAAGTAAGGTCTTTTTCAACCCCCGAATGAAAGGAGAACGCTATAGACTAGCCCGGCTCGTGAATGATGGAGAAAAGATCCTCCTCATGTTTGCCGGCATTTTGCCATATGCACTTGTAATTGCTAGATATAAAGCCGCAGAAATAACCGCCGTGGAATTAAACGAATACGCAGTAAAGCTAGGCCTTGAGAACATAGAAATGAACAAGAAAAAGCTTAAGGGCAGCATAAGGGTTATTCAGGGGGATGTATTTGAAGTCGTGCCTAGGCTTGGAACCTTTGACAGAGTTATAAGCCCGACTCCAAAAGGCGTCGATGCCCTCAGATTGGCAATTGAAAAAGCCGAAAAATGGGTTCACTATTACGACTTTATTCACGAGAACAAGCTCAAGGAATTTGAAGAGAGAATTATCAAGGAGTGCAGAGAACTCGGAAAGGAGTGCGAGATAAAAATAAAGAAGGTCTCGGACTACAAGCCTCATGTATTTAAGGTCTGCGCGGACATTAGGCTTTTCTAGGCTCACTTCTTCTTTATGAAGTCAAATAGGGTGGCCTGTTTGGGCTTCTTTCCTTTTTCCTCCTTTGCGGGCTGCTCTTCCTCTTTGACTTCTTCCTCTTTTTCCTCGGTTTCTTCCTCCTCAAGTTCCTCTTCAACTTCTTCCTCTTCTGCAGCCTCTTCCACAGCTTCAGCTTCTTCAATTCTCACTTCAAGCTCTGTTTTCGTTTCCTTTAGTTTTCTATGGATAGATAGCATCTTCCCTTTGATCTTTGCTGCCTTTTCTTTATCCCCGGTAAGAAACTCAATCTCCTTGTCGCCAAGATCCAAGAAAACCGCTATATGGGCGGCAACATCTAAGTTGTTGGCAAAGATAGCTCGGAATATCTGCATTGTTTCAATGGCCTCAAGCTTGCTCATGTGCATCTCCTTCATTATTTTCCTAACTATAGACTCCCTGATAGAGCGCTCTTCCTTAGTATCTCGAAGCATTTTAAGAGTTTTTGGGGGATAAAAGCGTATAAATCCCTTTTTCTTTACTCCCGAAACAGCAACTCCTGCAGTCATCATGTCTATTGCATACTTCCACAGCCCGTAGTTTCCTGTTCTTGTTGCCCTCCCCAAGTATATATCAGCCCTGCTTATGGCCTCATACGCCCTCGCAATATCCTCTGGCTTGTAGTACACATAGGGAATGTTTTCCTCAATCCAAAGAAGAACCTCGTCTGGGGTGTTGTCAAGGTTCATAAGGGCCATTTTTGCCCTTTTTGCATTGTCTGAAGCAAATATCATTCCAAGGGCTTCAAAGATAGATTTTTCAACATCTCTATACGCCAGAACAAGCTCGGCATCTTCCGTCCCACCACTTACGAGATTTTGGAGATCATTTATTGCAGCTCTCAAGTCTCCTCTAGCCCTTTTTGCAATTTCCACTAGAACTTCCTTAGGAACAAAAACACCCTCTGATTTTACAATCCTAAAGAGCGCCTTTAAAATATCCCTCTGGCCTAAACGCTTGTATTCCACGATTTCCGCTTTATTTCTTATTTCCAAAGGTACTTCCCAGTACTTGTTGGCTGACATTATTATGGGGTTCCTTGCTTTGTCTATGAGCTTTGCTATCTCCTTTGCTCCCGAAGGCTCTATGTTATCGGCTTCATCAAGGAAGATCAGCTTTCTTCTCCTTCCAAAGACATCCATTGTATATGCAGCGTTAAGATAGCGCTCTATTTTCCCGAAAGTTCTCTCATCACTTGCGTTGAGTTCAATTACTTCAAACTTATACTCATTGGCCAGTGCATAGACGGTCGTGGTCTTTCCGCTACCGGGGGGACCGGCAAGGAGGAGGGCTTTTTTCTTGGGGATTCCATGAAACCAGCTTTCAATCCATGCCTTAACCTTTTCCAATGCCTTCTCCTGATTTACTATATCCACAAGCCTTTTTGGCCTGTATTTTTCAACCCATGGCAGCATTTGGGCTCACCTAATCCTTGCCAAGCAGGGTAAACTGGGCGAGCAACGCTTCAAGCTGAATCATTTCATTTGCTCCTTCAACAAGCCTGAAATTGTACTCTCCGATTTTATCTGCTAAGGCAACCTTCTTTGGTTCGCTTATTGGAAGGTTAAACACCTCTTTGTGCATCTGTATAAGGACATCCTCTCCGCTCAATCCTTGTTTAAGAAGAATTTCTCTGAGCTTCTCCCTAGCCTTGAGGAAGTTCCCTTCCAACGCTAGGAGCATCATTTCCCTAACGTCTTCTGGCCTAGCCCTGCTTGCAACTAAAAACACGTTCTCATCTGTTATCTTGGTATCAAGGGCCGCTGCCGCCTGCAGAACGTTTATTGCTCTCCTTAAATCTCCCTCAGCCACATAGAGTATCGCTTGAAGACCCTCCTCGGTCAGCTCAAGCCCCTCGGTTTCAGCTATGTATTTCAATCTCTTTGCAACATCCTCATCTTTTAGCGGCCTAAAGCGGAATATTGCACATCTCGATTGTATGGGTTCGATTATCTTTGAGGAGTAATTGCAGTTGTGGCTTACGAGTCCGTTGGAGAGAAAGCTGTGATCCCTCGCGCACGTCACGTCATAGACGTCGAGGTAGCCGAGCTTTTCCTTCTTAATAATCCTCTCAACAACGTAGCCCTCGAAAACTCTCTCCCTCACAAACTTCTCGAACGTCATAAAGTCCCTCGTGAGACCTAATGGAATGCCCCTGAGCCTGTTTACGACGAAGTCCCTCTTAACGCCGAGAACCCTAGCGGCCTGGGTCGGGTTGGTCGCTCTCGCCAGCTCTATTGCCCTCTCCGCAATCTCCGGGAGGATTAGCTCCTTGTAGGTCAGCTTGATTCTAAGGTACTCGCCAACGAGCCTCGCGTAACTGTCCTTGGCGTAGGCATAGCCGACCCTTGTGAGGAAGCGGAGGTAGTTGGCGTCGTTTGGTGTAACGACGAGGCAGACAACAAACCTGTCCTTCCTCCCGGCGGGGGAGACCACAATCCTTGAATCAACTTCGAACTCCCTGAGGAGCTCGGCAACTTCGTTGAAGAACTCGGTGGTTCTTTTGAGACTCTCCACTGAGGCATACATCTCAAGCTTGACGCCGTTGAAGTTGTAGCGCTCCCCGCTCGGCTTTGTTCCATCAGCTCCAAAGAGGCCGCGCAGGAACTCCCTCTTGACGAATAGGTTGCCCCTCTTAATCCACTCTGGAACAACGTAACCCTTCACGGTCTTGTTACCGACTTCGACTCCCCAGAAGCGCATGAGGGCGCGAAATGCCGAGCTGTCCACGTAGAGCATGTGTATTTTGCCCTCGACCTTTCTTCCGCGGATTTCCGAGCTGGTCTCGCGCTCGATTATCTCTGAAGGCTTAAGACCAAGCCTCTTCAGGTCTTCAGCGAGCGCTTCGAGCTCCTCCTTGCTTGAGTTGAACCAAATTCTTACTCCTCTCTTCGCCAGGTGACCGTCGCCGAGGAGGAAACCGAGAACCCTCGCAAGGACTCCAGCTTTTTCGTCGTCGTAGCGGACGAGCCACTTCTCCTTAACCTCTCGTAGGATGTTGTAAGCTACTCCGCTTATCTCTCCGTTGAGGAGCTTTCTGACAGTGGTGTAGCTTACATAAACCCCGAACTCTTCCTCGATAACCCTTTTCACGTCCATGGCATTCCTTAGAGGTTTGCCCTCACGTACCTTTCTGACGAACTGCTTTTTGCCCTCAATCCTCCTCTCGACGTAGCCCTTCTCCTCAAGACTCTGGAGGAGCTGGTTGAGCCTCACCCTTGAGAGGTCAACCTTCTCTTGGAGCTTCCTTCTTGAAATCCAGTCCCCTGGAATCTCGCTCAGGATTTCAGCTTCCCTTTCCGTCAGCCCGTTCTCCATCTCCGCTTTGAGCTCAAGAACCCTCGCGAGAACTCTCTCCTTGTCCCTCGTTAAGAGCTCGCGGAAGGTCTTCGCCTCACCGAGCGGTTTGAGTCCGTGTTCACGCTCAATTTCCTCAAGGAAGCGGTAGAACTCGTGGAGGTTTATTATCGGCCTCGGATCCGGCTCGTAGGGAGTGCCCTCAAGCGTCGGCCTGACGAGAACTTCCGAACCCTCTCTAAGGTCGTACGTTTGAACCCAGCCCGCTGGAGTCAGGAACATGTGGTCTCCGGTTGCCTCAATTACCCTTCCGCTCTCAAGGGTCAGCCTGAAGACCGGGTGGCCGACTATCCTTGAGTTAAACGCGACGGCCGCGATAACGGTGTCCCTTCCGACCCTGTTGCCCACCTCCTTGAGGAGGCCCTCTTCGAAGTGCTTCATAAAGTCCCTTATCCTAACCTCTCTCTCGTCAGGTGTGTAGATTTTTGTGTCCCCAGTGACGCAGCTCAGGATAAATCTAACGTTGTTCGAGAACATCTCCATAGTTCTTCTCAGGGCCTGCTGGGCGTCCTGGGTTAGAGCGTCCGCCTCGTCGAGGAAGATTATCTTAAAGCTCGTTCCTCCTATCGGTTTTGTCCTTGCAAATTCCTTCACCTTCTCCCTAATCACGTTTATTCCGCGCTCATCAGAGTTATGGAGCAGAACTGGGAGTTCTCCAGCAAAAAACATCTCGTTGCCTGGAACGCTAACGTCGTAGACGAAGTCATTGTACTCAATGAGCTCAACCTTCCTAACCAAAAGGGCGTGCAAATCCGTGTTGACGAGCTTCTTCAGCGTTTCGAGGATTCTCTTGCCCTTCCCATCCAGCTTCTCCTCGTTTACCATCTCTATGACCTTCCTCAAAGTCGCCTTTCTGACACGTTTTTTGCCCTCGTAGAGCTGGTGCCTGAACTCGTAGCGCCAGTTGCCCTCGATGGCGTTCTCTATCGCCATGAGCATCTTAACTATTGGCCCAGCCGGGAGGAGCTCAGCCTTGCTCCACTTCATTCCACCCTTCCAGATGAGCCTCACCTCCCTCTCGAAGAGGCTTGCCTCTATACCCGAAACCCTCGCGAGCCAGACGGTGTCTATGAGTAAATCCCTTGAAACTGAGGAAACCCTGACTACTTCGCCCCACTCTCCACTTCCGTCGCCGTCGGCGAGTCCTCTAAGGAATGCTATCCTCTCCTGAACCGGGAACTCGAAGACGAAGCCCGGAATCCTCTTGTTCATTGCCCTCCTGCCGCTCCCGTCGTAGAAGCTCTCCTCGAAGAACTTGGCCAACTGAGTGTTGAGGAACCTGAGCTGGTGCGCGCTCTTCCTTGAGCGGTCGAAGGCGGAACCAACGTCGTTCTCGTAGAAGCTCACCCCAAGGTTCTCGGCAAATGCCCTAACGCGGTTTATCAGCTCGTCTTCGTGATTTCCGAGGGTGTAGATGACCTGACCGGAGGTGTTGCCCCTGAAGCCTACGGCACCTTCAGCGGCGTAAAGGCCGAGCATGTAGGAGAGCTCCTCACTGACGGGAAGCCCATCAAAGGTTCTCGTCCTCGCGCTCTCCTTAATCCTGTACCCACTCAGGTCAAGGACATCGAGAAGGCCTTCAAGGTTTGCGGTAAAGCTGAGAAGAATTGATCCTTCGTTCAACTCGCTAGCCTTTACTGTTTCAAGTCCGTTCTCGGTGAGCACCATGACCGAGTGGTTCCCGGTCAGTTCGAGCTTTCCGCCGCCTTCGAGGTGAACGCGGAGTATAACGGGGACGCGGTGGCGGATTATCTTGCTTACACGAGCCCATCTAACGCGGTAGTTTTCGTCAACCGTGAGAACCTCAAGGTTGGGTGCATCTTTGTAGGCGACATCGCCATCGCTTTCGTCGAAGTAAAGCTTATCAAGCTCGGCAAAGGTTGTCCTCATAACCCGACCGTTGATTCTCACAAGTATTGGAGTATCCTTGGAGACCGAGGCGTTCAACTCTAAGAAGTTGTGACGCCAGTTTTCGCCAAATAGCTCCCGTGAAAGGGCCAGTGCGGCTGTTGTGTTGTGGAGAACCGTCGGAAGGTTACCGCCGATGAAATTGTGATAGTTAGGAACGTGAAGGTCGTAGATTACGAAGTCGCCCTTAAGCTTCTCAACCTCGACTATCTCGTCCCAGAAGAGCTCGTTCTGGGCGAGGAAGATGAGGTAAGCGACGCCCCTCTTGAGCTTTTCGTCGTTGAGTATCTCCCTCAAAAGCTTTAGCTCGGCCTTTCTAATCTCCTCAAGAACCTCTATCTTCTCGGTGTTGCTCTCAAGGACTATTCTGACGCTTGAGTTCCATGTCCCGATAAGTCTCCCAATCTCGGCGTAGCTGGAGTACTTCCTCACGAAGGTGCGCATGACCTCTATCGTTTCCTCAAGCTCAATGCCCAGTGCTTTGGCAATCTTGAGGTAGTTCCTCAAGCTGGGTTTCCTCTTGCCTTTGATGTACTCAAGAAGTCTGTCGGCCCTTATTCCCGTCGCCTCCGCGATTTCCTTCCTTCTCCTAGCGACCTCGTTCCAGTCTATGAAGATGCTCCTCGACAGGGCCTTCTCAAGCTTCTCCAGCTCGTCGAGGCTGTGGTAAATTTCCTTCATGAGCTCCCAGGCTATCCTCTTAGCCTTCTCCGGGCTCCACCGGGCCTTGTCGTCCGAGAAGTTCAGCTTAAGCCTGTCCCTGACGTAGGAAATCAGCTCCCTATCGGCGTAGAGCGAGCCAACATTGGGGTTTGGCTTCTTGACGAGGGCTTCTGCCTTCCTCTTTTTCTCTTCAACCGAGAAGCCAACCTCGGAGAGGAAGCGCGATATGTTCTCGGAGCCCGAGATAACGACGTAGTAGTAGGTGCGCCCCTTGACAGCTTTGCTCCTCACTTTGGCGACCACTCCAAGCCCTGCCAAGGCATAAGAGACCTGCTCCGCCATTTCCCTGCTCGCGGTTGAGAGGACTATCCCATTGTGCTCAACGCCCGCGTCGCAGTCAAAGTATGCCCTCAGGAAAGAGCGAAGACCTTTCCATGCCTGCGCGGGTATGTAAACCATCTCCGCCTTTTTGCCGGCGAGATCAAGGCTTTTAACGAGCTCTTTGGCCATCTTCGAGTTCACATAAACATCAGGCGCGCGATTCTCGTGGATTCTCTCCTTAATCCTCGCATCAGAGAAAAGCTTCTCAGTGAGCTTCATGAAGCGCTTTCTGAGCCTCTCGTCCGTGTTCGTGAAGGTTATGATGTTGCCCTGAGCATCGGCGTGACCATCGCCGATGAAGTAGCCGAGCCACTCAGCTAAGGGATCTTCATCGAGAACCGCCGGAAGAAAGCGCGGAACGGCAAGCCTATCTCCGGGCTTAAGCTCCTCCGCCTTAACCCACTCTATCCTTCCGTCTTTTCTATTCACAAGAAGCGGGTGATATGGGGTGACCTTAAGCTCCCTGCCGAGCCTCGTCCTTATCCTGACGAGCTCATCTGTCCTGTCCTTATAAACGTACTCAACGGGCAACTCCATAAGTTTGCCGTCCTCGTCAACGCCAAAAACCCTCAGACCATCAACCGGGGTGATACCAAACCTGCCTTTGCTTATTCTCTCCACAAGCTCCCCGATGGTTGTTAGCTCACCGTTAACAATGACCTTCGCATCTCCCGTGAGGCACTTCCCGACGCCGGGCGGCCCTGCGAAGAGAAGATGTGGCATTGAACCCGTCTTAACGTAATGCTTAAGTCTCTTTACTATGTGATCCTGCCCTACGATGTCATCAAGCCTCTCAGGTCTATACTTCTCAACCCACGGTTTTTCAAGGATTTTAACTTCCTTAACCTCTTTTGCTTCCTCAGCCATTGCAACCACCTATTATCATAACCTAAATCCTTTATAATCACCAGAATATTTAAACTCTTTGGAGCTCCTTAAGGAGCCCCCGCAAAACTTCATCAAAAGGCGCAGGTTACTGACTTATTCTCTTCCCCGTTAAGATTCTAACCCTAGTTCCCACCACCCGTGAAGTTGTATAATCTATCCAGATTCACAGCCAGAATTGCTCCCAAAATCCTGACAATCAAACCCCTCAAACTAACAGTCCAACTAGGTCTTAACAGGAAAGCATCCAGCTTAGAAAACAGAGTCTCAACCCTCCTCCTGAAATCAGACAAGTACTTGTAAAACTTCTTCTCCTCCAGATTACTAATCTGATTCTCCCGCTTCACTGGCGTGTAAACAACCCCAAACCGCCGGAACTCCTCATGAAGTTCCCCACTCACGTAACCCTTATCCAAAAACAGGAAACAACCGGTGAACTTTTCAACAATCCACCCGAAATTCTCCCAAACCACCGTGACATCATGCTTACTCGCCGGATCAACGGACAATAAAGCCAGCAAATTCCCATCAGAATAACACGTCAGTTTGTACCCGTAATAGAACTTTTTTTAGAAGGGATAAAACCAACAGCAGGTTTTTCAGTTATGATTTCTGAAGAGCATCTCTTCTCCTTTCTGTTTTTTCTCGCCAGCTCTTTTGTTGGGACGGGTTTTGAGTCGATTATCCTGACGTATTCTCTAGCGTGTTTTCTGAACAATTCTTCCTGAGCTAGGAGCAGGAGTTTCTCGTGCCTGTTTAAGCGTTCTGTCAGTTTGTTGTACCTGATTTTTGGGAACAGTTTCATTTCTTCAATTAGAACTCTGTAAGCGTGCTTGTAAACTCCGTTAAAGTGTAAGTGTGCCAGTATTGCGAATGTTATCAGGTCGTAGAGGCTGATCACTTCTCTGTGAGTGTTTTTTGGATAGTGTTTTCTGATTATTGGGTAAATTTCAGATTTTATGAGCAGGATTTCTTCCTGAAAGTTCATAACAACCACCAATCAACCAAAAATTTAAGAACTTATAACTCTAACGATCCGATGGGAACTAGGGTGATTCTATGAAAAACTTTTATAGGCATGAAACGTCAACATTATACTTGGTGGTACCCATGGCAAAGCTTGACTGGATTACCGAAGAACTTAATGAGCTCAAAGAAAAAGGCCTCTATGTTAAGATTAGAGTTCTCCAAAGTGCTCAAGGCCCCTGGGTGGTTGTTGATGGAAAGAAAGTTCTAAACATGTGCTCTAACAACTATCTTGGTTTGGCAGCGCATCCAAAAATTAAGGAGGCAGCGATAAGGGCTATTCTTGACTACGGTGTTGGAGCCGGGGCCGTTAGAACTATAGCTGGAACAATGGAGCTTCACGTGGAGCTTGAGGAGAAGCTTGCAAAGTTTAAGAAGAGGGAAGCCGCTATTCTCTTCCAGAGCGGTTACAACGCAAATCTTGGGGCAATAAGCACCCTCATAAAGAAGGGTGAAGATGGGGTTTTTGTCAGTGAAGAATTAAACCACGCAAGCATTATTGATGGTATGCGCTTGAGCGGTGCGCCAAAAGTTATTTACAAGCACCTCGACATGGAAGACCTCAAGAAGAAGCTTGAAGAAGTCAAAGACAAGAAAAAGAAGCTCATTGTCACAGATGGCGTATTTAGCATGGACGGTGACCTCGCCCCACTCCCAGAGATCGCTGAGCTGGCAGAGCAATACGATGCAATGGTGTATGTTGATGACGCCCATGGTGAGGGCGTTTTAGGGGAACACGGAAGGGGTATAGTAGATCACTTCAAGCTGCATAATAGGGTAGATTTTGAAATGGGAACCCTAAGCAAGGCGTTTGGTGTCATTGGTGGATATGTAGCTGGTCCCGAGGAAGCTATAGACTATCTAAGACAAAGAGGAAGACCGTTCTTGTTCTCCTCCGCCTTGAATCCACCTGATGTTGCAGCCGCAATAGCCTCCGTTGAAATACTCCAGAAGAGTGATGAGCTCGTTAAGAAGCTTTGGGACAACACTCATTTCCTCCAAAAGGGTCTTAGAGACCTTGGTTACGACTTAGGAAACACTAAGCACCCGATTACACCGGTAATGCTCTATGACGAAAAGCTTGCCCAAGAGTTCTCAAGAAGACTTTACGATGAGTACAACATCTTTGCCCAGGCTATAGTTTACCCAACAGTTCCTCTCGGTACGGCAAGGATAAGGCTTGAGCCTTCAGCAGCCCACACCAAGGAAGACCTGCAGTATGTAATCGACGCCTTCGAGGATCTCGGAAAGAAGACCGGCTTCTTGAAGTGATCTAATCTTTTTCTTTTCTACATATCGCTCTTACAAATGCCATCTCGGGGACTGAGAGTGGGAATTTCTCCCCTTTTGCTTCTATAATTACCTTCGGCTTAAACACTAGGCCGTCAATTTCTTCTCCTATCTCAATGTAGATCACCAACGTCCTTTTTGAGTTAGGAGGCAGAGTTTTTGGAAGCTCAGTAACTTCTGAAGGAACTTCAAAGATGCTCCCATTATAAAATCCAAAGCTAAGAATCTTAACGCCTTTAACTGGGAAAAATACATCCTTGAGTTCAATTGTTTCGTTTGTGGGGTTTATGATTTCTACTTTGTAGGGGATTATGTAGCTCCCGTTCACAAACAGTGCTGTGGAAGTCGTAGCATTTTCAGTAATTTCTAGCGGGTAACTTTCTCCAAATTCAACCTTCACGTTAACTTTGGATTGGGCTGTTCTTTTCGAGTTTTCGGGAATAGCCAACAGTATCCCCTCCAGATCTCCTTTTGGCTCAAGCTTTAGCTCGCCATACATCTCACCCACTTCTAGTTCTGCATCTCCTGGAATAAGCTCTTTTTTGACATCTTCAAACTTTATAAGGACTTTTTCTGAGTCGTTGAGACACCACACTACTTCAATCGTTAGCTGCTCGTTAGAAGTTAGATAGGCATAACCAACTATCGAAGAAGGGTTTAGCGGAGAATACTCTTCTTCGGGTGTTGGGAGCAAGTAAGCCAGAAAAATTAACACTAAGATAAGAGCTAACGGAATCAGCTTTTTCATAAACCGCCCCCCAGAGATAATAAGAATTCGAAATTTAAAAGATTTGTTTTAATTTAACCCATCCAAGTAAAATTAACGTGTCTAAAACTTTATCCGCTCAACTTTATAATAGACAACATCGTTGTCATCATCAACTACTGCCAAAACCATCTTTTTCCTAACCCCATGGGCAACCCTAACTCTGGCCGTTAAATCGTTTGGATACAGCTTTTGAGACTCGCTAACCACCCATATTAACCAATCAGCGTGCTCCTCCATTCCTTTGCGATACACTCTAAAGTGGGAGCCGTACTTAAGGGCGGTCTTTACTGTATAACCCCTATCCCTAAGATCCTTGTAAACCAGAAACTTTAAGTCGAACTGCTCATCTTTTTTCCTTCCGATTTCAAAAATATCCTCAACACTGAGCTCTCTGTCATTGTCAAACACTTTGATCCAGCCTTTGTCCAGAAGGTAAGCGGCCTCGACCAATGATAGGAAGAGCCTCCCGTTTATAACTTCTCCGTAATGCCTCTTGTTGTATAGCTTGTTTATCGCACTCTCCATTGTGCTGAAAACCCTATCTCCGCTCAGGTAAAATTTAAACTCGCTCAACTCCTGCCACCCCATTCATCTGGTGTGAGGACCATGTAGTATGCGTCTTCGCCATCGGAATAGTAGCCTTTTATGATTTTCATCTTCTTAAAGCCCAGCTTTTCGTAGAGCTTTATTGCCCTCTCATTGCTGACCCTAACTTCAAGTCCTATATACCTAGCACCACGCTTTATTAACCTGTCTATAACGGCCTCCATCAAAGCCTTGCCTATCCCGTTTCCCCTATAAAGCGGATCGACTGCAATGCTCATTATATGCCCTTCCCCGTCGGGCCTTAAATAGCCCATAACATAGCCCACTACCTTCCCGTTGTATTCAGCCACAAGAAATGTTTCTGGATTTGTCTCAAGAAACATCAGAAACAAGCCTCTCGGATACTGCTCTCTAAAGGACTGTCTTTCAATGCGCATGATCTCACTTAGATCAAAGAGGGCAGCAGGTCTGATAGTAACAAAGCTTAGAGGGATTTTTCTTGGAAAGGAACTATCTCTCGAAGACAGGCTCATATTAAAACATTCGCTCGATAGTTTTTAACCTTATTGATTTAAAAGGAGAAAATTAAAGGGAGATTATCATTGGCTCAAAAGAGGCTTCCAGCTTTCCTGCTTTACTTTCAACTTTTCTGCCGCTCAAAAGATCCCTCCCCTTAACGTCAATATTTATTTCTCCAATTTTGCCTTCCAGATTGAAAATTCC
Organism: Thermococcus aggregans; assembly: GCF_024022995.1. Taxonomy (NCBI): domain Archaea; kingdom Methanobacteriati; phylum Methanobacteriota; class Thermococci; order Thermococcales; family Thermococcaceae; genus Thermococcus; species Thermococcus aggregans. The sequence continues at coordinate 1,090,602 of NZ_CP099582.1, read as the reverse complement.
CACGGCATTTTTGCATTTTACAACTGCGATTCCGTCCTTTGCCAAGTACACTTTTTGGGTGTTGCAATCGAGGGACTTTTTAATTTCGATTAGCCTCTTAATAAAAGCCAAAAAGGATTCGTCTCCTTCTTCCCAAGGAATAGGGTCTTTTTCAAAGAGATTTGGCTGCTTTTTAATGGCATACTCCTGCCCCGCATATATCAACGTTGCCCCTTTGAGCATAAACATGAATGCCGTCCAGTTCTTTAGGCGAAATTCGTCCCTAAATATTTCAGCCGCTCTAGGCAAATCATGATTCTCCAAAAATCTAAGCTTAACGTAATCCTCCGGATACAGCGTGTCCTGAACGTAGAGGTAGCCAATGTAAGTTGATAAGTTACTCTCCCCCTGCAGGTATCTTTCCAGTATTTCCCTTCCATCGTAGTCGTAGGTGATATCAAATACCCGATGCATTTCAACATCTGAATGGGCTCTAAATCCTCTCTCCCGCATCCACTTAAGGAATGAAGGATGCACGGTTTCGGCCAACCATACGAGATTGGGATTAACCTTAGAAACTTCTTCCCTGGCTTTTTCCCAGAATTCCAGTGGTACAAGAGGAGCAACATCACACCTAAATCCATCTACGTACTTAGCCCAGAACTTCAGAGTTTCTATCTGATAGTCCCACAGTTCCCTATTCGAGTAGTCAAGATCGTAGACGTCGCTCCAGTCTGGAACTTTTCTCGAAGGCTTTCCTTCAACGGTGTAAAACCACTCAGGATGCTCCCTTAGAAGCTTTGAGTCCCGTGAAGTGTGATTGTACACAATGTCTATCATAACGCGGAGTCCAAGCCTGTGGGCTTTTTCTACCAATTCTTTAAAATCCTCAAAAGTGCCCAGCTCAGGATTTATAGCCCTATAATCCTTTATGGCATAGGGAGACCCAAGAGAACCTTTTCTGCCTTCTTCCCCGATAGGATATATTGGCATTAGCCAAATGAAGTCCACACCAAGGGATTTAATTCTTTCCAAATCCTCTGCCAGTGCCTTTAAAGTTCCCTCTTCCGTGTGGTTCCTAGGAAAGACTTCATATATAACGAGCTTTCTCAAGTTCTCAGCTCGCATTTGTATCACCAAGGGTGATTATACTTGGGGCTAAAATAGTTTTTGGAAAATTTTAAAAAAATCAGGGCGAATATTAAAAAGAAGTGATGAGCGCTTCCGATCCTGAGGGCAAGATGATGACCGGATTCCTGTCTGATCTCTATCTATGTTTTTTCATACAACAAAAACGGCAGATTAAAATTTTCAGATCGTTCGAAAGGAAATCGAAAAGGAAAAGGTAAAGTCAAGAGACCCCAATTACGGCTAAAGTGAACGTTATTTTCAGAGTACAATTTTCTGGAAGTTTGTTGCCTCGTATCTCGCGCACTCTCTCTGAACTTCAGGCTTCCTCTCCTTCTCCCAAAACCTTCTCAAACTCTCAAAGCTAAACATTACACATCACCAATTAATAATAGAGTGGTCAACATACAAGCCACTAACGGTCAAAAATAAACAAAAATCTGATGACTCCCACGGCTGATATCCTTTCCGTCCTTAAAGATAAGGCTTTCAAAGGAAAAAGTAGAGTCAAAGCTGTCCCAATAGTATTTAAAAGATTAAGTTTATAACCAGCTCGAAGTTAATTGATCAAATGAAGGTGGTACAATGAAGATAGCGGAAGATGCCGTAGGTATAGTCAAAGGCGAGGCGAGTGTTGTAGGGTATGATTTTTCCGCTCATCCAGATGTAAACTTACAATTTGGAGAGTTCGTCGTCGCTCAGAATAGAAATGGAGAATGGGTTATTGGCACTATCAGGAAGCTTCAAAACATAAACTGGCTTCTTATGAGTGGAAAAAGCACATATCAATCCCTCCAGCTCGACCTAGAGCAGTATGGAGAGAGCATTGAGGACAACGAAGAGGTAATTGCGAGCGTGAGAGTGCTCGGCAAGCTCAAGTTTAACGGCGAGAAGATTGAAGTTTTACCAAACAGAGTCCCGATTCCCAACGGGAAAACTGTTTACAGGCTAAGCGACGAAGTCCTTAAGGCGATATACAACCCTGGAGAGGGGTATATAGAAGTTGGAACTCTTCTTCTAAGAGAGAGCGTGCCAATTTATTTGAATGTCGACGAACTTGTATCAAGGCATTTTGCAGTTCTAGCTGTTACGGGAGCGGGTAAATCAAATACTGTTGCCGTGATGGTAAGTCAAATCGTTGAAAAGCTTAGGGGAACAGTAGTTGTCTTAGACCCTCACGGAGACTACGTAAAGCTAAAGCTCCCCAACACAGGGAAAAAGTACGTCAAGATAATTGAGGCCAAGATAAGGCCGGAGGAAATGGATAGCGAGGAGCTGGCAGATCTGATAGAAGTTGCAAAAAATGCCACCATCCAGAGGGAGTTCCTAGCTAAAGCGTGGGAAACTGTCAAACATGAGAACCCCAACTTGGGAGGAAGGGAGATAATTGAAAAGCTCATGGAAACAATAAACGACTGGATAAGGAATAAAGAGGCTCAGTACTGGGATGAAGGGAAGAAGGGCTACTTCACGGAAGAGCTCAAGTCGGATAGAATAGAAACATTGAGAGGAGTTGTTTTAAGGATTAGGAGGTTTTTAAGGAACTACGGAAGCCTACTGACGAGCGAGGATTTAATATCTCAAATAGAACCTGGAAAGGCTAATATCATTGACCTTGGGCCTTTAGATGAAGGCCAGATGAAAGTCGTCGTTGGAAAACTTCTACAAGGGATATTCGAAGCAAGAGTGGACTATGAAAAGGCCAGAAAGAAGCTCGAACGCATAAAAGAAGACCTCAGAGAAAGCAAGGCTGTAAAAACGTCAAAACTCGAAGAGGAGATTAAAGAGCTCGAGGAAATCATGAGGAGCATTGAGAACAAAAGCAAAGCACTTGCTGAGCCGATACTTGTAGTAGTGGAGGAAGCTCACATATTCGCCCCGCAGGGAGAACACAACGATGCCGTGAGAATTTTGAGCAGGATTGCTAGGGAGGGTAGAAAATTCGGAGTTGGGCTGGGAATAGTGTCCCAAAGGCCAAACAAGCTCAACGAAGACGTCTTAAGCCAGACAAACACCAAGATCATCCTGAGGATAGTAAATCCAAAAGACCAGGATTATGTTCTAAAGGCGAGCGAGCAACTGAGTTCTGACTTATTAGCCGATATTGCATCGCTTGGAAAGGGAGAGGCCGTAATAGTAGGTCAGGCAATAGCTCTCCCCACACTGGTGAAGATATACAACTTTAAGGAAAAGGGCGGAGATTACGGTGGAGAGGACATAGGGATTGTATCAAGGTGGCGTAAAAGAGCTGAAGAGGAAAAGCGAGAAAAGGAAATCCAGCAGGTTTATGAGGATGAGGGGATAGAATATGACCTTTAAGTTTGCCCATATTGCTGACGTGCACCTTGGGTTTGAGCAGTACAGGTTGCCTTACAGGGCTGAGGAGTTTAAAAAAGCCTTCGAGGTTGCAATAAAGAAGGCTGTTGAAGAGAAAGTCGATTTTATACTAATTGCTGGAGATTTATTCCATCGAAGCAATCCAAGCCCCCAGACGATAAAAGAAGCAATAGACATCCTTTCCATTCCAAAAAAAGAGGGGATTCCTGTTTTTGCAATTGAAGGGAACCACGACAGAACCCAAAAGAGAATTTCAGCTTATAATCTTCTGGAGTCTTTGAGATTAATGCACGTCCTCGGATTCAGCGAGGAGAAAAAAGAGAACGAGTATCAGACCACGGAGAAAGTTAACGGGAAACTAATCACCAAAGGAGTTTTTGAAAAGGGCAATAAGACCCTTGAGATTTACGGAATGAAGTTCATGAGTGCCGCGTGGTTCGAGAGGAACAAGTTGAGCGATTACTTCAGACCAAGCGGAGATGCAGTACTCATGCTTCATCAAGGGATAAAGGAGATGATGGATAGCCTAAGACTGGAAACACAAAGGGATTACTTCGAGATAACCTTAGAAGACCTGCCAGAAGGCTTTCTCTACTATGCAATGGGGCATATACACAAAAGATGGCAGACCAACAAGGGACTTGGCATCGTCGCTTATCCCGGCTCCCTAGAGAGATGGGACTTTGGCGATTACGAAATGAGATACAGGTGGAAAGGAGATGCCTTCGTTCCACAAGCTGGAGAAGATAAGGGCTTTCTGATAGTGGAAGACTTCAAGCCGAGATTCGTGAAGCTCGACGTTAGACCATTTTACGATATTAAGATTAAAGCCGACGAGGTCTCTGCAAAAAAGGAGCTCAAAAAGTTGAGCACAAAAATTCCGGGAGAAGCTTTTGTGAGAGTGGACATCGAATGGGAAAGACCCTTTGATGTATCTTTCCTCCACGAAATCTTCAATGTTAAGTATCTCCATATAAGGACGAAATTCAAAAGGCCTTCTAGAGGATCTGTAGAGGGGGCAGATGCGAAGAAGTTCTTTAATCCCTTAGAGCTCAAAATACTTGAACTCGTAGGTGAGAAAGAATTTGAGGCAGTCGATGAGGTAATAGAGCTTCTTCTAAAAGGTTCCCTTGAAAAAGAGGATAACGGAAAAGAAGAGACTTACAAGCCGAAAAAAGAAGAATCCAAACATAAGACCAAAAAAGAAGAAAGTAAGAAAGTTCAGAAGTTGCAACCAAAGAAGAAGGCCGATTTATTATCATGGCTGAAAGGGTGAAAAAGCATGATGATTGAAAAGATAATTGTGAGAGATTTCCGCTCACATGAGTTCACGAAGGTAACTTTTACGCCCGGAATAAACCTGATAATAGGGCAAAACGGTTCTGGAAAAAGTTCCCTCCTTGACGCGATACTTGTGGGTCTCTACTGGCCCACAAAACCCAAAGACCTAAAAAAAGAGGACATTCTGAGAGTAAACGGAAAAAGCACCGAGATAACAATATTTTTTGAAAAGGACAATGTGAAGTACCAGCTCCATAGAAACATAACTAAAGGCATAGCTTTTGTTAAATACCAAGAGGGCGATGGGTGGCATTATGCAACTGAGGCAGGTCAGCAATACGTGAGAAAATGGATAGAAAAACTGATCCCCTACGACGTCTTTGTTAACGCGATATACATAAGGCAGGGCGAGATTGACGCGATCTTAGAGAGCGATGAGAGCAGGGAAAAAGTCGTTAGAAAAGTTCTTGGGTTAGATAAATACGAAAATGCTTACAACAACCTTCTTGAGGTCAGAAAGGCCATAGATTCAAGGATAAATGCGATTGAAGAATACCTCACGGCAATGAAGAACATAGATGAGATGATAGAGGAGACCCGAAAAAACCTGAGCGAAACCATTAAGCAGATAAACGAGCTTACACCAAGGATTCCAGAGCTGAGAAAAGAAGCTGAAAAAATAGAAAAGAGACTTTCTGAACTCGATAAGCTGGTAGAGGAACTTAACAAAGCAAAAGAAGAAAAAAGTAAAATTGAAAAGATTCTCGAAGGTGTAAGGACAAGGATAAACTCTCTCAACAACTCAATAAACGAAAGAAAAACGAAGATAGAAGAACTGAAAAAGAAGTCTGAAAGGTTTGAAAAAATTAAGCCTAAGGCAGAGAGGTACAAAGAACTCGAAAGGTTCCAGAAAGAGTACAGCGAAGTAAAGTCCAAGATTGAAAAAGAGCTTAAAGGTTACGAAGGAACGCTCTCCCAGATAGAAGAGAGAATTAAGGAGCTCATAGGGAAGGAAGAAGAACTTAAGGAAATTGAGGAAAAGTTGGAAAAAATTGCAGAGGCTCTTGAGACCCTAAAGGAGTATGCAGAAAAATATGAAGAAGCAATTGGAATTAAGAAGACAATAGAGTCCCTTAGGAAAAGGTTAACCCTCAGCGAAGAGAAAATTAAAGCCCTCAAAGATAAAATAGAAGAGGCAAAGAAAAGAAGAGAAGAAATTCGTGAGGAGCTTGAAAAGATTGGAGAGGAGAAAGGAAAGCTGAAAAGCCTTTCTCGGGAAAAAGATAAGGCAATCTCGGAACTCATGAAAGCTAAAGGGAAATGTCCCGTTTGCGGTTCTGAGCTTACGGATGAACACAGAAAAGAGCTCATAGAAAAATACAAAGTGGAAATCGAGGAGTATAGGACAAAGCTGGAAGAACTCGAAAGGAAAGAAAAAGACCTCAGGACAGAGCTCAAAGAAATTGAGAGCATTCTAAAAAAAGAAAGCATTGTAATAGCAAACGAAGAAGTTCTAAAGCAGATTAAGGAAAACGAAGAGAAACTAGCCCAATTTAATCTGAAGGAGCTCGAAGAAAAAGCAAAAGAATATGAAAAGCTCTCAACGGAGAAAAATCAGCTCGAAGGAATCCTTAAGGGCATTTTGGATGAGCTCAAGAAGAAGCCAATTTTAGAGAAAAAGAGGGAGATCATAAAGAAGAGAATAGAAAACGCCAGAAGAGAGCTCCAAGAATACGAGAAAAAATTCAAGGAGCTTGGGTTTGAAAACGAAGACGCTCTTAAGGCAGAGCTTGAAAAGCTGAGACCCATCTATGAAGAATACTTAGGACTTTTGAACGTTAAGGAGGATCTTGAAAAAGAGAAAGAGCGCCTCCATGAAGAGGAAAAAGAGCTAAGTAGTCTCGAATCCAAGAGGAAGCAACTTGGGGAACAGCTGTCATCCTTAAGTGAAACAATAACAAAGCTCGAGGAAAAGTACAACAAAGAAGAACACGACAGGCTCAAAAAGGAGTATGTTGAGAAGAGAGAAGCACTAACAAGGGCAGAAACAGAGCTTAACAACCTAGAGAGGAGAAAGGAGGAGCTGAGCAAGACCTTGGAAAGACTCCAAGAAGAAAAAGACAACGTCAAAAACAAGAAAAAAGAACTTGAAGAGCTAAGAAAAGCCAGAGAAAGAGTTCAAGAACTTAGAGAAAAGGTCAGGAAGTTTAAGAACATCCTTAAGGAAGATGCCCTGGCAAAAGTTGGTGAATATGCGAGCGAGATATTTGAAGAGCTTACGGAGGAGAAGTATTCCGGCATAACGGTCAAAGCCAAAGAAAATAAAGTTGTCCTCGGAGTTATATACGACGGCAAGGAGAGGGACCTATCATTTCTCAGCGGCGGCGAGAGGATAGCCCTTGGCCTGGCATTTAGGCTTGCTTTGTCCCTCTATCTTGCAGGGGAGATACCTCTCCTCATAATGGATGAGCCAACGCCGTATCTTGATGAGGAAAGGAGGAGAAGGTTAGTTGATATCATGGAGCGCTATCTGAAGAGAATTCCACAGGTAATAATAGTATCCCACGATGAGGAGCTTAAGGACGCTGCAGATAGGGTTGTAAGAGTCCGGCTTGAGAACGGTGTTTCGAGAGTAGAGGAAGTCGAGGTGAGCTGAATGTACCGACTTATTTCAAAAGATCAAGCCGATAGAATCTTCGAGATGCTTATAAAGGAACTTCAAAATGCAGAAAAAGCTCTAAAGGGCAAGATAGAGTGGAAGCCCCTCCCAGAAAAAAAGGAGAGCAAAGCTTACGCAGTTGATGGAAGCCAGGGAAAGGCAAGGCTGAGCGGGACAATAATCTACACTGTCTCATCTTTTGCTTTTGGAAACGGCAAAAGCGCCCGTTTAGTTTATACAAACGCTATGACGTATAACCATGGCATCTCTGATCAAATTATAAGGCTTCAGATGGAGACGCTCGAAAACAAGCTTGGTGCATTGGTTGGGAGCGACGAGCACATGATTTTAATGGATGGAACGCTCACGGGCTCTTTAACAAGACCTCCTGTGTATCCAGAGAGCGTTAAGGGCATAACAACTTTGCTCGAAACATTAAAAGAGAGTAAAGTAGAAGAACTCATTAAAGATTTCATTGAAAGGCTCGATGAGCATTATATCAACTTAGAAAAGCGCCTCAATGAGGAGAGAGAGCTTTACAACGGGGTCATACTTACAGACGATGTTATGGAAGAGTATTCGGAGTTCTACAAAGCAATGGAAGGCAAGGAGGTCGTAAACTACGATGGTGCGCTGAAGAGGCTGAGGGATGCCCTGAAAGCTGAAGTCCCGAGGAGTGAAATAATAAAAATCGCCGAAGAGCTGGACGAATACGTTGAGCCGAAAACTCTGACTCTTGAGGAGGCAAAGAATACAATCCATGTTGTTCTTGGATATTTGGAGTACCTTCACTCGCTCGAAAAGCTTCTTCAAAGAGAGTTGATATACCTCGCAAAGAGCTTTTACAACAGGAAGATCACATCAAAGCTTGGCGTAAGCCTTCTTGATGTCCCATTCATCGATGCGTACTTACTTAGAACTTACGGAGAGGAAGCCCCAGGGTACTGCGTGATCTATGACCCAGAAATTGCTGAAGAAAAGAAAAAGATAGCTCACCGCCTGCCCAGAGTTCTGAGAAAATACTTCCCCACCATCCAGAGATTTATAGAGAGTGGAGTTCCTTCAGCTTATATAAGGACGATGAAAGGAGGGGTAATATACCTCCTACAATCCAACATCTCAATCAGCGACGAGTTAATAGCAAAATTGCTGTGGCACGAAAGCAACGGCTACATACGGCCCCTCCAGAAAGCCCATGAAGGAGTCAAAATTGAGCAAAGAGCCTTTAAGGTAGAACTTGAGGCTCTCATGAACTACTTAAAGAAGAAAAATAAGGAGCTGAGAGTCTTTGTAAAGTATGGAAGGTCTCCACTTGAATGATTACTCAACCCCCCTTCTAACTTTTACTGCCAGCCCTTGCTTGAATATCTTAAGCTCCCTGCCGTTCAATAAGGTCTGACCGGTTGCCAAGAGCTCGTCGTCCTTATTCACAACTAAAACTTCATCATAGGGTCTTATGTTCTCGTCTGCATCAATCACGAATTTTGCGAAAACGTTCTTCCCCTTCCTTGCAAAAGGCTCAGCATCGCTATTAACCACCACTCTCATCCTTGGATACGGCAGAATCTTGTGGAGCCTTTTGGCACCCTCAATGCCAAGGGTCAAAAGACCGTCCTCCGCCCTGAAGGTCGCTATATGCTTACCGCCCGCTTTTATCTGCCTTGGCATACCTGTTTTCCTTGATAAATCCACGAAAACATCTTTAAAAGCCTCACTAGCACCTTCACCAAACTGATACTCGGCAACAGCCTGGATGTAGAGCTTTGCTTCCTCCTTTGAAGGCTTCTCTATTGTGAAGTCCTCCTCTCCCTCGCTCTGGGCAAAGGGGAACGTTAAGCTTAGATACTTCGGAATCTCTCCAAAGATTTGGTGGCTAACAACCTCAGAGAACTTCTTTTTAACTCTTTCAGCCCGCTCTTTTGCCCTTAAAACCACGGGAGTTCCCATAATTTCTTCGCTGACCTTGAAAAATGCCGAAGCCTTTGTAACTGGCTCGTTCTCTTCTAAGTAATCCTTGTATTCAAGCAACCTCTTATAAGCGGCGAACATTTTTGGATGAGACCTCGCACGCTCGTCTACGAGCTGCCATAGTGTCCCTTCTTTTATTGCTTGTTTAACTCTGTTCAGCTCTTCTCTAATGACCCACAGATTGTGGAGAGCCAGTAGCCTTGTCCTCTCTTCCTTCGGCATTTCCCTAAGCTCTTGAGGAGTGTGACGGGAACAGACAGGACATGAGCAAGGGAAATACTCAAGTTCTTCGAGCCTCTTAGTTCCTTCAGGCGTCATGTAGCGGTCGTCCTTGGCGTAGAGGGCGTAGCTGGCTGAGTCAAACAGGTCTATCCCCATGGCAACCGCTAGAGCGAAGATCATTGGATGACCTGCACCAAAGAGGTGAACCGGTCTGTCGGGTCTGAGGCCAAGCTTGGACGCTATTACAACATCAACCAAGTCCTTGTAGCGGTAGCTTTCCATTAAAGGCACCACGGCACCAATAGGGTGAATCTCAAAGTTCATCTCGCTTAACTTCTTTGCCGCGTATGTCCTTAAGTCCGGATAAGTGGAACCCTGAACCGCAGCGTTCATTGCTATGCTCTTTATGCTTTCAGCTTCTTTTGCCCTCTCAAGAGTTATCTTAAGGTCTTCCTCAGCTTTTTCCCTTGGAGCGTCCGGAACTGTGGGAATATCAAGGAACGTCCCTATGTCAACGCCTATTTTGTGCTGAAACTCTATGATCTCCCTATTGGTGACGTCGATTCCTCCGTATCTCATGAGCTGAAAACTTCCCGAGTCAACCTCAATTATGCCGTCGTAGTCCAAAAGTCTATGGATACCTTTTTCAAGGGCTTCCTTCCTGAGTTTTTCATCTTTGTAGATTATGTAGGAGTTCGTAATTATAATGTCAAAGCCCATTTCCTTGAGTTCTTTGGGAGTTACTATAAGCTGTTTGGGGTTTACAACGGGCATTATTGCCGGGGTTTCTAGTTTTTTCCCGTTAACTTCAATCTTTCCTATCCTTCCCGCAGCATCTCGCGCTTTTATTTCAAATCTAAACTCACTCATTTTCTCCACCACCAAGATTTCAAATTTTGAGTTTAAAAACCTACGGAAGCAAGCTCAAAAGCAGGAACGTTAGAATTCCAGAAATCAATGGGGCAAAAACCCAGCTCAATACTATGCTCCGAATTAGGCTCCAATTGACAGGGTTATCCAAATGGTAGCCAAGCCCAGCCACTCCTCCAATAACCGCTTGACCCGAGCTGACTGGAAGACCAAGAAGGTTCGCGGTAGTTACTGCCATAGCTGAAGCAAACTGTGATGAAAATGCCGAAAGAGGATCAAGGGGAGTCAGCCTTTTACCAACACTCATAATCACTTCATGGCTAAAAGTTAGTGCCCCAAACCCCAGAGTCAAGGAAAGAACAAGCTTAAATGGGCCATCAACCCCCACTGCTTCCATTAAACCAACCACATTAGATAGTTCATTTGCTCCCAGATTGAAAGCAGAGAATGCAACTGCTATAAAGACAAGGCACTTGTACATTGTCTCAAGAAGCTGAATTTGTTTTACTTTATTGAAGAGCTTTGCATAGACCTCATAAACCATGATTGCTAAAAAAGCAGCTAACAACGGGGACAAAACCCACGCAAGCACTATTCTGAAAAATATTTCCCACTTTACTATCAAATTAAATGCAAGAGCCGCTCCAGCTAATCCCCCGACGATTGACTGGGTTGTAGAAATCGGAAAACCTCTTATGCTCGCTAGAGTAACGGCCACTGCAGCACTAAAAAGGATTATCCCTATTGAATTAGCGTCCAGCCCTTTGGCAAGTTCGCTGATAGTTCCAGAAACGCCGCCCCCACCAAAAACGGCTCCCATAGTTGTAAATACCCCAATAACAAAAACAGCCTTCTTAAACCCCAATAACCCAGAGCCTACAGCAGTACCAACGACTTTTGCACTATCATTTACCCCTATAGCCCATGCCATAAAAAGAGCCGAAAATAAAATCCAGTCCATTTCCCCTTCCTTCCAAATTTACTATATAGAGTATATAGTCTATATAGAACTTCCGTTCTTAAAGGTTACGATATATCTTCAACAAATAGCCGTAAATGTGCAGAACTAAGTAAAAAACCGCCCAAAACCATAGGAAGATTGGGAAAAGAAGGGCATTCAAAAGAGATCCCCCCTCTACAACGGTAGGGATGAGGAATGTCAGTATTTCATAACCCAAGAAGAACGAAAATAAACCCAACTTTCCACTTAAAAGCAATGCCACTGGAACCATTATATCAAGAAGTGCAATGAAATCGCCCAAGAGGAGGAAGAACAGCTCCTTTTCTAATCCGCCACCGAGATGCTTTAAATCACCCAAAAACCACCTTTTTCTCTGCCTCCAAAGGTCTCCAAGTGTTTTCGGCATTCTTGTGTAAACCTTAGCCCTGGGAGCGTAAACAACTTTTCCAATTTTCTTGAGCTCTTTTGTTGTAGCGTAATCCTCAACCTCACTCTCGACAAATCCACCGATTTTCTCCAAAGCTTCCCGCCTAAAGGCTGAAATAGGGCCCGGAGCAACGCTTAAATCTTCGAGTTCCTTGGCACGCCTAAACATTGCAATCCTAAGATGTTCAACGTCTTGAGCTCTTTCTAAAAAAGAGTTCCCCAAAACCCTAACTTGGCCTCCAACGCCTACAACCTCTGGAGAATAAAACCCCTCCACAAGATGTCTCAAGGCGTCTGGCGAGAGCAAGGAGTCTGCATCGGTGGTAACTATCACTTCACCTTTCGCCTTTGATAATCCGAAGTTAAGGGCTTTTGCTTTTCCCTCATGAGCTTTCCTAAAAACTCTCAGCCTTGGATCATTTATGGAGGAAGCCTTTTCAAACGTATCATCTTCACTGCCATCGTCAATCACAATAACTTCAAAGGCAGGATAATCCTGAGAGAGAGCTGATTTTATAGATTCTGTTATGGTTTGCCCCTCATTGTAGGCAGGAATCAGTATGCTCACAAAGGGAACCCATTCCCGGGTTTTATACATATCCATAAGTCTGGTTAGATAACCAGCGAAAAAGTACCAATCCCAGAGGAAGATTATTGCAAGGAGTATCTCGAGCAGCATGATTTAAGTTCTACATTTGGCTTTTAATTTTTTCAATGCCAAGACTTGTAGAAAGCCATAAAAGTATTTCTCCAAAAATAGAAATCGGTGAGAGGATGATTATCTCAAAGCCATGTACAACGATGAAAGGCGTAATAGTGCAGCCTTATTCATGGGATAAAGAAATAACAGTCGATTTAAACAAGACTGCAGAGTGCCTAAAGGAAAAAGGGTATCAAGTAAAGACCGTTATCCCTAAGATGATGGCAATAGCAGTAATAGATGGCTATGAAACGAGCATATATCCCAGCGGAAAGATAATAGTAAAGGAGCTTACCGATATTGAACTTGGAAAGGAGATAGCAAAAAAGATAATAGAATGTGCAGGGCTGTCAGAGGTTCTTGAAGATTAAGCAAATGGTAATGCTTCCCTAATCCTTTTTATTAGGTCGTCTTTCTTCTCTGAGTCTTCGAGGGCTATCTGGAGAACCTCATCAATTGTCTCGACTGGAATTATTTCGATCTTTTCAGCCTTGTCTGGGCTTAAGAAAACGTCCTTTTCGTTTGCTTTTGGAATTATAACCTGCTTTATTCCCGCTTCTATTGCAGCTTCTATCTTGGGAGTAACTCCACCAACTGGCAAGACTTCTCCCCTAACGCTTAATGAACCTGTCATAGCAACGCTTTGCTTCACAGGGATTTCTTCGAGAGCTGAAATCACTGCAGTAGCGACGCTTATGCTTGCTGAATCGCCCTCAACCCCTTCGTATGTTTGAAGGAACTGAACGTGAATGTCGTAGCGACTTATGTCCTCTCCCTTGTAGCGCTTTATTATAGCCGAAACGTTTTGGACGGCCTCCTTTGCTATCTCTCCAAGCTTACCAGTTACAATTATCTTACCTTCCTCCCTGCTTGCTGCAGGTGCAACGACGGCTTCAATAGGCAGTACAATACCGCTCTGTTCCCCTATGACAGCGAGACCGTTTACCCTTCCTATTTCTCCACCTTCAGTTTTGATTACCTGGTACTCTTTCTTTCTCTCTATATACCAATCTGCCAACTGCTTTTCAAGAGGTCTAGCAAGCTGTAATGCCTTTAATACGTGTTCCCTGGTCACATATTTAGCTCCTTCTCTTACTGCTATGTCCCCAGCAGCCCTTATTACACCTCCAAGGTCTCTAAGTCTCAATGTTAGATGACCTTTTCTGCCTGCTCTCTTTTGGGCCTCTCTAATTATCTCTTCAACGGCATCCCTGGTGAAGTGCGGTATTTTACCGTCTTTCACTACCTCTTGAGCAACAAAGCGCACAAGCTTTCTCCTGTTCTCGATGGTGTCTGGCATTGTGGTTCTCATGTAGACCTCGTAACCGTAACCCCTTATTCTCGAACGCAAAGCGGGGTGCATTTTATCAACGGTATCCAGGTTTCCTGCAGCAACTAAGATGAAATCACACGGAACAGGCTCTGTCCTAACCATGGCACCGCTTGAAAGCTCGCTCTGTCCTGTTATCGGAAACTTCTTTTCCTGCATAGCGGTGAGCAGGCTCTGCTGCATCTTTAAACTAAGGGTGGCTATCTCATCTATGAAGAGGACTCCCTTGTGTGCCCTGTGAATCATTCCAGGCTCGACACGCTCGTGAGCTGGAGTTCCGAGACCACCGGAATTTTTGACGAGTAGGCCGTTTGTAAGTAAATTCCCTGTCTCTGTTGTCACGTTGTATGTAATCTCCACTTCTTCCCAAGTTTCAATGAAGTTCCTTCTCTCTTTCTTCTTAATCCTCTCAAAGCGTTCCCTGAATTCTTTGAGCTTCTCTGCAAGGCTTGAATCGGGAACAGCACTGAGATACTTCTCGACTTCCCCGAGGAATCTCTCCCTCTTAGATGGGGAGAGGCTTATCGGCACGAACTCAAGGAAGTTAAGCACGTTGTCTATAGACTGCGAGAATACAAGCCTCACCTTGTATTTACCATTGGCTTTGTCAACTCTAACCTTCGCCTCGATTCCAAAGAGGCCCAAATGCCATGCTACTTCTTCAAAAAATTGAAGCTTCTTTTCAAGCTCATCCGTAAGCTGAGCTATTTCAAGAGTTCCATTAAATTTGATGCCCTCCCTATAGCGGGCAAACCTTGGTACGCTGCCGTCGCCGCTGTAGAGCCCATCTATGAAGGCAAGGAAAAGTGACGGCTTAAGCTTAATCCACCATGGAAGCTCAAGTTTAACCTTTGTCTTGTTGCCAACGGGGGCACCAAGGGCAACGAAGAACCGTATAACCCTTCTGTCCCACGTCCTGAAGAGAATACTCTCTCCCATAGCCCTACGGTTCTCCTTGATCTCATATTCAACTCTTCCAAAGATATTTCCAAGGATTCTCACGAATTCTTCGACAGCTTCTCTCTCACTTGAAACAAAGCTTAGAGTGTTAAGGTTCTTGTCAATGTTTCCATCGCTGAAAAGGACGCCCATAACTTTGGCTATCTCTTCGAGCCGTTTATCGTCGCTCTTCAGAGGTAGGAGACCAAGTTTTTCAAGTTCTTCGATCATTTTCAAGGATTTTGGCTTGGCTCCTTGAGTCCACCAGCGGAGCGTGCTCTCCTTAATGCCGAGCTCCTTAGCGGCCCTCTTATACCCGTTGCCGGTTTTCTCATAATACTCCTTCCAGCGGATGTAATCTTTGAGCTTCTCCTCCTCATTGTATGTGCGAGCTACATCAAACCGGTCGAGGATGATAACAGGGACTCTTATTATCTCGTCATCTTTGGTCAGCTCACCCATTTCTTTGAGACCCTTTACTGTGTATACCTTGTGCTCGGGAGTTACCGCAAGCCAGTAATCCTTCTCAAGGTTCACTATTCTTCTGAGTTTTTGCTTTCCTTCCCTTCTGTTGGCATAGAGGAGCTTCACGAAACCGTCCTTTGTGAGTATTTTAACGTTATCATTTCTAAAGTCCCTGTAGGCAACTTTGACTTCACCATCTACCCCTTCTCCTGACGGTTCTTTGAGAGCGTTCTCAACGAACTCCTTCAGTGTAACTGCCCTTCTCTCACCGTCTTTTTCAACTATAACGCTCTCCTTACCACTAAAACACTGAAACGGGTCGTGTCTAACGTCTCCAAGGAGTGCTCCCGCATGTGCCCCCGTTGCATCTACGAATGGGGCTTTTTTCCTGCCACAATTGTCAACCAAAAGCTTTGGTACCAACGCTTGGTTTCTGAGCCTCATGTTTGAGATTGCCATTAGTGACACAATTAGCACGAAAACTCCAAAGAGCAAAGTCTGGGCTGAGCGGTCCATGAGAACCGCAAGCATGACCACAAAAAGCACAAACAGTAGGAGGTATGACTTTATGTTCTCTTGCTCCTTTGCTTTTTGCCTGTAGCGTTCTACTATCTGTCTGCCCTGGCACGCTGGTACGGTCTTTATCTTGGGCATATTTTCATCTTCAGGATTTGGAAAGACTAAAATATCCTCAAGATTTTCAGTGGGGAGGAGCTCTGCCATAGCCTGACCTAGCATAGACTTACCTGTACCAGGCTCGCCTATTAACAGTACGTGTCTTTTTTGCTTTGCTGCGGTTTTTATTACTTCAACTGCATGATCCTGACCAATGACTTGGTCTATTAACTTTTCAGGAACTTTAATTTCCTCAGTAGTTTGAAAATCAATTCCCAATTCAAGCTCTTCACCATATGAGCGTCCCGCTTCAATATTATTGAATTCCTCTCTCAAAATACCTCACCTCTCTCAAACTACGGTTGCTTGAATAAGCTTATAAACTTTTTTTAAAGAAGGTCAGCAAGTTTAGAAAAGCTAAAATAATAGGGATCCCAAGAAATAGAAGGTGATGAAAAATGAAAATTGAGGATCACATACTCTTCACAGCAAACCACAAAAACTGGAAAGTTGGAGACAAGCTGTTGACAATGGAAGAGCCTCAGATAGCACACTTCCTCGCAAGTGTCTCAAACACAGTTAATCTGAAAATTCCCGAATACCTAACGGAAGTCATGAATGTTGAAGAAATAATGAGTCTAGCTGAGGAAATAGGAGAGAAAGAAGTTTGGGAGGTCTTAAAAACATTAAAATCTCCTGGAACTTCAAGAAAACTCAATACGATGATATTTGAAGAAGATAAAAAGCTGAAAAAACTCCTTCTGGATGTTGCAAAAGCGCTCCTAACAAGGGAAGCACTTTCAAAGAAATTCCCCGTTAACTTCCCAGAAGACCCAATAACTGAGTTGAGAACCACACCTATGTACCAAGAGGAGCACATAAACTTCACTGCCAAACACGGAAGCTGGATAGTTGTGAAAAGGCTGATAATAGATGACAAAACCCCAGTGGCAGATATTGCAAGAATCCTGGCAAGTATAAACGAAACCACTGTCTCAAAGATTCCCGTATATGCTGGGATTGACCTTAAAGGAATAGAAGAATGGTTTGGAGACATCAAAAAGGCTAAAAGTGAGAGCGATATAAAAGCGCTCGTAGAGAAGCTCACCAATATCCCAATAGAACGTTATGCACCAAAAGAATTCGCAGAACATGGAAAACTTTACGCCCTAAGAACTGCCCTTCAGAAGATGGGGCTTTCGATCGACATCCCCTCAAAGTCCCTTGAAAAGTACCTCGAAAAGGTTTGAAGAAATTTGAAGATGATGAGGCCGAGGACACCCGAGGGGACGATGAGGACTCTTCGCTTCGCTGATTCCTCCTTCTTTTTCCGAAAAGTTTTTTAATAACAAGCGTATAATAAAACATGGAGGTGATTTGTGATGGTGAAGAAGAGCGTAATTCATACTGAAGATGCTCCAAAACCAATAGGGCCTTACAGCCAGGCTATCCTTGTAGAAAACCCCGACAAGATACTTTTCATTTCCGGCCAGATTCCCATAGACCCAAAAACAGGAGAAATTGTTAAAGGCGACATAACTGAACAAGCAAGACAAGCAATAGAAAACTTAATAGCAATTTTAGAAGCAGCTGGAGCAACAGTAGACGATGTAGTAAAGGTCAACGTTTACTTAGATGACATAAAAGACTTTGAAGAATTCAACAAGGTGTACGAAGAGTATTTTGGGCACTCAAAGCCAGCAAGGGCAGTAGTGCAAGTAGGAAAACTTCCAAAGGGAGTCAAGGTAGAGATAGAGGCAATAGCAGTTTTCGAGTGATTCGTTAGCTTTTTAATCTTTCCAGTTCTTAGTTTTTCTGATGCCTATGTACAAGGGGCTTGCCATAATATTCGGTTTTCTTTTTATTGGAGAAACCCTGAGTGAGATATTTAGTCTTCCAATACCCGGAAACGTTATTGGAATGGTCTTGTTGACCTTTGCACTCCTATTTAATGTTATAAATGTAGAAGACATCGAGAAAGAAGCTGAATTCTTTATAAGGAACATGAGCGTGATGTTTATTCCTCCGGGAGTGGGCATTATATCTTATTGGGGACTCATAAAAAGCCAGGCAGTGCCGATTTTTGGAGCTCTGGTCATAAGCTTTGCCCTGACGTTGGTTTTAACGGCTAAATTTGTCGAGCTACTGGGTGGTGGCGAGCAGTGAACTCTATCGGAATTTTTCTAACGGTAGCGATTTTTTATCTCTTTTCAAAGCTTTACGAGAAGAAAAGAGCCTTCTACTTAAACCCCGTCATGCTTTCAATAATTGGAATAGCCCTTATCCTACGTTTAACCGGAATTGAGTACGAGACCTACATGGAGAGTGCGAGAATTTTAAGTTTCTTTTTGGGGCCGGCAGTTGTGAGTTTAGCAGTTCCACTATACAAGCAGAAAGAGATAATAAAGGCGTATTCAAAGCAAATTTTTGCAGGGATAGTCTTTGGTGGAACACTGGCAATTTTAAGCGCATTTTATGTTGCAAAGCTTTTAGGAGGCAGCAAGGAAGTCCTCTTAAGCATAGCCCCGAAGAGCATTACAACTGCAATAGCCATTGGTGTTAGTGAGAAAATAGGGGGCATACCAACCTTAACGGCAGTCTTGGTTATATTAACCGGAATACTCGGAAACGCCGTGGGGATTGAGATGCTGGACGCTTTTAAGGTAAGGGACAGAGTGGCAAGGGGACTTGCAATGGGAGTTGCCTCCCACGGATTGGGAACTGCTAGGATAATATTAAATGACGAGCTCTCAGGTGCCGTCAGCGGTCTTGCAATGGCACTAAACGGAGTTTTCACTTCCCTGATTCTCCCCTATCTTATCGAGCTCCTTCAGTAGGTGCTCACTTACCCTGAGCTTATCTTGAGTGTCCAAGAACAGAACAAAGTCTTTCTTTGCTATCCTATCTTCTATCGGGGCATTATCAACAAGAAATGCTATAATTTCCGCAGTGGTGTAAGGGACTTTCACTCCAACTTCGTCAGCTTTCTTAAAAAGCCTATCCGGAACCATAAATATATCATCACCTTTTTTAACCTCAATGGCAACTTTAGAATTTATTTGCTCCCAAAGCAGAAGAGTGTTTTTGGCTTTTTCAATTTTCTCCAATGCACGCTTTTCAAGGATACTTATGTTCGCCCTGCTGGTGCCTAAAATCTCGGCAATCTCACTTTGCTTTAATCCCTTAGCTCTCAAACGCAGTATCCTGATCTGCTGCTCGGTTAGGAAGGTCTTCATTTTAAACACCATAGTTTAACTTGATTCAAAAGGTTAAAAGATTTTTGATTATCTCCTCGCTAGGACAAGTTCTATCTCAAGGTCGTCCTCTTTAGCTTCTACAGTTACCCAGAAGTACTCGTACTCACTTAGATCCGTCAAAACCTCGGGAGTGCTTGTTAAGCGAGAGTAAATGTAGCTAACAAACTGTTCGTGGAACTCTGGATTATAGTACATAGCAAAATTTGGAAAAGTCATTAACCACCTTTTTCCGGATGAATAACCCATGAGCCTATCATTCTTTAAGTTTTCATCTTTTTTCAGGTTTGGAAATTCGCTCTCCATCATTTTTATTAGTCCAAGTGCCAGCCTGTTTGCATCAAACTTTGTGAAAGTGTAATCCTCTTTTAGAAAATCTGAAGGATATAGGATTCCAATTTTTTCGACGTTTGTTCCATTACTCCACAAAACTCTGTAGAGGGTAGCATTTGAAATTACTTTTCCTTCAACATTCTTCCAGTGTAAGTAGTAACTTCCCAAATCCATAACAGGAGGCTTTTGATCCAAAACAAAGAATTTTCCATTAATCTTTACCAGAGCTGTAGCATGGCCGATTTTGTCGTTTTCAAAATTTATTTCAAGGGCATAGGCTTCACTGTAGTTCATTGCAAACAGCAGTGCAAGTGTTAAAACCGTGTAGTCAGTGCATATTCCTTTTCCAGTGCTTATAGTTTCCGAAGGGCGCTGTATTTTTGACCCTCCGTTTATCTCAACTTTTCCTGTCGGATAGGTTGTTATTCTTGCCGGCGGGAGAGATGCTTTCTCAAAATCGTACTTTATATTCCCGTCTTCCCACTCAAGGATTCTCCAAACATCTTCCTTTATGCTCTCTCCTTTTAGATTATTCGCAATCGGAAGAAGAGCCGTTATTTCCTCAGGAGTTATTGCGTATTCTATAGCAGAGTCCAGAAAGTAGTAATCAATCTCTTCACACGTTTCAGTTGGAGTTAGTGATGAACTCGG
Organism: Thermococcus aggregans; assembly: GCF_024022995.1. NCBI lineage: Archaea > Methanobacteriati > Methanobacteriota > Thermococci > Thermococcales > Thermococcaceae > Thermococcus > Thermococcus aggregans. Next base: position 1,070,484 of record NZ_CP099582.1, on the reverse strand, counting down.
CAATACTTTAGGGGATGAAACACACCCGCTGGCAATGGAGATAATTACAAGGAATATTGCAATGATCCTCGAATACATGCTATCGGATAGCATGAATTGCTTTATTATTTTTCCGCAAGGTTGAATAGGATTGAAGGGAATTCTTAAAGGGGAGAACCAATGGAAGACTTAGAGAGTAAGGTGCTGGAGTTAGAAAAAAGGGTTGAGTTCATTGAAGCTAGACTTGAAAGCCTAGAAACCCTTGAGGAGCGGATAAACTACATCGAACAAAACTTAAAAGAAATCCTCCAAGACGTAGAACGTTTAATGGTTGAACTCCAGAATCTCAAGCATTCTCAAAGACCTTAGAAACTTTTGGTGGTCCCGCGGCCCGGATTTGAACCGGGGACCTGCGGATCTACAGTCCGCCGCCACTCCCAGGCTAGGCTACCGCGGGACCCTACAGCCCAGCCCTCAATCACTACTCATCTTGGGGGAGTTTATAAACTTTTCTATGATGCTCAGACAACCGAGTGTCAATCATCGATCATTCAGTGCCGGTCTCATCATCGCATAACTTTATAAGGAACATTCCTTGAAAACTTTTCGAGGCGTATGATAGGAGAAGTCCTCAGCTCTGCATTGCTTATGATAATTATGATTGACCCAAGCGATAAAATACTTCTGGTTAGCCTACTTAGGGAAGACTTCCACATAGAAGATATAAAACAGCTCATAGTGAGGGCTAACCTCATAGGATTCTTCCTATTAATTCTATTCGCTCTGGCTGGGAAGATAATACTGCAGGATATATTTCACATAGATTTAAACGCCCTAAGGGTTGCCGGAGGCTTTGTGCTCTTCAAGATAGGTCTTGAAGCGCTTGAAGGCGGTGGTATGGTAACCCTAAAGAAGGAGAAGAATATCTTGGCTTTAGCCGCTGTCCCGGTCGCTACGCCCTTAATAGCAGGTCCAGCAGCAATTACAACTGCAATAACTCTAACAGCAGAATATGGCATAGAAGTCTCTGCCCTAGCCATCGTAATAGCCATATTGACAACAGCCCTCATAATGATAATAACCCTCTATGCAGTTGAAAACATAAGCAAAACGACGCTCGGTGTGTTTATCAGAATAATAGGTCTCTTTACCATGGCAATTGGAGCCCAAATGATGGTAGAAGGCGTTGGAGGCATATTCCTAAAGCTTATGGCATCAACAACTTTTTAACTTCCCCTCTATCCTTAATTGGTAGGTGAGAGAGATGGATAGAATCCAGCGTGTTAAAGGGACGAGAGATTTACTTCCCGAGGATATGGTGAAAAGAAGATACGTATTTGAGAAAATAAGAGAAGTTTTTGAGATTTATGGATTCAAGGAAATACTGACGCCAACCTTTGAGTACACGAAGCTCTTTGAGCTGAGGAGTGGGGAAGAAGTCGTTGAACAGTTATACGCTTTTGAAGACAAAGGAGGAAGATACATCGCCCTTAGGCCAGATTTAACTTCAAGCGTTGCAAGACTTTTTGTGAACTCTTTTCAAAATGCTCCAAAACCAATAAGGTGGTATTACATAGCAAACATGTTCCGCTACGAAGAGCCACAGAGCGGAAGGCTAAGGGAGTTCTGGCAGGCGGGAGTTGAGCTCATTGGATCGCAAAACATAGAAGCAGATGCTGAAGTCATCGCTCTTTTTATAGAAAGCTACCTCAACACCGGCTTGAAGGAGTTCACAGTTAACATAGGAGATAGAGTCCTTTTGGACGAATTTGCAAAAATGCTCGGTGTGAAAGACGATGTTGGACTTATGAGACTTATCGATAAGAAGGACAAGATAACGCGAGAGGAATTTATAGAGAGCCTTAAAAACTTTGGACTTAGTGAGGAGGGAATAGAGAAAGTCTTTGCTTTAATAGAACTGAAGGGTAAGCCCGATGATGTTCTACCAAAAGCCTATGAGCTTTTTGAAAGTGAGACCGCAAGAGAAGAGCTGAAAACGATTGAAGAACTTTTTGAACTGCTAAAAGCTTATGGCGTTGAGGACTACGCACTGATAGACTTTGGAATAGCCAGAGGGTTTGACTACTATACGAGCATAGTCTTCGAAGCGATTGCCCCCAATGAGCTTGGCATTGGCTCAATAGGCGGCGGAGGAAGGTACGATAAGTTGATTGAGGTCTTCGGTGGAAAGCCCACACCTGCAACGGGCTTTGCAATTGGCATAGAGAGATTAATCCCAATACTTGAGAGCAAGGGTCTTTTACCGGAATTTAAAGTCGGCAGCGATGTGTTTGTTGCTTACATAGGGGATGACCTCGAAATAAAGAAAAAGGCAATAGAAGTAACTCAGATGTTGAGAAAAGCAAAGATCAAAGCAGAGTACGATCTTCAGGGAAGAAAATTGAGCAAGGCACTTAACTACGCCAACAGCATAGAAGTAAAAGTCGTTATAATCCTCGGAAAGAGAGATCTCGCTGAAGGAAAAGTTACGATAAGGAACATGGAAAGCGGAGAACAGACGAAGGTTCCCATAGAGAATGTCGTGGAAGAAGTGAAAAAGATGCTGTGATGACCAAACCCGTCGCTGATAGAATGATGAAAGGACCGACTAGCTGAGCTTCCTCTTAACCTCAAATTTGTTTTTCTTCCTTTCAAGCCGTCACTTTTCTATCGCTCTAACAAACAGACATTTTGCCTTCCACTGGCTGAAAAGCTTTCTCAGCATTTGACCCACCAAAGAATAATAGAAAGTTTAAAAGAGATTTTATGAAAGAAAATTCAAAAGCTGTTTTCAAGCACCTTCTTCACGAGCTCGATCTCTTTTCTCAACTCTTCAAGGACTTCTTTTCCCGATTGAGTTATCTCGTAGTACTTTCTTACCCTTCCTCTGACTTCCTCCCATTCGCCTTTTATAAGCCCGTACTTTTCTAAGGTTCTGAGGATTCTGTATAGGGTGCTCTCACTGGGCATAAATTCTCCATTGCTAAGTTCTTCAAAGGTTTTTCTTAATGCATAGCCGTGAGTCTTCTCCTTTTCTAAGAAAGAGAGCACCAAGTAAGCATATATTCCCGTTCTGATTTCTTTTCTGAATTTCTCCAAAGCCTTCTTTTTGGGGTTACCAAACAATCCTCTCTTCCTCCCTCTCCTCCTTCACTTTTGGCAGTCCATAGTGGAGCAGGAAAAGTGAGACCGCCAATAGGAGCACATATGTTATGACCAAAACTACTGCGGAGGGCTTGAATTGATAGTAGGCAGCGAAGGTATCAATAATACCATGAACGATGCTTAAACTCAATAAGGCTTTCTTTCCAAAGCCGTTCTTGTATGAATATGCCAAAACGACGGTTGTTCCAGCGTGGAAGAGTGTTGCCAAGTAGCGCTCAAGCATGGACACAAAAGCAGTGCTGAGCTGAGGAGTAATTCCTCCCAAAGCAGAAAGCTGAATCGCCTGTAAAGCGGGAACTAATATTGCTTCACCAACTCCGAAGCCAATACCGATGAAAAGTGCCTCGTTAAGGTATTTGCCCTTTGAGAGCCCATACTTTAAGCTCTCCTGGAAAAATCCTGCAACGAAGCCAAGCCATATTGCTGTGAGGATCACAAAGGCCGTCCCTTTTGCAATTATATCGGAGTTCGATCTTATGCTCATTGCCAAAAATGGAGCATTCTGGATTAAAGGCTGAATTCCAAGAGTTATTGCAACAAGTATAATACCCAAGATAATCTCTGCAACACCTATTTTTCTAAAGCCCAGTATGTAGAATGTCAACAAAGCTAAAAAGCCCCCCAAAACTGGAAACAAGACTGCAACACCTAGTGGAATGCCAGCTTTCTTTGAATTTATTGCATCGATCCATATGCCAGAAAGCTTGTACTCGCCATTTACCTCTCTGAAGACGAGCCTTAATGTAACTTCTGCCCTCTCAAATTCGAAATTATAATAGGTAAGGATAAATCCAGAAGCTTGTCCCTCTTTAATGAAGCTGTAACTCTTAAGTTCCCCGTATTTTGAAATCAAATCATCTCTAAAGGCTTTGAACTTCTCTTCACTAAAAGCTGTCCTCATTGCATCGTCAAGGTAAGGCTGCAAAATGGAGTAGTTACCACTCTTTAATGCCTCGAAAGTTGCCTCAGCAACCTCATCATAGGGCTTTTCAGCTGAGACAATGGAAGTGCTAATAATCAAGAGTACCAGAAACAGCATTATCTTTCTCATTTCTATCACCATACCTCGAAGTTCGAGGTATTGTTGGGACTAAACCTTTAAAAGAATTTCGTTTTTGAAGGGAATGGTGAGCCTATGCATGAGCTTCACGAGAGAGAGGTTTTGGAAAAGCTGAGAGAGCTAAATGCAAAAAGGGTCTTGATTCAAACTCCCGAGGGGCTTAAGAAAGAGGCGCAGTATCTGGCAGATTTTCTTGAGAAAAACGGTATAGAGAGCTTAATAAGTGGGGATATCAATTACGGTGCCTGTGACCCCGCTGATAGAGAGGCAAAAATGCTGGGATGCGATGCCCTGATTCATCTCGGTCATTCCTACATGGCCCTTAACCTTGAAGTCCCAATGATTTTCATTCCCGCTTTTGCAAAAGTTGACGTAGTTAAGGCACTATCAAAAAACCTCGGCGAGATTAAAAAGCTTGGGAAGAAAATAGCGTTAGTTACGACAGTCCAGCACATAAGAGAGTTAAACAAAGCAAAAGAGTTTCTCGAAAAGGAAGGGTTCGAGGTAAAAGTAGGCAAAGGAGACGGAAGAGTATCTTTTCCCGGCCAAGTTTTGGGGTGCAACTTCTCTGCGGCAAAAGTAGAAGCTGAAGGAGTTCTTTTCATTGGGGCTGGATACTTTCATCCCGTTGGGGTAGCTTTAGCCACAAAGAAGCCTACTTTGGCGATAAACCCCTACAGCGGAGATGCAATATGGGTGGACAAAGAAGCGGAAAGATTCATTAGAAAGCGCTGGGCTCAAATAGCCAAAGCCTACGATGCAAAGAAGTTCGGGGTAATAACGAGTACAAAAAAAGGTCAGCTAAGACTTGGGGAGGCCAGAAAAATTGTGAAACTCCTGAAAGAGCATGGAAAAGATGCTCAGCTAATAGTGATGAACCACATAAGCTACCAAGCTTTAGAAGGCTTTGACTTCGATGCATATGTAGTGGTTGCCTGCCCGAGAGTGCCCATAGATGACGTTGAGAACTGGAGAAAACCTGTGCTGACTCCGAGAGAGCTTGAAATTCTTCTTGGACTAAGGGAGGATTACGAGTTCGATGAAATCACCGGGGGTAAGAGGGTTCAAGACGAACCTATGGGAATAAGCCTCAAGCTTCCAAAGTCTTTATAAGCTCTGCTTCCTAATTTCCTATCATGAACTTTGTAGATGCCGGGATTTACATTCTCCTCATCACCCTATACTACCTCTTCCTGAAAACAGCCTTAGAGGTTTTCACCTATAAAGAACTGAGAAGTTACTCGATCTTAGCGATAGCTATCCTAGGCGTTGCAGTCTCTCTTGGAATAAACTCCCTTCTTGGAGTTTTGGTGCTTTTTGGAGTTTTAAAATTGCTGAAGCTGGGGTTTAGGGAAGCTATTCTCGTGGCCTTCACTGCAGAGTTTGGGTTCATTATAGGGTTAGTTGTGATAATGTTTATATTGACTACTGCCGGCACGATGTTTGGTATAGAAGGGCTTGAATTCAACATGACATTGGATGAACTTCTCCGTATTGCGGGCTATAGGTGATAGAATGAAGAAAAAGCACCTTGCAATGACACTCTCAAATTTGAGGGGTTTTGAAGAGCCTAAACCCGAGTTTGAGCAGTATAAAACCCCGGGAAATGTAGCCGCCGAAGTGCTGTGGTTAGCACACTCAATGGGCGACATTGAAGGAAAAATTATAGCCGATCTTGGAGCCGGTACTGGAGTTTTAAGCATAGGTGCCAGCTTAATGGGGGCTAAAAAGGTCTACGCAGTTGAAAAAGACAAAAAAGCTCTTGAGATAGCAAAGGAAAATGCAGAAACACTAAACATCAAGAATATTGAGTTTATAGAAGCATCTGTGGAGGAGTTTGATGTAAGAGTCGACACCGTGATAATGAACCCTCCCTTCGGCAGCCAAAACCCCAAGGCAGACAGACCTTTCCTGCTCAAGGCTTTTGAAATCAGCGATGTTGTCTATTCCATTCACCTCGCCAAAGAAGAAGTTAGGAGGTTCATTGAAGCCTTCGTAAGGGATAACGGCTTTAAAATTACCCACCGATTAACCCTTTCGTTTGAGATTCCCGCACAGTTCTTCTTTCACCGAAAGAGGCTTGAAAGAATCTTAGTTGACATTTACCGCTTTGAGAGGGATTGAGATGGGAAAGCTAAAGTTAAGCGACAGGCAACTCTATGCACTTATTGAGGCAGTACTACTAAGCGAGGCAATAAAGCCGACTCAGCAGGCCAAGAGGAAGGCGTTCTCAAAGTATAAAATTGAAGGCTGGGAAAACTCCAAGCTAACTGGGATTTTCTACTCGATTCAGCGCAGGCTCGGACTAATAGATGAGGTAATCGAGGAGCTCGTCGGTGTTTCGCCCTTAATTCTTGACCCCTGGTTAAGGGCTACGCTGAGAGTTGCCATTGAAATAGCTATTTTCAGAAACCCAAGCGAAAAGACACGGCAGCATTTGAAAGGTCTCGCTCAGTTTTTATCAAAGAAAACACACCCCTTTGTGGGCTATTATTACTATGACCTCCTCCCGAAAATCCTCGAATACGTACCCATAATTGACAGCGAGGAGAAAAGGCTGAAGTGGGACTATCTGTTTCCGGAATGGTTCATACGGCGTATGAGGGAACTCCTCGGCGAGGAAGCGGAGAAACTTCTCAAGGCACTCAACGAGACTCTTCCGACGAGCATACGCATTAACCGCCTAAAGGCAAGCGTTGAGGAAGTTGAGAGCTACCTTGAGAGAAAGAAAGTCAAGGTCGAGAGGAGCGAGAGGGTTGATACAGTTCTCAGAATCCTCGATCCCTTCAACCCTGAGTGGCTCTTCAATAAGGGATGGGCTATTCCTCAAGAAGAAGCATCAGCTGTTGCTTCCATTATTCTTAATCCAAAACCCGGAGAAACGGTGGTTGACCTAGCTGCTGCCCCCGGTGGAAAGACTTCCCACATGGCGGAGCTGATGAAAAACGAGGGGAAAATATATGCATTTGACATTGACCCGGCGAGGATTAAGCGCATGAAAGAAGTTCTTAGGCGCACTGGCATTGAGATTGCCGAGACTATAAAAGCAGATGGTAGGAAGGCCCCCGATATTCTAGGGGAAGAAATCGCCGATAAGATTCTCCTCGATGCGCCCTGCACGAGCGACGGGACGATATCAAAGAACCCCGAACTAAGGTGGCGCCTCCGCGAGAAGAACATTCCAAAGGTTGTTCAGCTCCAGAAAGAGCTCATCGAGAGTGCTTGGAAACTCCTGAAGCCCGGCGGAAGGCTTCTCTACTCAACGTGTTCGATGCTTCCTGAGGAAAATGAAGAGGTTGTAAAGTGGTTCCTTGAAAAGCACAAAGACGCGAAGCTTATCCCACTTAAAGGGCTCTATGACCCAGGCTTCCTAGAAGGGACGATAAGGGCCTGGCCCCACAGGCACAGGACGATAGGGTTCTTCTACGCGCTGATAGAAAAGAAGAAGTGAGTAGAGCTTAGTTTTCTTTCTCTACCTTTACTCTCAACTCCTCCGCAAACCAGTTGACCCTCTGCGGGAACGGTATCTCGATTCCGGCCTCGTTGAGTGCCTTCTTTACCCTCTGGACTATCTGAGTCCTCACGTCGAACCACTTCTCGCTCGGCGCCCATGCCCTAATGGCTATGTTGACGCTGCTGTCGCCAAGGCTGTCCACGAAGACCGTCGGCTCGGGCTCCGCGAGGACATATGGCATCTCGTCGAGGGTCTTCTTTATAACATCTATAGCCCTCTGGGCGTCTTCCTTGTAGGCTATGCCCACTATTATGTCAACCCTCCTCGCCGGGTACTTCTGGAGGTTCTTTATCTCGCTGTTGAAGAGCTTCTCGTTTGGGATCCTCACGAGAAGACCATCCCACGTCCTTATTCTAGTGGAGAGGATTCTGATGTCATGGACAATCCCCGAATAGCCGGCAACTTCCACGGGGTCGCCTATCTTGAGGGGCTTATCAAAGTACATGAATATACCCGAGATGAAGTTTGAAACGACAGTTTGTGCCGAAAAACCGAGGACAATACCCGTTATTCCCGCCGCAGCTAAAAGCGTCGTCAACCTGCCGGTGAGGCCCGCTATGTTGAGGGCTATGAAAAATGCTAACGTGACTATCAGATAGTAGAAGAGCTTCGCCTTAACCTGAACTTCCGGGAGCTTCTGCCGGGAAGAACTCATTATCATATAGTCCTTTGACTTCTTGGCGAGAAGATAGGAGAAGTAAAACACCAGAAAAGCGGTTAACAGGTTGCTTATGCTCGTCCCGGCGATTTCATAGGAGAGCACTCCCAGGGCATCGAGGCTGTAAACAACCGCTATAACCACTATTAAGTTGTGCAGCGTTGAGGCGGTGTCTTCGTTAATTATCCATACGTACTTGGTGCTTCTGGACAGGTTAAGGAGGTACCTCCTGAGAAGCTTTGCTATCAGAAGACCTATCACAAGGATTAAAAGAGCCTTTACGAGCGCACCCAATGTCATGGTAAGAAATAGATTCTCCCCGAGAAGACCCTGCTCCCAGAATGATGTAGAGTTTACCGTTGCGTTCATTCTCACCACCTCATCAGGAAGTTTGGAAGAGATAACCCTTCTCCTACCATGTTTAGGCCCTCTCTGGGAGCCTTTCCGGTGTTGTTGACCTCGGGGCTGTGGTCTTTTATTGTTACAATCAGCAGAGGGTAGTAAGCTTTTGTGCTCTCGTAGTACATGGGAGTTCCACTTATCGGGATCACGACCCTCTCGAGGGACTTCCAGTCAGGGGAGGGGTTTGAAACAATGAGCTTCGCCACTCCTATCGAGCCGGGCTCCTTCGCGTAGAATGGACTAACGTGATAGCGACAGATTACACCCGCCTCCAGGCTGCCATAGAGGGCGTACTTCTCCCTGCCCACTATGAAGTGGTCTACGCTCAGCCCACCGACTTTAACGTCTATTTCTATCGGGGCCTCAATAAATCCTGTTAGAGAATCGTGGGGAGGTACTATAAGAGGCTCCTTGAACTTTACCATGAGAAGCCTTACGCCGTAGCCAGTTGCCGGGGCTGGAAGGACTCTAAGCTTTTCCCCGTTATTTTTGATTATCCTCTCCACATCGTCCCGCCGGTATCTTACTAGATTCTCACTCTCCTCGAGAAGGTGAATTTTTTTATCACCAACTTTGATGAACTTAGTTTTCAGCTCATGCTCTCCAAACATGAATAGAAATAGGAATTAAGAAGATATAAACTTTGCTCAACATAGATCTAACCTCCTAGTTTGGGGAGGAATACTCGAAAATAAATGCTAAGGAGTTTATTAGGCCAGAAAATGCACCCAAAAAGCAATGGAACAAAAGAAGATTTGTTGTAGTTTCTTCAGCCTATGTAAACTCCAATAACTCTCTCAGACTCCATATCAAGCTCTTTCACATCCAAAATGTCAATTTCTTTTTCGCTAAAGCCTTCTGCTTTAAAATATTCTACGGCAATATCTTTGGCTCTTTCTGGATTAGCTGCTACAACGAGCAAAGAGGGATAGATACGACCTTCTTCAGCTTCATCATAATGCCTTTTAATTAAGAGTTGGACTCTAAAGAGTCCATTCATTTTTGCACACCTCCAGGAATAGAAGGGTATTAACCCTGCTATCAGCGTATACCAACATTATTAAATAGTTTACGGTACGAATAACGAAATAAACAAATTATATAATGAAATAAGCAAATTATAGTAGAGCAATTTTTGGCTACAAGTTGATACTTTCTCCTATGTTCCTGAACTATAATCCCCAACGGCCAATTAAAAGTCTTACTTCTACAAAAACTGCAAGAACACTCACGAGTTCAAAATAACTTCGGTTAAACCCTATTATTAAGATCAAAATACGGAAAACTTAATGCTCCACCCCTCAACAACCAAAAATTTATAACCCCTAACCCGAAATAAAGTAACAAAAAGTTAGATAAATACGAAATCGTGTTGAGAGAGATCACAGCTACTACAATAAGGCAACTTATCATGGAGTTAACTGGACACTTTAAAATATTTTTGGCAATTAATATATAACATTATTATCACCAAAAACATGAAATTGTTACTAATAATAACAAATTAGGTAAATTTTTAAACTTTCTTTCCTCGTAGTCTTGCTTGTAGATAGTCTTGTTCATAGTTAGAATAATAGACAATAGGAGGTGAGGGAAAATGAGTGAAAAATTGGAAAATAGCATTTTCCTAAGGCTCATAGAATTAGAAGAAGAGGAGATAATAAAAATCGTAAGAAAAATTCGTCTTCGGCGAGGATAGCAGAATTAAATGCCCCTATTGTGGTAGCCCTCAAGTGGTAAAGTTCGGAAAACTTAAAAATGGCGCCCAGAGATATTACTGCAAAGCATGTAACAGCACATTTAATGACCTAACAAACACTCCTCTTAACAGAGAACACGACATAAAAAGAACAATATTGACAGCATATCTGATACTCTACACAAAACTGCCACCCTATGCAGTGTCAAGACTCCTCAATGTCCCCTATTCAACAATCAAAGAAAGCACGGAAAAAATCCTAGAGAATGCGAAGTTTTTCAAAAAAGTAATTGCGCTATTACAGAAAGACCATCAACTGATTAAAATATCAGAATAATGTTGATTTCCAAAGACAAATTTGTTAATTTGTTTTTATTCTAAGGTTATAATACCAACATAATAATTCCGTTTTTTGCAGTTTTGCAACTTTTTTATTTTTATAGCCAAGACAAATATGACATAAATTCCCAACAACATTTTATAACACAATGTTTTATGATGTTTTGTGTATATGTGAATGTATATACATAAAAAGCTTAAAACTCTGAAGCGATACGACATAAATTATGAGAGTCTATGAGGATTTGAGAATTCAACAGGTGATCCACAATGTCAGAATTCGAGGATATCCTCAAACCTAAAACTGCAATTTTGTTAGAATACAAAAGCACTCACAATCCCGGGCCCATACTTTTCAGAATGCTTGAAGACATAAAGAAGAATTACGACGGAAATCTCGAGATTTTACTTACCGACTTTCTAGATATGTTGAGCATATACAAATATCAAGCAGAACTAAGCGGCGTAACAACTTCAATAATCAAAGAGATACCAGTTATAAAGGTAGGAGGAAAACTAAAAATTGGAAATGTAATCAGAAAGATACCAATCTCTTCGTATGCTGTTCATAGGAGCTTATATGGAGAAACAGTGTCCGCGTTTCTCAGAAATACAAGCCCAGACGCTGAGTTTATACTGAACATTCAAGTGGGACTGGAGTACCTATTAAACCTGTTCGAGAAGAGAGAATTAGTAGAACAGATTCACGACCTGGGAGAGTATATAGTTACCAAGACCAGAGACATTCGGGACGTAATTTTTCTGAATATAGATGCCTTAAAAGATTTGCCTGTAGAAGCGCTTTCTCTCCTCAGCATCATAATGCCAGTTATTGCAGAGATTAAAAGTGAAAATACGCTCACTATCAAGAAAAGTCCCTGGGAAGGGCTCATAAATAAGGAAATTTCACTCGTTTGAAACGTTTGAAATCCCACAACAAACTAACGGGAGGGAGGACGATAGAGTTTAAAAAGAAACTCCTCCTCTCTCTCGCACTTCCCTTAATATTAGTAGTTGTTGCCACTATACTAATCCAGCAGTTTGCAATACAAAACCTCGCATCAGATTTAGAGAACACTCTCGGCATTGTTGCAAGCAAAACTTCCGGCGAGGCTGCCCAACTAATTCAAGAATCCGTCAACATCGCAGAGACAAACATTAAAAAGACACTGTGGATGAGTGCCGGGATAGCTATTGTACTTGCAGCGGTTTCTGGAACAATAGCATATAAGTTCATGAATACCGCTCTAGACCCAATTAAAGAAATGACAAAAATAGCAGAAGCTATTAGCCAAGGAAAGCTGGAAGAGGCAGAAAAACTTACTGCGAAGATGAAGTACTTAGAGCAGGACGAGATAGGAAAACTATTAGAAGCATTCAAAGCAATATCCAAAGATGTGCTTCAAACTCTCGACCTGATAGTTGAAAGAATGGAGAAAATTTCCGAGGGAGATTTGACAGAAGAACTAACTGCACACGCAAAGGGAGATTTAGAACTGATTTTGAACTCTATGAGAAAAACTATTGCACAATTAAAGCAACTTCTTAAGACTGTAAGAGACCTCGCAACGACCTTAGAAAAAAGAGCCAACGAACTAACAAAAATATCCGGAGAAATTTCCGAAGCAGTTAGCCAAGTCGCTGAAGCAATTCAACAAGTTAGCATGGAAGCTCAAAGACAGCAGGAGAACATTAACACTGTTATGGAGATAATGCGCTCGACATCAGAAATTAGTCAAAAGACTGCAACCACTATGGAAGAATTCTCAGAGATAACTCAGAAGGTCATTTCGATTTCAAAAGAAGGAAAAGAAAAAGGAGAAAATGCAATAAACCAAATACAAAGCATACAACAAGCAATGAACATTATAAAGGAAGCTGTTGAAGCAGTAAATGAAATGAGCAAAAACATAGGAGAAATTACAAACGTCATAACAAATATTTCAGAACAGACCAACCTGTTAGCCTTAAACGCCGCTATTGAGGCTGCAAGGGCTGGTGAGGCGGGAAGAGGATTTGCTGTCGTTGCCCAAGAAATAAGAAACCTCGCAGAAGAAAGCAAAAAAGCCGCCGATGATATCCGCAACATAATTCAGAAAATGACTGAAAAAGTAGAAAGGGCAGTTCTAGAGACAGGAAGGGGAGTTCAAATAGTTGAAGACTCTGTAGATTTCCTCAATGAGACTGTTAATTACTTAGTAAACATAGGAGACCTCCTAGACGATGTAGAATTTAAACTTAAAGAACTAATGAAGGAAGTTCAAGAAGAAAGGGATCAGATTGATGAAGCCATGAAGTCCCTTGAAACACTAGCAGCAAGTGCAGAAGAAACCACTGCAAGTGCAGAGGAGGTTAGTGCAAGCGCAGAAGAGCAGACTTCAGCGTTAGAGGAAGTAAAGAGGAACATCGAAGAGCTCCACGGAATCGTAAGACAGCTTCGCGAATCTGTGGAGTTCATAAGAGTGTAGAGGGATTCACATGAACAAAACTCCTTCTTCTTTTCGATTTTTTAAAGTCCATATAAAAGAAATAGACGACGTGATTAGAGGAATTCCCAGAGGTGGCGTTTTCACAATCATGTATGACGAGTTGTCTCTGGGGTGGGCGTTAGCATTTGAAATCTTGAAAAATCTGATAAATGAAAATTGCTTTGGAGTGATCCACAACTACCTTTTGCCCGCACAAAAATTGGAGAGCAGAGCAACTTTTGTAGGTCTCAACATAAGAAAGGAAGCAGAAGCAGACAATCTCAGAATTATAGATATTTTTGGTTCGCGGTACAATATTCCCCCTTATGAAAATTACATCTATCAAATCTCTAGCCCAAGTGCGGAAACATTAAATCCCAAAATAATGGAGATATACAGAAAACAGATATTCCCAATAGCCGGTTCTAGACCAATTATCAGAGTTATTTATACGTTAGATGCCATCACAACGCTTTTCGAAGAAAAACCAACGCTAAAACTTCTGAATTCCGATTTGGCAGAGCTTGCACGACTATATCATGAGTACAACATCATCACAATTCTCCTGTTAAACAAGGAACTTGTATCCAAACACTTCGTTGGATGGGTTTTGAGCTTATCAGACGTTGTCATATCATTTAAGTTTTATGAAAAGGAATCCAAAGAAAAGATGACAATAATTAAAGCCATGAATCCAGAGTTCGAGCCAGCAGCTTATGAGTACACAATCAGAAGACTCTCTCCAACGACATCTGTCCATGCACTAAATTTCAAGAAGATTAACTCCAACAATGGGAATAATTAACATTTGCTCCGAAAGGCAAAACAAGAGTCCAACAGCTCAGGGTTTTTTAGGATCTCCAAAAAGCTAACCCATCTTAACCCCTTCGCCTCCCCTATCATTTGGGGAAGATCAACTACCGAGCTGACTTTCTTAATTACCGCAATGTCCGAACTTGCAACAACTTCGAACTCTCTTAAGTCATAATCGGGCGCTTTTGACAAAAGAGCCGCTCCATGAACCCCAAATTTTTCCATAAGGTCTTCTGTTAACTTGGCAACTTCTTTGCTTCTGCTTACCGGAGCATCGTATAGGAACCAGGCTTCCTTAACTCCTAAGTCCCTTAAAAACCTCACAATAAGCTCAAGCACTTTTGGAGTATTTTTGTGTATTTTGTAACCTTTCTGATGTTTTAAATCTCTCAAAAAGCCGTCTTCACAGAGGATAGCCTTACCCTCTATCAGAGATTCCAGTGTTATTAAAACATTAAAACCATCCACTCCAAGTACAGTGTACCTTAAATTTTCTTTCTGAAGGACCTTTCCTTTTCTTTCTTCAATTTCTCTGTCAGAAAAAACACACCTCGTCAGAAAGTACCTTTCTCTAGATGTTAATTTGTAGTGGTTGGCGACAAACTCAAGGGCATACTTTTTCCGATATCCCCTGTTCAAAAGGTATTTCAAGTCCTCATAAGCTAAAAGAAGAGAAGACATTATACCACCTTTTCCAGAGTCTCCTCCCCGGCGTGTATTTTAATCCTAACCTTCCCGCTTAGAAGGGAGCTCTTAACCTTCTTTGTAAGTATCTCATCAACTTGAAAGATTCCCGCCAGGTGCTTCATCCACACCTCAACAAGGATTGGAACTTCTTCGTTTCCTTCTTTTATCTCAACTTTATCAATCGCCAAGGCTGAAACTGCATGGATGTCCACTTTATCTTTCTTGTAAGCTAATCTGCTCCTGCCTTCTTCCATATCGCATCCATCTGCTATCGTTACACAGCTCCCCTCAATAGTGGTGCAGGGAACGCTTTCATCATGAGTATATATGGCGTTTAGAGTTAACGCCTTTAAGACCAACCAGTCGTTTTTCTCGAATTTTTTGGCGAGCTCGTCTATTATAGGTTCTGCAAGGATAACACTGAACTGGTAGTGAGGCTCCCTGTGGATCATGTTCCCAATGTCATGAAAGAGAGCTCCAAAGGAGACTATAAATTTGCTCCACTCAAAGGGTTTGCCCAACTTTTCAGCGGTTGTTTTAATCCCGAACTTTTTAAGGATCTTCAAAACCTCAAGGGCTCGTCTTGTGGTCAAAAGAACGTGTATTGCGCCGTGATCATTGAACTGGTAAACGTTGAGAACTATGTAGTTGGTTGTATCGAAATAATATTTGTATTTCCTGTATGTATCTTCATAGAGGGCGTAGAGCTCATCATTCTCCAGAAGCTCCTTTATCTCGCTTAGAAGTTTCTCTTCAGTATACATTTTTTCACCCCAGCAATATAGGAGTTCCCTGAATTTAAAGATTTTTAAAAGAGAAGTTTGGTCTGGAGCCCGGGGATATGGTAGCCCCGCGGGGATTCGAACCCCGGTCGCGGGATCCAGAGTCCCGCATGCTTGGCCGCTACACCACGGGGCTGTACCCGATGTTAAATTAAATAGGGCATTTATAAATCTTACCCACCTTAATGTTCATTACTGAGTAGAGTAATTCTAAAAAATATTTGCTCTTAACAAAGCCGGTACATCGGAGTTTAAGTTTTCAGTTGCAAAGATTAGAAAACTTAGAACCGGAAAGCCCATTCAGGATAATTGCCGGTAAGACATGCTAAACAGAGGTCTTTCTTTCCAACGGCTTTCTTTAACCCTTCCACACTAAGATAAGCAAGCGTATCTGCTCCTATGGCTCTTCTAACATTTTCAACGCTGCCAAAAGCTGCTATTAACTCATGCCTAGTTGGAATGTCTATCCCCATATAGCAGGGATGCCTTATTGGTGGAGATGCTATCCTCACATGCACTTCTTTTGCTCCAGCCTTCTTTAGGAGTTCCACTATCCTTTTCATTGTAGTCCCTCTGACTATAGAATCGTCAACAAGGGCTACACGTTTTCCCTCGATAACCTCTCTGACAGGAGAAAGTTTGAGCTTTACTTTTAGCTCCCTGTAAAATTGACCGGGCATTATAAAGGTTCTACCAATGTAGCGGTTTTTTATTAAGCCCTCGGCATATGGAATACCACTTATCTGAGAAAAGCCCAAAGCTGCAGCCCTACCGGAGTCCGGAACAGGAATAACGACGTCAGCGTTCGCAGGGCTCTCGCGGGCAAGTCCTTCTCCCATTTTGACCCTGGCTTTATACACGCTAACACCATCAATAATGCTGTCAGGCCTGGCGAAGTATATATACTCAAAGACGCAGTGATAATGCCTTTCTTTAGCCAAGACTTTGCTCTCAACATCATCAGAAATCAAGAACACTTCTCCGGGCTTCACATCCCTAACTTCATCAACAAAAAGCCTGAGAGCTGAATCCTCCGATGCAAAGTAATGTCCATCTCCAACACCATAGCTGAGAGGCCTGAATCCAAGGGGGTCTCTAGCAACTAAGATCTTCCCATCAAAGAGAAATGCCACAGAGTAAGCGCCTTTAACTTCATTAAAAACTTCTCTCATAGCTTCAAATTCATCACCAGTCTCTTTCAAATGCCAGAGAAAAGAAACTCCCAAAAGTTCTGAATCGACCGAATGCCTAAATTTAATCCCTCTTTTTTCGTATTCTCGCCTTAAAGGCAAAAAATTGGTAAGAGTCCCATTGTGAGCAACCGCTATTTCTTTTTCACAGCAAGAGACTTCGAGCGGCTGGGTTTCACTTAAAGAGCCAGATGTGGAGTAGCGAACGTGAGCTATGGCTATATTTGACCTGAATTTTGTAAGTTCCTTGCCCCTAAAAACCTCAGACACTAACCCTCTACCCGCTATGGTTCTAATCTTGTGTTCCCATATACTTATTCCAGCACTTTCCTGACCGCGGTGCTGAAGGGCAATAAGACCATAGCATGCTTTCCTAAGGGCGTTTTCCGCTTTGACCGCAAAGATTCCGCATTTTTCTTTCATGTTCTTCCCTCGCATATTTTGAGTTAAACATGTATATTATTCTTGGCTTCTGAACATAAATTGTCGGTTACATTTTAAAAACTTTGCCCATTTATTGACATAAAAATGATAAAATAAACTTAAAAAGTTTCATAATTTTACATAAATATGGTGAACATTATGGAGGTCTACGAAGGAAAAGCAAAGAAAATGATTCCGCTTGATGAGGGAAAGCTGATAATGGAATTTAAAGACGATGCCACAGCTTTTAACGGAGAAAAGAAAGCACGGTTCAAAGGTAAAGGTTGGCTCAATGCCCAAATAAGTGCTCATCTTTTTAAGCTGTTGGAAGAAAATGGTATAAAAACCCACTTTATTGGAGTGGCCGGCGATAACAGGCTTATAGTGGAAAGACTCCAGATGTATCCAGTGGAAGTTGTCGTTAGGAACATCGTGGCGGGAAGCCTAAAGAAGAGGATCCCAGCGGAAGAAGGCACCGAGCTTGAGGAGCCTATAGTGGAGCTTTACTACAAAAACGACGCCTTAGGCGACCCAATGATAAATTACTATCACGCAAAAGTTCTCGGAATTAGTGAGGAGGAAATTAGAGAGATGGAGAAAATAGCGCTTAAAGTCAACGAAATTCTAAAAGAATACTTCAAAGAAAAAGGAATTTTGCTCGTTGATTTCAAGCTCGAATTCGGAAAGAACGCTAATGGTGAGATAGTCTTGGGGGACGAGATAAGCCCAGATACATGCAGATTTTGGGATGCTGAAACAAAGAAAAGCTTGGATAAAGACGTCTTCCGCTTTGATAAAGGAGACCTTATAGATGCATACGAGGAGCTCTATAAGCGCCTCACTAGCTGAACCTTTTCACGCTTTCTTCATGGTTCAAATTTTTAAAATGAAAAACGGATGCAAAAATTAAAACTTAACACCATAATTCCTCACCACTATACCAGACTCTTCCGTTACAATGCCCAGCTCAAAGCTCTCAAAGTGCCTGTTTAAAATGTCCAACGCATCTTCTTTCTCTTCCTTAGGAACTATTACTACAAACCCCACCCCCATGTTGAAAACCCTAAACATTTCTTCCAAGGGAACGCCGTTTTCGTGGATTAGCTTGAAAATCCCGCTTATTGGAGGCATTTCTAGGGAAAATCCATAGCTTGTGAGCCGCTTTAGATTGAGCAAGCCTCCACCGGTGATGTGAGCTAAACCATGAACTTCCACTTTTTTGAGGAGCTCAAGAATCGGCTTAACGTAAATCCTCGTTGGTTCAAGCAAGTGCTCCCAGAGCTTTTTGCCCTCAAACTCGTATTCAAGCCCATATTTGGGGATTAAAAGCTTTCTTGCAAGGGTCAAACCGTTGGAGTGAATCCCCGAGCTCGATATCCCTATTACTGCATCTCCGGGCTTTATCTCCTTTCCAGTCACCACTTTATCTTTCTCAACAACCCCAATGGCCGTTCCAGCAAGGTCGAATCCGTTTACAAGCTCTGGTAAAACTGCAGTTTCGCCACCCACTATGGCTATTCCCGATTGCTTTGCACCCTCGTAGATGCCCTTCGCTATTTCCCTAAAAACCTCTTCATTTGGCTCTTTAACTGCTAGGTAATCAACCAGAGCCACGGGTTCAGCGCCTACGCATATCAAATCGTTTACATTCATCGCTATCATGTCTATTCCAATGGTGTCGTATTTTCCAACCGCCTCTGCAACCAAGGTTTTGGTTCCAACTCCATCCGTCGTCATTGCAAGGTAAAAGCTCCCAAAGTCCATAAGCGCAGCGTAATGACCAATATCTTCTTTTGGTTCGCCAATTTTTTCCCTTCTAAACTCAAAAGTGGCCTTTGCAAGGGAAATGATACTTTTCAAGGCTTTTTGAGTCTTTTCATCATCAACACCAGCTTGAGCATACGTCAGCATAGTTACCACCAAGATTTGATCTTGTGAAGAGTTTAAAAAATTTGCCATATTAATGTAGATTCAACATAATTGTTTTTGTAATTTTAGACATTTTAGTGTCTAAAAATAACTACAAGTATCGGGAGTGATACTTAGTATCGGAGGCGATACATATGCTATTTGACCCGCAACCCAAAACACGAAGGAGGAAATTTTTGACCGAGAAAAAGAGGCAACGGACGTGATTGAATCAATTGAAAACATTGAAAACTATCCCATAACCTTAATCCTCGAAATTAGACGAGTTGGCAAGTCTTTTGTTTAAAAGTAGCACTTAATGAGAGCAACACAGCTGGAGTTTATATCGATGCTAGGAAACTGTACACAAACGTGGGAGGGTGGATCACAAAAGATGAACTCAAGCGAGAGCTTGGAAATGCACTGTTGAATCTGAAGCCAAAGATCTTAAAACCATTGCTCTCACACCTTAACGTATCAAAATTCTCAATAAAAGGGTTTGAAGTTTCGCTTAGAGAATTGAATCTGGTGGAAATCCTTGAAAAGCTCAATAAGTTTGGAGAAGAGAAAGGTAAAACTATTGTGCTTGCTTTCGATGAGGCTCAATATCTAAGATTCTATGGTACAAAAGGAGGTAAAGAATTCCTAGCTTTGGTAGCATACGCCTATGATAATCTGCCTAGAATACACTTTGTTTTTACTGGTTCAGAGATTGGCCTTTTACACGACTTTTTGGGATTTGAAAATCATGAAGCCCTCCTTTTCGGAAGAATACATAACGAAATCACTATAAGCCCATTTACAAGAGAAAAGTCCCTTGAGTTTCTTAAGAGAGGATTCAACGAGGTCAACTTAAAAGTAAGAGAATGGGAACTAGAGAGAGCAGTTGAGGTCTTGGATGGAATTCCAGGGTGGTTGGTTGAATATGGATTCCACTATCTCCACACAAAAGATTCTAAGAAGGCACTGGAGCTCACTATGAGAAAGGCACAACAAACAATGTTAGAAGAAATCAAAGAGCTAAAAAAGAGGAGCAGGAGATACACATTTATTTTAAAAGCTGTAGCTTTAGGATTCAATCGGTGGGAGAAAATAAAAGGATATCTTGAGGCTCACGAAGGCAGGATAACAAATGCACGGTTTTCCTCTTTGCTTAAAAATCTTGAAAGAATGAGTTGGATAAAAAGTGAATTTAAAGATGGAAAAAAGCTATACTCAATAACCGACCCTGTGATAGAACGGGTGTTGAGAGAGCTCTAATAGGCATTGAATAGCAATGCCTAATATTATTTGATCCAAAGATAAGGAGGGTAGATTTTTGATTCTTGGATATACATTGGATCCTGAAGTTAAATCTTCTTTGGCAAGTATTATGCGATCTCTATCATGTATGTTTTCCTTTTCTTTTTCTGTTTATTATCTCCCTTTTCTCGAGTCTACGGAGAACTCGACAAATTCTAACATGACCAAAGATTTCCCTGAGTTCCTTCTGGATGATTTCCTTGTTTTTAAGAATAAAGTTTAAAATTTCTTCTTTCTATTTTTCTCTCTCTTTGTTTAATATTTTTCTTCTAAATCAACGCCCTTTTTGATTTGTTGTTGGTTAAGTTTAGCATTTCTGAATAATTTGTGGTGATTGTCATTGGCTCTGAGCTTATTGTTAGCTTGAATGCTCACAACCAACAACTAACAGGAAAAGAACGATCAATGCCTTAATTACTTTTAACTCTTTTAACATTTTCATCACCTAAAAGCTTCTTGAACACGTCTTCGAGGGTTATTGTTTCGTTTTGAAGGTCAACTACTTCATAATTTGTCAGGATTGCAAGGATATCTTTTAGGCGATCTTGTTTAGTGTAAATTTCCAAATAAGTGAAACCGTTTTGAGAATAAACTTTAATCTTCTCTGCTATTCCGTTAAAGTCACTAGTTTCAACTTTACCCCTGAGTTTGACCAACAGCTTCCTCTCCATTTTTAAGGCCTGGAACTTTTCGATTAATTCTCTCGGCTTACCCTCGGCAATTTTCTTCTTGTTGAAAATTAGAACTCTATCGCACAACGCTTCCGCCTCATTTAAATTGTGAGTAGTGAGTATTATCGTTGTCCCGAACTCTTTGGAGAGCTCTAAAATGGCACTCCAGACTTCTCTTTTTGTAAAAACATCCAAGTAAACTGTTGGCTCATCTAAAATTAAAACTTCAGGTTGAATTATTAAGGGAAGTGCAAGATAGACTTTTTGCCTCATACCTGCAGAAAGCTTTTGGTACCATTCGTTTCTCTTCTCCTTAAGATTTAAAAGCTCCAGAGCGTAGTTGATTCTCTTTTCAGCTTCAGCTTTAGGAATCCCCCAGAGTTCTGCAATAAACTTTAAGTTCTTTTCCACGCTCACACGCCATTGAAAAAGGCCAAACAAGTCCCTCTCCCCACCAAAAATCGTGAATATTCTGCCCTTGATTTTATCATGCTCCCTCACTGAATCATGGCCATTGATGTAAAGATTTCCCCGAGTTGGGATTACTAAGGCATTGGCAATTTTGCAGAAGGTTGTCTTCCCAGCACCGTTAGGACCGAGAAGACCAAAAATCTCGCCCTCCCTAACCTTGAAATTCAAATCAATCAAGGCAGGAATTTTCTCTCTAGGTTTTCCAAGAAAATCTCTCAAACTCTTCAGGTCAAAGAGCGATTTTATTGGTGGGGGATAGAACTTAGTCAGGTTAACTGACTCGATCATTTAAATCACCCGGATGACATAAGTTCTTCCTTTCTTCCTTCGTTCTATCAAACCTTTCTTTTCCAGCTCTTGAATAATCCTGCAGGCTTTGACTTTTCCAAACCTCTTGCTGAGCTCCTTTTGAGTAACACTCCCATTCTGGAGTATAAGCTCCAAGACATCCTTTTCTAATCCGCTTAATTTCATCTTGTACGCATACCCAAGATCAACTTCTACTCTCAGGAACAGTATCAGTTTTCCGTTCTCACAAGTTGCTTTTAAGATGTGGGCTCTCATCTCATCACACCTCACATATGGCCTAAAGTTCCCAACTGTCTCGCCTTGTTGAAGCCCCACCTAAAAGTAAAGTACCCTAAGAGTAACATCACCCCGGTGATGACCAGCATGTTAACCAAGCTGGGCAGGATTTGTCCTAAAGAATATCCCCCACCCATTGTAAGCCTGCCCATTTGGAGAATATACGTTTCCGGATGGATTTTTGATAACGGTTGAAGCCATTTTGGCAACGCTTCTGGGGGAAAGTATAAACCGCTTACAAGTTGGGCTGTAATGTTAAAGAACCAGTTTAATGGGTCTTGCGTTGCTTTAGTAGCAATTCTAAAGCCTGCTGAGAACAGGTCGAGGGCGAAAATTAGCAGGACGCCGCTTAAGATAACGATTGCAACGCCGAGGTTAAGGTGAATTGTTAATCCGAAGAAGAGGATGTAGATAACTGTTATTGCTAAGGTTAATCCCAAATTCCATAGAATTCGCCAGGCGTTAATCCCGATGAAGATTGCTGTTAATGATGCGGGTGAATTGTACAACACCGGAAATACCCTCCCCAAAACGAATGAAGAAATGCTCCCCCTTGGCAGAAAAACGAGATTGTGGATTATTGAGCCAATTAAAAGATAATCGAGGTAGTTTGGAGTGCCATACTGAGAAATGTTTGCATTAATTGTGATAAGCTTTGCAAAAATCCCAATGAAGAGGATGTTTAAGCCTAAACTTATGAATTGAAGGAGCAAGTCAAAGCGCCTTGAAAAGAATACTTCCTTCTGGATGAATATGAACGCCTTGATGACTCTAGCGTTTTTGGTTATTGCACTAATGCCCACCACTGCCCATCACTCACTATTAAAAGTCAGTGAAATTACTTATAAACATTGCTTTTTTTTCCTCATAGATGGTTTCACTTTATTTATAAATGCGTTATCAAGAGTTTATAAATCAGTTGCAGTAAAACTTATTTATTGTTTCAGCAAAAAATATAAATGCAAAAACTTGGGGGGTGTTGTAGATGAAGATTGAGATATTAAAAGTAGAAAATGGGAAAATCGTTGAGCCAGAAGACTGGGAGATGGAGATATGTATGACAGGTTGTGGTGGTGGCGGTGGATATGTCCCTCCAGGTTTTTCAGTGATCCCCAAGCCAGCTTGGGGATACCCAGGATGTGCTGGTGATTTGCAACCTGGTTGCTAAAAATAGTGATAAAGTAATGCATACTTTTATTTTTTAAGCTTTTGGGGGATGAATGATGGATCTTATAAACCCTTATTTGTTAAAATTTAAGAAAAATGATTCAGAGTATCTTATCATAAATTTACTGAACAGGATTGCATTTTATTGTGATAGAGAAGTATGTGACTTAATTTCAAATCTTGACATGACGACTTTAAATAGCGTATCTCCTGATTTATTAGATACTTTAAAAGAATTGAAAGTTATACTAAACAAAAATGAAATTAGGGAACTATTTCCTAAACTTAAGTTTGAAAAAATTGGTAAATTTGCCGATTTTTGTATTATCTTAAACTGGTCATGTAACTTCAAGTGTGACTACTGTATATTGAGACGAAACTGGTATTTTCTAAAGGATCGTATGACTAAGCGTAAATTGCAAAAAGCTCTTGAGTTTATTGATTCGTATTCTTCCAGTGATAACGTGAGAGTTGCATTAACTGGAGGAGAACCCCTTTTGTTGGAAAATTATGCTTTCGTGGAGCAGATATTTGAATATGGAAAGGATAGAAATTGGATAATCTCCATAGCAACGAACGGCTTTACATTGGACCACTATGTTAGACTACTTAAGAGATATGAGGATTCTATAGGTAGCATATATGTCACTTTGGCAGGTCCTCCTGATGTCCACAATAAGAGAAGAGTTCATAAGTCAGGTGCCCATACTTTTGATACTATTGTTAAAAACATAAAGATCCTTATTAGGGAAGGTTTACATGACAAGCTTATATTAACAACACAATTTGACGAAAAAAATATAGAACATATAGATTCGTTAGTTAAAATATTATCTGAATTAGAATTTCTAGGAAAAATTAAGATAGTGTTTCAGATTATAGTCAATGGAGGGAATATTTCTCATAACAATAAAAAGGAAAAAGAGCGTGTTGCCAAAAGACTAATACAGTATTTTATGAACAATATTGAGCTTCTACAATATATAGACATCGGGGATTACGAACTTGGTTTTGATATCGCTAGGGATGTCATTCTCCATGGTAAACTACCAAAATTACTAACAATTCGATGTGGAGGATTATCAGGAAGAAGTGCTATTCTTGATCCAAATGGAATGATATACCCCTGCTATATAATGGCAGAGAATAGAATGTTTCCGATTGGTAAATATTATCCAAAATTTGAGATATACTTAAATATTATCAAAGAACTCCAGAACAGGAATATATACAACTTAAAAGAAGAATGCCAAAAATGTCCCCTGCTATTAGTATGTGCTGGCGGATGTCCACTTAAGGATTTAACAAGAGAGGAATTAGATGAGATTAAAAACAGGAATGATTGTAGTTGTCTCAAAGATATAAAGAACTGCATAAATAAGGATCTCATGGAAAATGAGATAAGCCAATTATTCTTTAAGTTTAAGGAGTTTTTGAAACAGAAAACTTTAAAGGAGGGAAGCAAATGAAAAAAGTCGGAGTATTTCTTATCACACTAATATTTTTCTCTTCACTCCCATTGGAGGCAACTCAAGCCCGAGAACCCCAGGTGATAGTAGAGATCAATCCAGACTTAGAGCTTTTTTCGGTGGTTTATATTCTAGCGTTTAACGGGAGCGACCCGTTCATAATTGCCCCTCGCGATTACGTTCAGGACGTTCTAACTTACTTCGCTCCCTACAAAGAGCATGAGGCAGTTAAATACATTAGAGAAGTTCTGGACGAGTCCCTTCCGTATTATTCCCGAGACAGCGCGATGATGGATTTGGGTGGCAGACTGGCACTGCTTGATTACCTCCCCAACGAAACAAACCTTGGAGATTTAAAGCCCTTAGCAGAATTCGCTAGCGAGAGCAATTTTATGGAATTCTACAAGGCTCACAGAGAGGATTATCTCAAATACACCTCAAGCATAGT
Source organism: Thermococcus aggregans (assembly GCF_024022995.1). Lineage (NCBI taxonomy): Archaea > Methanobacteriati > Methanobacteriota > Thermococci > Thermococcales > Thermococcaceae > Thermococcus > Thermococcus aggregans. The sequence continues at coordinate 1,045,284 of NZ_CP099582.1, read as the reverse complement.
GCCATACCTGGAAAATGTTCCAGAACTACACAGGAAGTTTTTCGGGTTTACTTATCAAGAGTACCGTGTTGAGCTGTCTTATTCAGTTAGAATCCACCCACATGCAATATTCCGAGAAGAGAGAGCATACTGTATTGGATATGCTCTTCCGAGTAAATACAAGGCACAAATGTTCCAGCAGGTTGTCACAATATTTCACGAGTTTACACACCCACTCGTTGGTGACTTTCTTGGGGAAAATTTCGAGTTTTTCAAAAACAAAACCTATTACCTAGACGAAGTCAGAAGCCAGATGCCCGTGACCACTTCATACGATTACGGGCATTTTGGGTCATTCAGCAGGTATCTTAATGAAATCTTAACAGAAAGCCTCGCAGAGTACTTTGCTCTAAAAAGCGGTGTTCCAGAGGATTTTGTTAAATTCAGAAGCCTTCAACTGTCTACGGATTTGTATCTCATCCAAGATTTTCTCAGGGAGTATGAACACTTCGAGAAAACAAGGAAGGAGAATGAAACTCTGTTTGACTACGCCCCAATTATGGCTGAACACATGGAAAAATGGGCAACTCCGGAGAACATCAGCGAATACTTCAAAATGAGAACTCCAATCACAGGACTTTGGGCAGTGGACAGGATAAAATACATGGGAAAGGTCATCATTGTCTACGGCACTCAAAACCCAGATAAGAGCGGAACGGAATACGATAGAGAGACTGCAGAGGAGTACAAGAGAGGCCTTGAAAGATCTTTTATTTGGTTCTATGGGAGCAGTCCGGAAATAATAGTTAAAGCGGATGTAGATTTGACAGACGATGATTTGAAGGAAAACTTAATTCTCATTGGAGGCCCCGTGGCCAATAAAATCACCAGGGAACTTAATGATAGGCTCCCAATAACTTTCGTTCAGGATGAGAACGGTTTGAGTCTAAAACGGAATCCGAGCGCTGTTAAAGACTTTCACGCTTTCTTAATCACGAATGAAAGCCTCATAGAGCTTTCTTTGGACAGCACGATTCCCTGTGATGGATCCATGGGAGTACTGCAGACTATTAGGAACCCCTGGAATGAAAAGAACTTTATTATAGTGCTTGCAGGATTAACAAGATACGGAACAAGGAGCATTTCCAAGAACCAGGATTTTACGGCTAGTTACAAAATCTTTGGAAGAAATCACACGGAATTGGGGTTCTACACCCAAAACGGGTGGTGATATATGAATCTCTCCTTTTTTGTGAATATTACCAAACTGAATGACCACGAATATCTTCTTTTAAAACCTAACTCTCGACCTTTAATAGTTGACAAAGAAGTTGTTAGAACAATTAGGAATTTAAACAATGCTCCGAGGGAAGTAGTAGAGATCCTTACAAAAGAGGGATTTATTACAAACTTAAAGCCTGAAGAAGAAATTGCATTATTTTATAGTTTTTTAGAGCAAAATGAACCTCAAATAAGGGGTAAATATAGTATTGCAATAACGTACAATTGCAATTTTGCTTGTACCTACTGTTATGAAAGAGGTATAAACAAAGAGAGCACGATCAGTAGGGACATGATTGATAAGTTTTATGAAATCTCTACAAATGACAGAGATAAGATAAAAAATAACATTGGAATTACAGGTGGAGAACCTTTAATGTATGAAAATGCTGAAATTTTAGAATATTTTCTAAGAGAAGGAAAGAGAAGAGGATTCACTTTTGATGTCATAACCAATGGTTATGAGTTAACTGAATTCTTGGATATGCTGAAGAAGAACAATGTAAAAATTGTAAAAGTAACGTTGGATGGTCCGAAAGAAATTCACGACAAAAGGAGAATTCACAGGAAAGATAGGGAGACATATGATAAGATTTTAGATGGAATCAAAGAAGCTCAAGATAGGGGGATTAAGGTAACGATTTTCGTAAATGTTGATAGTCAAAATATCAATTACATCCCACAACTCGTTAATGAACTTAAAGAAAATGAGATAGACGCCCCAATTTTATTAAAGAGGGTTAATGAACGCTCTGGGGTTAGATATCCACTTGCTTTAAGTCCAAAAGAGTACTTTGAGAGAATGTTTAAAATAATAAAAGAGCACAGACTGAAAGATGTCTTGATTTATGAGTTTGATGTATTTTATGCGAATCTTCTCAATGCTCTCTCATTAGGAACCCCAATTCCCGCAAGACTAAGATACTGCGGAGGAGCTAGTCCCAGTGTTTTGATATTCGATCCTAGGGGCGATATTTACTCTTGTGATTATGTTCTGGGAGATAAAAGATTCAGCGTTGGCACTTATTATCCAGAGTTTAAATTAAACGTAAACTATTATCTTTGGAAGAATAGAACAGCAAGCAAGATAAAAGAATGCTTTAACTGCAAACTATCTCTTTTGTGCTCAGGAGGATGCCCCATGGAGGCATATAGAACTCATGGAACCTTGTATAAGCCCTATTGCGAAGAGACTAAGTATTTGTTTGAATACATAAAGCTTTGGCTCTCTTTAAGGAGGGATCAGAATGATTAGTCGTTTTGTTGTCAAAATAAATCTCAGCAATGGTGAGTATCTGTTGATAAACACCAAAAATGGGTCAATGATAAAAGTTGATAATGAGGCATTAGGTGAGCTTGAAAAGGAGAATCCCGAGTTAGACAGTAACATTTTGTCCATTTTAAAGAGGTCTGGCTTTATAATCGATAAACCCGATGATGAAGAACTCGAGAAATATTTTAAGTGGCTCTGGGATAATATTTACTCAAACAACTATCACATTATTGTCGTGACATACACATGCAACCTTAATTGTTCCTATTGTTATCAGAAAAACATAAAGAGAAAGAAAGATTTAACAACGGAGCAAGTGGATAAAATTTTTGAGGCCATCTTAAAGTTTGATAATGGAGAAGTTGACAATAGAAAAAGCAAAATTCGAAATATCCAGCTTTATGGTGGAGAGCCTCTTCAAAAGAGACTCTATGAGATAATTGAGTACATCCTTGAGATCGGCTCATCATATGGGTATAACTTCATAATTATGACAAATGCCATTGACTTGGACTCTTATCTGGAACTCCTGGACTCGTATAAGGATTCAATAGCTCTGATACAAACAACAATCGATGGGCCAAAAGAAGTTCATGATTCATACCGCTATAATGGGGCATTTGAAAAAACAATCTCAAACATTGAGAAAGTTATCGAAATGGGGTTTAAGGTTGATTTGAGAACTAACGTTAGTAAAGAAAATATCAAATATCTAGAAGAACTTGCAAGATTTTATATTGAGAAGGGCTGGACAAATAAAGAAAATGTTCGATTTTACTTGGCTCCGGTTAGGAATAAATTTGGACCCTGCTATTTCAACCCCAATTTATCCTTTGATGAAATCTTAAATTTATTTAGGAGTGAGTTGATAACCAAAGTTTTTGGAATGTTTAATGGGCTCTTTGTCAAGTTCTATGAAGGAATCTGGATTCCACAGTTTTATAATTGTCCTGCTCATTACAGGCAAATATTTTATGACCCCTACGGGGATCTGTACACTTGTATGAGTGCTTTGAGAATGAAAGAGCTTAGCATTGGTAAATATTATCCAACGTTTAAGCTGAATGACAGATTCCAGTTATATAGAAGAAGAAATATCTTTAATATAGAAAAGTGCAAAAACTGTGAACTTGCATTAATTTGTGGTGGTGGTTGTAGTTATAATGCATTTCTAAAAACGGGTGATTTGGCTAATTCGGATTGTTATAGCATGAAAATATTAGAAGAGAAGTTTTTCCGACTATTTGAATATCCAGAAGTTCTTAAATAAATATTATTTTAAGAAGACATGAGCATGAATCATGCAGCTAAGTTTGAATTAAAGGTATATCCATGCTGGGAGATGGTTGGAATTGAGGAGTACCAAATTGGAGAAATACAAGAAGACGGAAGTCTAAAAATATATCCTTTTTATTATGATGTAAAATCCAGGGATCCTACAGAATATGAAGAATGCAGAAAATGCAAGCTTTTGCCAGTTTGTATGGGAGGTTGCCCAATGGAATCAATTCGAAAAAATGGACACCCTAATGGCCCGGGATGTGATATAAATAAATACGTTTGGAAAGAGGGATTAAAGTTTTATTTAATGAGAAGATATCCCAACATATTCAGCAAGGAAAGTCTTATAAAAAATTTGGGCCGGATACCAGATAAAAATGAAGGGATGTGGGACTTCACACTTCCAACAAGAAGATAGAAACATTAAAATGAATGAAAACGACTGCACAGCAGGTGTTAGATCATGAAGTGGGAAGTCTCTGCTTTAGTTCTAATCTCTCTTCTTGTGCTTTCTTTAGGATATACTCTACGAGATAATAACTCAATTTCTTCATTACAAGAGAAACCAGAGCCCTACATTGTATACCCTGCAAAAGTAGAAGAAACCATATACGCGGGCTTCCCACCCGTTTCGACAAATTATTCTGTTGTTGCAAACATAACTGTAACTATCCTCAATCACCAACTAAAGGCAAACTGGGATTTCGTAATCACGAATAGAACAGGAAACAGCACTATACTCTACATAAAGTCTCCGAGTTTTGGTAAATTAAGTCTGACCCTTGGAGGAAAACAAATCAATACCTCAAAACTCTCCCGATATTCGTTACCTCTGCGTTACACTCAAGTAATACTTTTGAATGTAACGTATCCAAAGGATATTCCACTACATGGAACACTGGAGTATGAGACAATAGTGAATTCTTCCTTTCACCAATACATACTTGGTGATTTTGTAAAATTTTCCCCAATTTATTATCCTGAGAACTATCCTTCCATAATAGTTTTTTCAACTGAATGGCCTCTTCCAGTATCGCCTGCAGGAGTTCTTATTAACTCAAATTCTCTCCATAATCCAATTCCGGAGACATATAATCTCACTCTTATCCTTCCTTCAACATATACCGTACTCTCTGATTATTATTTGCCCAGAATAGAACACAAAGACAAAAAATTAGTGGTAACATTCAAAAACATTAAACCCAACCCCACCAACTATCGATTCATTTACATTTTCGACCAAAACTTTTTCCAAAAAACTAAAAGTACCATCAGAAACGCCATATTAGTATTTTATACCCCAGAGAAAAGTTACTTGGACTTCCAAGGACTTACAAATGCCACGACACAAATATTCTGGCAGTTTGTAAAATACTTAAGCACGTCTCCCTATCAAGAAGTCAATGTATTTTTTAACCCAGATGTTATCTTTGGAGAAGAGTTTGAATATTTCGGAAAAGGGATTGCAATCATCGGGCTTCACGGACGCTACGGATTCCTGGACAATAAGGACATTTCATCAACAACTGCCCATGAACTTGCCCATTTGTGGTTTGGTGGCTATGCTGACTTTGGGAGAATTAATGAAAGCCTAGCTACGTTTATGAATCTCTACATGAGAGTAAAGGGTAGCAGAAACCTTGATGGATTCGAGGGAAGTGCATTACAGTATATTAATTACTCGAAAACTCTTGCAGAGAGTTACAAGGAGGGGATTTTCAATCCCCAAGCTAGAGCGGGAATTGTATACTATAAAGGTGCTTTTGTCTTCCGCTCTCTTCAGTTTGTTCTTGGGGATGAGACTTTCTTTGAAGGACTAAGGGAATTGTTGAGAGAGTGTCATGGTAGAGAGTGTAACTTAACTGATATGCAGGATGTCTTCGAGAAAGTTAGTGGGCAGGACTTAGACTGGTTCTTCAAGGAATGGTTTTACACCCCAAAAGTGCCTGATTATGAAGTAAGAAACTTAAGTGTAACTCAGAGGGATGATAAATACTTCCTAACTTTTGAAATTGTTGACTCACCGGCAAGTCCTAGGACTTCTCCCTTTTTTAAATCGAAGCTTATGTCATCAACAGCCCTCACAACACCCCTATTGGTGAAGTAATACATCTTAAGATTGCGAACCTCAAGCACATTCCCAGCCATTCCATTCACCTCACAGTCTCCTTAATCTTGGGTTGAGTACTCTGTCGAGGGCAGTACCTATAAGCACGAACGTTAACCCAACAAGGGCTATTGCAAGTCCTGGTGGGATGACCCACCACCAGTATCCGTTTACTGCAGCACCTGCAACTTGGGCGTCGTGGAGTATTTGTCCCCATGTAACGGCAGTGGGGTCACCAAGACCTAGATAGCTCAACGAAGCTTCTGAAAGCACGGCACCTGGGACGCTAAGTGCCATCTGAGCAAACGCATACGGGAGAAGCTGGGGCACCATATGCTTGAAGATTATCCTACCAGTGCCAGCACCTAGAACCCTTGCCGCTTCAATGTATGTCTGCTCTTTGATCTGAAGTGCCATACTTCTTGCTACTCTCGCTATACCTACCCATCCAAAGATTGCAAGCAGCACGACTATCTGCCAGAGTTTTATATGTCCTCCAAAGTACGCGCCCATAAGGATAAGTATTGGTAAGCTGGGTATTGACGCCATGAACTCCTGAAATCTCATCATAAGCTCATCGCTCCATCCTCCGAGATAGGCACTTGTGACACCGTAGAATATTCCGACTAAAACACTGACAACTGCCACTGAGATACCTATGACGAGGGACACTCTTGAACCCCAGATAATTCCTGCGAGCAGGTCTCTTCCCTTGAAATCTGTTCCAAGCCAGCCGTAAGTTCTTCCTGTGAATATAACTTTAGCGTTATCAAATGAGACGGAGCTTCCTTCTGGGACTTTTATGAGGATCGTGAATTTGTACGTGCCTTTTAGAGGTTCTGGATTTTCTAGAATGTTTTCATTTAATTTTCCAAAAATTACTTTAGTAGCGTCCATAAGTGTCTTGTATTGGAATTCCTGAAGTGGATCAATGTATATGCCCTCGCTCTTAATCCATTTGAGAAGGTTGTCCCTAACTTGAGGATGAGTACCCAGCTGAAGGACGAGACTTCCTGAGAACTTGTAGTTCTCTATTAAAGTCACTTCTTTGTTATCTGGCCTCTTGACTATGACGGTTATTGAGGGTTTTCCTCCTGTGGTTTCACCACTCAAGTCTTTTATGACGATATCTTGGGGTGGAACATCGTATTCGTTAATGTACTCGACCTCTATAACATAGCCTGAGTCAGTTTTGGTAATGAGCTTCTGGAGGTTTTCCCCTTCGATTATCAAGTGGGGAGCCTTTGTTTGGCCTGAGAAAACATTGACCCACGTTGGAGGCACGTTTTTGGGGTTGTCTAGCCAGAAGCTCTGCCACCTCTCGGGAATGTCTGGTGATGTTATAATTGGAGCCGCAACTGCGATAAATATGAACAGGAATAGTAGCAGTAATCCTAACAAACCTGACTTTTGTCTTCTAAAGTCGCTCCAGAATTCTGAAAGAGATTCTTTGAAATCAACCCAGCGCATGGTTCTTCACCTCATATATTTTCAGATGCACCAACCTTAACTCTTGGATCGAGGAATCCATAGGCCAGATCTGCAATAATAACGCCTGCGAGGTATAAAAGCACGTTTACGAACGTTAGGCCCATGATAAGGTTAGTCTCGTTGGTCTCGATAGCAATCCAGTACACTCTTCCCATTCCAGGCCAAGTAAAGACGCTCTCTGTAATTATGGCACCTCCAAGGGATGCAAGGAGGCTCATGATAACCATAGTTACGACTGGAGGGGCAGCAGCTCTAAGAGCGTGCCCATATATCACTTTTCTTTCTGGCACACCTTTAGCTCTTGCAGCCATGATAAAGTCTTCTTGCATTGTACCAATCATAATGTTTCTAATGACCCATGCCCACGCTCCAAACGAGACTATAACTATTGTGGCTACTGGGAGAGTCATACGTTTGAGGATATCAACTATGTGCGCCCAACCAGTAAGGTTTGGGTCGGGGATTGCCCTAGAGGGGAACCATCCAAGTTTGAATGAGAATATAAGCAACATTATCATTCCAAACCACCACATGGGGATACTACTCATTACCAGCGCAATAACGGACAGTGCTCTATCAAAGAGGCTACCAACCATCTGGGCTGCTTTTACTCCAAGGAGGATACCCAGAGTTATAATTATTATTTGAGCGGTAGTAAAGAGCTGAATTGTACGGGGAATAGCCATTTTGAGAATTGCCACGACGTCTTTCTCAGAACCGAATACTGGGTTCTTAGTTTTCCCGAAGTTGAATGTCAATGTGTTCTTAAAGTAATACTGAACTCTCCACCAATAAGGCTTGTCCAGATGGTACTGCTCCTTATAGTGCGCAATTCTCTGTGCTCTCCATGCGTCGGGATCTTCAGGAATTTTACCTTGTTGTTGGAGACTCTGGAACTCGGCATTCACCTGTTGCACTATTGTGTTTTCTAAGTCTTTTTCAGCAACTTTAACGAAGAGGGCAGACATTACGAGTGTAACTATAGTCAGCACCACAAGGGCATTTAGTAGCCTAACGACCAAATATTTTCCGAATCCCATCAAATTCCCTCCTTCGCTTTTTTTGTACTGCTAAGTTTATTTTTGATCATCATCTTTTTCTTGTGTGTAAAACTTTATTTAAATACTTTATGCATGTGCCGAGCGTGATAAAAGCGAACAACTAATGTACATAACTGGACTTATAGACATCAGATTCGCAAAATAAAAACACGTGGAGTTAAATCATGTTTTTCAAGAAACTAAGGAACTCAAATTACCATAGAACAAAAAAGAAGCATAGAAGAAAAGAAAGAAAAGGATCACTTCCTCTTTCTTAGTAGGAGTGGAATTAGTGCTAGTCCTACGAGTGCTGCTGGTCCGCAGATTCCTCCTTCCTCAGTTGTTGTTTCAGTCTCGGTTGTTTGTGTGGTTGTGGTTGTTGTTTGTGTTGTCTGGGAAGTTGTTGTGGTTGTTGTTTGTGTGGTTGTGGTTGTTGTGGTTGTAGGCTCAACAGCGGGCTTGGCGCTTCTGAGTGACCAGGACGCGGCAAGGCCCGCAACAGGGTCAACGAGTTCGATCTTGACCCTCTTGTTCACGGCATAGAACTCCCAGTTCTCGTAGAGGAAGACCCTGAAGCTCTCGTAGATACCAATTGCAGCACCGAGCCTGTTGAAGTCCCAGTACTTGTCCTCACTGTCCATTTTAACGCCCTTGTTCTCGCCTGAGTAGATAACGATAGCAAAGTCATCAGCGGTCCAGTTAAGGAGTGGTTGGATCTTGTCTACGGTGGTGTAGTAATCGAGTCCGAGCTTGCTGAGGCCTGCGGCAATGTCACCATCACCGAGGTACTTGAGGACTTCCTCAAGTGTGGCCCTCTTGGTATTCTCTGGGGTCCACTTCCAGCCGACAAGACCTGGAGCGTACCAGATGCTTGAGTAGTACTGGATAATTCTGCTTATTGAGAACTTCACGTTGCTTGAGGAAACCCAACCCTCGGTGTAGAAGTTCCACTGGTATGAGCTTGGGTCGCTGGTGTAGACCATACCGCTTGCTGTTCTTCTGTCAACGATATTGGCCTCTGCTTCGAATCCGGCTTTTGGAAGGATCTCATTTGCTACGTACAGGGCGATATCTTTTCTTTCATCCTCGGTACGGCCAAGACCTATGATCTTTACTGGCTCGCCCTCGAAGTACCACTTGCCATCAATCTTTTCGAGTTTGTAGCCCATCTTGGCAAGTTCTTGGGCAGCCTCTTGCATTCCCTCCTCGATCAGCTTGAGTGCGAATGCCTCGTCTGGTTGTTCTGAAAGATCATAGGCTTCAACAACTGGTTGGACGTATTCGTAACCGGTCTCACTGGAAACCCATGGGGTGTACATTGCACCTGCACTACCTTGGAAGATGTTCTGAGCGATGTGAGCCCTGCTTATCAAGTACTGCAATCCGAACCTAACCTTCCTAACTGCAAATGGGTTGAAGTACTTCTTGTCACCAACGGTAATCACGTATGGGTTGTCTGGGTCGTGAACTGGGTTGAAGACAAGGTCACCAAAGGCAGAAGTACTCTTGTAGAGGTCGATTGCATTCTTTTGCTCCTGGCTAAGGCCTGTGAATTTATATGCTGGGAACGGATACCAGAGGATGTCGTAAGTTCCCTTAGCGACCTCAAGGATAGCAGTATCTGGGTTTTGGAGACCATAAACTTCGATGGTCTCAAAGTACGGCTCGACCTTGTACTTGTCCTCTGCAAATGCTGGGATAGTCCACTTGTCAAACTTCTTGAGTCTTACATAGAGGTTCTCTGGTTGGTACTCCTCCACATAATATGGGCCTTGACCGATAACTGCGTGGCCGTACTTGTCAATGAAGCTCGCTATGGAGTCGTAGGTAGCCTTGGCGGCGTTTTCATCATCTATGTATGGCTTGAGGAACTCCGGAATTGGCTTGGTGTTCTTGAGCTCAAGAAGCTTCTCCTTTATGGCCTGAGCATGGTTTGGGTTGATCTGGTCAAGCTGCTCGATCTCCTCGGTGGACTCACTCCAAGAGTATTTCTCGTTGTGTGCGACGAGCTCGCTCATTGCATACCAGAGCTGCCATGGTGTTCCAGTGAATGGAACAACATAGGCGGCGGTCATTATCTCGCTTGCTGGGAAGAAGTAGTTGTGATAGATTTCAAAGACCATTCTATCATCGGTCTGTTCAACAAATTTTATACCGAGGATTGTGTTCATGAAATCGCCGGCCCAGTCGGCCTCGCTGGGATCGTAGTATGGGTCATCGTCCCCATCTTGGTTAATCCACTCCCATTCCCATGCAAAGCTGTACATGACGTCGGCAGCGCTGAGCTTGTGTCCGTCGTGGAAGTAGGGCCTGTCACACTCAATCTTAGCGTAGGTAGCTGCAGTCTCACCGGCGTGGGCAGCAACCCATGTGTCGGTTGTTGAGTTGAAGATCACTGCATCGTTCGGGACGGTTACATCCTTCTTGTATTCGACCACGCGGCAGTGGTAGGGGACGGGGACACCCTCAACGCCGTAGGGGAATCCATAGTCAAAAACTAGGTCTGAAATTCTTCTTGAATAGGTATCACTGTAACCGCTGGAGCTCGGGTTCCAGACGCCCATGAAAAGGGCACCAGTTGAGGAGTATATGACGGTCTTCAGGACTTTATCGTCCTCTGCTGCAGCAACGGGTTTAGCTACTGGCACTGCTATTAAACTAAACAACACCAAAATTGCAACAAACATTCCCCATGTTTTCTTCATTTATTTCGGCCTCCTTCATTTTTTCTTCAATATTGCATGCCTTAGTGTATAATGGCATAAGAATATACATCAAAAGAACTATTTAAGAGTTACGTTTCTGTAAAACCCAGCCTTGAGATAGAAGGAAATAATTTGGCCCTATCTCCAGTAGAGTCTTTAACCGACACTTTGGCGTTGTTGTGATATAGACTAAACTTTTCTACAGATACTACGATAGTTTACCCTATGGTTTTAGTTAAGCGTCTAGAAGAAAACTGTAGAAATCTGAAAAAAGCGTTTTATCAAAGTTTGGCCACCATAAACTTTTCTCTTCCCGCTCCTTTATTTGGATTGATGACAAATAAGACAATAAAACTAAGCATCGAATTGACAAAATTTGAGTATTTTCTTAAATTGATTTGACATTTTAGCAAATAAACAACCAAAAATTTAATCAACAATAAGGCCAGTTTAAAGGCGGTGATAGCTATGAGGGGGGAGTGGGAAACCAATCGATAGGAAAAATAAAGTGGACTATTCTGAAATTAACATTCTGGGTGAAATCTTGAGAGAGGGTATATACTGGGCCTATATGGGTCGGCCGTTTGAAGTGTTACCATTTCTGAGGGGCAAACTTCTAAGCAAAATAAAGAAACTCCATGGAGGCTCTAAAGAAGTGGAAATGAGGCTAGAACTAGTCCTAATGGAGTTAGAAGCGCTATACAAGCAAATCAGCATGTCTAATAAAGTGGATAAAAAGCAAATAGAAGAGATTTTAGCATACAAACAGAAATTTGTAAATCTCATATCGTTTGAGGAAGATTTATAAGCCCCTTCCTTTTACTTTTGTCAGGGATGATGAGGGAGATTTCGACAGACAGATGAAGAGACTCGCATGGTCTGACCCTCTCGAAAGTTTTATAAATGGACTCCCTTTATTGCGTTAAGAGTCACGATAACAAAAACCTCATTTCTAAGGGAGGTGGTTTGGAATGGCAGAAAGCATACCTGTATGTACATCATGCGGAAAGGAGATAACACCAAGAGAGCACGCTACACACTTCATATGCCCAAATTGTGGGGAAGAAGTTATATGGAGATGTGAAAGCTGCCGTGTCCTTGGGGTAACATACAAGTGCCCCAAGTGCGGATGGGAAGGACCTTGAGGTGGAAAAGATGAGCGATTTCAATTTGGTAGGAGTTATTAAGGTTATGCCAACTGACCCAGAAGTGAACCTTGACGAACTTGAAGCAGCAATCAGAAAGACACTTGAGGAAAAGTTTGGAGGCAAATACGGAATTTCAAAGATTGACAGGGAACCAATTGCATTCGGATTAGTTGCACTCAAAGTTTACGTACTTGGAAAAGACGCTGAAGGATATTCTTTCGACGAAGTTGCAGAAGCATTTGCCCAATTGGAAAACGTTGAAAGTGCTGAAGTTGAAACCGTTTCCAGATTCTGATTTTTAGCTTTCCGTTATATTCTCTTTTTAAAACCTCTTTGTAAAAAAGAGAATGAAGGGATCAAAGGTTAAGGTTTAAGACGCTTGTTCCAATCTTCTTAAGCTCGCCAAGTAGCTCTTTGAGTTCTTCTACAGTTATACTCTCATACAATTTTGTGTATTGGTTTTCCAAGCCTTCTTTGAGTTTTGCAAGTTCAGCTACAGCTTTGAAGAATTTCTCGTATTCTTTGTTTATTTCTTCAAAAGCCTCCGCTAACCTTTCCACATTCTCGTAGATTTCTCTGTACATTTTCTCCTCGAAAAGCTCTGCTATGAAGTTGTACAGAGCCTCAAATGCAATGCTGAAAATCTCTTCATCATCGACTTCTAAGGATTTTAAGAGAGCTAGCTTAAGAGAGTGAAAAGCTTTTTTGAAGTCCTCTTGTGCAGCCTTTATCTCAGCTTCGACTATCCGAGCGTTGGCTTCGATTTCTGCATCTCTGGGAGTTTTTAGGATTTCTGATAGAAGCTCTTCTGCTCGTTCGTAATCGCCAAGCTCATAATAGAAGTGGGCCAAGTCAAGCAAGCTTACAAGGTAATTCCTTTCGTCGCCTATCTCCTTAAAGATTGCACTTGCCTTTTCCATGAGTTCTATTGCTTTTTCTGCTTCTTCCAGCTCATCATAGTTTATTGCAATGTGTGCCAGTGTGAGTGCTTCTTCTTTTTTATTTTCAAGTTTTCTTTCAAGTCCCAAAAGGTTTTCATAAGTTTCTATTGCCTTTTCTGGCATTCCAAAATGCTCATAGGCATCTGCAAGATGATAGAGGGCGTCCAAGTATTTTTCTCCCTGACCCCTATACTTTTCCACAAGTCTCTTGTAAACCTCTAATCCCTTTTCCAGCTCATCCAAATGAGCGTAGATATGAGTAATTTCATGAGCCAGCTCATAAGCTTCTTCGCATTCTAGGGCAAGTTCTTCGAGTCTTTGGAGAATCTCTCTAAGCTCCTCTTCGCTTTCAATAATTTCTAGGTAATCATCAAGGTACTCGAGGACTTTCTGGCAATCCTTGCTTTCTAATGCTTTTTTAAACTCTTCCATTCTCCTTCCACCGTGTTTTGTTTGAAAAGCAGTTTAAAAAGATTGACCGAAAAATTTATAAATAGCACAAAGGAATGGATAATCGGAATGAAAACGTATTGTAACTAAAAACTCCCCGCATATAATAAATAAAAAAGTGGGGGGTGGGTGGAGATGGCCCAGCTTGCAGGCCAACCAATATTGATTCTTCCTGAAGGAACCCAGAGATATGTTGGAAAGGACGCCCAAAGATTGAACATCCTTGCTGCAAGAATCGTTGCGGAAACAGTTAGAACGACTCTTGGGCCAAAAGGTATGGACAAGATGCTTGTTGACAGCCTTGGAGACATAGTAATTAGCAACGATGGTGCCACTATTCTTGATGAGATGGACATTCAGCACCCAGCGGCTAAGATGATGGTCGAGGTCGCAAAGACCCAAGACAAGGAAGCTGGAGATGGTACAACAACAGCAGTTGTTATCGCAGGTGAACTCCTAAGAAAAGCCGAGGAGTTGCTCAATCAGAACATCCACCCAACAATAATTGTTAAGGGTTACACTCTTGCAGCCGAAAAGGCTCAGGAGATACTTGAAGGCATTGCAAAAGACGTTAGTCCGATGGATGAAGAAATACTCATGAAGGCTGCAACAACAGCCATAACTGGAAAAGCAGCTGAAGAAGAGAGAGAATACCTCGCAAAACTTGCTGTTGATGCAGTAAAGCTTGTTGCAGAAGAAGTTGACGGTAAGTATCAAGTTGATATTGATAACATCAAGCTTGAGAAGAAGGAGGGTGGAAGCGTAAGAGACACCCAGCTCATCAAGGGTGTTGTCATCGATAAAGAAAGAGTCCACCCAGGAATGCCAAAGAAAGTTGAAAATGCCAAGATTGCACTCATCAATGAAGCACTTGAGGTCAAAGAGACTGAGACCGATGCTGAAATTAGAATCACAAGCCCAGACCAACTACAAGCATTCCTTGAGCAAGAAGAGAAGATGATCAAAGAAATGGTTGACAAGATCGTTGCAACAGGTGCAAACGTTGTCTTCTGCCAGAAGGGTATTGACGACTTGGCACAGCACTACCTTGCCAAGGCTGGAGTCTTGGCAGTGAGGAGGGTTAAGAAGAGCGATATGGAGAAGCTTGCTAAAGCAACAGGTGCAAAGATCGTCACAAACGTTAGAGACCTTACACCAGAGGACCTTGGTTATGCAGAGGTCGTTGAGGAGAGGAAGGTTGCCGGCGAGAACATGATCTTCGTTGAAGGCTGCAAGAATCCAAAGGCAGTGACAATCCTCATCAGAGGTGGAACAGAGCACGTAGTTGACGAAGTCGAGAGAGCCCTCGAAGATGCAATCAAAGTCGTCAAGGACATCGTTGAGGATGGAAAGATCGTTGCTGGCGGTGGAGCAAGCGAAATTGAGCTTACAATCAGACTCGACGAATACGCAAAGCAAGTGGGTGGAAAAGAACAGCTTGCCATTGAAGCCTTTGCTGACGCATTGAAGGTTATCCCAAGAACCCTTGCAGAGAACGCAGGACTTGATCCAGTAGAGACACTCGTCAAGGCCATTGCTGCCCACAAAGAAAAAGGTCCAACAATCGGTGTAGATGTCTTCGCAGGAGAACCAGCCGACATGGTTGAGAGAGGCGTCATCGAACCATTGAGAGTCAAGAAGCAAGCCATAAAGAGCGCAAGCGAAGCAGCAATAATGATACTCAGAATCGACGACGTCATTGCTGCGAGCAAGCTCGAGAAGGAGAAAGAAGGCGGAAAAGGAGCAGGTGGAGAAGAAGAAACTGAGTTCTGAAGTCTCTTCCCTTATTTCTTAAGTTTTTCAATTTCATTCTCAAGTCTTCTAAGCTTTTCCTTGGCTCTTCTAAGCTGAAGGTTTGCCATTTTGACTATCTTCTCAAGATAATCTGTGCTTACCCACAATTCTCCATCTTTGCCCAAGGGGACGTCCATTCTCTCGGTAGAACGTATCTCAACAAGAAGTTTCTTGTGGCTCACGCTTTTGATATTAGAGTACTTGAAACCAACACCTATAGCCAAGTTGAGGAATCTTACAGCGTCTTCCAGAGTTCTGGCGGAAACGTGCAGGATAGGGCTTCTCACGAGAAACCAGAGCTGACCTTCCTTATACTTCTTAATGGCTTCAAGTACTTCTTCGAGAGAGACTTCACGATGCCA
The DNA here is from genome assembly GCF_024022995.1 of Thermococcus aggregans. NCBI lineage: Archaea > Methanobacteriati > Methanobacteriota > Thermococci > Thermococcales > Thermococcaceae > Thermococcus > Thermococcus aggregans. The sequence continues at coordinate 1,029,432 of NZ_CP099582.1, read as the reverse complement.
CTTGCCAAGCCATATTGCATTGAGCTTGTCTCCCAAATCAGGCATTTGCATAACGCTTATCCTTCCGGAGCATGAAGATGTGGTAAAATAGTTTTCGAGGGAGTTTATTTTGTCTAACAGGGATATTATGTCACTATCCACTAATCCCTTTTTTAGGGCATCGTTTAGACTTTCTAAGGCTTTCTTTTTTTGAAGATCAAAATTTTTCTCATACAGAAACATGGGAGAAATTAAAGAGGGTAATTTTTAAAGTTTATGCGGAGAGATATTGCCTAACCCTTCTTTCAAATTCAGCGAAGTTTGGTACACCTATGAATTCAACACGATTGTTTATCAAAATCGTTGGAGTTCCCATAATATTGTGCTCCATTGCCTTTTTCTGTCCTTCTGGAGTTGCAACACTTATCTCCTTCGCTACGACGCCCTCGTATTTCTTCTCCAACTCTTTTGCCATTTGGACTGCTATTGGGCAGTATGGACAGCCGGGAGCAGTAATGACTTCGATTATGACTTTCGGTTTTTTGGGTTTAACTTCAATCATTCCCGCTTTCTTCATAAGTTCGAGCATCTTCTTTCTCCTTATCATCTCCAGTTCATCCATTCTCTCACCTCTAAGAAAACTTCAAGTGAAAGAATTTAAAAATGAATTTATGAAGAAATTTTCAACAATAACAGGACAAATAGCAGGGATAGTTTGATAGTTTTTAATTCCCTTAAGAACTTCATTTGTTTGGTGAGATTCAGGACTTCTAATTGAGTTTGCATTATAGACGAATTTGGGTAATCAATCTTGTTAAGGAACATCTTAGATTTTTTTGCAACTACGCTGGTTGCTAATATGCTTTATTGAATATTATAACGCACTGATGTATCAATGGAACTTAATTAGCACAAAAGGTTATATATCACAAGCATATGACAGTTAAGTGTAAAAAAGTTCAGGATTAAATGTGGTGGGGGGTGAATCGCATGAGCATTGTAAAAAAGTACACTAGCATACCCCTGCCCTATAGGGTCGGGGTTGCATTCTTGTTGGGTGTTGCATTCGGATTGGCTCTTTGGTACTACGATATGGCAAATGCCAGCAATCTCGGGGAAAGGATAGCAACGTACATCTCACCTTTTGGTGCAGTGCTCGTAAGGATGCTCAAAATGGTCGTTATACCAATAGTGTTCTTCTCCCTTATAGTTGGTTCTTCAGGACTTTCACCAAAGAAGCTGGGAAGAGTTGGAGGAAAAGTCATCCTATGGTACATGTTTACTTCATTCATAGCAGCTATGATTGGAGTGAGTATTGCCATGTTTGTACACCCTGGACAGGGAGTTGCAGTTGACGTCGAGAAGTTGGGAAGCTCTATGGGAGAAGGCGGCCCCTCCATAACTCCACCAGCGGGTCTGACTGACTTGATTCTCAAGATGTTTACCAACCCATTTGAGGCACTGGCAAATGGAGAGTTCCTCCCAATAATAGTCTTTGCACTCCTCTTTGGTCTTGCGGCAAGGGTTCTACTTGACCATACCCAAAATGAAACTGAAAGAAAGCAGATTCAATCAATACTCGACTTCGCCGCAGGTGCGAATTCAGTAATGTTCAAAATAGTATCTTGGATTCTGGAGTACTTCCCAATAGGTGTGTTCTCACTTGCAGTTGTCAACTTCGGTCTCTATGGACCTTCAATCATCGGGCCCTATCTGAAGGCGGTGCTGGGTGTCATTTCGGGAATTGTCATAATGATATTCATTGTTTACTCAATACTCATCTCCGTTTTCCTCAAGGAGAACCCAATAGACTTCTTCAAGAGGGCCAAGGAAGTCATGATAACATCGTTCTTCACTAGGAGTAGTGCCGCCACACTTCCAGTTACAATCAAAACGGCAATAGAGTCATTTAGAGTAAAGAGAGAGCTTGCAGAGTTCTCCCTTCCAGTGGGTGCAACGATAAACATGAACGGAGTGTGTATACATCTCCCAATGTGGGCGGTCTTTGCAGCGGATGTCTTTGGCATTGACCTTACAATCGGCTCCTTGGCCATAGTGATAATAACTACAGTACTGTCCGCAATAGGCGCTGGAGGAGTTCCCGGAGGAAGCTTAATGTTACTGTTTATAGTCCTTGGAACTTTAGGCCTTGAGCCAAGCCAGATATCAATAATCGTCGCTCTTGCCTTAGGAGTCAACCCACTCATAGACATGTTCGAGACAATGAACAACGTTACCGGAGACCTGTGCTGTACTTATATCGTGGCAAAGAAAGAGGGTATGCTTGAGTGACTTTTTTCTTTTTTCTTTGTTTACTATTATCCGCCAAAAAGCTCAAGACACACTCCACATTCTGACGGATTAACCTCGGGGTCGATCTTCGCATGCAATGAGCAGATATAGCCCTTCCCAATCATTTTGAGTGAAATCTCTATGAGTCTCCTATGAATGCAGTACTCGTCAGGCTTTTTTCTGATAATTTCATCGGCAAACGAGCGGAGCTCAGTGTCAATGTCCGGGAATTTGGAGATATCAACTAAAGCCCCTCTGTCCATGTTGAGGTAGCGTGAAACGGCAGACTGCGTTATGTGGAGGAGCTCGGCTATCTTGGTCTGTTTAAGCCCTTTCTCGTAGAGCAGCTCAACTAACCTTCTTCTAAGCGACGGATAAACGTAGCGCGAGGCAACTTCAAAAGCGTTGGTCTTCATGTCACATCTTATGACAAGTGGAATATATAAACCTTTCTGTCAAGTTTTCCAAATTTCTTATAATGACATAAGTTATATTCCTTCTTTAGGTTAATAAACCGCAAAGCTTTTATGAAAAGTCTTTCAATAACAAATTGGATTATGACACGTGTCATAAACGGAGGTGTTTAAAATGGCGATAAGACTTCCAAAGGAAAAGGAATATAAGATGTTATGTAATCAATGCTCTATGAGTTTAATGGGCGGATGTACAGTTCAAGGAGTATGTGGAAAAGATCCGGATTTAAACTCCCTTCAGGAGGCCCTGCTGTACGGCATAAAAGGAACCGCAGCTTACTACTACCACGCCCTTGAGGTAGGCTACGACGACCCGAAAATAGGACACTTCCTAGCCGAGGCACTTTACTCAACCCTAACAAATGTCAACTTCGATAAGAACCGCTTCATTGAGCTTATTCTCGAAAACGGAAGGGTTCACCTTGAGGCCATGAAGCTCCTCGATAAGGCTTATGTCGAGACCTTTGGGAAGCCGGAACCGGTCGAAGTGCCCACCGGAACCGTCGAGGGCCACGGCATACTCGTCACCGGCCACAGTTACAAGGCTCTATACGAGCTCCTTAAGCAGATCGAGGAGATAGGCCTTGAGGATGAGCTCAAAGTCTACACTCACGCGGAGATGTTCCCGGCCCACGCTTACCCGGAGCTGAAGAAGTTCAAAGCCTTATACGGCAACTGGGGAGGTTCGTGGCTCTACCAGAAGAAGGAGTTTGCAGAGTTCCCGGGAGTTATTCTAGGTACAAGTAACTGTGTCCAACAGCCCACTAAGGCTTACAAAGATAGAATATTCACGACCGGAATAGCGGGCCTTGAAGGGGTCCCCCACATCGAGGACTACAACTTCGAGCCGCTCATAAAGCGTGCCCTTGAGACGCCGAAGATGCAGGCCTACGACGGCGGAAAGCTCCTAACCGGCTTCCATCACACGAACGTCTTAGCAATGAAGGACAAACTGCTGGAGCTTATCCAGGAGGGCAAGATAAGGCACATATTCGTCGTGGGCGGATGTGACACGCCCCACAAGGGAATGAGCTACTACGAAAGGCTGACGGAGCTTATTCCGAAGGACGCGATAATACTCTCGGCCGCGTGCGGTAAGTTCCGCTACAACGCTAGGGACTACGGCACCATTGATGGAATCCCGCGCTTCCTTGACTTCGGCCAGTGTAACAACGTCTACTCCATAATTGAAATCGCTGTTGCCTTGGCGAACGAGCTTGGAATGGACGTGAATTCCCTGCCGGTGAGCATAGTCCTCAGCTGGATGGAGCAGAAGGCGGTGGCGATACTCTACTCGCTCCTCTACCTTGGGATCAAAGGCATCTATATAGGACCAAAGGCTCCGGAGTTCCTGACTTCCAACGTGTTCGAAGTCCTCAGAAAGCAGTTTGACTTAAAGCTCATTGGAGACCCAGAGAAAGACCTCAGGGAGATGCTGAGCAAGGGAACAAAATTGGAAGAGGACTCACCGCTCGCAGAGGATCTTGACTGAGTCCTGCTTCTCTTCTTTTTCAAATTTGTGGATAACTTAAGAGGAATATATGCGAAAATCATATCTTCTCTAATCTTGCCGGCTTCCTCAATGTTAAGCACCCATTGTACTATCTGGCGGTTTGGCCCTGCTGGCTGGGGGATAGGTATTTATATGATTACGAAGGCAATAATAAGTAGAGGTTATGCATATGATGGAAAAGGCAGAAATATTTAAAAAACGGATAAAACGATTTCAAGAGCTTTTAAAAAGAGAAAACATCAATGGTGCTGTTATAAGAACTCTCTCAACATTTGTTTACTTCACTGGAACAAAGTGGCTTAGGCCATCTCTTTTAATCCCTGCAGAAGGCGAACCTACTGTCATAGTTGCTAAGGGAGAAGGTGAACTTTTCAAACAGAGAAGCTGGATTAAGAACGTAATAGAGTTTCAAAAGACGGAAGAACTTATGGCTAATGTAACAGTTTGGATAAAGAAAAACGGGTTCAACACTATTGGGATGGAATTCAGCATTGAGAGAGATGCTTATATTTTATTCTATGAGCTCTTTAAAAAGCTAAACCCCGGAGTTGAGATCGTCGATGTAAGGGCTCTTTCTATGGAGCTTAGGATGATAAAGGATGAATGGGAACTCGAAAAGATAAGAAAGGCCGGAAAGATAGCGAAAAAAGGAATGAAAGTGGTAGAGGAGGAAATAAACCCTGGAAAAAGTGAGCTTGAAGTTGCTGCGGAAATTGTGAGGGAACTTATGATTAATGGAAGTGAAGAGCCCAAGGTATACGTTTCTGCTACTCCAAGGGTCCATGCAGAGCCCTTCAGAGATGCAGAGATTAGGGAAGGAAAAGTTGTAACAGTGGTCATTGGAGCTGATTGGGATCATTACTATGCTAACATGTCCCGTTCTTTCCCAGTTGGCAATATAAATGAAAGAGCTAAGCTGGCACTCAATGCCATGGAAGAAGCTTATACAAAAGCTGTAGAATTTACAAAGCCCGGAATTAAGTTTATTGCCGTCGAGAGGGAACTCGAAAAAATATATCGGGAGAAAGGTCTTATTGATGCATATATCACTGGTTACGCGCATGGGGTTGGTTTGCTCATCGAGGAAGACCCAATAACGACCATAGTTGTCCCCCATAGGGCGATGGAAGTTAAGGAGAACATGGCACTTGCAATGGTTCACGCTCCGCTCATGATACCCGAAGGAGCAGTAAAAAAGGAAGACACTTTTATAGTTGGAAAACGTTTGGAGAAAGTTACCTAAAGTTGCCGTTTTATTTTTACAAGACTGTTTAGGGGTTTTTAAGCCCTTTCAGTTGTTAAAAAAGAAAAGAATAAACAGTCAAAAGGCCCCGGTTCCAATTCCACAGATCTTTGCGAAGGGACATATGGAGCAGTCCTCTGTGTATGGCTTTAAAGGAGGCTCTCCTTTAACTGCTTTAGTTATTTCTTTGGCCTTCTCCATGTCTTCATCTTCGCCCTCCAAAACTAGTGTTACGCTGCCTTCTGCTCCGCCAGCACCACCAGCGGCTATTGGAATAGCATCTACGTTAGCAAGGATTCCGTATGCCTCGACTTCAGTTATTGGGATAGCATGAGGAATTGGAACGAGAGCCGCGTAGAGACCAGTACCCCAGTCGAAGGAATGAATACCTGTAAGCTTGGCACTCTCCTCGACTGGTGTCGGCACGAACTTCTCCAAGCTTATGGGCGTTATCGTGAAGACGCCCTTTGTTATTGTCCAGCCGAAAGTCCTTCCGATTGTTCCACCGTCGGGGGCCGCAGCAAAAACGGCGACGTTCCAATTGATGTCAATAGCATTTGCACCCTTGATAAAAACATCCTCTGGTCCCATCTCCTTAAGAGCCTCTAAGGGGTCTCCTTCGTATGGTTTCCCTTTGTAAAGAACGAGATGCTTTGGCCACGTCTTCTTTGCAGTTACACATGTCCTTCCTTTGCTTACCGTTCCAACTGTCCACTTTTCCTTTTCGATTTTCTCTCCTAAGATTTCTTCAGCAATGTAAGCGGCTGTTGTGCCTGTTGCTATATAAACGAATCCGTTTTTGAGTGCGTGCTGAACTTCTTCCATAGCCACAACCGCTTTGGCAATTAAGCGCTTGCTCTCGGATGGAGTTAGAGTTACAAGAGCTCTTTGCATGAAAAATCACCTCATTAAATTTTGCATTTTAACCTTATTAAAATTATGGAAAAAGAAACTAAGGTGAGTCTATAGCGGCTCTAACGTCTTCAAGAGGTTCTTTAATTACATCCACAACGTCGTCTGCTGTATTTATAGCGATATATGCACTTTCGTCCTTTTCATAAAGCAACACTGGGCATGGTGCAAATGAGCCCCCTCAAGTGCTTTAACGACTTCTTCAAGCTTTTCACCGGCGCAGAATTTGCAGACTTTAGCGTCCATTAACATCACTATGCCTCTTAACAATGGAGAGGTTACGGTTCTTATGTTACTCTGCGAGGATTTTTAAATATCTAGCACAAAAATAAGCCTTGGTGATTGCTATGCCGACGGTAATAGTTGAAGGACCGAAGGCTGATGCGGAAACCAAAAGGGAGCTTGTTAGGAGAATAACCGAGGTCGTTAGGGAGGTTTACAAGATACAACACGTGACCGTGATAATCCACGAGAACGAGCTTGAGAATGTCGGTGTTGATGGTGAGCTTCTTTCAGACGTTATAAAAAGGAGGAAGGGTTAATCTGGGGTTTTCATTTTTATTTTATGTTTTGCCGGTGATCTTGAGTATTTTTGAGTTTGCATAGCGAGACTCCACTTTGACAACACAATTCTAGCTTTTCCTTGAACAACAACAAGTTTTAAGGATAAAAATGTTTACTACATCTAAGGTGACTTAAGTTGTCTAGGAAATGGGTTATGGCGTTGTTAATAACAGTATTAATCACTGGAGGACTCATAGTAGGTGTCATGAACCACCTTGCGGGGAATGAGAAAGGCATAACAAAGATACTGGGCTACGATGTGTACAGGATTGAAGGGTCAGGGAAGTACGTCATATACTACCCCCTACCGAACGGGAGCGTCAAGGTTCTGAAGAGGAGCAAAGCCAGCGGGATACTTCCCACCTTCGTGAAGGTTCCGAGGCACGAGTGGGTCAAAGCCCTCTCAACGGGCGAACAGGCACTCTACGCCCCACCAACGCCCCTAATTCTTTACGTGACCGACGACGGAAAACTGGGCATGAAGAGCATAACTTCAAGTCGTATCAAACTTGAAGGCACTGAAGCTCTAGACTTGAAAGGGGATTACAGTGACCAGAGCACAGGCTCCTGCCCGAATGGGTATATTGACTTCGGAGGGAGGTATTGCCTGATTTCCACATGGGACTTCTACTTTGAAAGCAGTGCCAAAACTAAAACCTTCGACGAATGGGTGTCGGTCTTTGGACTGAAAATAGAGAACAACGTTGCAGAAAAAGTGGACTTTGACTGGGATCTCGTTCTAAGTAGGAGTACCTACAGTTACTGGACGGTCGGAATTGACGTGGGCCCTTTCACGGTTCTCAGCGTGTCTAAAGGGGAAAACTTCGAAGGATGGTCGCTTCAGATAAGCTACGATTCTACTTCGGGAATCACAGTGCATGAAGACCCCTGGGAGCGGTACCTTAACATCAGGGTGGAGTACATCGTTACCCATGCGGAGGTTCCGGCTTATGATAAGTTAATGGGAGAGTACACCGAGATAGAGGTTGTCCAAACTTACCCGATTATGATACACAGCACTGGATCGTATACCATAGAGGAATCCGCTTCAAGCGGCGTTTACTTTAAAGAGTCCTCTGGCAGTAACCCTCCGCAGATTACAAAAACTCCCCATATTTGGAGGGTTCCAGAAAATACAAACTGGGAAAGAGATTGGATATCAAATACCGGGGTTTATATCCAAGCCATATACCTGAGACAAGTTCAGAGGGATGATTTTACGTCGAAATCCAGTTTTACGATTCCAATTGGGGCTGCTGCCGGCAGATACCTCTCAAGTGTTAACCCTACACTTGCAAAACTCGCCAACACGATTGGCATAACGTTTGGATTTCATACGTTTGAAAGTGCTATTTCGATCGCAGAATACGATGTTGAACTCTTGCCGGCGAAAGACTGTTATTCAATGTATAGTGTTTTGGGTGTAAATGTCGAAGATAAGGGTGTTACGGTTGATGTCCCAGTGATTTTTGGTATTATAAGCGATGGCATGTCCCCACCACTACCCTGCAGCCCTGACGGAATATGTGTGGAATCTGTCGAGCAGACCCCAGAAAAGTCCTAAAAGGGTTTTATTTTTGGTTTTGTCAATTTTTCTTCCCTTTTAAACTGCTGGAATGCCTGTTTTATGTGCCTCGTTTTGTTGTGGGACTTTAAAAAAGAAATGGGCTAAGCAGATTCTTGGAAAGCCCGCTTCAGCGCTCTTATCCTCAGTCGTCCCCAGGTAAAGCCTGTGATAGCTGCCACCATGTTGCCTATAACGATGCCGAGCCATACTCCCCTGAGGCCCAGCCCGGTGTAGTGGACAAATGTGTAGGCAAAGCCGACCTGCATAATTAGGGTTCTGAAGATCGTCAAAACTAATGATTTTTCTCCCTCTCCTATGCCTTGGAACATTGCGGAAGTCATCATGCCGAATGGCGTAAGGACGAGGAATATCGGAAGCGTCTTAAGGGCGGAGATGAGCCCGGGCTTTATCGCCTGGGCGGTCTCCGAGTACGTGAATAAGTAAGCCACCTGCGAGGCGAATATGATTATGAAGGCGACCACTCCGAGCTCTATCATTAATGCAAGCTTTATGGCGTAGAGATAAGCTGTCTCGAGCTTCTCAATGTTCCTCTCACCGTAAGCCGCCCCGGTGACGGCGGTCGTAGCAGTGGCCATTCCCAGTATCGGGACTATTCCGAGCATCGTGACGCGCCAGGCGCTCGTGAAGACGGCGACACCGTTTTCTCCACCCGCAGTTATCGCAACGCGGTTGAGGAAGAACATAGCTATGGACATGGAGAGCTGGGAGAGCGACGCTGGAAGCCCGACGCGCAGTATGTCCTTGAGGATTTCCCAACTCGGCGAGAAGTCCTCGAGCGTTACGTCCACATAGGTGTCTCCCTTGATAAAGAGCCAGTATGCTATGAAGATGGCAGTAACCACCATCGAAAGCAGGGTCGCGTAGGCGGCTCCAACAACTCCAAAGCCAAGAGTGTAGATGAATATTGGGTCGAGGAGGATGTTGAGGCCCGAGCCGAGCACCATTGCGAGCATTGCCCTATTTGCATCCCCCTCTCCCCTTAGGATGCCGTTTCCGACGTTGTTGAAGACGGCCACGAATGCCCCTATGAGGAGCACCCTCGCGTAGTCTATGGCCAGCTCAACGGCTTCACCTCTGGCGCCCATTGACCTGAAGAGCGAATCTATTGTGGGGAGCATGGTGAGCGGTATGACCACACCCAAGAGGAGCGAGAGGATAACAGCGTGTACGGCGACGTTGTCGGCTCCTTCTTTGTCTCTGGCCCCTATTCTCCTTGCTATTGCGGAGCTTGCCCCTATACCTAGACCAGCGGCGAGTGCTATAATCCCCGTGAATACTGGGAAGAAGAGGCCTACGGCAGCTAAAGCGTTTGGGCCGAGGCCGGAGACCCATATCCCGTCGGCAAGGTTGTATATTGTCTGCACAAACATACCTACCATCATTGGGATTGAGAGCTTGAGTATTGCCTTTTTCGGGTCGCCCCTTAAAATCTGGACGCCTTTTGTCATCTTTTCGCTCATTTGCCTCCCTCCAGCCCGTTTATCGCTTTTTTAAGGAGAAACAGGAACTCAGATTTTTCTTTGCCCGTCATTTGGGAGAACATCTTTTCCTCAAGCTCCTTTCCAGCTTTCTCAATGGCCTTAAGTACCTCAAAGCCCTTATCAGTTAGCTCGACGGTGTATGCCTTCCCCATGCGCTCCCTTTTTACAATTCTCTTTCTCTCAAGGGAGGAGAGCACTTTTGAGGCCGTTGATTTGGAGACGTTCATCTCTTTTAGGAGGTCTTTCTGGGTCTTTGCACTCTTCAGGTGCACTAGGGCTTTGAACTCAAGGAACGTAACTCCTAACTCCTCGAGCCGCTCCTCAAAGGCCTTCCTCATGGCCCAGTAGAGTTCCGATATGAGATCGCATGCCTTTTCACTCTTTGCGGGCACGGTTTCAATTGAAACTTTGACTTTAAAATCTTTCTCAGAAACACATATTAATCATGATGGTGATTTTAGCCTAGGGATATTCATGAAAACGCTTGTTGTATTTTATTCAAGGAGGGGAACTACAAAAAGAGTCGCCCAAGAGATTGCTAAAGCTCTCAACGCTGATGTTGATGAGGTAATAGACAAAAAGCCCCGAAAGGGAATTTTGGGCTTTCTAAGAGCTGGCTACGATGCAACAAGGGGTAAGACAACGGAAATAGAGTTTGAGAAGGATCCTTCCAAGTACGACTTGGTGGTTATTGGAACTCCTGTCTGGAACGGAAGAGTAACCCCCGCTATAAGAACTTACCTACTCCAAAATAAGGATAAGATTAAAAACGCTGCCTTTTTCTGCACTTTCGCGGGAAGGGCGGGAAAATGCCTTGAGCAGATGGAAAAAATTCTCGGAAAGAAGCCCCTTCTCAAGAAAGTCTTAATCAGGAAAAGACTTGATGAAGGAATAAAAGAGCTCGTGGAAGAGCTGAAAACATTAACGGGCTCTACTCTTTGAACCGACTTCCGAGCATTGATTTAATTTTGATTTAATTTTGAAATGATTAACTTCATAAACCTGTTTTCGTATTTTTTTTTCGGTGAAGGGTATGATGGATTTTTCGAGACATTTCCCGATCATAGGCATTGAAGGACAAAGAAAGCTGAGCGAGAGTACCGTGGCGGTCGTTGGTGCTGGCGCGCTTGGGAGTTGGGAAGTTTACTTCCTCCACAAGCTCGGAGTAGGAAAGATAATCGTTGTGGACAGGGATTTTGTAGACGAGAGCGACCTACCTAGGACGATATATACCAAGGAGGATGTCGGAAAGCCAAAGGTCGAGGTTCTGAAGGAGAGATTTGGGGTCGAAGGTCATTTCGAGGATCTGAATCCCTCAACGGTTAATCTTCTTGATGAAGCTGGTCTGATAATAGATGGAACGGACAACATATACACTAGGCAGGTCATAAATGACTATGCTGTGAAAAACAACAAGCCATGGATTTACGTTGGAGTTCTTTCAACATATGGAAACATAATGCCGATAATTCCGGGCAAGACAGCGTGCTTTAGGTGCTTTATGCCCAAGTTACCTTCGAGACCAATGCCTACCTGTGCGGTAGCGGGAATTATGAGTTACGTTCCACCCTTAGCAGCTTCAATAGCAGTTGCCCTTGCGGCAAAGATTCTCTTGGGTGAAGAAGTCAAAAGCGAGCTCATATTCTTTGACACAAAAACCTTGGACTTTGAAAAGGTCGAGGTGCCCAGAAGGGAAGACTGCCCTGCATGTGTAAGGCGAGAGTTTGCCTTTTTAGAAAAGCGGATAAAAATAGAAAGGCTTTGCGACGGCTCGATTCAGATAACACCCCCAGAGCCTATGAATATAAACCTCGATGAATTCACAGAGAGACTCGAAAAGCTTGGCATTGAATATCTAAAAACCTCCCAGTTTATTCAGTTTGAAGATGAGGATTACGAGATATTGGTCTTCAAAAGCGGGAGGATGGTAGTTAGAGGGGCCGAGGAGGAAAGAGAAGCAAAGAACTTATTTGCAAGATACTTGGGTGGTTGACGTGATAATAGTAAGATACGGTGAGATAGCGATAAAACGAGGAAAGAGAAGGGAATTTGAGAAAAAGCTAGCCGAGAACATCGAGAAAATTCTGAAAAGAAAAGACATAGCAGGAAGGGTAAAGATAATAAGAGGGCGGATTCTCGTTGATGCCCCCGATGAAGCGGCTCAGATAATAGCAAAAGTGCCCGGCGTGGTTTCAGTATCTCCGGCGAAGGTTATGGATTACGAAGAAGTTCCTAATTACCTCAAAGAGGCTCTTAAAAAGTTCAATCCAAGGAGCTTTAAGGTTGAAACCCAAAGACTAGATAAAACCTTCCTTAAAACTTCCGTTGAAGTCAACAAAGAAATAGGCGCGTTTATTGTTAAAGAATTTGGCTGGAAAGTTGATCTGGAAAATCCAGAACTTGTCGTGGGCATAGAGATAATAAACGGAAAAGCTTATGTGTTTTTTGAGAAAATTAAAGGTGTTGGGGGCTTGCCTGTTGGCACGCAAGGAAAGGTTGTTGCTCTCTTAAGCGGGGGCATAGATTCACCGGTTGCCGCTTTTTTAATGTTGAAAAGGGGAGCCGAGGTAATAGCGGTTCACTTTGACCAAGGAAAAAACGCAAGAAAAGTGGTTGAGAAGGTCGTGGAAATCCTCAGCGATTATTCCCCCGAGCCGATAGAGCTCATAGTGGAGAATCATTTTGAAATTCTCAAGCCCTACGTGATTACGTTGAACAAGCTTAACAGAAGGGAATGGACTTGTGTTGTGTGTAAGGTTGCTATGCTTAGAAGAGCTGCGGAGATAGCAAGGGAGAAAGGGGCTTTAGGGATAGTAACTGGTGATTCCCTCGGCCAAGTGGCTTCACAAACTCTGACGAATCTCTATTTTGAGACAATGAGCGTGGATTTCCCAATACACAGACCGCTCTTGGGTTTTGATAAAGAAGAGATAGTTGCTATAGCTAAGAAAATAAAAACTTACGATGCCTTTTTGGAGTACCCTTACTGCGATTGTCCCTTCAGGCCTGAGAGAGTTGTGACTCAGGGCAAATTGGAAGAATTTGAAAAAATTAGAGCGGAGCTGAAAAAGGAAGGGATAATTTGAAACAAATACTTAAATAGTTGGAAAACCAAATTAATTTGGTGATCAAGATGTTAAGTGAAAAAATGCTGAAAGCCTTAAATGAGCAGCTGAATAGGGAACTTTATTCCGCATACCTATATTTTGCAATGGCAGCCTATTTTGATGACATGAACCTTGAGGGCTTTGCTAACTGGATGAAGGCCCAAGCCGAGGAAGAAGTTGGCCATGCTTTGAGATTTTACAACTACATCTATGACCGCAACGGCAGAGTTGAACTCACTGAGATCCCACAACCACCAAAGGAGTGGGAGAGCCCGGTGGAAGCTTTTGAAGCCGCTTATGAACACGAGAAGTTTATAAGCAAGTGCATAAACGAGCTCGCTGCTCTGGCAGAGGAAGAGAAGGACTACCCAACGAGGGCATTCCTTGAGTAGTTCATAAACGAGCAAGTCGAGGAAGAGGCCAGTGTCAAGAAGGTGCTCGATAAGCTTAAATTTGCCAAAGACAGCCCGCAGGTTCTCTTTATGCTTGACCAGGAGCTCGGTCAGAGACAACCACAGCTCCCGTCTCTTTTAATACAGGGAGAATGATTTCGTTTTTCTTTCTTTCTGCTTTGAAACTCTCTTCTTGCAAAAATGCTTTTATGCTCTGTCGAGTATCTTTGATTACCCATTTTTGTGTAGAAAACCTTTAAAAGCGATTTTCCTTACACAAAAATGTACCGATAATGGACGGTGATGGTCATGTTGAAAGTGGAAAACCTGAGAGTTAAAGTTGAAGACAAGGAGATTCTAAAGGGTATAACTCTCACCGTTGATAATGGAGAGCTTCATGTTGTCATGGGACCAAATGGAAGCGGTAAATCTACTCTGGCTTTGACTATAGCAGGTCATCCAAAGTATCGAGTAGTGGAGGGAAGAATTATCTTTGAAGGTGAAGACATTACTAACATGTCTCCAGAGGAAAGGGTCAAGAAAGGAATTTTTCTAAGCTTTCAGCATCCTGTGGAAGTTGAGGGAGTTAAAGTTATCCAGTTCCTCCAGAGAGTTTTGAAAAACCTCAAGGGTTTAGACGAGATAGCAGCTTATGAGCTTATCTTTAATGCCGTTAAAGAACTTGGATTGGATGAGTCAATACTTACAAGGTTCTTGAACGTTGGATTCTCGGGTGGAGAAAGGAAAAAACTTGAAATGCTTCAAGCATACCTCGTGAAGCCGAAACTTCTTATTTTAGACGAGCCAGACAGTGGAGTTGACGTTGATTCTCTGAAGATGATAGCCGGCGTTATAAACAAACTCCATGAAGAAGGCACTTCAATTCTCTTAATAACCCACTATGGAAGGATATTGGAACACCTCAAGCCCAACAAAGTGCACGTCATAAAGGATGGCAAGATAGTTGCTTCCGGTGGTATTGAGCTAGTGAAGATGATAGAGGAAAAGGGCTTTGCGGCGGTGGAGGCAGTATGAGCAGACATTCAAAGCTTGAAGAGATTTTGAAGGCGGGTTCTCTTGAAGAGATACTTGGCACAGCCGTTCCATACCCAAAGGAGATAGAGCTGAAGGGAAAGATTAGCAGGGATACAGTGGAGGAGCTTTCAAGGATAAAGAAAGAACCTGAGTGGATGCTCAGGCACAGATTGAGGGCTTTAGAGCTTTTCGAGAAGCTTCCAATGCCAAAGTGGGTCGTTGGAATTGAGGAGCTCGACTTAGACAACCTAATCCTTTATACAAAGCCTGAACTCCAGAAGGAAGTGAAGGATTGGGATGACTTGCCCGAGAACATAAGAAGAACCTTTGAGAGGCTCAACATCCCAGAGATAGAGAAGAAGTTCCTATCCGGACTAACGGCAGTGTTTGACAGCGAGAGCGTCTATTCCCAGCTTAAAGAGGAGTTCGAGAAGAAGGGCATCGTAATGCTCCCAATGGAAGAAGCCGTAAAGAAATACCCAGACTTGGTTAGGAAATACTTTGGAAAAGTTTTCCCGCCGGGAGAGCATAAGTTCTCAGCTCTGCACCACGCCCTATGGAGCGGCGGGGCGTTTGTATATATCCCGAAGGGAGTTAGGGTGCCATTTCCAATTGAAGCCTTTTTCGTAATAGGCTCCGCCCTTGAGGGCCAGTTCGAGCACACCCTCCTTGTGGCGGACGAGGGGAGCTACGTCCACTTCATCGAGGGCTGCAGCGCACCGATGTATAAGGGCTTCTCCTTCCACGATGGCATGGTCGAGATATACGCCCACAAAAACGCCACTGTCAAGTTCACAACGATACAGAACTGGAGCAGGAATGTCATCAACTTCAACAACAAGCGTGCAATAATCGAGGACAACGCCTACGTCGAGTGGATAGAGGGGAGCATAGGGAGCAAAATAACTTACACTTACCCGTCGAGCGTCTTGAAGGGCGACGGCGCGAGGACAGCTCAATACGTCGTTTCGCTCAGCAACGGGCCGTTCCTCAAGGACACCGGAGCGAAAAGCATCCACATCGGAAAGAACACCAGCTCGAAAATAGTCTCCAAGAGCATAAGCGCCAATGGTGGAATAAACATCTACCGCGGCCTCGTCAGGATAGCCAAAGGGGCCGAGGACTCCACGGCGACGGTTTCCTGTGACTCGCTCATCCTCGACGGGGAGAGCAAAGCCTACACTTACCCGCACAACCAGAACAACGAACCGAGTGCGAGCATAATCCACGAGGCAACTACTGGAAGACTAAGCGAAGACAAGCTCTTCTACCTCAACGCAAGAGGAATAAAGGAAGAGGAAGCCAAGAGCCTCATAGTGCTCGGCTTCATAAGCGATATCCTCGAAGGCCTGCCCTTCGAGTACGTCGAGGTGCTCAAGAAGGTCATAGAGCTTGAGTTCAGCGAGGTTGGAGGTGTTGGCTGATGCGCTCTAACGGACTTTCTAAAGAGCACGTTCATTCAATCACGAGAGAGGCGCTTGAGACGCTCACATACCAGAAGTACGGCGACAGCCCGACGATTAAGAGCTATACAAACTGGAAGCTCTTCGAGGAGAACTCGCCACTCAAGCTACCGATTGAAGCGAATGCGGGAAGCGTTGAAATTAAAGCCAATGTGCTTATATCGGGAAGCGAAGCGAAGTTTGACCTCCCGAAGGGCGTTGAGCTGAGCGAAGGGACTCTAGGGCTTTCCCAACCAGAAGAATCGAGGATACTCGGCTTCCACTTCTACGCGCTCAAAAAGGCTTACCGTTTGAAGATCACCGAGGATCTGCTTGAGCCGCTTGTTATAGTCTCCCACCTTTCGGAGGGGGCATTCATAAGCCATCACATCAGCATAGAAGCCGAGAACGTCAAAGCTCCGATAATAATCTACGACATGGGTGAAGAAGGGACAAAATCTTTTGTTGTCGAGATCAAGGCCAAGAACGCCGAGTTTGAACTTCTCACCGTCGGGAAGCACAAAGGTCTGTCGCATTACCTCTTGAGAGCGAGCCTTGGAGAAGAGACAAGAGTTAAAGCTTTCACCATTATTAGTGGAGGCAAAATGAGCCACCACCGCGAGGACTACTCCCTTGAGGGAGCAAAAAGCGAACTAGTATTGAGGGGGATGCCAATAAGCATAAACTCTGCTGTTGACTATCTCACCAACGTCCTCCAGTACGGGGAAAAGACGGTGGGTGAGACGAGAGTTCAAGGGTTCTCTTACGAGAACGGTTGGACAGTTCACAGAGGAGTTGCAAAAGTTTTTGAAAGTGCCAAAGGCTCTTCGAGCGAGGTTAACTCCCACATTATCATCATGGACAAGGGTTCTCTTGGTGTCAGTGTGCCTATGCTTGAAGTGGACACAGGGGAGATTGAGAATGCATCACACTCTTCGAGCGTTGCCCAGTTCGACGAGGATGCGCTCTTTTATCTCCGTGTCCGTGGATTGACGAGAAAAGAAGCGTTGAATTTGTTTGTGCACGGAATTGGAGAAGCACTAAGTGATCACCTTGAGAAGTTAAGGTCAAAGGCAAGGAGCAATATAAAAGAGCTCACTGAAGGGCTGTTGTGAGTAGCTTTGCTCTTTTTAACTTTTTGCAGTGATAACCTGTCAGCAAAACAACTGAGGGAATCTGGTTGGAAAGACATGATTAAGGTTTCCATTTTGTAAAATTTTTTCTGCAGTAATTTTGTCAACCTTTGTCTGGGTTTTCTTTTTTCACAAACTGGAAAGTTTGATAAGGTATTCATGGTATGAAATCCTTATTTGGAGCCTTTTTGGTTTGAATTCGACATATGCAGTTGATGAGTAATGTTATGTTTTCTTTCCATTTTACAATGTTTTCAATTTGGCAACGGTAAAACTCATAAGCCGCCCTACAAATATTAGGTTGGCCTAAAAGATTGGGGGTGAACCCATGAACGTTGGAGCTTTCCTCATAACGTTTAGAGAGGCACTTGAGGCGGCCATAATAGTGGCGATAATAATTGCGTACCTCAAACGCACGGGCAGAGAGAAGCAAATTAAAGACGTGTGGACTGGAGTTGGGCTGTCCGTGCTTGCGAGCGTAGTCCTTGGGGCGGTAGTTCTAAAGCTCTACGGCGGTCTGGCCGAAAAAGAGCTCTTTGAGGGGATAGCTTCCTACCTCGCGGTGATAGTGCTCACGAGCATGATTTACTGGATGGCCACCAAGGGCAAGAACATCCGGGCGGAGATAGAGAGCAAGGTTAGCACGGCGATATCGCCCCTGGCCCTGATCGGCTTTACCTTCATAGTCGTCTTCAGGGAGGGGCTTGAGACCGTCCTCTTTCTCACGCCGTTCATGACGCAGGACCTGGCGGGCACTCTCCTCGGGCTCGTGGCTGGATTGGCCGGGGCACTCGTGCTTGCCTACATGATATACGGCGTTGGAATGCGCATAAACCTCAGGACGTTCTTCTACTACAGCTCAATCCTGCTGGTGTTCGTCGCGGCGGGGCTGGCGGGCTACGGCACCCACGAGCTCATAGAGTGGGCAGAGGAAGAGGGCATGCACCTCGGCTTCATTGAAGAGCCCGCCTACAACCTTGGCATATCCGAGGACAGCGTGTTCCACCACAAGGGCGCGATAGGCTCAATCTTCGCGGTGCTGTTCGGATACTCCGTGAAGATGGAGTGGGGGAGGGTAATAGTCCAGTTCGGCTACCTGATAGTTGCCTTCTATCTCGTGCTGAGGGCCTACGGCAAGGAGCTCCCTCTGAACTCACGGGGCTCTAAAGTGAAGAACAGGAGCTGATTCAGCTTCCCTTTCTTTTACCCATTTTTGCCCAGCAACGTATAAAAAGGGTGAATTTTGATTCAAGCTTGGTGAGAAAGATGAACCCCAAAGAGTTCAGGAAGATAGCGCTCGTCGGGGCCAGCAAGAACCCGGCCAAGTACGGCAACATAATCCTGAAAGACCTCGTTAGTAAAGGGTACGAGGTTCTCCCGGTGAACCCCAAATATGACGAGATAGAGGGCCTGAAGTGCTACCGGAGCGTCAAAGAGCTCCCCAAGGACGTTGACGTGATAGTCTTTGTCGTGCCCCCAAAGGTGGGTCTCCAGGTGGCTAAGGAAGCAGTTGAGACCGGCTTCAAGAGGCTCTGGTTCCAGCCGGGGGCGGAGAGCGAGGAGATACGGGAGTTCCTGGAGAACGCAGGGGCGGAGTACAGCTTCGGTAGGTGCATAATGGTGGAAACCGGCGATAGGAAAATGTTCCTGGAGGTGTGAGGGTGTTTTACCACGTGAGGAAATTTGAGGAAGACCTGGACTTCGTGTGGGAGCGCTTCAAGAAGAGGCTTGAGGAGGATGGTTTTCTACTTATAGGGGAGAGGATTCCGGTTGCGATAACCGAGACTGTGGATGGGATAATAGCGGACTATCATCTTCTCTTCATATGCCACAGTGAGCTGGTGGAGGAGCTGGTGAGGATAGACCCCAACATCGGGGCACTGCTTCCGTGTACCGGCTTTGGTTATAGGAAGGAGGACGGGAACTACCTCGGCGTCACATTGCCGAGCGTCGCCTGGAAAATCGCCGGGAATGAGGTAGTGAAGCTCATGAAGCCTATGGAGGAGAAGGTGATAGAGATAATCGACTCCCTTTGAGAAGACATAACTTGAACTTTCTTTCAATTTTTGAAGCTCTAGCGTTTCCAAGTTTACAATTTGGGAATGATAAGGACAATAAGCTTTGGGGCATATTTTAGAACGGTGATGCTAATGACGAAGGCGGTTTTGAAAATACCGAATATGAGCTGCAAGCACTGCGTCATGAGGATAAACAAGGCCATAGAGAGCGTTGGAGCGAAGGGTGAGGTCAGCCTTGAGAAAAAGAAGGCGGTAGTCGAGTTCGATCCCGGAAAGGTTACTCTAGATGAGATCATCAACGCAATAAAACGCTACGGCTACGAGGTTGAGATCGGCGGAGATGGCTGCTGAGGTTGGCTTTTTGACCCTTGACTCCCTGATTTTTGTCCAGTGCTGCCTTTTGCCCATTGTGCAAACATCTAATTGGATTTATTTTGCACTGTGGTAAGTTGGCTACCTGTTAATTCTCAAGTCGCTAACAATAAGCACTATATGCTGACGAACAAATGTGTGCACGAGAACAAAAACTGGAAGGTGATGCGAAATGGAGTGGAAGTCCCTGTTTATCGGACTCCTCATTGGAGCGCTCATAGCAGTGCCGTTCGGGATGGCCCACGGCGACTGGTTCGGACCAATGAGGGGGAAGGCCGCTGGGGTTTTGGCCCCTGGATGATGGGTTATGGAGCTGGCCCTGGAGCAATGGGCTACGGCGTGATGGACGAAGATATGTACGAGGAAATGGCCGAGCACATGGCCGGCGACGACTTTGCCGAGATTTATGAGGAAATGGGAGAGGGGATGGAAGAGCACACTGGCTACGGCTGGAGAGGAATGCACGAGTACTGCGAAAGGGTTATGGGGATTGAAGAGGACGAGTGAGCCCTCAGCTTTCCTCTTCCCCTTCGGCTTCTTCCTTTATCTTGAACTTCTCTATGTTCTCCCTCGCCTTCTTGAACTCCCTGAAGCACGTTGGACAGCAGAAGAAGTAGACCCTGTTGCGGTACTTGTAAACGATGGGCTCTCCGACGATCTCCTTTCCGCAGTAGTCGCACTTGAAGGGCACCTTTATCTTGGGCTTGAGGCCCTTTTCCCTGCTCTCAAGGATCGGCATTACTTCAATGACCTCAACGCCAGTCTCCTCAAGCACCCGTTTGAGGTCTTCCATGGTGTTCACGGCGACCTTTATGAGGTACTTCGTGCTAGTGAAGCGGTTTATTTCGATTATTTCCTCAAGCTCGTCCATTTTTTCGGGGTTCTCTGTCTTGACGATAAGGGCAACGATGTTGTGGGCCCTGAGAAGCTCCGGGTTCAGCTTTATCGTGTATCCCCTAATGATGCCTTCCTTTTCGAGCTTTTCCAACCTCGCTCTGATGGTTGGTCTGCTGACGCCCAGCCTTTCGGCAAGCTCCGATATGCTGAGCCTTGCGTTGTCCAGCAGGAGGTGTATGAGCTTAAGATCGAGCTCGTCAAGTCTCATTTCTGCCACCGTCTTCTTTTGGCCTTCGAACTATAAAAATTCTGTGGTTGTGTTTTCCAGATTGTAAAAGATAATGCCCATAAGTCCTGCCGAGAAGTAAATACCGGTGGCGATAATGAAGATCACTCTAAAGGTCAGCGGCATGACCTGTGCAATGTGCGTTAAGACAATAGAGATGGCCCTCTCCGAGCTGGAGGGGGTTAAGACGGCGAAGGCTAACCTCAACAGCGAGACCGTCTTCGTTGACTTCGACGAGTCAAAAGTCGGCCTGAACCAGGTAATCAAGGCCATAGAAGATGTGGGCTACAAGGTAATCCGGGAGAGCAAAGACGTAGTGGTTAAAGTCGGCGGAATGACGTGCGCCATGTGCGCCAAGACAGTTGAGAAGGCGATCGGCGAACTGCCCGGTGTCCTCGATGTTAACGTCAACCTCGCGACCGAGACCGCCCGGATATCCTACAACCCTGCATCCGTCGGGATTGAAGACATTAAGAAGGCCATTGAGAGCGTTGGATATGAGTTTCTGGGCGTTGAGGGTGAGGAAACGCGCGATATAGAGAAGGAGGTGCGGGAGAGGCACCTCGAGGAGATGAAGCGCAACCTCCTCGTTGCCTGGGGCATCGGCATACCGCTCTTCCTCTCAATGCAGCTCAAGAGGTTTGGAATCCAGGTTGAGAACCTGATATACATTCACTTCCTCCTTGCGACCGTGGCGATAGCCTACGCCGGCAGGGGCATTTTCAAGAAGGCTTACCCCTCACTCAAACACGGAACCCTCAACATGGAGGTCATGTACGCCCTCGGCATAGGCTCTGCCTACCTGACGAGCGTCCTGGCAACCTTTGGCCTGGTTCCGCGGGAGTTCAACTTCTACGAGGCAAGCGTCATGCTGATGGGCTTTCTGCTCCTCGGAAGGTACCTTGAGGCGAGGGCCAAAGGGCGGACGAGCGAGGCGATAAAGAAGCTCATGGGGCTCCAGGCAAAGAAGGCCACCGTTATACGGGACGGGAAGGAAGTTGAAGTTCCGATAAGCGAGGTTAAGGTCGGAGACATCCTCATAGTGAAGCCCGGTGAGAGGATTCCCGTGGACGGCGTCGTCATCGAGGGCGAGAGCTACGTCGACGAGGCAATGATAACCGGCGAGCCGGTTCCCAGCCTCAAGAAGCCAGGAGACAAAGCCATGGGTGGAACCATAAACAGAAACTCAGTCCTCAAAATCAGGGCGGAAAAAGTCGGGAGGGACACACTCCTCGCTCAGATTATAAAGCTCGTCGAGGAGGCTCAGAACACGAGGCCCCCCGTTCAGAGGCTCGCAGATACGGTTGTGACGTACTTCATACCCGCAGTGCTGACAATCGCCCTGCTCTCCTTCGTCTACTGGTACTTCATAGCCGGCAAGCCACTGGTGTTCGCCTTTACGACACTGCTCAGCGTCATCGTCATTGCCTGTCCGTGTGCCTTCGGTTTAGCTACTCCGACGGCCCTGACGGTCGGCATCGGCAAGGGAGCGGAAATGGGGATACTCATCAAAAACGGCGAAGCGCTTGAAATAGCAAGGAAGGCGACGGTTGTTCTCTTTGACAAGACCGGCACGCTCACGAAGGGCAGGCCCGAAGTGACGGACGTGGTAACCTTTGGAACCGACGAGAAAGAGCTTTTGAGGCTGGTTGCGTCCGCAGAGAAGCGTTCCGAGCACCCACTGGGAGAGGCAGTTGTTAGGAAGGCTCGGGAGATGGACCTTGAGATTGAGGAGCCCGAGGAGTTCGAGGCAATAACCGGCAAGGGGGTCATGGCCCTCGTCGGGGGAAGGGAAGTCCTAGCCGGCAACAGGAAGCTCATGGCCGAGAACGGCTGCTCTGTGGAAGAGGTGGAGGAAGAGCTCCGGAGGCTCGAAAATGAGGCGAAGACTGCCATAATAGTCGCCATAGACGGCAAGATAGCCGGTATCTTAGGCATCGCGGACACGATAAAAGAGGGGGCGAAGGAGGCGGTGGAGGAACTCCACAGGATGGGCAAGAAGGTCGGCATGATCACCGGCGACAACAGGAGGACAGCGAAGGCGATAGCGAAGCGGCTAGGAGTTGACTACGTGCTTGCGGAGGTTCTGCCCCAGGACAAGGCCAAAGAGGTCAAGAAGCTCCAGGAGAGGGGAGAGACGGTAATCTTCGTCGGGGACGGCATAAACGACGCTCCAGCTCTAGCACAGGCCGACGTCGGCATAGCCGTTGGAAACGCGACGGACATAGCAATGGAGAGCGGTGACATAGTGCTGGTCAGAAACGACCCGAGGGACGTGGTCAGGGCGATAAAGCTCAGCCAGAAGACGATCGGAAAGATAAAGCAGAACATATTCTGGGCAATGTTCTACAACACTATCCTGATACCCTTCGCGGCGGGGCTGGCCTTTGTGCTCTTTGGCATAGAGTTCCGGCCCGAGTGGGCGGCAGGGGCGATGAGCCTGAGCAGTGTGAGCGTCGTTACGAACTCGCTTATGCTCAAGCGGGCCAGGGTTTGATTTTTCATATTTTCCATATTTGCGGACGGATTTAAAGATGGGGGTGTGATGGGTATGATTCACGAATACGACGGGAAGGTTGACTTCGGCAGGGGTAAGGTCGTGCTGTGGTTCTCCATTCCCGGCTGTCCGCCGTGCAGGCTGGTGGAGAGCTTTATGGAGGGGCTGGCAGAGGAGTTTCCCGGTATAAGGATTATCCACGTGAATGCCGAAAAATGGAACGAGTTAGTGAACCGCTTTGACATCCTTAACGTCCCCACGCTCGTTTACCTCAAGGACGGCAAAGAGGTCGCGAGACAGAACCTCATAGGGGGCAGGGAAGAAGTCCTGCTAGAGCTCGAAGAACTCCGGAAAATTTAACTTCAAACGGGTTTGAAGCTTTCAGAACCCTTTTATGTTTTTAAGGCGAGAATAAATTGGTGAAACGTTATGAAGAAAGTGTTTGCAGTTTTGGTTGTAATTCTACTGGCAGTTGCTGGAGGCATTTACGCCTTAGGCTCTAAGGAGAGCGGCAAATACGTTACCCTTAAGGCGACATTCAGAATGGGCGGAGCTGTCTACGAGGGCTACCAGCTCGAAGGAGACACCCTCGTCTTCAAGTTCGAGAGGAATGGCGACTTCTTCACCCAGGCAATAGAGACGAAAGAGGTCACCACCGAGGAGAGGCTTGCCCCCAAGAAGGTAGTCATGGAGGTAAACACCAACGGGGAGATAAAACGCTACGAGGCAAAACTGGTAAAAGAGGAAGGAGATGTTGTTATTTACGAGGCTAGCGAGCTTTAATCCGCCGGAACTCCAACCGGGAAGATGTACAGCGGGTCTCCTGGCACATCAATTATTTTTTTGACCTCTTCGTCCCTAAAGGCTCCCACTGCAACCGTCCCCAATCCCAGGGCTGTGGCCTGCAGGTAGATGTTCTGCCCCATGTGGCCGGCGTCTATGTGGACGTAGCGGTAGCCCCTTTCGCCGTACCTTCTCGTCGTCCTCTCGTAGTGGGCGACAATTATGATGTTTATCGGCGCAGTCTCAACGTGTTTCTGGTTAAGGCATGCCTTTGCCAATGGGCCGTTTAAATCCCCCTCGCGCACCAGTTCAAGGCTGTGGCTCTCGCCGTCGTAGTGGTAGAGGCCGGGCTCAAGACCTTCAACTTTTGAGACGGCCACATAGACTTCGAAAGGATAGCACGCGCCCGCACTTGGAGAAGTCCTCTTTCCGTGGGCGTTTATCCCGTAGGCTGCCCAGAGTATCTGGGAGACCTGTTCAAGTATTAGAGGCTCGTCTTTGTACCGCCTGATGCTCTTCCTCAGGTTTATTGCTTCTTCTACACTCATCTCACCCTTACGCTTTGGAGAAGGCAGTTCAATCCTCATGGCACATCCCAATATTAATGAAGACATTTTCATTGATTAAGTTTTTGTTGGTCTATTTCTCGCTTCAAAGAGCTAGGCTTGAGAAAGTTACTGCTGCGACTTCTTGACTATCTCCACCTCGCCCCTTATTTTCTCCGGCCCGACCGTGTTGAAGACTGTCCCGTACTTCTCGGCAAGCTCCTTGATGCGAAGTATTTTCTTCTCGGGCTCGTCTGTCACGATGCGGACTTTGTAGGTAATCTCCTTCAGCCGGGGCTCTTCCCGATCTCTCCACCCGGAAACTGTTATTTGCATGTCTTCGACGTTCAGGCGCATCTTCTTTATAAGCCTGCCCCAGTTCACGACTAGACAGCCACCTATAGCAGCTAGCAGGTACTCCGTCGGATTCGGCCCAGCGTTTCGACCGTCTGTGCTCGTGTCTATCCTAAAAGAGAAGTCTCTAACCTTCACCTCGCTCCCCACGTTGCCATCCCACTCAAGCTCAGCCTTGTACTCAAGGCGCTCCATGCCCATCCCCATTCTTTTATGAAGTTTCCTTCAAATAACTTCTTTTTCCATGAGTATCTTAGCGTTCGAAAACGTTTTATACAATGGGCAAAACAACATCACGGGGACTGAAATGAGCCACTATCACGCTCACGGGGTAAAGGGGAGAATGCTTTTCTCTTTCGCTCTCAACATCATCATAACAATCGCCGAGGTAGTTGGGGGGCTTTTATCGGGAAGTTTAGCGCTCCTTAGCGATTCTCTCCACAACTTCGGCGACAGCATGAGTCTGCTCGCGAGCTATTTTGCTATAAGAATTGGCGAGCGAAAAGCCAACAATAAGTACACTTTCGGTTACAAGCGGGCCGAAATTCTCGTAGCGTTCATCAACTCGGCAGTTCTCGTGGGCGTCTCGCTTTTTCTCCTCGTCGAAGCGTATAAGCGCTTCAAGAACCCCGAGTCAATAGATGGTTCGCTGATGTTAGGTGTGGCATTGATTGGTCTTTTCGCTAACCTATTCTCAGTTTTGCTTCTCCACGAGCATGCTCATGGCCTCAATGTCCGCTCAGCTTACCTGCACTTACTAAGCGACACTCTCTCCTCGGTTGCCGTTGTCGCTGGTGGAATCGCTATAATGAAATGGAACGTTCTATGGATTGATCCGCTTGTGACTGTTTTCATATCGCTATACATTTTTAGTGAGGCCTACGAAATCCTTAAGGAGAGCATTGAAGTTCTCATGGAGGCTTCTCCAAATCTCGACCTTGGAGCGATAAAGGAAGAGCTTGAAAGCATTCCGGGCGTTAAAAACGCACACCACTTCCATGCTTGGCGGATAGGTGAAAATGAAGTCCACTTCGAGTGCCACATCGAGGTCAATGATATGCCCCTTAGCGAAGCACAGGGGATTATTGATGAGGTCGGAGAGCGGCTGAGAAGGTTTGGGATAACGCACGTCACTGTCCAGCTCGAAGTGGACAGGTGCAGTGACAAGGGTATACTGTGTGACAATAAAAATGCCTAGAGGGTCACTGGTTGCTTTACTACCGAGGAAGTTAGAATAGTAGAAGTGGATGTAAGGAAAGAGTGAAAGAAACATTCAAGAGTCTTCGAAGTAACTTATAGCCCCAGTAGGACATACTTTCTGGCAGCCTCTGCAGAACTCTACACAGTTCTCTGGATTAACAACTTTGGGCTTTCCGGTGTCTGGGTCTACTTCGTATACTCCGTGAGGGCAGAAGCTAACGCATGTTAGACATCCGGTGCACTTTTCGTAATCTATTATGGGATACCAGTTCTTTGCCATTTTTATTCCTCCATAGCTTTCTCTATTGCCTTTATGGCTTCTTCCGTAGTCATATTTCTGATTTCAATTCCAACAAACTTGTTTTCGTCGAACCCGAGCTCTTTAAACACCCACCCGAACATCTTTTTCTGCATCAGAGGGTCGCATCCGGCCACGAAGAGCTTCTCTATGTCTCTCCGTTTTTCAATAAAACCCTCCAGAAGTTATCGCCGTCAGTGGCACAGAGCTGCGGGTGTATTGCTACAAAGTCAACTTTTTTCTCCCTTCTGAAGTGGTTCAGGATTTCAAAAACGTTCATTTTTTGGAAGGAGGGCAAGTCCCTTGACAGACACATATTATTAAGCCTTTCATTGGCATCACCATAATGTATGAGTTTTAATTCACTTAAAAATATTTTCAAATGTAAAGGTTTTCAACTTATGGTTTAACATTGAGCTTCATTCCCACTTCCTCAGCGATTTGAAGAGCAACTTTGAGAACGTCTTCATCGCTTACGTCAAGGGTGGGCTGCTTGGTAATCCCAAAATCTGTAATGGTGAAACTGTGATCGATCTTTATGTCTGCCTTCTCTATCACTTTGGTTGCACACCTCATTGGGCAGCCGTCTATGACGATTACTCTCTTTGCCCTATGTCCTATGTCGATGTGCATTTTTGATCCAGCGGCAACTGCGGTAGTACAGCATAAGCGGGCAGTTTGCCCGGCATTAGTGAGTAAAACCCCAACCTCATGTCCGATTTTTCCAACGCTAGCTGCACCAGAGCAGGTGAAGATTATGTCAAGTTTTTCGGCTTCTTTGTGGCAGCTTGGGAGAAACCTTGGCAGTTTCTCCATATCAACTTTTTCAGTTTCACTCATTTTAGATCACCTCATTTATATTAAAAAAATTTCACTTAAAATTCTTTTCATATGTTCTTGTTGCCAACTTTTGGTTTGGGCGAAAATGTTCCAAAAACTTTAAATTTTGCTCACATGACCATTTTTCGATGCCCATGTTGTTGCTGAGAAACGTCACTTACTCCACGAACGGCAGGAAAATATTAGATAAAATCAATATGCGCTTCAAAGAAGGTATGAGCTACTCTATTCTCGGTCCCAATGGCGCTGGAAAGTCCACAATAGCTTATATTCTAATGGGAGTCATAAAGCCAAGTGATGGAAAAGTGTTACTTGATGATAGGGATATAACAGACTTGAGCATAACAGAGAGGGCTAAACTTGGTATTACCTTACTCTGGCAAGAGCCGGCTCGCTACGATGGAATAACGGTTGAGGAGTATCTTACCCTTGGGGGAAAACTAAATGTTGACAAAGAGGAATTGAAAGAAATTCTTGAGATTGTAGGTCTGCCGTATGAACTCTATCATTCTAGATTTGTTGATAAAAGCCTAAGTGGAGGGGAGAGAAAGAGGGTTGAACTTGCATCTGTTCTCCTTTTAAAACCGAAGTATGCCATTCTTGATGAGCCTGATTCAGGATTGGATATAACTGCAAGTGGCTTAATAGATAAAACCTTGGAGTATCTGAGAAAGATTGGCACGACGGTAATTTTAATCACTCATCATGAGGACATTGCGAAGAAGACAGAGTTTAGTTATTTTGTATGCGGTGGGAAAGTCGTGAGAAAAGGATTCTCTGATGAAGTAGTTGAATATTACAAAAGAGCCTGCGGGAAATGTCCACTTTTGGAAGGGATGAGATATGGTCATCAAGATGGATCGAGTAAAGGAATATGAAGCCTTAGTAAATATCTATGAGAAAGAAGGTCTGGATACATCTCTATTTGGTGATAGAGTAGCGGCGATAATCATAAGTGGGAAGAAAATAATAGGATTAAACAACGTTGAGGGCGTTGAGATAGTTGGTGAGGAAATAGAAAATGGTGTGAGGGCAGAGATAAAAATAAAGGATAACGTCGAGCTTCCTTTTCCTATTCATCTGTGTACGGGATTTTTGAAAAGCGAGGGATATCAGAAGGTTGTTTTTGATATAGTTGTGGGGAAAGGCGCAAAAGTTAAGTTCCTTTCTCACTGCATCTTTCCGTATGCCAAAGATTTTACCCATGATGCATATGCAAAGATTAAAGTCGAGGAAGGGGCATCTGTAGTATATGAAGACGAACACATACACGGAGAAGGCGTAAGGATGATCAGCAGAACTGAGGTTAAAGTAGGGAGGAAAGGAAGGTATACGGGGAAATTCTCTCTAACAAAACACCGTGCTAAAGAGCTCAAACTTGAAATGAATGTTGATCTGGATGATTACGCTGTAACAGAGCTTGTTTCCAAGGTAAAGGCTATTAAAGATGATTCTGTTGAGATTAAGGAAGTGGCATATTTAACCGGAGCTCATTCACGGGCAAACTTAAAGACTACTGTGATAGCTTTTGATAATGCAAAGGCAAATGTTGTAAATGAAGCTTACGGCCTTGGAGAGTACTCAAAAGGTCATGTTGAGTGCCACGAGATAGTCAAGGGCGAAGCTGACGTTCAGACTGTGCCACTCCTAAGGGTGAAGAACGATAAAGCTGAGCTCACTCATGAAGCTTCAATAGGAAGGATAAATGAGGCCCAGTTGATGCAGCTCATGGCAAAGGGATTAACTGAGGAAGAGGCAGCAGAGCTGATAATTAAGGGGCTTCTGAGGGAATGAAAGCCCAAGCTCAAAGAATTAAAAAGAAAATCATTCGAGGAGTACGTGCTTTACGGTTTTCACTCCTGTGACCAGCCACATCACCAGTAGTAGCCAGTAGAGGGCGAAGCCGAAGCTGTCTATGACACTTATGCCAAGGGTTGTGCCAACGTTGTGGGTTGCGCTGACGTAGGCTCCGAGGGGAAAGATGAAGGCCCACCAGGCGAGGCTGTAAGGTAGGGTAAGCTTCCTGATGTAGTAAAGGGTCATTATAATTGCCATTGCCAGCCACCAGACGCCAAAGCCCCAGAAAATTAGACCAAAAGCGAAAAACGGTTCTTTAACCGTTAGGAATTCGCTGGTCTTGACAAGCGCGTAGAGCGTTGAGGTCCCGGCACCGATTGGACCGAGGTTTATCCATATTGCGGGCGCTATTCCGCTGGGCATCGGTTCGTGCCGGATGAGGCGGAAAAAGACTATTGCAAAGAGACCGAGATACAGGAAGAAGCCCGCGCCCCAGGCGAAGTAGTTGACCGCGTAGGCAATATCTTTAACTGCCCCGGAGAAGCTTGAAATAAGCCCTGAACCCCCAAGAGGGATCACGATAAGTCCGACCGGAGGAATAAACCATGCCGGAGTAACTGCCTTGAGGTCTATCTCTTTCTCCACGAACATAAGGTAAGGGATGAGCAGGGCGAAGAATATAGTCAGAGCCGTCCCCGGAATCCAGAACGCCTTTGCGATGGCGGTTTTCTTGAGTATGAGCAGGTAATCGGCCGAGAGGACAAGCATGGCCACAGCTATCGTCCCGTAGAAGTGGCTCACCATCGGGTGTTTGAGGTCACTTAGTGCGTTTTCCGTATGCTTCACCCATCTGAGGAGCCAGGGGACCAGTAGGACGAAGAACAGAAGCGTGTTGAGGTAGACAAGAAACTCGGCAAATTCGCTCAGGGCTGGAAGCTTCGAGGAGTATGCTTTGCTGACGAGAGCTAGTGCCCCTGTTCCCATAACGCTTGCAAACCAGCTCGGCGCGAAGTCCTTTATGTTTGCCTTCATTTGCTTCACCAGAAGAAAACATCATATGAAAAAATTTAAAGATTTTCTGAACCTTAAGTTAAGAACCGACATGATACAAGAAACCTTTCTTCAGTCGTTTCTACTCTATTAATACTGAGCAATGTGCTTAGGCATGAAGTCTTTTCTCGAAGCTTCCTCTTTCTATCTCTATGAGTTTTTCCACCGATACCTCAAGAGCTCTATAGTGGCTTGGGATGTAAAGCACCGGAAGACGCATGGCACAACTGTTCCATCGGGTTCTATCCCCGCATATACCCCCAGCACCACAGCCACCTATAAACTCGGCCAGAGTTTAACCGCATTGTTTCCCCCGATGTAGAAGTGGGCTGGTGTTACTTCCACGTACTTTGATTCAAGTATAGAAAGACGAAGCTTTTTACTCCAATTCCTGCTTTTCTTGAAAAAATTCTTGAACCAGCCAAAGGAGATCCTCGAGAAAGAGGTAAAGCCATTGAAAAGTCTGACGGAAATGATTTTAAGGGAAAGTAAATCTCAAGAACACAAGTTGAAACTCCAGGAGGTGCTTTCTGACTTAGGAGCCCTGGAATAGGTTCTTTCAAAGATAATCAAATGGAAGAGGAAGAGGCAGAATGTTTTAAAAAGTTTAAAAAAGTTTAAAAAGTAATTAGTGGTATTCATTGGTCTCTACATTCCCCTCTGTGCTCTTTTTCTCTTTCTATTTTCTCCTTCCAGTGAGGGTCAACTTCAAGGACTTGATGAATAAATGCCTCGACGACATCTTTGATTTTTCCATAAGCTCCTGTAACAACTTCGATGCCAAGACTGTTAAAGTATTCTATTGCCCTTCTTCCCATTCCATATGCAAGAACAACCTCACCGCCGTGTTCTTTGATGAAATTTGGCAAATCACCTGGGCCGTGCTCCTCGAAGGGTACTTCAACAACCTCTACATTTTTGATTTTGTTATCTTCAACATCTACAAAAACAAAGTACTTGGCTCTTCCAAAGTGTTCGCTTACTCTACTTTCTAAACCTCTGTTGTCCTCTGCAGGTATTGCGATCCTCATTTGTATCACCAAAAATATATGAAGTTTGATACATATAAAGTTTGTGCATATGCACAAAAGTGAGTCCTTAACAAAATTCTGATTTATTCCCGCCTTAAAGGGCAAGGCTCTCAAAAGAAAATGTCAAGCACGTTAGGAGTGGAATAATTAACATAATTGTCCTGACAATTGGTTGAAAAATGTAAGAAAAAGTACACTGCTGTTGCGATAATGTGCTATGATGGGAATGTTTTTAAGAACTTGGCAATTAATCTTTAACAATACTTAGGAGGGATTGAAATGGTATACTATGCTCATGCTACTGATCCGGTTACATTTGGCACGTTTTTTGTCCTATACTATGTAACAATACCTGTCGTGCTGCTGATATGGTTCTGGAAGTACTATGTTTATCTAAGAAAAGGACAGTATAAGCTAAAACAGCTCGGTATTTTAATATTATTGGCTTTTGTGGTGACGTCGTTTTCGGGTTTTAAGGTTCTTGACCAGTATCTGTATCTCTATTCACCTGTTGAAAAAATGACCTGCTATTCGTCTTCATGTGTTCTGTCCTTGCCGCTGATAACAGAGTATGGTTTTGCAAAGGAGGATTTTGAAAAGTTTGGCGTCCCCTCTTTGGGCTTTATGAGGATATACAGAATCTATGACATCGAGCTAAGTGCGAGCCTGCTGACCCCTAAGAAGTTGAACTATGTTGTTATAGCTAGGCCGCTGATATTTATCCCTGTAACAGAACTTCACGTGTATGAGGTTTCGGAAGATAAGCGGCTTGTAAAAAAGGAGACGTTTTACTTGGTATGGCCAAAATCGCCTGGAAAATTCCTTACCGAAAAGTTTGATGCTAAGTTTAGTGTTATGATATTAGGAGGCGAATACTAGAGCAAGAAACTTTTTTCCAATTTTTACTTTAGATTCAGGAATTGCTTTTATTAAGTTAATTGCTTAGTAAAGATTAGGAAAACTTTATCAAATTAAAAGTCATAATATCATAATGAGGGGGTTTCTTATGACCGAAATAAAGCACATAAAAATTAGGGAAGATAAGTTTAGAATTACGGAGGAAGAAGTTGCCAGAAGGGAGCTTAAGGTGACGAAGGTACGTGATGACGTGATTCAAGTACAAGAGGAAGTGCATGGAATTATAGCTCTTGTGGGTGCTGTTAGCAGTGTCAACATTAAGAAAGAGGAGCTTAAGGAACTTATAAAGGTTGCAAGAGAAGAATTTGGCTGGACTGACATCTGCTGAGATTTTTTTACTCTTTTCTTCTTTGGTATCATCGGAAGTGATATATTTTACGGTAGTAAAATTTTATAAGACCGAAAGTAGACGTATTATTGGTGATGTTATATGGCAGTTGGGGAAAAGATAACCATTAGTGTGATAAAAGCTGATATTGGAGGATGGCCAGGACACTGCAAAGTTCATCCAGCGTTAATAGAAAAGGCTAACGAGATTTTAGAGAAGGCAAAGGAAGAAGGGACAATAATCGATTTTTACGCTACATACTGTGGCGATGATTTGCAGCTTATCATGACGCACAAGCACGGCGTTGACAGCGAGAAGATCCATGGTTTAGCTTGGAATGTGTTTAAGGAGGCAACAGAAATAGCAAAAGAACTCGGCCTTTATGGAGCTGGTCAAGATTTGCTTAAGGATGCCTTCAGCGGAAACGTTAGAGGAATGGGGCCCGGCGTTGCTGAGATGGAGATCACCCTAAGAAAAAGCGAGCCCATAGTTACATTCCACATGGATAAGACCGAGCCAGGAGCGTTCAACTTACCGATCTTTAGGATGTTTGCAGATCCCTTCAATACTGCCGGACTGGTAATTGATCCTCACATGCATATGGGCTTCCGCTTCGAGATCTGGGACATAAAGGAGCACAAGAGAGTCGTCATGAGCTCTCCTGAAGAGATGTATGATATTTTGGCATTGATAGGGGCAAAGTCGAGGTACGTAATAAAGCGCGTGTATCCGAAGAAAGGCCACAAGCTTCCAGAAGACGAGCCTGTTGCCGTTATAAGCACCGAAAAGCTTTACGAAATTGCAGGTGAATACGTAGGAAAAGACGATCCCGTGGCAATAGTAAGAGCTCAAAGCGGGCTTCCAGCCCTTGGAGAAGTCCTTGAACCGTTTGCATTCCCACACCTGGTAAGCGGATGGATGCGCGGTTCCCACAACGGTCCAATAATGCCTGTTCCCCTCAAATATGCAACCCCCTCGAGATTTGATGGACCTCCGAGAGTAGTGGCTCTAGGATGGCAGATCAACAAAGATGGAAAACTGATAGGGCCTGTTGACCTATTTGAGGATGTGGCATTCGATGAGGCAAGAAAGAAGGCGCTGGAAATTGCAGATTATATGAGAAGACATGGCCCGTTTGAACCTCACAGACTCCCACTGGAGGAAATGGAGTACACAACCTTGCCCGGCGTTCTAGAAAAGCTTAAGGACAGATTTGAACCTGTCTGACTCTTTTTCCCGTATCTATTTTTCCTCTTTTTTTGGTTCTGGAAATACATGAAATTTGAATTCTTATCCAAATCCAAAAATCTTAAATAACTCTTGTCTTTTTACATAACACTTGGAGTGATATGGGGGGAGGGATATGAAGTTTTCAGTGCTTAAGATAAATCTCAATGAGAAGAAAGTTGAGAGCGAGGAATTTGAACGAGAAGGGATTTACGGCATAATAGACTATGCCTTGTACCTACATGATGAAGTTTACAAAACTTACGAGCTCCAGGATCCTTACGATCCGAAAAACGTAATGGTTTTTGGAAAGGGGCCCTTCGCTGGTTCTTCTCTTCCCGGTTCTCACAGAATGACTTTCGTTTATAGGTCTCCCCAATATGGGGGAGTGTTTCCATCAACAATGGGTGGCGCCGCTTATCAGTTCCAGAGAGTTGGAGTAGATTTTGTGGTTCTGGAAGGCAAAAGGGAAAAACCAACCGTAATAGTTCTTTCCAACGATGGAGAAAATCTGAAAGTTGAGCTTCATGAGATTGAACTTGAAAAGGTAATTGAGATCTGGAAAGGCTACAAAGGGGAAGAGGGAGTTTATGCCCTTACCCAGTATTTGATAGATAACTTCCATGACAAATTTGATGGAATGGAGTATAGAATTGCATGTGTCGGTCCGGCATCTCTAAACACGCACATGGGTGCAGTGTTTTCTCAAACACTTAGAAACGGCAAGAGAGTTGTTGGAAGTGAGGATTGGGCCGCCAGAGGTGGAACTGGAAGCGTTTTGTTGAGAGCCCACAACGTGGTTGCCATAATATTTGGAGGAAAGGTCAGAAAGAAGTTCCCGAAGGAAGATATAAGCAATATAAGGGTTGCAAAGTCCATAGTGGAGGGAGTCCACAAAAAGCCCATGAACGAGATAATATCCGAAAAAACCGTGAAATACAAATACAATCCTAAGCTCAAGACGGGAGGAACTTTTGGAGGCAACTATCCGGCTGAAGGCGACTTTGTGCCGATACTAAACTGGCAGATGCCCTACATTCCGAAGGAAGATCGCATTAAAATCCACGAGAACATAATGAAGTATTACTGGGAGCCCTTCAATAAAGAGGCAATAGAGACCAAAAACTGGACTAACTGTGGAGAGCCTTGCCCAGTAGTGTGTAAGAAATACGCCAATGGTCACCACATAGAGTACGAGCCAAGGGAAGCAAATGGTCCGCTCAGTGGAGTTATAACTCTTAGAGCGAGTGATATAAGTGTTCACGCGGTTGATGCTATGGGATTTGATGCAATCAGCTTTGGAGGCACCGCGGCATGGGTTTTGGAGCTTGTTTACAGAGGACTGCTCAAGCCGGAAGAAGTTGGTCTAAGTGATAAACCTGAATTTGATAAGGACAGCTTAATTCTAAAGCCCGTTGAAACCAGTGAAAAGAACGCTAAGCTCGTTGCCGAATTAGCCCATAGGGTTGCCTTTGCTGAAAACGAAATCGCCAGGATAATTGGAGAGGGCATAAGGAGAGCTGCCGAGATCTTTGATGAGAAGTTCAAGGACAGGCTAAGCTATGGAGAGAGCTTCAAAGATTATGGAGTTTACACACCCATAGGAACTGACGGAGAGATGGTACCTACCATGTACTGGGCGATAGGAAACTACATACCATTGCCAATTCAAGGCCGTTACTGGACGTTCTACCAGTTTGGTGTGTTCCTTGAGCCGGAAGAGCTGGCTAATAAGATAGTTGCCAGTGCCCTCTATGAGTACTGGTACGACAACGTTGGCTGGTGCAGATTCCACCGTGGATGGGCAAAGCCTGTGTTGAAGGCACTCTTTATGGAAGCTTATGGAGAAAACGTAGACATGGAGGAGCAGGCTAGAAAAACAATAAGAAAACTTGTTAATTTCCTCAAGAAAGCCGGCTATGAACCGGTATTCTGGGATTCAATGAGGGTTATAGATTTGGTCGCGAAGGGCGCGGAAGAGTTTGGCAACGAAAAATGGGCAGAGCGGTTTAAGAAAGACAAAGTTGTGACTGCAAAGGAGTACCTTAGAAGGGTTTTAGCAGAATACAGCAGAATATTAGGAGTTGATTGGATGCTTTAGTTTTTTGCTTTTTATCTCGTTGACAAAAGAGGTGATAGGCCATGAAGTTGAAAGAACCTATTATTGCTATCAACTTTAAGACTTATATTGAGGCGACTGGAGAAAGAGCTTTGAGGATAGCTAAGGCCGCTGAAAAGGTTTACAAAGAAACTGGAGTAACCATAGTCGTTGCACCACAGTTAGCCGACCTCTACAGGATTGCCCAAGAAGTTGAGATCCCAGTCTTTGCCCAGCACATTGACCCAATAAAGCCCGGCAGTCACACTGGGCATGTTTTGCCGGAAGCTGTGAAAGAAGCCGGTGCTGTTGGAACCCTGCTTAACCACTCTGAGAACAGAATGATTCTTGCGGACTTGGAGGTTGCAATAAGAAGAGCTGAAGAAGCTGGTTTAATGACGATGGTCTGCAGTAACAATCCTGCTGTCAGTGCGGCGGTTGCTGCTCTAGACCCAGATTACGTTGCCGTTGAGCCACCTGAGCTTATAGGGACGGGAATTCCGGTTAGCAAGGCAAAGCCAGAGGTTATAACTGACACAGTTGAGCTTGTTAAGAAGGTTAACCCGAAGGTCAAGGTTCTTACCGGTGCTGGGATTTCAACCGGTGAGGACGTTAAGAAGGCTTTGGAATTGGGGACGGTTGGAGTCCTCCTAGCAAGTGGAGTTACAAAAGCAAAAGACCCAGAAAAAGCAATAAGAGACCTCGTATCACTAATAATCTAACCTTTAAGGATCATTAGATCGGCTTCAATGTCCTCGAGGGAGGCATTCCACCCTCCCACTACGTACCTTTTTCCATCTTTTGTTTCGATGGTTATGTTTGAGATAACTTTCCCTTCGCTTTCGAAGAAGTCTATTATTTTTCCAGTCAAGTGGACTGGTTCTCCTGTCTTTACGAATTTCCCATACACTTCTATTTCCTTGCCTATTAAGTTGTAATTCCTTATATCTTCAACAAGCGACCTAATATGTATGTAGCTCTTTGGGAGCTTTAGTTTTCCTTTCTTTTTGTAGATTAGCTTCCCGGTTGGCCATAGTGCATGGTAGAAGTATCTGTCAAGCATGAAGAGGAGGTTTTTGTCCCTTATTATTAGTGCGTAGCCTCGTATTGTTTGTTCTCTTGTTTTGAAAGCTTCTGGAGGAGCGTAGATGCCCAAGGTCTTGTCTTGTATAAGTATTATTGGATCCTCAACTTCCCGTCCTCTGATTTTATCGGCGACTTTTGGTACATCCTCATTTCCATACACAAAAAGATCAACCGTAACTTCTTTGTTTTTCTCTTTTAAAAGATGCACTACTTTATCTAAAAAGTTTGAAGGTATGGCAAGGGAAAGATAGTATTTGGCGTTCTTTATTGCGTCCTTTATGTAGTTTTCTAGCGTTGTTTTGCTTTTTACAACTATCACTTCTCTGTGGCTTTCGTGTGGAGTGTACATGGCTTTTAGTTCTCTTTTAGCTAATTCCATTTTCTTTAGGTAGCTTTTCTCCATTGCCTCGAGAACTTCTTCTGGATCAAGGGGGACTATCTTCTTTGGTCTCTCGCTTGTAACTGCAACGAACCCCTTGCTCATTAAACTGCGAACAACGTCGTATATTCTGGGCTGAGGAACTCTGGAGAGGGAGGCGAGCTCGCCTGCTGTTAAAGGGCCTTGCTTAATCAAAGTAAGATATGCATTAATCTCGTACTTATTCAGGCCCAGTTCTTTCAAGAGTGCCTTAAGCTCGCTTTCCTCCATTTTTATTTCCCTCATATTATGGCTTTTTCAGTGTTCTTATCGAATACATGAATATTGTCCAAGTCGACTACTATTTTAACTTTACTCCCCACTTCAAGGGGTATATGACCAGGGAGCTTTACTTTTATAATGTTTCCACTTCCTATATTGGCATGTACAATTGTATCTGTACCTAAAGCTTCAATGAAATCTACTATTCCTTCTAGTATAGCACTTCTTTTTACATGCTCCAGAGATGATACACCTTCTATGGTCATGTGCTCTGGTCTTATACCAAAAATAACTGTTTTGTCTATGTACTTCCCTAAAAGCTCTTTGAAATCACTTGGCAGCGGGATTTCAAACCCCTCCCCTTCTAAGACAATTGAGTCTCCCGTTTCTTTAACAGTCACCTCAAGTAAGTTCATCTCAGGAGCCCCTATGAACGTTGCCACGAAGATTGAGTTGGGCTTCAGATAAACTTCCGTTGGTGGTCCAACTTGGAGGAGCTTTCCTCGGTTCATTACTGCTATTCTGTCACCCATTGTCATAGCTTCAACTTGGTCGTGGGTAACGTAGATTGTAGTGACCTTTAACTTTGTTTGGAGCTTTTTAATCTCTGCCCTCATTGCAACCCTAAGCTTGGCATCAAGATTTGAAAGCGGCTCGTCCATAAGCAAAACGTTCGGCTCAACAACTATCGCTCTTGCAACGGCGACTCTCTGCCTCTGACCACCACTGAGCTGAGCAGGATACCTGTCGAGGAGCTCTCCTATTTGAAGCAGTTCTGCAGCCCATTTGACCTTTTTGTCTATCTCCTCTTTTGGATACTTTTTAATCTTCAGCGGGAAGGCTATGTTATCGTAAACTGTCATGTGGGGCCAAACTGCATAGCTCTGGAAAACCATCGAGATGTTTCTGTCCTTAGGGGGAAGATAAGTTACATCTTTGTCTCCAAACCATATCCTTCCGCTTGTTGGCGTTTCCAAACCCGCTATCATTCTGAGAGTTGTAGTCTTTCCACAACCACTAGGTCCAAGGAGTACAAGGAATTCTCCGTCCTTTATGGTTAGGTTTACTCCATCAACAGCTTTTACTCTTCCATTATCAAAATACTTCTTGAGGTTCTCAAGTCTAACTTCCACCATTTTTTACACCTCATTTTAGTGTTATACCCCACATTGTTACCAGATACTTCCTAGCGAAGAATATGAACGTTATGGCCGGCAATATCATAATAAATGCTGCCGCGAATTTGTAATAATCCGGCGCCGCTCCTCCGCTTGCTCCTGCCATTATTGATAAAATTTGAGCCGGAAGGGTTCTATGGGACAGGGTTAGAATTGAAGCTACGAAAACTTCGTTCCACGACATGACGAAAGTGAACATTGCAGCTGCCGCTAAACCTGGTAGTGCTAGGGGGAGGGTAATTCTGAAGAACGATCCTAATCTTGTGAGTCCAAACACCATACCGGCTTCCTCGAGCTCAGTGGAAACCCCTGCAAAGATGCTTGAGGTTATTAAAACTACAAATGGAAGTGCCATAGCAGTATGGGCGAGGGCAACTCCGAGTAATGTATCGATAAGGTTGAGCCTTATGTAAAGGACTACAAGAGGAATTGCCATTACGGGTATTGGAAACATCCTAAGGGCCACTATCGAAAGCTTTATGGTGTCTTTTCCGGGGAAGATGAACTTTGCGACTGCGTATCCTGCTGGAATTCCGAGGGTAAAACTTATGACTATTGTAATCAACGCAACAATAATACTGTTCTTAATTCCATCTAAAGCTCCGAGCGTAAAGAGGAGGGTCTTAACGTACTGTGTTGTAAAGCTTGTTGGGATGACTTTCTTTGGGTCATAATAGTCCTTTGGAAGGGCAAATCCATAGAGCGTTGAGATTATTATTGGGATTATTATCCAAGCAATCACGGTAAAAATAAACGTGTAAAAGGCTAGCCTTTTTAGCATGAACTTTGTTTCGTCGTTCATCTTCTCACCTCCAGGTATTCAGCCTTCATGAACTTAATATAGAGCGCTCCGAGCAGTATTGAAAGCCCCGCTATTACCAAGGCGTAAATTGAGGCCACATCGTACTCTTTTAGCTCGGTTAGCCTGTAGAACCCTTCTCCAGCGAGGATTGGAATGTCTCTTCCGGCAAGTATCCAGACTATACCGAATATCTGCATTGCAAAGAGTGTTCTGATTATTAGTGCACTCTGGATGCTTGGCTTTAAGAGGGGAATCACTATCTTCCTTAACCTAGTCCAGTAGTCTGCTCCAAACACTTCTGCTGCCTCTAGATATTCGTTGCTTATCATCTGAAGTCCAGCGAGGATTATAACAAAGACTATTGAGGTTGCTCTCCAAAGCTCGGCTAAAACAATAGCCAGAAACTCCATGTGGCGGTATTGATACCCAAAGAAGTAAATAGGCTGGTGAATAAGCCCAATATTCAGAAGAAGCTTATTCAAAAATCCACTTGGGGAAAGCATGGAGTACCATATCAAACCGGCAGCAACATCACTTATAGTTAGGGGGATTGTGAGAGCATAAATAGTAAGGTCTTTTCCTTTAAACGCCCTATTAACAGCGAGGGCTAATATGATAGCCAACCCAACTTGAGTTGGGACAATGACTCCCGCAAGGGCAAGGGTATATTTCAAAGCTTCCCAAAAATATGGGTCAGCAAAGGTCTTTCTAACAGTTGCAAGGGAAAATTGTCCGTTTTGAGTAAACGCAATATAAAGGGCTTGAACAAGTGGATATCCTACAAAAAACAGTAGGTACGCAAATGCAGGCAAAATTAAAAAATAAGGAAGGTAGGAGGATTTTACCCTCATGGCACCTCCCTCATGGAATTTCTTGTCCCATCTCTTGGAAGAGTTGCTTTACTTGTGGGCCGAGTTCTTTGACCACAGTTTCTGGATCTTCCCCTTTAAGTACAATTCTTTGGAATGCAGTTCTGTAAGCGTCTGTGAATTGTCCTCCCTTCTCACCAAGGTTTGGAATCATTGCTACAACTGCATCGGGCGTTGCTGATTGAGCCGCAACACCTTCGGCTAATATCTTAAGAGGTCCACTTGGGATTGCTCCCGTCGCTTCCTGTACAGTTGGGAAGAATCCAACTTTTTCGAGGATTTTTACTTGTGTCTCTGGCTTTGTAAGGTAGTCAATTAGTTTCCAGGCTTCCTCTGGGTGAGGA
The DNA here is from genome assembly GCF_024022995.1 of Thermococcus aggregans. Lineage (NCBI taxonomy): Archaea > Methanobacteriati > Methanobacteriota > Thermococci > Thermococcales > Thermococcaceae > Thermococcus > Thermococcus aggregans. Next base: position 988,880 of record NZ_CP099582.1, on the reverse strand, counting down.
GCGTTCTTTGGAATTGCCAATCCAGCTACTACCAGAATAAATCCTCTTCCCTTTGGCCCTCTTGGCACTGGAACGACCACGAACTGATCTGGGTTTGTCTCTATTGCATTCTTTATTCTTGCGGTGTGGTCCCAAGCGATCATAACTTCTCCTCTTAGGAGTGGTTCACCCATAGCATCCCATGTTGTGCTTGCTGGGTTTACGTATTGCCAGAGCTCTCTGAGGTACTTCCACATCTCAACTGCCTCTGGGCTGTCGAAGTTCTTAGCTTGGTAGCCTGTGAAGCTTGGGTAGATGTAACCGTGGAGGAATCTGTGCAAGAGACCTTTTGGCCCAGCCGGGAAGCCAAGTTGTGGTTGGCCGGTAGCTTCTTTCAAATTCTTGGCCCACTCAAGAAGGGCGTCGTATGTCCACTTCTCGGTTCCTTTCATAACATCCTCTTGTGTAAGTCCAGCTGGAAGGTAGTCAAAGGCTTTCTTGTTGACTACCATTACATATGTAGCACTCATCCATGGAATGTAGATTTTCTTTCCGTCTATTGTTGCGTATTTTTCAAAGGTGCTTATGAAAGTTCTTCCTTCAAGGGTTTTTCCGCTTAAATCTTCAAGCCATCCTTTGGAGGCAAAGAAGTCCAATCCACCGTGGAGATCGGCTATCAAATCGATAGTTACCTTACCGGTTTTTTCCTCAGCCTCAAGCCTCGTGGCCAAATCGGCATAGCTGATAGGTACAAAGTTTACATCAATTCCATATTGATCTTTAAATTCCTTAAGTAACTGCTCTTGTACAAAAGCTCTCTCCTCAGGTGGGTTTAGCTGTGTTGAAAGCCAGCTAATTGTTACTTGTTCTGTGGTGGTTGGGCTTGTTGTTTCTTCACCACCAATGCATCCACTTACTATCGCTCCTAAAAGAACCAGAACTAAAACTCCCGCTAATCTTACTTTTCGGTTCATGGCCTATCACCTCTGAATTGCTCATCCTAATTTTGCTAACTCAAAATATATAAATCTTGTGATATAAACCACTTCTTGTGGTTGTATTTAAAAGAGTAAAAATGGAAACTCAAAGTTTAATAGTTTTTCCAGTTCTTGAAGACTCGTAAGCAGCTAGAATTATTTCTAGGTTCTTTTTGGCAATCTCTCCAGTTATCGGAGGCTCTTTATCCTCTATTATTGACTCCAAGAATGAGTCAACAATGCCGTTGACATCAGCTCTCTCCCAGTATATTTTTTCTGCCTTGTCTTGATATACAGTAAAGTCGGGATATGCAGTTCTGATATCAAGGAATCCCTCTTTTCCGAGGATATAATATTTGATTTCCAGCCCATATGCGTATCCCTTTGGATTGCCCCATCCAGCATTAAGAACTGCTACAACGCCGTTTTTGAACTCTAGCACTGCAGTACCTATATCATCTACAGGGAACCCATAGATTTTTGAGCCTATATCTGCGTAAACGCTCTTCGGCTCGCTGTTTGTAAGCCAAAGTAAAGAATCCACTCCATGGGGTGCAGTATCCATGAATCCTCCGCCGCCCGCTTTTTTAACGTCTAAGAACCAGCTCGTATCTAAGCCCTCAAGGAATATGGGGGGCTTTACGTACTCTGAGATTGAATATATATACTCCAGCTCTCCTATCTCCCCAGCTTCTATCATGGCTTTCGCCTTCTTGAGAGGAATAGTGAACCTTGGATTGAATGGTACCATAAGCTTAACACCGGCTTTTTTAGCCGCTTTGATAATCTCGTCGGCATCTTCAAGGGTTAGGGCAATTGGCTTTTCCAGGAGTATGTGCTTCCCCTCCTCAGCAGCTCTTATGGCGACTTCTTTGTGCCTGTAGGTTTCAATAGCTATGTAAACTGCATCTATTTTCTTATCTTTGAGAAGATCTTCGTAGCTCTTGTAGAATTTTGCATTAAGCTTTTGGGCTTCAGCTCTTGCAACATCGGCGTTTGCACCGTCCCCCGAGATTGCGTAAAGCTTTGCTTTGGGGTTAGAGGCAAAAGTGGTTCCGTATCTTAACGCATGTGGATGGGCATAGCTGATTATTCCAACATTTATCATTCTACCACCCCCTTAAACTCCAAGGGTTCTCCTCTTTTTGCAGACTCTATTGCCATCTCTGCCATTTGGAGTGCTATTAGTGCATCTTTTGCGGTTATTCTTGGTTCTTCTTTGCCCATGATCACTCTGAAGAAATGTCTTAGCTCTGTTTCAAATGCTTCTGGGAATGCTGAAAGCAACGGCGAGAAGCGCGGCATTTCGAAGTGGCTCTTTACTACTCCAACCACTGGTGTATCTAAGGGGGTGTATCGTATCCTTCCATTCTTCCCCAGAATGTCCAAGTGGTGGTAAAAGACCCCATAACGTGCTGGATAGGAATACGCCCAGCTTACCTCTGCCAAGCCGGTTTTTCCTCCCTTAAACTGTATCATCATTAAGAAGTGGTCGTACGTTCCATTTACTTTTGCCTCCTTTCTTATGGCTTTCCCTATTCCAAGGATTTTTACCGGCTCACTTTCAAAGTACCACCTGAGAAAGTCCGTAACATGAACGCCTAAATCTATTGCAACGCCGCCTCCTTTGTTGGGCTTCCAGTACCACGCAGTTTCCGGAAATGGCAGTCTTTGGACTTCTGCTTTCCTTATCTGCACTGGGAGTATATTTCTCTTTTTTATGACTTCCTTTATCTGCACCCACCGCTTGTCAAATCTTCTTGTATGGCCAACCAAAAGCCACAATCCTTCTTTTTCTGCTGTTTTTATCATCTTTTGGGCCTCTTCAGTCGTAAGAGCTATGGGTTTTTCCACAATTACATGTTTACCGCTTTTCAAGGCCTTTATAGCCAGCTCGGCGTGAGTGTACGTGGGTGTTAGAATCTCAACAACATCTAAATCCAAGTCCAAAAATTCATCTAAATCTGTATATGCCTTTGCATTGAACTCTTTTGCGACCTCTTTTGCCTTTTTTGCTTTTATATCCATGCAAGCGACGACTTTTACTTCCTTTAGGTTTTTGAGGGCATTTTTGTGGGCAAGGTTGAATATATTTCCACATCCTATTACTCCAACTTTTAGCTTCCCCATCGGGATCCCTCATGATTACTACACACCAAAAGGTATATAAGTTTTCTTAATTTTAAACCACTATGAATGGTTGTATTTTGGTGATGAGCAATGAAAATTATCGTGTGTATTCCAAGCTATAACAACGCCGATACCATCGGATACGTCGTTAGACAAGCTGCAGAGGGACTAAAGAAGTATTTTGGAGGGGGAATAATTATCAACTCAGACGGTGGAAGCACTGATGGTACAAGAAAAGTCGTCATGGAAACTCCCGTTCCCGAAGGAGTTGAGGTAAGGAGCGTAGTTTACAGGTGGCCAATACCAGGAAAGGGCAGTGCTATGAAGGAAGTCCTAGAGATAGCAAGAGATGAGGGTGCAGATGTAGTAGTGTTTGTTGATAGCGACCTAAGAAGCATTACTCCGGAGTGGATCTACAAATTCGTCAAGCCAATTGAGGAAGGATATCACTTCGTTGTCCCCCTGTATCTGAGGCACAAATACGATGGGACGATAACTAATAACATTGCTTATCCGATGACAGCATCTCTCTATGGCTACAACGTTAGACAGCCAATAGGAGGAGACTTTGGGATCAGCGCAGAGCTTATAGATGTCTATCTTAGAGACGAAGAAATTTGGAAAACCGATGTAGCGAGATTCGGAGTAGACATATTCCTAACAACCACCGCAATAGCAGAAGGTTTCAAGGTAATCCAGACAGCACTTGGAGTTAAAATCCATAATCCAAAGGATCCGGCGGCTTCCTTGGGACCTATGTTCAACCAAGTTGTAGGAACACTCTTTATGCTGATGGGCAAGTATGAGGACAAATGGAAGAATGTAAGGGAGATAAAACCTGTTCCCGTTTTCGGGGAGATGGATGTTAGAGAACCAGAACCTGTCAAGGTCACTTTGGAATTGCTAAAGGAGAAGGCAAGGAAGCTCTTTGAAGAGAATGAAAAGATTTTGGAGAAGGCACTCTCAGAAGAGACGTTTGAAGAAGTCAAAGAAGCCTTGAAGACATTTGACTTCGATGACGTCCTTTGGAGCCATGTTCTCTTTGATAGTGCTGTAGCGTATAAGAAAGGAATACTCAAAAACGCTGAACCCTTAGTGCCGCTCTACTTTGCAAAAACTGCAGACTTCGTGGAGAAAACAAAAGACATGACAACAGAAGAAGCTGAAAAGCTAGTCCTGAAGAGAGCAGAGACGTTCTTGAAGGAGAAGGATTACCTTCTAGCGAGATGGGAGTAAAGCCTCCATTTTCTCATATATTTTGCTTTCTTTTACGACTTTCTCAACTTTCCACTTTGGAGTTCTCATTATGCTCATCTCATAAAAGCCTTCAAGGTTTCCCCAGAACTTCTTGGCTGCCATAGCCAAATAAATAACCTCTTTTGGCTTTAATTTTCGTTTTAGGTCTATACAGAGAATGTTTATGGCTCTCTCAAGCTTTTTGAATGTCCTATCTCCCTTAAGAATTGCCAGCATAAAGTCTTCGATAGTTGGTTTTTGCCACTCTACACAGGGGCCGAGGTCTATTTTTGTTCCAATTAAAAGGGGAATCACTGTAACTTTTCCGACTTTAAAGCCTTCTTCAGTTTGGTTATAACTGAAAGATGAGAGTTTGCCCTTTATGGAGTCCATTACGGCTTCTTCACTTTCATCTATATCAATTGCCACGCCTATCTTTTCAACCTGAAATTCAAAAACTTCCATCGCTCTCAAGAAATTTCCAAGATTCCTTATTACTCCCGCGCTTCCTTCGCTGGGGATTATAGCGATGTATCCATCATTTTTTATCAGCTCGTAGTTGTCCCTTTTGAAAAGCCTTTCAATTAACGTCAAGTTAGGAGGAACTTCTCTGGCCTCTTTAAAGCCAAAGAGCTTCTTATAACTGGCCTTGAAAAACTTTGAGTCAGTCTTTCCTTCGCAGAATAGAACGCTAACTTTTTCTGTTTCGTTAATTTCTGCTCCTCTCAGGTCGAAATCAAGGTATTTTCTTAGCTCATAAGCTTCTTTGAACGTTAGTTCTTCCCCTGTGTTCGAATAAATTAAGAAATGCCCCTCTCCTTGAAATCTGTTCAGTATGAGGTCGATAAGCTCTAAGCTTGCAGTTACTATTATTTCATTGCCATTCAGATTGCTAACAAATTCTTTCAGCTTTTCTTTGTTCTTTCCGTACTCTGGAAACAAGATTTTTTCAGAGTTTTTCTCTTTTAGGATTTCGTCGTATTTATCTCCGGTAACTATTATCATCTACTTCACCAGATCAACCGCTATAGCTCCGATAACAGCAAAAGTACTTACGATGATTGTGGCGCTAATATACTGCCCTAATGAGAAGTTGGCGATGCTGCTTACGCCGTAAAGGTAGATCAAAAGGGGTGAGGTCATATAGGAAACAGCCGTGACAGTAAGTAGTCTTTTAGGTATGTGATGCCACTCTTCCTTTTCTATGTTTGAAAGTTTGGCCTTTGAAATAAAGAGGTAGGCCATAAAAAGAGTCATTAGGAAGATGGCAAGTGTTCGCCATACGTCTATCGTTTTTGCTATGTCCCATATCTCTTCGGTAAAGAGGAATGGGAGAGAAAACGTCATTGCACCGATGATTTCCTGAACCACGTCATCCCATCCAAGTTTATCGGGCTTGTTTTTTCTATCCAGCTCTTCCTGTATCTCACCCATCTGTTTAGAAAGCCTTGCCACATTTTCGTTTAATTTTTTGAGTTCACTTTCCATTTTTTCACGCTCAGCCACTCTGGGGTCAATCATCCCTTCAGCATTGGATTCATTCATCATCGCACTATCTGAGTTATGAAACCTCATATAAAACTTTTTATTTTTCTGCGCCAAAAATATCTGTGGCGAGTCAATATGGAAAAAGTTCTTCTTTTATTTATAGCTGCACTTGGAGGTTTCATAGGGTCTCTGATGAGCGGAGGGAGTATGGTAACTTTCTTTATTCTCACGCTCTTTGATCTTCCCGCAAAAACTGCTGTCGGGACGTTAAAAATGGTCATTGCGGCATTGACTCTTGTCTCTTCTCTCACTTACCTTAAAGCGGGCATCTTGAATTTGAGGGTGGTTTTGACTATGGTGCTCTTTTCTCTAATTGGTTCATATATTGGAAGTTCTTTTTTGCTGAGTATGCCTGAAGAAGCCGCTAACGTTGTGGTAATGCTGTTTCTTATAATGGGTGTGTATTTTACGTTGAAAGAGCCCCAAGGAGAACCAATACTTAAAGGCAAGCTGCATCAATCCATTGTGGGACTTGCAATTGGTATTTACATAGGAGTCTTGGGAATAGCGTCAACGCTTGTAGTTATCTCCCTTCTGAGGATGTTCTTTAGACTGGAGCTTTTAAGGGCAAACGCGATGGCAAAAGTCATAATTTTCTTTAACAACCTTATTGCCTTTATAAACTATGCAGAAAACGGAAGTGTTGACTATTCCATTGGAATGCTCCTAATTTTCCCTGTTATTGCTGGTTCGTGGTTAGGTGCTACGACTGCCCTTAAAATGGATCCCAAGTACCTCAAGGGAGTATTCGTTGGTATTTCTATCTTGACTGTAATTAATCTTCTGAAGGATTTAATAGTTTAAACAAAAATCTTAATAAAATTCAAAGCCGAAAAAATATAGAGGTGACAAATATGAAGAGAACTCTAAGCTTTGTAGTTGTACTGCTGGTTTTCTTCTCTATTGGGGGAATTGCAAATGCATACAGCTTTTCAATAGACTCAACAAACGCTGTCATCGTGCTTCCCACTACTAAGGTTGTGAACGATCAACCTCTTCACATAAACGAAGATGCAATTGCAGGGGCACGGCTTGGCGCGTTTTTAGTTCTTAAAGGCATAAGGCCGAGTGTGTATTCAACTTATGTCAATGTCCCCGTAACGTATAGAAGTGTCATTATTCCAGATAATGATCAATATTACAAACTAAGTGAAACCGACATGCCTGATGTGGGCTTGACCCTTGGAGAGACCCCAGAAGGAAATAAGATTGTCATCGCAGTGAACTTCTCCAGAGTCTCATACAATTCAACGTCAAAGAAAGCTCAATTTGGAGACAGAAGCGTGGAGATAATATTCAATGAGAACACGACACCATTAAGTCTCGGTGGAGAAAACACAAAACTCGTATCAACAGTTAAAGATGGGAAAGACATCCTCTACATATACTCCTACGAAGAGAAAAGCGATTCGAAGTCTCTTGGAAGCAGTGTGATTGTAAATGGCTGGAAGCTCTACTTCCATGACATCGATACCGAGCAGAAGAAAACTCTTGTGGAAATAACTTACCCGAGCGGAATAGAGAAAACCCAAACACTTTACAGAGGGAAGTATTACATCATGTACGTAGATTCGGGAGGGTTGGAGGATTTTGAAGTTTACGACACTTATCCGAGTGGAAGAATTGAGACTTTGTTAAAAGAGGGTGCCAAAAAGGTTCTTGTGTTTACTCCCTCCGACTTCTTCATAGGTATTGGGGGCACCAAGCAGGTAACTTATGAGTATGAATACTACGAAAAAACCAAAACATACCAAGATGGGGATGTATATAAAGGACAATGGGTCTGGGATATTGATCCCTCGAACTACATATTCACATTGTATCCCCACGTTGACCCTGATAACGACTTCCCTGTCGTAACCTTAGGAGAGGGAGACGTTTTGGATCTTCCTATATTCGAGCTCAGCATCTCGCCAGTGTTTGAAAAGGATGATAATGGGGATATAACAGGAATAGAGGGCTATAGATTTCTAAGGACTGTAACGGTCAAGAAGAAGGTCACAGTAGAGACAACAAAGGCCAACGTTGTAAGTGACGTCAACTCCCTTATAATAACTGATGAGGAGCTCTCAAACCTTCCAACCGACAAACATGTGATAATAATAGGAGGATGGGTCAGCAACAAAGCTTGGAAAATCTTGGAACAGAACTACGATTCAGCAACAATAGAGAGTCTCAAAAACGAAATAATGAACAAAGGTTATGTGGTCGCAATTTTGGACAATCCGCTCAACACAGCCTTTAAAGTTATAATATTGGCAGGAAAAGATTACATACACACGAAGAAGGCTGTTGATGAGTTTATGTCTAAAGCTTGATTCTCTTCTTCAATTTTTTAAAGATTGCTTATTTTACCATGTTCTGATTATAGCACCGATTAGAATATCTCTTGCTTATTTTACCTGTTTTTGGACGTGTCGAGAACATATTTAAGCTTTTCTGTTTCATTTCGATAAGCTTATAAACGCTATGATATATAATTCAACCATGCTTGGAAGCTACAACAGAGACGCAAAACTACTAATAGCTGCCAATGCAACCGGCCAGCTGTTCCTGCAGTTTTCCACATTCATAATGCCGTTCTATCTTAGTGCTTTAGGTTATGGAATGGACGAAATGGGAATTTTCTTCTCAATTCAGACCTTTGTTGGTGGGATTTTCTTTTTGATTGCCGGTCAGCTCTCTCTCAAACTTGGTTATAAAAAAACTTTAATTCTCGGGGCATTTTTAGGGTTAATGGGAAGAATACTGCAAGTTTTGGCCCCCAATTTTTACGTTCTTGCTCTGGGATTCTTCCTCATTGGAGCCAACATGGGGATAAGACAGCCCAACTTTTACGCTTTACTGAGTGAAGAGGTAGGAGAAAAACAGAGGCATCACGCTTTCTCTATAAGCTTTGGTCTTGGAACGATTTTAAACGCTTTGGGAGTTTTGATTGCTGGTTTTGCCCCAGACTTCTTCGTGGAGACTTTTGGACTAACTACCGAGTTGGCGTATAGGCTTGTTATTTCGCTGGCAGTTCTTCAGTTTGCCATTGTAATACCAATCCTTTTGATAATTAAAGACGTTCCCGTAAAAAATCCACGTATAAACTGGAGAAAAGAGCTGGTTGTGAAAATTCTCAAGTTTTCCCTTCCTTCGGTAATTATAGGATTGGGGGCCGGGATAACAATTCCCTACATGAGCCTTTACTTCAATCTCCGCTTTGGACAAACACTGGCCGTTATAAGTGGAGTCTACTTCGCTCAGCAGCTTGTTATGGGCTTAGGATCATTCATACTTCCAAAGCTTGTGGATAAAATTGGGCCAGTAAAGACGATATCTCTCTTCCAGCTAACTGCTGCTTTCCTCTTTGGGATTTTTCCATCAGTAGAGCTCTTTCTCTTGGCAGCTTTGGTTTACATCATCCGCTCAATTCTCATGAACATAGTTTGGCCTATAAATGATGCCTTTATGATGGGATTCTTTACAACAGAAGAAAAAGCCACCGCGGCGGGGATTAGAAGGGCTTTCTCAACTTTTATGAGAGGGCTTGGGAATTACATAGGAGGGGTGCTTTTCTCGCTTTCATTAAGTTATCCATTCTATGTCACTGCAACACTCTATGTGACGGCAACTTTGATATTCTACTTCTTCTTTGCAAAGTATAATGAGGTTTAAGCGTTTCGATAAGTTTATAAACGGGGAAAAGAAGGAAAGAAGCGATGTTGCAGAGCTATAGGGGATTCAGCAAAGATGCAAAGCTTGTTATTGCTTACTCTCTTCTGGGCAGGTTAGGTGACAGTATAGCGTGGTTTATTTTGCCGTTCTATTATTCTTCCCTTGGGATGAGTTTCTCTGACATGGGAGTTCTCTTTTCAATCTCTACTCTAGTCGAAGCCATAGTTCTTTTGGTTTCGGGTCATGTCAGTGTTAAACTAGGCTATAGGAGAACCATACTGCTTGCTGTAGGCATGTTTTTCATTGCAAGGCTTCTCCAGGTGTTTATTCCGGAATTTTGGATATTTGCAATTGCATCTGCAATATTAGGAGTGGGAATGGCACTTGAAATGCCTGCTTCGATGTCTTTGTTGAGTGAAGAAGCGAATGAGAGGAATAGACATTACCTTTTCAGTTTAAATGCCGCAGTGGGCACTATAGGCTCTGCGCTGGGGATGTATTTGGGCGGAGCTTTACCAAGCCTTCTTGATGGGTTGAATCCCTATAAGATGACCCTTTTAGTTGCTACCTTGTTGATTCCGCTTCAAGGACTTTTCATCTTTTTAGTTTCTCCTGTTTTAAAGAGGGAAGAGAGGAAACTCAGACTTGAAAAAGACCTGTTAGTTAAAATTGCCAAGTTCTCTTTTCCATCGGCTTTAATAGGCATAGGAGCTGGGGTAACGATACCCTATGTTGGGTTGTGGTTCAATAGACGCTTTGGAACTAGTTTAGAGAGTATTGGCGGTCTTTTTGCCCTCCAGGAGTTTATAATGGGGCTTGGAATGTTCATTCTCCCCATGATATCCGATAAAATCGGAAGCGTTAGGACGATAGTCGGCTTCAATGGAAGTGCGAGTTTATTGATATTTGCAATGCCCTTCTCACCAGCTTTTCCTGTTGCGGCGGTAATATACATCATCAGAACAATCTTAATGAATATAGTGAACCCAATATGGGATGCCTTTATGATGCGCTTTTTCACCACGGAAGAAAGATCAACGGCTATAGCCCTAAGGAGCTTTGCATGGACGACTACCTATGCTCTTGGGCAGGTTGTAGGTGGGGGACTATTTGATATCTCTTTAACTTGGCCCTTCTTCATAACTGGGGCGCTTTATGCCCTCTCTATGATCAGCTTCTGGATGCTTTTCGCAAAGGAGGAATGAAAAGAAAGAGTTATAAGCCTAAGCAAGTTGGTCTCATTAGATGAGAAAAATGCTAATTTTGTGAGAGGTGTGAGAGATGGCAGTTAAAGACTGCCCGGAGTGTCACGGTAGTGGGAAAGTAAAAAGCGGTGAGAAAGAGTGCGAGGTCTGCAATGGGTGGGGTTACGTCCCAGCAGATTTTAAAGTAGGTGATAAGCTCAAAGGTTACCGCAACCTGGACTATTTTGGAGTAGAGGAAGAAGTTGATGAGATTCCTTGTCCGGAGTGCCATGGAAAAGGCGTTGTTCCTGTCTATGACACTTGCCCAACATGTGGGGGAACTGGGAGAGTTTTAGTTTGTGATATCTGTGGAAAGATTAAGGAGCCCTGGGAACCCGGAATGGAGACTTCGTGGGTATGTCCAGATTGCGAGAGGAAGTATAAAGTGGTTTACGTCCTTGATAAAACCTGTGACTATGAAGATGTGGAGATTGGTAAGGTTTACAAGGGTGTGGTAGATAGAGTCGAGCGCTTTGGAGTGTTCGTGAGGCTTAATCCACACGTTGTAGGTCTGATAAAAAGGAAAGACCTCCTTGGGAAGAAGGAATACACTCCCGGGGAAGAAATTCTCGTCCAAGTTTTGGATGTTAGGCCTGAGAAGAAGGAGATAGACCTTATAGAGTCTGCTTTGAGACACTACAAGGAAGTAGTCGTTAGGAAAGAGCTTCCTGTCACTGATATTGGTGCATTAACCAAGGAAATGGCAGGAAAGACCGTTAGGATTAGGGGTAAAGTGACTCAAATACAAGTAACTGGTGGCCCAACGGTGTTTACAATAACCGATGGAACCGGCATAACGTGGGCCGCTGCCTTTGAAGCACCGGGCGTTAGGGCTTATCCAAATATTGAAGTTGGAGATATAGTGGAGGTCATTGGAAAGGTCTCATTCCATGCGGGAGAGATTCAGATAGAAATAAGTGACATGTCCCGTCTCTGGGGTCCAGATGCAGCAGAAGTGAAGAAAAAGATAGAAGAGGAGCTTAACAAAAAGGCACAACCTGAAGACATTGGCTTTTTAGTTGAAAGCGAGGTCTTGGAAAAGCTTAAACCAAAGATTATGAAAGCTGCGTTTATAATAAGAAAGGCGATATTCGAAGGAAGACCCATAATAGTGAGACACCACGCAGATACGGATGGATATACTGCCGGTTTAGCCCTTGAATACGCTATAGTGCCCCTCCTAGAGGAGATTTCTCCCGACCCTCAAGCTAGATGGAAGTTCTTTAAGAGAAGACCAAGCAGGGCTCCGTTTTATGAACTTGAAGACGTTCTCAAGGACATAATCTTTATGATAGAGGATCACGAGCGCTTTGGAGACCCGCTTCCGCTTCTTGTAATAGTCGATAACGGAGGAACAACCGAAGATATCCCGGCTTACAAACGTATAAAAGCCTACGGTGTCCCAATAGTCGTCATTGACCACCATGATCCAAGAGACTTCATCAGCGAGGACAAAGCGGCGGTTGATGAATACGTGGATGTTCACGTCAACCCCCACTTAGTTAAACGCGGTTACTATGAGCTAACGGCTGGAATGCTTGCAACGGAAATAGCCAGATTTATCTATCCGCCAGTTGAAGAGAAAATAAAGCATCTTCCCGCTATAGCTGGAACCGGAGATAGGAGTGACGCTCCGGAGTTTCAGCAGTACCTCAAAATAGCCAAAGAAAGCAAAGGGCTTGAGGAAGAAGACTTGAAGAAAATAGCGGAAGTAATTGACCATGAGGCCTACTACTGGAAGTTCATGGATGGACATGGCATTATAGATGAGCTCCTTCTCCTTACCGGCAATTTGGAAAGGCACAGAAAGCTAATAGACTCAATATATCCCGAGGTGAAAGCAAAGCAAGAGAAAGCTCTTAGAGCGTCTCTGCCTCACGTCAAGAGCGTTGTACTGCCCAACGGAATAAGGTTCAATACAATTGATGTAGAGCTGTATGCTCCGAAGTTTGAATACCCATCCCCAGGGAAGCTGAGCGGACTGATTCACGACTACTTTAAGGAGCAGTATGGAGAGGATTCCCCAATCTTGACTCTAGCTTATGGTCCAGACTTTGCGGTTGTCAGGGCAAGCGACGGGATGCAGGCTTACGGTTTTGACCTCAACGAGATAATAAAAATCCTCCAGGAAAAGCTCCCTGATGCTGGAGTAGAGGGTGGTGGGCACAGCTTTGCAGGTTCAATAAAGTTCTTTGAGGGCAAGAGAAAGGAAGTTCTTGAAGAGTTTGCCAAGCAGGTCGTAAAGCTGAAGAAAAGTTAAACCTTTTTATACCCATACAACAATTTTTCTTTGGTGGTTGCCATGTATATGGCGGAATTCAAACTTAAATATGGGGAAAGAAAATGGTATGTTAGGAGAATCGTTGAGGCTGATTCTTTTGAAAAAGCCAAAGAACTTGCAGAGCGCTACGTTAAGGCAATAAACAAGGGAGAAGTTGTCTGGGAGCTTAACGACATCTACGAGGTTGAAAAGCCCCTCACAATAACTGAAGAAATGGTAGAGAAGCTCGAAAAAGCCTAACTCCTTATTTCATCGGCATAATTTGTGTGCATTATCTTTTTCACTTCTTCAACGTTTTTTGTATGTCCCAATGCCCACATGAGCTTTGTTATTGTCGTTTCTTTTGTCATGTCCTTTGCAGGAATAATTCCCGCTTCAAGAGCCTTCCTTCCAACCTCATACTTGCTTAAGTCAACACCGTCGTAAAGGGCTTGTGTATTCATTACAACTGGAATCCTTGGGGTGATCTCTTTTATCTTGCCCAAGATGTTCCTTTTTCTATAAGGAATTCCTCCCGCACCATAGCCTTCGAGCACTATTCCTCTGTATCCAGTTTTTACAAGGGCATCTATTGCATCTCCATCCAATCCGGGAGTAAGCCTAATGAAGACCACCCGCGGATCGTATTTTGTGTCGAGTTGTGGTTCCCCTTTGGGCTTGAATTTTTCTTTGGGGATGTTGTATATGACTTCTTCTCCTTTTACATAAGCAACGTCGGGGTAATTTATGCTCATAAAAGCATTTAAGCCGAGAGCTCTTACTTTTGAGGTTCTACAGCCGAGCATTACTTTATCCATAAAAGCCACAAAAATCCCGGAAACATCTTCCATCGCGAATCTTATAGCCGTTTTTAGATTTCTTGGAGCATCGCTTTCCTTCTCGGTAACCGGGAGCATTGAACCCGTTAGAACCACGGGTTTGTCAATCCCTCTAATCATGAACGTCAGCATGGAGGCAGTATAAGCCAGAGTATCAGTGCCGTGAGTTATAACTATCCCATCGTAATCTTCTAGTGCTTTGTATGTTTCTTTTGCTATTACCTCCCAATCCTCGGGCTGGATAAGAGTGCTGTCGATATTTAAAACGTCCATTGTATCTATCTTATATCCGTTTTTCAACCTTATATTGGCTTTTTCAAGAATCTCGTCTATTGTAAGAACACTTTTAAATCCGGCATCGGTCTTTGCACTCGCTATCGTCCCACCCGTCCCAATGATTAAAATTTTTTTCATCTTCTCAGCCCCTATGTTTTTCCACTCATTGTTTTTTAGTCTTTCTGACAAAAAATTTGTGTTTTATCTCTCTCAATCTTGACATATATTCAACAAAAGGCGAAAAATAAAAGAAAATTGGAGGATATTAGTCTTTAACAAGGAAGGCCATGAGAAGCATCGCTAGGAGATTCACAGTTGCTGCATAGACAAAGCCCACTTTTAGAGAGTACGTCTGCCATAAATACCCGACTATCATAGATGCGGGAAAAACAAAAATCCCAAAGACCGTATGGTATGCCCCTATTACAGTTCCCTTCTCGAATTCTCCAGCTAGGTCTGCCATGTAAGCCCTTGGAATTGTGTCTTCAATGGCTATATAAACCCCATAGAACACAAAAGCGAGAAGAAGCATCGACAAGCTTTTAGAGTATGCAAAAAGAAGCGAAGCTAATGCTGCTACTCCAAACCCTGCTGTTATAACAACCTTTTTGCTGACCTTATCCGAGTAGTAGCCTATCGGGTATGCTGAAAGGGCGTAGATTGCATTAAATACTGCATAAAACCCCAACCCTTGAAGGACGCTGTATCCAAGCTCCTTGGCTTTCCATAGGGTAAAGGCATAGCTGTATCTTCCAAGGGCAGCTAAGGCAACAATCACTAGGAACATTCTGAGGTTTCTGCTTTTTAAAGCAGAGATCCCTTTTACCTTCTTTTTAACTTCCTTTCCCTTATCTTTGACTAGAAACAGCACGAGGAGAACCCCTACGATGCCAGGAACCGCTGAAAGCAGGAATATATGGCGATATGCCCTCTCTAGGGGGTAGCTTTTCAGAAACGCCAATAATCCCATGGCAACCAAAGGACCCGCCACGGCTCCAAGGGTATCCATCATCCTGTGGAAGCCGAAAGATTTGCCGCTTTTTCCCTTTTCACTCGATTCCGCTATTAGAGCATCTCTTGGAGCTGTTCTTATGCCCTTTCCAACCCTATCCAAAACTCTAAGCGTTAAAAAGTCCCACCATGAGCGCGTAAAGGCAAGAGCTCCTTTTGAAACTGTTGAGAGGAGATATCCAAAGGCGACAAAGATTTTTCTTTTTCTGAATAAATCACTTACATAGCCAAAAACGACTTTGAAAAGGGAGCTTAGGCTTTCTATGAGCCCCATTATTGAACCACTTGCCGCTTTTCCAACCCCTAAGACGTCGGTTAAGTAAGTCGGGACTATGGGCGCTATCATTTCACTGCTCATATCGTTGAGAAAGCTGACAATGCCAAGGAGAAAAACGTTCCAGCTTATTCCGAAGATTTTCCTTTCTTTCATTTTTCATCACCCAGAATTTCCATGCAGAGCTCTTTAACTTTCTTTTTCCCTTCTTCTAATACTCTAATGCCCTCTTGGGTTATCTCATAGAGCCTCACTCTTTTTCCATTCCGAACTTCCCATCTGCTCTTAAGGAGCCCGGTTTTTTCCATTTTTTGAAGCAAAGGGTAAAGTGTTCCAGGACTTACTTTGTAGCCGTGAGATTCGAGCTCTTTTATCATAAAAGCCCCGGTTATTGGTTCTTTGCTTGCGTGGTGTAAGATATGCAGTCCCATGAAGCCGAGGATAATGCGTCGCATCATATCGAACACCGATGTCGAATTTCGAGTTTAACTATAAAAATTTTTTGAAAGGTCACTTGAGTACATGCTTCTCCAGAACATAGCAGTAGAATTTGCCCTCTAGGACTTTCTCGCCCTTTTGATTGAAGACTTCAGCAAATACGACCTTCTTCTTTCCTTGATCTTCCACAACTTTTGCTTTAGCTAAAAGCTCGTCTCCCACTTTTACGGGCTTTGTGAACCTAACCTCTGCTTTTCCCAAAACTACCGTGGGCTCATTAACCGCGAGCATTGCGGCATAATCGGCTAAACCGAAGGTAAAGCCCCCATGAACTAGGCCGTATTCATCAACCTTCATCTCGTCCTTTGTTTTGAGTTTCACTTCTGCATAGCCTTTTTCAATTTTTACGGGCTCTCCCACAAGCTCTTTGGAAGTTAGCAGGTGGGTTCTCTGCTCCATACTAACCACCAGTAGACATTTGGCTTCACTGAATTATAAAGCTTTCACATTTTGGAGCTTTTTAACTTTCAATTAAGGTTAAGGTATTTCTTCTGGGTGGAGCAACACTAGCCTAGCAAACGTTTTTATTTTTTGAGTTCCTATTCATTCTTGGTGGGATTTGTGGAGGCTTTGAGGCATGCGATCATCTATAAGGGTTCGAATGAATTTTCAAAGCCCGAGTTAATAGGCATTATTGTACTCAAGCTCGGCCTTATGGATTATTCTGAGGCTAAAAACCTTATTGAAGAAGCCATAAAAAGGGGTATCATTGAGCAAAAGGGAGAGAAGCTCGTAATCAGAGAGGACGCTCTTAAAGAGCAAGAAGAGAGTGAGGACGTTTTTGGTGAGATGATAGATTACATTGCCAAAAATCTTGGCTGGAGCCACTTGGAGGTTCTTGAGGACTTGGAGAAGTTTTCCGAGAGATATGGGAATCTGGATAAGAAAATAGTCGCATACCTTTATGGTTTGGACAAAGGTATAGATATGTCGAAATTTAAAAATAAACTGGAGGTATAAGGATGGAAGCCCTGATAATAGTTGACATGCAGAGAGATTTTATGCCCGGTGGGGCTCTTCCAGTCCCTGATGGCGACAAGATAATTCCAACAATTGAAGAGCTTATTGAGAAGTTTAAGAAGAAAGGGGCTTTGATCGTTGCCACTAGGGACTGGCACCCTCCTAACCACATAAGCTTCAAGGAGCAAGGTGGGCCATGGCCGAAGCACTGTGTTCAAAACACCGAAGGTGCGGAAATCGTAGTAAAGCTGCCTCAAAATGCGATAATAATTTCAAAAGCTGATAAGCCAGATAAAGAGGCGTATTCCGGCTTTGAAGGCACGAATTTGGCGGGGATATTGAAGGAAAAAGATGTTAAAAAGGTTTACATCTGCGGTGTAGCAACGGAGTACTGCGTTAAGGCCACAGCCCTAGATGCCCTCAAGCACGGCTTTGATGTCTATATCATCAGGGATGCAGTTAAGGGAATAAAGCCTGAGGATGAGGAAAAAGCTCTCAAAGAATTAGAAGAGAATGGAGCAAAAATTATCAGCTCTGCTGAGCTTTGAGTCTTTTCCACTCTTTCGTCAGTGCGGATACAAGGTTAAGCACTATTGGGCCAATTATAAGGCCTTTAACCCCAAAAGCCCATACTCCTCCTATCATCCCTACGAGCACCATTATCTCATCGAGTTTGGCCTCTTTTGCAACGAGCTTGGG
The DNA here is from genome assembly GCF_024022995.1 of Thermococcus aggregans. Lineage (NCBI taxonomy): Archaea > Methanobacteriati > Methanobacteriota > Thermococci > Thermococcales > Thermococcaceae > Thermococcus > Thermococcus aggregans. The sequence continues at coordinate 971,289 of NZ_CP099582.1, read as the reverse complement.
CCTAATTGTGAAATCTGGAACCGGAGACACAAACAAAGCCCCATAAGTTGATATCGCGAGTGCTCTTAGTATATCTCCCTGTTTTAGGAGATATATTGCCGCAACGACCCATATCATCCATCCCTCGAAAAGCGGAATAAAGCTGAAGAGTATTGTTAAAAGTCCGGCTAGTAAAGCGGTCGGGAAATCTGTAATACCTAATCCCCAGAGGCCGAGGGTCATTATGATGCCCTTGGCAATATTAAGGAGAAGCCATGCCCTTATGAGTGCCTGCAGTGTGATATCTGCCCTCTTTAATAGCTTTTCCGCCAGATGTTCGTGCCCCCTAGGAATTAAAGCATGTATTTGTCTTTTTATTTCTTCCGAATTTACGAGAAAGGCGTAAAAGGCCGCAAAGAATACGACAAGCTGAATAAGGTAGCTGGGAATCGAAAAGGCATAGTTCTGCACGTACTCGCTTAGCTTTGGAGTTAACTGGGAGTAGAGTTTCTGAAGAAGATCGTGCATGCCAAACGGGAGTTCAAGCTTCAAACTCCATGAAAGAAATGCCATTATATCCTCATAGAAAGACACGATGAGGTTTTTTATAATCAGAATAAGCTCGACAGTTATTAGGGCAGAGCCTCCAATTACGAGTGCCGTTAATATTAAGGCAGAGTTTTTTGGTGTTGTCTTTTGTATGAGCCGTTTGTGAAGTGGCAAGACCGCATAGGCCAAGATTCCAGCAAAGAATATTGCTGACAAGAGAGGGGCTATTGTTTTCCACGAGAGATAAAGGATTATAAGTGCAACAGCCCCCCATATGATTTCTTCCGCCTTCATGAGTTTCCCATTATTTGAGTTGGTTTTGGTAGTATATTAATCTTTTTTCTCTATTCCGAGTCTTTTGTACACTTCCTTTTCAATGTCCTCTGGGATTTCAGGTTTGTTGACCTTTTTTAGGACCTTCTCCTTGTCTATCAGTCCATATCTCACCAGAGCTGCTATCCTTCTCGTTTCAAAGCTGTAGCCATGCTTCTCATAGTATCTCTTGAGTGCAGGGCCTAAGATAAGGCAGTTTGTTGTATAGCCGGCAAGCTCGGGAGGTTTAAAGGGAAGTTTTTTGAGAATTTTAAAGCGCTCTTCCTCGGACATGAGGCTCAATAACCGAATTTGTATCACTCCATCGCTCATTAACCTGTATGGATGATGGCCGAAAGGCAACTCATGCCCAGTTATTATGTATCTGACTCCCTTCCTCAGAGCGTACTTTCTAAGTCTCTCCATTGTCCTTGAAGAGCACTTTTTGCAGGGAGATTTTGCCTTAAGGAGGGCGTCTCTAAAGATATCGGAGTAATCATAGCGAAGAACCGTTAAGGGAACACCCAGATGTTCGGCTATCCTCTTTGCGTTCTCTATGGCTTCTTTAGCCATGAACCCGTGGTCTATCATCACAGCCTCAAGCTCTGGAACCTTGTAGACTTCTTTTGCTAAGTAAAGAGCCACTGTGCTGTCTTTTCCGCCCGAAAAAGCTACTATGGCTTTGTCCACTTTGCTCATTAGCTCTTCAAGTTCGGCTCTTATTTTTTCTTTGTCTGGTTTATGGGCTAGGTAGTTTATGCACTCCTTGCATATTGGATTCCCATCAACGATTTTGATTTTTGCTGTCCTTTCATCGTTTATGCAGAGTGAGCACTTGAGCATGATAGAAGAAATGAAGTAGCAGTTAAAAACCTTGGGGAGCGGTTCAGGAAGTTGTGTCTTTTGGCTCGTTTCAAACTTTAATAAACTCATCCTCTATCCAGGTTGCGATGAGTGTGAACGATATCGAGAGCACCGCTATGGAGACTCCCACCGGCAGAACCTGCCACCAGTTGAGGCGGTAAGTGTATGTAGCTCCCATAATTATCGTTTGGGACATTAAGCTGCCCCAGTTGAAGCCCGGTGCTATGGAAAAGAACCCCATTATGGTAAGGAGGGCCAGAACCCGCGGAATTGCAATGGAAAGCTGGTAGAGGGAGTACGGGAAGAGAACTTTTGAGATGTGCTTCCTGAGAACCCACCACATGTTTCCACCAAGGGCTACAGAGGACTCCGCATATCCCTTCTTGAGTTCTCCCTTAACAATAGTCCGAATGTTTCTGGAGGCTTCTCCGGAGAGCAGAAAGCCCAGGAGCACAGAGAGCCACACCGGGTTTACATCTATGATGTAGTCGAGAGTGATGTTTCCAATAACGATGGCCATGGCACCTGCAAACGGGAGGAGGGGAATGACAGTTATACTCCTAGAAATGAGGTTCGCGAACCTGCCAGCGATTCCCGGAACGGCTCCGATTGTTCCGAGGATGAGGGCGAAGAGGAGTGCCATAATTGCCCCCATGACAGCAATCAGAATGCTTTCCCTTGTACTCCCGACGAACCCTGCCCACACATCCCTGCCAAGGGGGTCGGTGCCAAGAATACCATAGCTCTTTCCCTGAATCATTATTCTGACGGTCTCGTTGGGCTCAAGGCGTACGTTCTGCCTCTTGGAAACCGCTTCGACAATGATCTTATACGTCCCGTGCACGAGATTAGGGTTTTCAAGGCAGTCCTCCTTTGGCTTCGAAAAGATTATGTTAAGGACAGGCTTGAAGACTATGAAATAGGCCGGGGCAACGCCGCACCTTTCCGTCATGAGTTTATAATAGAATGGATAGTTTCTGGCTAAAAACACTCCTTCGTCCAACCCGTAGGGGTAACCCTTGAAGATGGCTATGCTGTCGTTTAGGGGAGTCACAATGGTTACTTTCAGCTGTTTTTTGACGTCCGAGAACAGGATAATATCGGTTGGGACTTCACTGTAACTAAAATTGTACTCAAAGATAAGCTTGCCGTTGGCGTAAGTTCCCTCAAGCCACTCTGTAGGGGGAAGGTTTTTCAGGCGACCATAAAATGTTGGCACTGCATTGGAAGGGTTGTGCTCCCAGTAAGCCTTATTGTTCCAGTTTTGAATGTGTTCCGGGTTTGTGAGGTAAGGCGCAAAGATTGCCAAGATGACGTACAGGGAGATTATTGTTGCTGCCACTGCAATTCTTTTCGGGACTTTACGCTTCTTCATAGGCCTCCCTCCTGGGGTCAAGGCGGAGGTAAAGGGCCTCCATTATGGTGGAATTTAAGAAGTAGAGGACTGCCATAACTAATGCAACGAAAAAGATGCCCTCAGGGAAAAACTGAAGTTTGGGGGCCCACGTCCCTTCATCTGTCTCCACGAAGTATCTGCCCAAGAAGTAACTCAGGGTGTATCCGAGCCCGGGAACATCGAAGAGCTTCTCGATGGCCATCCCGTTTATCATGAGGTTTAGGAAGTTGTAGCTGGTGAATGTCAAGAAAGAAGGAAGGACTGTTCTGAGGAGCTTTCTGCGAATCCTCCTGTCGGGAAGTCCCTTGAGGGAGTCCACCAGGAAGTACTCTTCATGGGCCTCCTGTTTTACAAGATTCCTAACGCTGAAAGCGTATATCACGATGTTTGCAAAGGTCAGGGCGAGCACGGGTATGAGGAGGGCAATGAAATGGTCGATGAGCCCTGCCGAGCCGTGAGCTTCCGCTCTCTGAATGTAGTTCATATAACTGACTGCCCCCATGTCAAACCTCCACCACAGAATCCAGAGGAACATGAGGCCCCAAAACCATCCCGGAACCCCTGAGAAGACGGGGGCAAGCAGGAGGAGAATCCTGTCGGAAATTTCGCCCCTGTGTCCAGCTCTTAGTCCCCAGTAAAGACCTAGGGGGAATATAATCGCCATGCTAAGGAGCAAAAGCGAGATTGTCATCGCAATAGACTTTTCAGGGGTTATTTTTAGCCACGTGGTGAAGAGTCCTCTCGGAGAAAGGATATAGAACTGGTATGTTTTGCCTTCATAGGTTCTTGAGATGAGGATCTTTTCTTCGTCCTTAAAAACTCCTAATGAAAACTTTAGATAGCACTTTACCCCCCGAACCATGTTCACAAGCCCTTCCTCGTCGGGATTAAGTTCTCCAGATTTAACGCAGTATGAGATTTTTTCTGGGTCTCCCACTTTTTCAGTGGCAACTTGGATCGCGATGCCCGTAACCAGAAGTACAACAATAAGTAGTGCAATGTTTTGAACTACCCTCCCCAGCAGTTTAACCACCTAGTTTGAGTAAATTTGCTTACTTTTTAAGATTTTTGTGTGAGCAATATTGCAGTTGAGTTTTGATTGGAATTAAAAGAAGGATAAAACGTCAGGGAACATAGCTTTCGATTAGAATTCTTTTCTGTTTCTCTTGACAATGGGGACAACGTCTCTCGCAACCCTTCTTGCGCTAAAGAGCGTTAAGGGATCCATTGTGCGGTATATTGCCAGCTGGCAGCCACTTATCCTAATGTCTATGTACTTTTTAGCTTCCATTGCCGCCTTTAGGTATTCTCTTATGCTTTCGGCACTCTCAAAATCCAGACCTGCTTTTTTCAGGCGTTCTTCGTTGAGCTTGTGGATTGTTAACGGCTGGAGCATCATCTCGTCAACACCGAGCGAAGCGGCTAGCTCTGCTATCTTCGGTATGTCCTCATCGTTTATGCCAGGCATGAAGATAGTTCTCACTATGGAGCGCACTGATTTGTCTGCCCCGACAATTTTAAGGGCATTTACAACGTTTTTGAAGGTGTCTGCATTTGTTATCATCTTGTGCTTTTCTCTGCTCGCTGCATCGAGGCTTACCATTACGAGGTCAAAGTCGAGCTTCTGCCACAGTTCTTTCGTTAAAAGGGAGCCGTTTGTTTGTAAGTCCAGCCTCGCATCCGGAAACCTCTCGCGAAGCATTTTGTTGACCTCAACTATTCTTGGGCTTATGAGGGGCTCGCCATATTGGGAAACGGTAATCGCATAAGGGTTTTCCCATCCGTAGTAGCCCGGCTCTGGAACCTTTCCGAGCTTTAAGGCAACGTTTGAATAGCAGAATATACAGTCGTGGTTGCATGCTGGGGTGAGCTCATAAGAAGGATGGTGTACGGGATTTTCTATGCTCAAATCTAAGCCCTGGCATCCTTGACAGTGAGTTGGAGGGATTAGATCATCAACAAACTTCTTTAACAATCTCGCCTCTTTATTTTCCAGGATTTTTGGTTCAACACCCATTTTTCTCGCAAATTCTTCCCAGCTGTATTTCATTTTCTCACCTAGAAATGCTTTGGGAAAGCATTAAAAAACTTGACGTTGTTGGGCCTGTGGTGATCAAATGAAGATAACCGTGAAGAGAAAAGCTTTCCTTGAGGAGCTGCCGAGAGTAGTTGAGAAGCTTGTTAATGAATACGGGAGCTCCTTAAAAGCCATAAACATTGAGGAAGATGAAAAAGGCTGCTACACTGTCTGGGCTACCTATGAGAGCTCTACTTTTTGAAGACTCTTACATCTAAAACCACATGCCACACTCCGGGGGCGTAGCGCTTGATTATTCTGCTCTCCAGTAGCTCCGCCTCGTAGTTGTATTCCCTTGCAGTTTCTTGAAAAGTTTTGAAAGGCTCTTCTGGCATCAGCCTTTCGGGAACTGTGTTGTGATAGTGAATTATTGCTTCGTCTTTGGCTATTTCAAGGGCTTTGGGGATGAACTCGTGAGTCTTTACAACATAGCCCATTAGGATTCTGTCGGCTATGTTCTCCCCCTTAAACTCACGGTTGTCAATGTTGTAAGCAGTCATTCTGTCCTGCACTTTGTTAAGCTCAATGTTTTCTACGAGAAATCTAAATGTGTAGGGGCTCTTTTCGATGGCTATAACTTTTGCTCCACAGTGTTTTGCTATGGGCAGGCTTAAATGCCCTATTCCAGCGAACATATCAACTACAAGCTCATCTGGCTTTGCTATGCTTGCCATTCTGACTCTTTCCTTGACGTTTGCTGGAGAGAACATCACCTTGGATGCATCAAACTTGTAGAGGATGCCGTTCTCTTTGTGGATTGTTATCGGGTTGTTCCCATAAATTATTTCGTAATTCGTTTCTCTGAACTCTCCACCGATTCTCCCCTTCCTTAAGACCGTTTTGACGCCTAATACTTCAGCATAAACCTTTGCAATCTCATGCTTATAGGGCAGAAGTTCTTCTCTAAGAGGGAGAATTAAAACATCTCCCAGCTGGACCCAATGCTTTGGAAGAAAGTCAACTAACCTGGGAGGAAGAGTTTTGCTTAGTATCTCCCGAATTCTGGGCTTTATAAGCTGGGTCTTTCTCTTTTTCATGCAATGTAAACTTCAAGAACTTCCTTAAAACCTTTTGGTTTATTGTGCAAATAATATCAAATCAGTCATTTCGGCAAAGAACGATGGAAAAAGCTTAAAAAGGAGTATTCCCCAGAATTATTTGAGAACCTCACCGGAGGTAGAGTTTGACAATGGATGATGAATCCTCGAGTAGTTTTTGGTTGACCAAGATATTAAAATCCAAAAAGAAGGAAGGCATCATTGAGCAGAAAATAACCGAAGATGCCTATAGAGACTTGAGGGCTCTTCTAATAAGGGCTAAGCCAGATATAGTAGGAGACAAAATTGTTCTAAGGCTCCCGCATGGAACTGTTGAGCTAACACGGGAAAAGCTTAGGGTAGTGGCAGATAAAAAAGAGCATGCCGAGAAAATACTCAGGAATCTCCACCACTATTCGCTGCCTCCTGGCCTCTGGCCTGCCTATGGTTTAAGCTACTCGATAAAGAAAGGTTCTCTTCTAAAAACCAGGGGTTAATTTTTTCTTTTTTGCCTTACCTCACCTCAAATATTTTAAACCTTACACGGGTATTTTAGTTAGCGGATGATGGGCCTTGCCCAGTCTGAGTCGATGATGACGTCGGTATTAGCTGACGCTTTAAATATCTTTGAGGGAGCAAGAATGACCGAGCTACTTGAGTTTTATGCAAGCGAGGCGATGACGTGCCCCAGAAGGGTTTACTTTCGTCTTAAAGGATACAAAGAAAAATGGCCTGAGTTTGTAAGGGTCAGGCTTGAGCGAGGGGTTAATACCCACAACGTTCTTGGCGAGATTCTTAAGAAGAGATTTGGTTTTGAGCTTGAAAAGCACATCGTGCTTAAGTCCCCCCGCCTCGGGCTTGAAATCCACGGAAGGATAGATGCTTTCAGGCAGTTTCCAATAGAGATAAAGGGAAAAACTTACCTCCCAAGAATTCCCTACGATTATCATTTGGCACAGCTGAACGTTTATTTGAGGTGGGCGGAAAGTGAATACGGCTATTTGTACTACGTTAAGCTGCATGAAGAGCCGAAAAAGGTTTTAAAAGGCATAGATTTTTCCAGGTTTCCAATAGTCAAGGGCAAGGGCTTTAAAGCGTTTGAAGTGCCCTACGACGAGAAGCTTTTCAAAGAGACCGTGAAGCGGTTCTACCTGATAAAAAAACATTATGAAAAGGACATCCCTCCGGAGGGATGGCATGACTACACCTGCAAATTCTGCCCCTACTATTACATCTGCTTTGGAAACGGATTCACTCCTTAGCTTTCCACTTGAGGTCTTTTTCCACAACCGCCTCTATAAGTTCTCTATTGTATAGTCCTGCTATAATTGCCCTTATTGGAACTTGGTTCAGCGCAAGTGCTTGAGGCGTTATCTTTGCTCCAAATTCCTTTGCAAGGGCATAGCTGAGCTCACTTATGCTCCTTGGTTCCTTTAACAGCTCGAGGATTTTCCTTTCTCCTTCTTCAACCCTCTGGAGATTAAATTCAAGCAGTTTTAAAGCCTCCTCTCCCTTTACGGCTCTTCCATGAGACGGTATAAGCAGAATTCCTTCCTCTGCATAGCTCATTAATTTTCTTATGGACTCCTTGAAAACCTCTGGCTCAACAAGATAAGGTAAGCCCACCGATTGAATAACCCTCTCTCCAAAAAAGCTGTCGCCTGCATATAAAACACCGTTCTCTTCATCGAGGAAACCCGTCATTCCCGGGGAGTGTCCAGAAAGCTCTACTGTTTTCAGCCCAAAGAGCTCGTCTCCCCATTCAAAAATACCGTGGACTTTAATCTCATCCGAAAACTGGTAAACTAAAAACCCTTTTGGTGCTTTTGAGCCGAAGGTCAAGAGTTCTCTGTTGATTGGGCTCTCTGCTATGGAGAACTCATATCGGTGAATGAAAAGGGGCTTTCCAAGCTTTGGGGCGATGGCTATGTGGTCAGCATGCCCATGAGTGGAGAGCATGTAATCAATCTCAAGGTTTATCTTTCTCAGCTCTCGCCTGAGGTCTTTGTGTCTCTTGCTCCCATTTCCCGGGTCAACAACTACTACATCCTCTCCGGCTTTTATCATTGTTGAAGGGCTCCCGGGGTAAAGATAAAGGTTCTCTCCGAGTTTTTCAAGGGCCATAAAATCACCTCAGCTTTTCCAATTCATCGATAAGATCTTTAAAATGTGCATAGATCTCGCTTTTCTTTAAGTAATCCAGAGCCCCCCAAAATTCGTCCAACCCCTTAGCTCCGCTCTTTTCATACTCCCAAGCTTGGAGAACCATTTCTAGCTTATCAGCAAACTTAACAAGCCTGCCTTCCAAGCTTTTTTCATCTTCGTACTCTTGAAAAAGTCTGAAATATTCAACTCTTTCAGCACCAAGAATGTCTACCATGGCCTTCCTCTCGGCTTTCTTTTTATCCACATAGTTCTGCGCCTCAAGGGGCAAATCTGTAATCCTTGCTTCGCCAAGGTCGTGGAGGAGGGCTATCTTTAGGGCTTTCTCAACGTTTATGTCTATTCCCTTTTTCTTCAGCTCGTCTCCTAAGAAAAGGGTTATCAGAGCCACTCTAAAGGTGTGTTCGGCAACGCTTTCTGGGTTGGCAACGCCTCTAAGCAGCCATCCCATTCGGGGGAGCTTTTTTAATTTTCCCGCCTCTATAAAAAGGTCTAACATCCCTATTCCTCCGTTACGTAGAGGGCTCTTTCCGTTTCAATGGCCTTGGCTATTATTCCATCCCCAACGAATCTCCCATAAACTCTAACGCTCTCCCCCTTGCCGATGTTTGGAGTTCCTGAGAACTCTATTCTTAAGTTGGAAATATGGAAAGTCGTTCTGTAACTTGGCAGTTCCATGGGTAGGAATTCTATTTTTGGTTTGTCCTCGACAATTCCTTCCACCACGACGTTCTTTCCTCTGAATTTTCCATTTTTGAGCTCGTCAATCGTAAGGATGTAATAATAGTTGTGACCGAGCTTAGTTTTCCTCACTCCCATCACCCTTATAACTTGCAATCTCGTGAGAATAATTTGGGTGAGTGAGATGATAAAGGTTGCGATTATTGGTGCCGAAAACGTTGGCAAGTCAACGCTCATGAATGCCCTCTTGGGAAGGAAGGTATCCGAAACACAGCCTATTCCCGGCACCACAAAGGGAGTTATAAAAAGGGCCTTTGGAACTGTGAAGATACCAAAAACAATGAAGAATCCCTTTGGAGGCGCGGATGAGCTGGTTTTAATCGACACTGCTGGTCTTTATGATCCACAACATGAACTTAGAGGAAAAGTTTTGAGCGAGGAGAAGTTCAAAGAGCTCTTGAATGAAATCGCTTCAGCGGACATAATTATCCACATGATAGATGCCCAGTACGGTCTTCACAGGGGAATGGAAAAGCTCCATCACCTCCTCAAGTTCCGCTATGAAAAGCCGATAATAGTGGTTGTCAATAAAATAGACCTCGTGCCGAGAGAAAAAGTTGAAGAGCTTAGGGAAATCATCAAGAAGAGGCTTGAGCAAGAACCAATAATGCTGTCACTGGTTACCTACGAAGGATTTAACGAACTTTTGGAAAAGCTGGCATATTACGCCCAGTACGCCAAGAAGTCTTAACCAATTTTAGAATTCCTTCAATGCTCAGCATTTCATCCAAAGGGGCATATTCCTTCGCAAGCTCTTCTGCTAGTTCTTTGGGAAGGCCGTTTTTGATCAGTGCTTTCTTAAACTTTCTTTTCCCCCTCTTGATAGCCCTTTTCATTCCAGCCAGCTGCCATAACGTTTTGGGCAGAATCCACATTAATCGCAGGAAAGATAGAAAGAGAGAAAGACCCATCAAAGCTCCTCCTCAAATTCGTCCTCCTCAATCTCTATCTCGCTCTTCTTTTTCTTTCCGAGGTTTTGGAGCTCTTTAAGGCCCTCAAGTTTGCCCATTTTCTCTTTCATAAAAGCTCCCACAAGGGTCTTTATGATGTTCATGCTTTCCATGTACTCCTTTGTAAGCTCAAAAGCTTTATCCGGATCCATTCCAGCCCCGACAAGCTCCTTGTAGAAGTTTGCAACGTTTTTCCCAAACTTCTCTGCCTTTTCTGGATCATATACATCGTTTAGGAGGTCTTTTATTGGCCCGAAAATGGACTCCATAATCTTTGGCAAGTGCTCTGAGACTGCACTAAGGATTTCGCTAACTTCTTCCGCATCATCTCCGCCTTCTTTCTTCTTTGGGACTGTATAAAGCATGTCTTCGAGCATTTCTATTTTTTTCTCGATGAGCTTTATGTCCTCTTCGCTCTTTGCTTCTCTGAGTTGTTGTGTGAGCTCTTTAATGGTATCTTCTATGAATTTTTTTGCTCCTATTTCGCTTTCCATTGCTTCTTCAATCTTTTTCTTTATCTCTTCACCAAATTTTTCATTAAATTCCATTTCAATCACCTCAATAACTACTTTGTCTGGTCAAACTTAATTGGGATTCCGATCAAATCAAACCACTTATTGAGCACTTCCTTTCTGAGTGTGTAGGCTTTTCCTTTATCTCCATCAACTTCTTCAACAACATTAAGGTCGAGTAAGTAGTGAATCCTCTCCCTAACGGTATTTCTCGAAGCTTTGCCTCTTCGTCTCTTTAATTCCTGTGTGATCTGGCTTATGTTTGCAACTTTTAAATCGAAGAGAATTCTCACGATTTCTCTCGCTATTGGGTCATTTCTTATCTCCGGCACGACGACATCTATTCCCAATCCACCATACTGGGCGTAAATGTTAATCAGGCGGAGATAATTGTCTGCAAGTCTTGAGACCATTTCAAAGCTTGTCATAAGGTCATCTAAGGCTTTTCTTAGGGTTTTAACTTCCTCTGAAAGCTTCTTGACATCCTGTTCTTCTGGCATCTTTATCCCACTTTCATATTATGTTGGTCAATTCATATAGGGTTTCTGATTAGAACTGATCAGTTCTTAGATGAACTTATCTTAATTGTACAAATTGGCTTCTAATTAATATTAGTAATGTCTTTCCAGTATTTAAATATTTCCTTTGGAGAAGTTTTTGAAATAAAGAATAGAATAACCGGAAATCAAAACATAGTTTCTGGCTTTTGGTGTGAGTATTATTTCGATCCTCACATGATTTTTCTCTGGAAGTTCATCGCCTCGTATCTCGCGTACTCTCTCTCAACTTCAGGCTTCCTCTCCTTCTCCCAAAACCTTCTCAAACTCTCAAAGCCAAACATCACACATCACCAATAATTAATAGAATGCTCAAACTACAAGGAAATACTGGTCAAAAATGGGCAGAAAAGATGAAGAAAAGGGCTTTAACTTTGCTACCCTTACAGCTCCACTTCATAGTCTTCTAATTCCCTGTTAAGGGCTTTAGTAACCACAAGCTTTCTTCTCTTGTCTTTTTTGAATTCTATAATGGTTGTGGCCAATTCTTCTAGTAAAGCGAGGACTTCTGGCTTAGTTGCATTTAGAATATCTCGGTTCACAAAGTAGAAGGCGATCCTGCGAGTGTCTCCCAAAAATGTTGCGAGCACATTGATAAGCTGTATCTCTTCGTCTCTTATAATGCACCATCTTTCTATTCCAAAGAGAAACACAACTGTAAACTTTTCACTTACTATCTTATCAAAAATCTGACGGTATTCACTGACTAATGCAGGCAAATCTCTATCTCCTCTCAAAAATCCAACCATATTTACTTCAGATATTTCATGGTATCCAATTTCAATGAATTTTGCTTTTTTCAACTCTTCACACTGGGGGATTTCTAGTTTCGTTCGCCTTAGGCATAACTCCACCCGATTAAAGAAATCAGTTACCAGCACTTGGTATTTCTTGGCATCAGCCCACTTTACTGCTTCAGTGGTGAATGGTATTGGGTCATCTTTGGATGAATATTCTACTAACACAATCTCTCCCGGTTTCAGCTTGTCAAAGACTTCTAACACTGTACCACCTCTAATATTATCCATGACGTTACAAAATTTAAGATTTTTGTCTTGCAGATTTATTTTTTGCTTAAATATGGATTTGAAAAGAAAAAAATCAACACTGGCAAAGCTTTATGAAAACTCTCCTTCTCCTCGGTCCATCAAGCTCTACAAAGATAACGCTCTGCCAAGTGCCAAGCAAAAGCTTCCCCTCTTTTATTGGGATTGCAAGGCTCGGATTTAGGAGGATACTCCTCAAATGGGAATGTGCGTTCCTATCTATCCTGTCGTGCTTGTAGCCTTTCCCTTTGGGGATAAGACTTTGAAGGAATTCTTTAAGGTCTTCAAGGAGTCCGCTTTCGTTTTCGTTGATGAAAAGGGCCGTGGTTGTATGCTGCGTAAAAATTACTGCTATCCCTTCTTTCACGTCAGCTTCCCTTATTTTCTGGTTTATTAAGTGGGTGATGTCAATCAGCTCAAACTCCTCTCTCGTTGGGATCTCGATCTCAAAGAGCATGCCTTACTCCCCCAAAATTTCTTTAGCAACTTTTCTCCTCGGAGTTTTTAAATAAATTATATGCGAAACCCCGTTTACTCCATGCTCTGCGCGGGATATGAGCCGCTGCTCCTTAAAGAACACGCTCCCAAGTGCGAGCTGGGAAGCTAAGTCCCAGAGCCGGTGTTCCTGCTCACTGATTTTCTCAAACCCGGGAAGTTTATAGTAGGTTCTCTTGAACACTCCTCTAATTGGGTCGTAGCCTTCGTGAAGAGAGATTAGTGTGTATTCATCGCTTTTGGTTTCCACAAGCATGTCCTTGTACCCCACTTGGTAAAATATTCCATAAACCCTGTCTGCCTCTTCAAGAAGGAAAACTCCATTGTCACTTAGCGTTAAAGCCACGTTAGCGAAGAGCTTTACGGCATCGAAAGCATCAAAATGTGGCATTGTGAGACCCCATAGAATGGCTACATCGTGCTTACCAACGAGTTTTGCGACTTCCCTCGCATCTCCTGCAACTATTTCTGGCTTCAAATTTAAACCTGCTATCTCAATCCACTTTTCAACCTTTTTGAGGTCTTCCTCTCTTGCATCGAGGACTGTAAGGGCTTTGGCATCGGTCGCTTTGGCCATTGCCACGCCAGCTATTCCCGTGCCGGCACATATGTCGAGAACTCTTGGCGCTTTAGGGAGCAGTCCCTCTTCATCCAACTTCTCAAATGCCTCCACTATTCGATGGAACCTCAGAATTGCCCTCTTATCATCTGGATTCATTCTCCATTGAAGATAGCGATAAAGTTCTTTGAGGCTCATAAGAATTCACCAAGGAGTATTATTGAGAATTTATTTAAGGGTTTCTCCAAACCTTTTTAAATCCCCCACTGAACTTCAAACCATGTATGCGATCATCTACGGAAAGAACCCAAGGCTGAGTGAGGCGGAATTTTGGGCTTTCGTAAGAAGGTTTAGGTTAAAGGTTAAACTCGTCGAGAATTCAACGCATTGGATAGTTTTTGAGAGTGACAAGAGCATAGAAAGACTTTTCCACAGGCTCGGCGGTTCTTTAAAGCTGGTTAGAATCATTGGTGAGAGCGAAGAAGCTATAAAAGACCTAGATTATGCAAAGCTCTTTACCCTGAGCCTTTATGGGAAAGATGACTGGAAACTCTGGAGGAAGCTGGGGAGCGAAATAAAGAAAAACTTTAAATCCCACGGCCCTGCAAAGTTCTTCAAGCCCGCCAAAGTATATGCGATGCCTTCTGAACTTATCCTAAAGGGCTTTCCTGAAGTAAAGGATTTTGTCTTCATATTTGGGGAGAGACTTTACGTTGGAGAGACTGCAGCTGTTGCGGATCCATTTGAGCTCAAAAAGCTCGACGTTGAGAGGCCAGTTCAGAGGGCTATCTTCTCAATTCCCCCACGTTTGGCTAGGATAATGGTAAACCTTACAGAGGTAAGGCAAGGCAATTTTCTCGATCCCTTCTGCGGAATAGGCACCATAGTGCAGGAGTTCCTGCTTCAAGGGCTCAATGCTTATGGAAGCGATTCCGATGAGAGGGCAATTAAAGGAGCTAAAGAAAACCTAAGGTGGTTAAGAAAGGAATTTAGAACTAAGAAAAGTGCTCACCTTGAGGTTTGCGATGCAAGGAAGCTCAAGCGTTGCTTTAGAATTAAATTCGACGCAATAGTTACGGAGCCGTATATGGGCAAGCCCCTAAAGTATCGCCCCACGAGAGGAGAAGCTATCCAGCTAGCCAATGAGCTTGACTGTTTTTATTATCAAGTTTTTGACAGCTTTAGAAACGTTTTAAAAAGAAACGGGAGAGTTGTTTTCGTTTTTCCTGCATACAAGCTCAGCGATGGAAGAATTTACCGCAAAGATAGGAAGTGGCTCGAAAAGCTTGGCTTTGAGGTGTTAGCTAAATATACAGACTTTGAGGAGAGACACAAGGTTGTTAGAGACATCCACGTCTTGAGATTTAGAGGATAGAGCTATTGGAACTTTTCCACCTATTTTTCCCTCTTCTGTTGTGCTTTCTTTGGAGGTTTCTAAATAAATTCAACAAAATTTCATGTTACCCCAAGATTTATAATTGTAAACTTCTGAGCAAAGACTGAGGAGGTGATTTAGAATGTTCGAAACAGTACTAAAATGTACCAAATGTGGCAAAGAGTATTCTCTGGCAAGCGGAATTTACAAATGTGAAAAGTGCGGCGCTCCTTTGGATGTTCAGTACGATTACGATTCGATTAGAGATCTTATAGAAGACAACGACTCATGGTTTAGAGAGCCTCCAAGGGTATGGAAGTACTGGATGTTCTATCCGGTTTCAAACCTCAGGAAGATCGTTAGCCTCAACGAAGGAGGTACAAGGCTTTACAGAATGAAAAACCTTGAGAAAAAGCTTGGCTTCGGAAAGCTTTACGTCAAAAATGAGGGAGAAAATCCAACGGGGGCATTCAAGGACAGAGGTTCGAGTGTAGAGATAACGAAGGCTCTTGAATTCCACGCAAAAAAAGTTGTCGTGGCTTCAACAGGGAACATGGCCGCCAGTGTTTCTGCCTACGGGTCTAAGGCGGGGCTTGAAGTAACGATAGTTGTCCCAGAAGGGACTCCAATTGGAAAGCTTGTTCAAGCAGTTGTTTATGGTGCGAAGATAAAAATTCATGGGAGCACCTACGACGAATCCTTAGCAGAGAGCGAAAGGATGGCAAGGGAGGAAGGCTACTACCTTACGGGCAACTATCACTATAGGGTTGAAGGTCAAAAAAGCACAGGGTTTGAAATCTTTGATCAGCTCAGATTTGATTCTCCTGACTGGATTGTAGTGCCCATTGGAGCGGGGACTCATTTAAGGGCCATTTGGAAGGCTGCGAAGGAATTTTACGAGCTAGGTCTTATTGAAAAACTGCCAAAAATTGCCGGAGCTCAGATTGAAGGTTACGATGCAATAGTTAGAGCTTGGAAAGAGAGAAAGCCAATCACGCCCATAAAAGAAAAGAAGCCAACGGTTGCCTCTGCAATAGCGGTTAAAGCTCCAGTAGATGGGGAGAACGTCATAAAGGCGATTGATGAAAGTGAAGGATACCTTGGTGCGGTAACGAACGAAGAAACTATGGAAGCTGGAATGATGCTTGGAAAAGAAGGACTCTTCGTGGAGCCCTCTTCAGCAACAGCCCTCGCCCTCGCTAAAACCATGAGAGAAGAGGGAATAATTGATAAGGACGAAAGCGTTGTTATCGTTGCAACCGGTCATGGCTTGAAGGACATAAAAACCTGGGAAAGTTTTATTAAACTCTAACCCTTTTCTTATTTTTGATGTCCTATGCTCTATGAAGAGAAGCGATTCAGTAAATTCATGCTTCTGGTAACACTCCCGGGCTTCATAGGGCTTTCAGCTGGACTTTGGGCTACGTATGTTGAGGGAGAAGGGTTCGAAATTATGCTGACAATTTTCGTTCCCCTACTTCTTATTCTGATAGACCTCATGGCCTTCAGAATTGAAATTGATGAAAACGAAATACGGCTTCGAGGCACAATTGGCTTTATCGTCAGAAAAACAATAAGGATAGATGAAATTATTAGTTTTGAGGTTAAAATGGGGTGGGTAGATTGTTGGGCCCCAATAAGATTCAATTTTCCAGCCAAAGGTTGCATAGTAATCCACAGAAGGGGATGGGATGTAGCCTTCACAACAGATAACCCAGAGGAAATTGCAATGATCTTAACTACCCTTGGCGTTCCACGAGAAGCTTAGTGCCCTTAACCTCTATTATTTTGACTTTTTCTCCCCTTCTAGCTGTCCCGTTTATGCATTCGGCAATCCAGAGCTCGTTGCCAACTTTTACAATTCCCTTTGGGTTCAGTTCTTCAACGACCACTACCTCCTTTCCAATCAATGCCTCAGGCCCAACCTCTACCCTTTTATCAAAGACCTCCCAGAGGAATTTAACGGCAATAACGTCTTTAAAGATTAGAAACCCTATTACAGCTAAGGCAGGCTTTAAGGGGACTTCTATTCCAGCCCTCGGCAAAATAAAGAACAGAAATAACCCAACGACTATTTCATCGGCCAAAATGCTAATGATTTTGAGGATGTTTTTGACATACCTCTTCATTTTCCTCCCTCATAAGCTTAGATTGGGCAGTCCACCGTATAAGAGTAAGAGGAAGCCCACGAATACGGGCTGATGGAGGAGGTAAACCTTAAGGGTGTTCCGTCCCATAAAGCAAACGAACTCGATAAGAGGATTTCTCGGTGTTTTAATCTTGAATCTCCTTTTTCCGTCGGGATAGATGGGCGCGCCCATAGCAGTTCCCAAAAGGAAGACTCCAAACCACGGAAAGATTGGGAAGTAATCCAAGGTGAAGAAGTTTTGAGGAGTTACCCCTAAGGGAATGAGAAGAAGCGTCTCTGCGTGGATATTATCTACAACTTGCCCTCCTAGGAGGAAGAGAATTGCAAGGAGGATGTTTTTCCAACCCAACCTATAAAAGGGGATTACGAGCAAACTTGCAACTCCCAAGAAGTGCAGAACTCCAAAGTAAATCGTTCCTCTTTCCAGAAGAAGATATGTGGTTAGGGTTATAAGTAAGCCAAGACCGAAAAGTTTTGCGAACCTCAGGAGATACTTTCTTATGCTCTTTTTACTCCTTGCATGGCTTATCCAAAGTGAAAGACCGGAGATTGAAACAAAAAGGGAAGCGGTTGCATAGGCAAAAATCCTCCAGAAAAGCTTGTGCTCAGAATACCCAAGAAAGAACTGCAGGTCTGTGACAAAGTTAGATATTAGCATCATGATTAGCGCTACTCCCCTAACAAAATCAATTTCCCAAAAGCGCTTTGAGTATGCCTCACTGCCAAACATCAAACATCAAGGGATATAAACTTCAAGCCTTATTTAAGTTTGGTGTTCACATGAAGCAGAAGGAGAAGTTGAAGTTTCTGTTCCTCACTCTGGGAGTTTTAATGATAACACAGCCCGGAGCGATAGCTTTTGCTAACTTCGATGCTCCATACGGATTTTACAAGGATTTAGCTGCATGGCTCTCCGCTTATCTTGGAGGGGTCGTGATTTTGGGAATATATGGACTTCTAAAGCGGAGAGAACTTGGATTTAGGTTTCTTTCTCTCTATGGGCTGCATTATGTGGTTTTGTTTGTTCTTACGTACTTTTTGAATCTAATGGTTATTGGAGAGATCAATCCAATCATTTCGATTACGGATTTTTTCTTTTTGACTTTTCTCAGCTTTCAGCTGAGCATAATGCTATCCCTTCCGGCTATATTCTCCCCGCCCTATTACCCCTATGATACACCTTTGCTTGTAGCCCAGCTCGGTCTCTGGATCGCTTCATTTTATATCTTCCTCGGGCTTAAGAAGTTTGAAGAAGAGAGAATTTTGACAGTTTACAGAATTTTTCTGGGTTTAATGCTCTTTTCGACTTTCTTTGGCCTTTTAAAAGTTGCCGAGGTGTTCAAATGAAAGTCATTAAAACCAAGGCGAAGACCATCTACACAAAGAGCAGAATTCCCGGGGTAGACTATGGTGTAAACCAATACGTTGGCTGTCAATTTGCGTGCAAATACTGCTATGCAAAGTTCATCTGCAAGTGGAAGCCCTATGGTGAGTGGGGTACATGGGTGGAGGTAAAGATCAACGCCCCTGAGCTGGCAAGGAAGAGGGTTTATGGAGAGGTTGTCATGTCAACAATCTCTGACCCTTATCAGCCCATAGAACGGGAGCTCAAGCTTACAAGGAGAACCCTCGAGATGATGAACAAAAGGAATAAAATCAGCATCCTAACGAAGTCTCCCTTAGTGGTGAGGGATATTGACCTTTTCAAGCTCTTTAATGAAATCGACGTCGGATTAACGATAAACAGTTTCGAAGGAAAGGAGAAGCAGCTTATAGAGCCTTTTACACCCTCACAGAAGCTCCGAATAGATGCCTTAAAAAACCTCAAAGAGAGGGGTGTGAAAAACTATGCCTTTGTAAGCCCGATTATCCCGGGAATAACCGACGTTGAAGAAATAATCCGAGAAACCAAAGACATTGCTGACTACTACTTCTTTGAGGTGCTCAATTTGAAAGTCGCTGGTCAAAAGTTCCGGGAGCTCTTAATGGAGAACTTTCCCGAAAGCTACGAGATTATGGTTAATGATGAAAAATTCTGGCGGTTCGTTAAGGAGCTTATAGCCTTAATAAAACGCTTGAACATAAGGGCAGAGGGGGTTGAGGTGCACAGAAGAGGTTGGGAGTTAATAGAGGTGAAATAAATGAAGATAGCTCGAATAAACGATCTGTGGTTAGAAATCCCAGACGTTAGATATTCTTTCTTTGACACACCTTACGCTCCCCATAAGCTTGGGACGGCGGTCGATGTATATTTCGATGAGAAAGCCATTTTTCCCTTTGAGGAAGGCAAACTGGTTGAGATAAGAAGGATAAGAACTCCCAGACACATTCCTGTTAGCGATGATTACCTTCTAATCTTTGAGGTCGGGGATGTTTGCTTAAAGGTTCTCCATGTGGAGCCGGAGCTTAAAGTTGGCGAAAAAGTTTCTCTAGGAGATGAAATTGGAAGCTTAAGACTTTCGGGGTTTTTCTCTCCTTGGAGCGACAAGCATGCTCATTTCGAGCTCAGGAGATGTGAAGACCGGTATAGAGCGAGAGGAGGATTAACAATTTTTCCCGAGGTTAAGCCCCTCGTCCCCGTTGTTGGGGGAAGAGAGTTTGAGGTCATTGAAAAAACAAGCTACCTCTGGCTTAAGCCTCTAAAAACCAAAGGCAAAGGCATGACACCTTTTGGGAACATTGAAGGAGGTTTGCCTCACTATCGATACGGGGCGATATTCGATGGAAAAGTAGCGGAGCTCTTCGGAAAAACCTTTAGGCCAGATGAACTCCTTCCCAATGGAGTTGGAATCTTCAAGGCAAATTTTGGAGTTTTTGCCAATGGAATTAAGGTTAAAGGGGTCGGAGTTTACTGCAATGAAGAAAGGGTTAAGCTTATCGGTGGAGATTTTGAAGTTGGGGATGTTGTTGAAATTGAGGTTGTCTAAAATCTGTGTTATGCGCAAAATAGCTTGTACAATGGGTTCAATGAGCTCCTTAGGACTTTAGAAAAAGTTACCGTCGCCATTAATGCGCTGAACTGCTGTTCTCGTTCAGCCCAGCTCTAGATAAAGAGTATCGAGCATCAAGAAAATTGAAACTAAAATATTAATATTATTGAGGAGGAAGTTCTTTTATTTTTTCTTTGGCATTTAATGAAGTTGAGAGAATAGAAAAACTTAAAGCCGGCTTTATTTTTATGTCCCTTGAAGCATGTGTCCCTTTTATTTTGGTTTGCCTTGATGCGGATCAAACACCTCATCACTTGTAGCCGTTGGATAAAAAATACTCTGAGACATACACAAAAAATTTATTTAGTCCAATAGAGCAAAGCACCCATCGCATATCAGCAGAGCCAGGGTGGTAAAATGAAGAAGGTAGGTGTCCTTTTGGTAGCAAGCCTATTAGTATTGGCACCCTTGATGCCACTGGCCTCAGCAGAGCAAGTTCCATTCTCAGAAAAGTACAGTCGTATGGTTGCTTGGGAGTACTTGTACCGCGCATACGCTAAGAAGTATCTCGACCTCAACGCAGCCCTTGCAACCTACAACGTAACCCTCTCACCAGAACTCCAAGAGTTGTTTACAAACGCAACAAAACTCCACGAGGAATCCTTGGCATATGTCGAGAGGGCTGAAAAAGCCTTCTTCATTGGCAAGTACATCTGGTACAGAAAAGCATTCCTCTGCGAGAGGGAAGCAGTAGAACTCTTGCAGGCAATTGTAGAGGAACTCCGAGAAGAGGGCATCATTCTCAAAGAGAACGAAAGTTGAATCTCTCTTTTTATTTCTTCTTTTGCCATGCTGAAAAGAAGCCCTTTTCGGAATGAAAAAATAATGAAAAAGCCCTTAAATTGATGATACCTTCCCCGTTCGTGTACTCGTTGAATAATGCATCATCATACTCCGCAACAAAATCCCTTTCTTGGCTAAGGCACTGGATGAGAATCGTGTACTCAAATCTTTTCTTTGTTGCTAATGTAATCCTTAAAAAATATGCGAATCTGAACTTGAGGAATAGGTGAGAAAAGTTGAAGAGCACTGTTCAGTTAGTGATAACACCAAACCCAACTCCAGTTGAAATTAAAATAAAAACAGAAAGATCAGTAGGGAAGCCCGTAGTGCTTAACCACTATATCGTCTATCCCTAATTTCTCCAGAGCACTCAGCGGAACCTGCATTGAGACCTGCACTATTCCCGGAAGCCTTCCAATCTCGACGGCACCGCTTATTGTCACCCTGTTCTTGACTTCCTCAACGCTCATCCCGAAGAGCTTTGCCGCCCTCTCGAAACCTCTAACTGCGGCTTCGTTTATGGTCGGGCCCGAACCGATTATCTGCACTGGAGCTACCGGCTCGGGTTCGATTCCGAACCTCTTGGCCAAGCTCTGCACCCTTTCCCACTCGTCCTTTCTCCATGGCTTGGCGAGCGGCGGCAGGTCTTCCTCAGGAGGAAGCAGAATCGGGCCGTCGAGGTTTATGTTCTTGACAACTGAAACCTCAAGAACGCTCTCAGCCGATACATCGGTTGTGTGTCCAGCTACCTCTCCGTCCCCCTGCATTCCGTGTGCGTCTCCTGCATAAACTCCTCCGCCTTTGACCTTTACAGGCGCTATTATTATCGCCCCCTCTCTGACTGAGTCAACATCTAGGTGCCCATCCGTCAGCTTGGTCTCGTAGTCCTCTTTTGTTATTCCATATGGATGGGGGGCATTGATTAGGAATGAACCGAAGTCTCCGGCGTTGTGGGAGTCGGGGATGTCCACGGCCGGAACCGTTCCGAGCTGTCCCAGGAAAGGCCTCATCCTTGAAGGTACTCCGACTATGTCTGCCTTGGCAAATATGAGTATTGGGACTTGCTTTGAGTTCTTGGGGAGGGAATGCCACTCCCAAGCGTCTTTGGCTATCATCTCGGCCGTCTCTTTGTTTACTGTGACACCGACTCCGAGGTTGTGGTCAAAGACCATCGTGTATCCGTTTACCATTTTGAAGGGCGCGGCTGGGGAGCCACAGCGTTTGCACCTTATTGCATCTTCACCTATGCCGACCACTTCGAATTCGGGCCACGGCTCGTTACAGACGGGACATTTCTTAGCAACGAAAGGATCGCCGACAAACGCTCCTTCCCTAACGGTGTCAACGCCAGAAGATGCAGCCTTTGAGAGCACCTTTATGCTCTGTATCTTGATTACAATTCCATCCCCGACTTCTGCTCCTTCCACGGCAACGGGGACGTTGACTTCGTGGCCACCTCTTAAAGTCGGAGTTATCATTGGACCCCAGCACCCTGGAGCCGTTAAGAAGACTATTCTTCCCCCGTCTGCAACAGGCCCAAGCATCTTTGAATGGGGCCCAATAATTCCGTTTGTTTGTACATCATTAAAAATCTCATCCTCAACTACCATGGAAATCACCAATTATTACCTGCAAAATGGAAAGATAAAAACATTTTCCATTGTTATAGTGGCTAAATTTAAAAATAGCACTCGACTAACAGCAAAGGTTTATATAGACTTAATTCGATATTTTTATGTGGTGATTTTTATGTATGGCTACATGGGGAAAATATTGAGAATAGATTTGACAAATAAAAAAGCCACAGTGGAATCATTAAAAGAAGAACTCGTCAAAAAATTTATAGGTGGACGCGGGTTTGGAGCAAAGATTCTGTGGGACGAGTTGAAGCCGGGGATTTGTCCTCTAAGTCCTGAAAACAAAATTATTTTCACTGTGGGACCTCTGACTGGTACAAAGGCTCAGTCCGCATCAAGGTGGATGGTTCAGTTCAAGTCCCTACTCACGGGAACGTACTTCAGGAGCGTTGGAGGGGGCTTTTTTGGCGCGGAACTCAAGTTTGCGGGCTACGACGCGGTGATAATCGAGGGAAAGGCCGAGAAGCCTACGTACATCTACATAAACGATGGGGACGTCGAATTTAGGGACGCGCAGAAAATCTGGGGCATGAATACTCTAGCCACGAGGGACTTCCTCAAAGAGGAGACGGATAAAAATGCCCACATGGTCATGATAGGGCCTGCTGGAGAAAATCTAGTGAAGTTATCCGCCATTGTAACAGATGTTGACTTTAGAACTGCCTCTAGAGGCGGTGGCGGTGCTGTAATGGGCTCAAAGAACCTCAAAGCAATTGTGGTCAAGGGGAGCAAAAGGCCGGAGATTTACAATGAAGACGCATTTAACGAGGCCGTTAGGGAGCAGATCGAGTCCTACAAGAACAATCCGGGATTCGAAGGATTCCACGCTCTAGGAACTAACTCCGCTGTGTATCCGTTCTACGCCCTTGGACATTTCCCCACGTATAACTTCAAGCAGAAAGAGCTCGATGGCGCAGAGAGATTTCAGGCGGAAGTGCTGTCTGAGTACGTGGTAAAGCACAGCGGCTGCTGGGGCTGTATGATAAGGTGCGGAAAAGTATTCAAGTTAACCAAAGGGCCATACGCGGGAACGGTTTGGGACTTCCCAGAATACGAGACCCACTGGTCGTTTGGAGGAAACCTGGGCAACATAAACATAGAGTCCATAGTCTATGCCAACATGCTCTGCGACCTCTACGGCCTCGACACGATTTCTACGGGCGTTGCGATAGGCTTTGCGATCGAGCTTTACGAGAAGGGAATAATCGGAAAGAGCGAAACTGACGGCCTTGAGCTGAGATGGGGAGACCCCGACGTTATCCCAGAACTGGTCAAGAGGATAGCCCTGAGGATAGGCATAGGCGACCTACTCGCAGAGGGAACTAGAAAAGCCGCCGAAAAAATTGGTAGGGGTGCCGAGAAGTATGCCATTCATGTTAAGGGCCTTGAATTCCCTGCATACGACCCGAGGTCTGCAAAGGCCCACGGCTTGAACTTTGTCACATCCCCAATAGGTGCAAGTCACTGTATAGGATGGAACAAGTTTGAGATAACCGGCGTTCCCAAGAAAGTAGACCCGTTTTCAGTAGAGAACAAAGGGGAGCTTACAAAGTACGTTCAGGACGAGACTGCGATAGCTGAAACGGCTATCTTCTGCCTGTTCCCGTTCAACTTCGAAATGATGACCATCGATCTCTATGCAAAGATGCTTTATGCTGCAACCGGTATCGAGGAGTTCAAAGACCCGAAGTACTTATGGCTCGTAGGTGAGAGGATATTCAACCTTGAAAGAGCAATCAACGTCAGGGAAGGCATTGACGGCAGGTACGACAGAATGCCGGAAAGGATCGTAAAAGAGCCCGTGTTGAGGGAGCCCTCAAAAGGCCAGGTCTTTGAGGAAGAAGTCCTTCTCAAGGACTACTACAAAGTCAGGGGCTGGGACGAAAACGGTGTCCCAACGAAGGAGAAGCTTAAGGAGCTGGGACTTGAGGAAGTCGCGGAAAAACTCTGATACCTTTCTAATTATTTTTTAGGTGACAATATGAAGGTGTTCGTCAAGCTTATAGCTCAGGCGGCAGAGGGAGTAGATAAGCCAGAATTCTGGGTTTTTCTTGAAGAGAACTCTACGTTAGGTGACCTTTTAAAAAAGCTGGAGCGCGAAAGGGGGATTAAAATAGATGAAAAAAGGAACATCGTCATTCTAATAAACGGTCGCTCAGCGGAATTTCTTGGCGGAACTAAAGCCAGGCTCAAAGACATGGACAAAGTTATAATAATGCCCGTTGCAGCGGGGGGATGACTTCAGCTCACCTTGAACCTTTCGATAGACGTATATACTTTGAATAAGAAACTAGTAGCGGGATGATAACATGAAGCGAGCGGTTATTTTGACATTACTTTTATTGGCTGCACCTCTAGTTAGTGCATGCTACAGCCCAATGGATTCCTTAGCTGTGGAAGTTCATCTAAACAAGCCGGGGATTTCTTACGACCTTACTCCATTGGAAAATGCCAAAAACGTAATTATTGACAATGGGAACATAATCTACCGTTCTCACTACGATGAGAGGGTGGGGGTTATTTTAAAGGAAGTAAACTCTTCTTTGTGGGTTAGAATTCAGATACCCGCGAAGGGCTTTAACTCCTCCTATGCCTACACTTCTTTTAAAACACCCCTGCTGATTTCCAATGAAAGCCTGGAGCGGATTAAAGCTTTGGGCTGGGAAGTGGAAGAGCACACCTTTAGGAAAGGCTCGCTCTTCGTTCAAATAAGCCCGGCGAAGGGGAGCGAGTGCAAAAGCGACTCTGATTGTGCAGCAGGCGGATGCTCCGGAGAAGTGTGTACCACTAGGGAAGCTGCAAAGGAAATAGTCACCCCATGTGTTTACAGGGAGTGGTATAATTGCTTACGGCTAACGAGCTGTGGCTGTTATAATGGGCTCTGCACATGGAAGCCCAATCCAGATTTCGAGAAGTGCTTGAGAGAGCACAGCATTGATCCCTCAAAGGTCATTAAGTTCCCTCTTGCCGAGGTTTACATAGCTGATTATGGAAAAGAGAAGCCGAGTGAAGGCGATATAGCCGAGCTGAAGGCTCTTTTTGAAGAACTTGGCATTTCGTGTTCCTTTGAGGAAATAGAGTTTAAGACACAAACCACGAACGCTCCCGTGGGAGCTGTTGATCCGTATTCCTTTGACTTTAAGGAGGCTTTACAGGTAGAGCTCGGGTGGCTGAGGGAGAACGGAATAATAAAGATAAGTGACGAGGATATTGAAGCAATCGTTGAGGTTGCAGAGAAGGGAAAAGCAGGGCATAATTCTCACATAGGCTGGTATAAGAAAGGTGGAGTTTATATGTGGGTTCCTTACGATGAGAGCGACAATCCAGCTTTGCTCAGGTGCGTTGGCGAACCTTTTGAGCTCAAGCTTCCCGAGGGCAAAGTTGAGCTTCCTCAAAGCACTCCACAAAATGAAGGCATCTGCGGTCCCGGGCTTATCTTAGGCTTGCTGCTGATGGCGAGGATTTTTAGGAAGTGATCTTTGAGCTTTTTTCTTCTTAAAATCCAAGAGTGCTGGCTTTAAAGTATTTTTTAATTTCCATTAAGTACTATAGTGCCTAGGAGAAAAGCTAATATAGTAGAAATTATAACCTACTATTGAGGTGAGTGTAGTATGCCGATCACAAAAGTTACCCGGAACTATCAGATAACCATACCAGCAGAGATTAGAAAAGCCCTTGGGATAAAGGAAGGCGAGCTGCTTGAGGTTGAACTGGAAAACGGAAAAATTGTTATAAAGCGGCTCAAAAAAGAAAGGAAGACGCTTAAACTTAACAAAAAACTAAGCCCTGAGGAAATTGAGAAAGTCATAGAAGAGGGGATGGAGGAATGCATGCAGTGATAGACACAAGCGTTTTAATCTATGATACGTTTAGCGACTCCGAATTTCATGAAAAGGCTAGAAGCCTCTTGGATTCTCTTGATAGGTGGTATGTTCCACCCATAGTGCTCCAAGAGTATGTATGGTTCTTTAAAAATCAGGGATTTTCAGTTAAAGAAGCCAGGATAATGCTCTCTGAGTACACTTCCGATCCGAGGTTTAGGGGACTTGTGGAAGATTATAAGGTAATTCTCCGTGCTCTTGAAGTGCTTGAGAGGGAAAAGCTCGCCCTATCTCGCTTCAACGACGTAGTAATCCTTGTCCACGCAATGGAGAAAAACTACCTCGCGACTTTTGATCAGAGGCTCAGAAGGCTTGCGACAAAGCTAAAGGTGGAAGTTCTTCCGGAGGAAATTTAAATACCAACCTTCAAATTTTTATTGGTTGTTATTCAAAAATTCTCCGAAATTTCACCCTAAATGGCCTTGGGCCAAAGACTTGCTAACAGATTAACAAAGAAGACAAAATAATGAAGGAATGTTAAGGAATTAACATTTTAGATACAGTCAGAGCAGGCTCTCGATTAGTTTGTAATCCTCCTCTGGGATTTCTCTCATTGCTTTGCCCATCAAGTGGCCGCTCCACTTCTTTTTGTTAGTGATGAACTTCAGCTTTGGAATGAGCGGTTTGAAATCAATTTCGCCGAGTTTCACGGGCTTTATTTTGACCCTCAAGGGATAAGTTTCGTTTAAATGCGGTGGGCTTTTGAAAATCCTCTTTGAGTCCTCATAAGGCTCGCTAACAACCTCAAAAATTCCAACGATCTTCGGCTCAAGAATTTGCTTGTCTTTGCGCTCTTGTTTCACGTAGATGAGGAGCTTATCACCGGGCTTAACTTTGGCGATGGTGTTCTTATGCCTCTTCGGCACGCCCCAGATGTTCTTCTCTTTAATAACCTCCCAATTGTCACGATTTGTAATGCAAAGCCAGTATTTCATTGAGTATCACCATTAAGAAGATCCTATTGGAGGGATATTAAGTTTTCTATCCTACGATTGAGGAGTAAAAGAGAAAGAGCACAACGAAAACGCTAACTCTCAGGCACAAATAATATGCCAGCAACAATATGAGGTTTAACCCCTTTGGCACCCAGTTCCTCTTTCTTTGCTTCAAGCTCCTCTTTCCGCAGTGGAATGCCATACTTTTGAATTAGTCGTTCACATGCTGAGATTATCTTCTCGACACTCATATTTGGATTTACCTCTCTAAGTGCCCTTGCAAACAGCTCATGATTTGCATAACCCCATTTAACCAAGTCTATTAGTCTTCCCAGATACTCTTTCTCGGGGTCCTTTTTGCTTTTCCTCATTCTGTTGTATAGCTTTCCAAGTATTCTTTTTACATTTTTGGGATGTTTCATTCTTTTCTTGAAAGTTAGACTGCTCTCCTTGATCACTCTAAGCTCTTCAAAATTCTCCAAGGCTTTTCCTGCAACTTCATAATAAATGCTCATTTCTTTAAACTCGTTGAATGGCTCTGTGTTCTCATTTAATCCTGTAATTCCTAGTAATTCTTCTAAAGAGACATTTTGCTGAACCCATGCATCTCCTTGCTTTTTGTAGATGAAGTACTGAGAGATAATACCATCACTACACACAAAGAAGGCGTAATAGTCTTTCCCTTTATATTTAGCCACACTCCTCATTGAATATCTTTTCGTTAGCTCCTCAAAGCGCTCTTTGTTGTTCTCTTTGAATTCTCTAACAAGCTTTTCAGCCAATGTTGTTACTGAAAGAATATCCGTGGTGGTTTCAAGAGCGTCAATTTGTCCCTTGTAAATAGCCTCAATTGCTGAAGGATTCCATTCTTCACTCTCCTCAAGAATCTTGCCATCTGCACCTAATGTATTGTTGAACTCAGCTATTCTCCTTCTAACTTTTTCAAGCAGGCCCAAGTTTTCCTCAAGGGCTTTTTCGGGGAAGAAATTGTAAACTAATATCTTGTCGTGCTCTGTTCCAATTCTGTCAACCCTACCAATTCTCTGGATCAGCTTTATTGGCGTCCAATGTAGGTCATAGTTAATCACAACATTAGCATCTTGGAGGTTCAAGCCTTCGCTGAGTATATCGGTGGAAATTAAGATATCAATCTCATCCTCTGTTTCATATTCATTAGATCTGGGGGCAAAACGTTTGATTTTGTCCACTATTCCCTTTGTATTTGAACTTACCATCTCAATTTTGTGTTTTTGAGTGTAACCAAGTTTTTCTAACCCCCTGTAAATCCACTGGACGGTCTCTTCGAATTCACTAAAGATTAGAATTTTTCTTTTTTGATACCTCGTTAGATCATCTATCAGTGATGCTAACTTTAACAGTTTTGGGTCTTTCCATGGCTTTGTTTCAAGATCTTCCTTGAGAGGCTTCAGCACTTCCCCCATAGCTTTAAGCTTCTTCAAATCATGCTCCAAATCGGATATCAGCCGTTTTATGTCAAAAGCACCGGCTTTGTATTCTGGCTCCTTCTTTTTCTTGTAATTTTCAATGAACTCCTCTATTTCTTCGTCGCTTAGGACATGTGGTTCTCTACCATTTATTTTGCCCAATAAGACATCATCAAACTCATCGCCAGCAGGGATAAATCCTTGCTTCACAAACCTCAGGAAGTTCTCTGTTTTAATTATATCCCTCTTGAGAGTCTGATACATTGAATACCATGAACTCTCAAGACGTTTCAGGTAGAGTATTCTCTCCAATCCTCTCAAATTCCTTCCGGCAACGGACAGATCAGAGTACGGATTTTTGTCTTTAAATTGTGGCTTAACGTAATCATGAAGGGCAAACCTTGCATACTTCATTGAATTTATGCCCGCCAAGAATAAAGTGTAAATGTCCACCGGCTCGATAGTTGAGCCTTCTGAAATTTCCTCTACAATCTCTTTGGGAACTTTTTCTATTGGATAAACTTCGGATATTTTGTATTCAATAACGGATAACTCTCTCCTTGGGAAACAGAGTTTCTTTCTCCCAACTTTGATGCAGTTGTCTTTTCCTCCATAGAGCTTCAGGATGTCATGTCTGGTCCTTCTTATCATAATTTCTCTAAGAACATATGATGGATCAATTTCACCTTTTTCAACAGCTCTAACCAAATCATCCCAGGTTTGAGGTGTTATTGGGAAGGGGTGCCTTCTTTCAGGCCTAAAGAGACGAATTTGGTTGATAATATCACGATACTGCTTTCTGTATGGAGTCGCCGTGAGCAGGATAACTCTCTTTCCAACCAGAAGTTCCTGGAGGTTTTTGTAAGATTTTGTTAGGGGATTTGCATAGTGATGGGACTCATCAACCAAAACAGTATTTACTTGATTTTTAATGTAGTCCTCCATTTCAGCATACTTTTCTGGGGACGTTTCTTTTCTTGGCAACAGTCCCGAAGAGAACACCTTCCCCTCTATGTTGTAGTTCCTGAGTAGTTCCTCCCAGTATCTAACAAGTTCTGGCGGAGCAATTACAGCAACTCTGTTTGACCTGCCATTAAGTAAATCCAGAAGTGAGAAATGCTCCAAGATTGCCAGACCAATGTAGCTTTTCCCCAAACCAACGACATCACTTATTAAAACGCCGCCATACTTGTTCACTATTGAGATAGCCCTTTTGACGGCATCCAATTGAAAATCATAGAGAACATCATAGAGGCTCCTGACCAAAAAACCAGTATCTTTTTCAACAATGTCTTTGTAAAGTTCGTATAGACCCCGAATTAGAACCTCATAGGGGGATGGAAAGCTTCCGGGCTTTTGCCCAGACCAGCTTCTTTTAATGACCTCAACCAGCTTTGGATTGAATGGTTCCGCTTCCTCCCACAGCCATTCGTACCATTCCCTCAAGCTCTCAAAGTGTGTCGCAAATAAGCCAGCATTCAACTCTGTGTTGCCATAAAATCCAGCAAGTGTGAAGTTGCTCGAACCAACGAGACCTATTGGAGCGATAGACTCACTCTTTGGATAGAATAGGTAGGCCTTAGCGTGCATGAACTCCTTAATGTACACTTTAATTTCAATATTTCCATTGTCTAACCAGCTGACAAGTTTATTTAAAAACTTCTCATTTTCTTCAGTCTGCTCCATAAAGTTTGTATTCTTTTCTAAATCCTCAACTTGTTCGTCAAGGTTAGATTTATTTCTCTGGTTCTTTTCCTTGAGTTTCCTTAATGCTTCAAGGGAGTGATAAGCCATGCTGAGCTGCTCATATGTTTCTCTGTCTGTTTGGTTTCCAATTACTATTCTCATCTTCCCTCCTTGGGAGAAAAATTCATCAAGCTCCTGCTGAATCTCCTTTAATCCGCTTATAAAGAGAAAGCCGACTGCAGCATCTATCCCTTTGTAGTGCCCGGATGTTAGAACTTCCTTCAAAACATCAAGAAGTTTAACCCTTTGATTGTCAACAAGACCATATTTATTTAGGAGACTGATCGCAGACATAGGAATCACCTTCCATCATTACATCTGAAATAAAAACCTAATAACATTTTCTTCAAAAGTTAGAGAGTGTTTTGTGAGTTTGCTTTGGATAACAACCACCAAATTTTCATGGATTGTTATTCAAAATTTCCCTGACAATGCCAATCACCTCATCCCAGACGCTCTCAAAATCAACTCTCTTCCAAAGTGTGACCCCTACTATTGACTCCCAAGAACGCCTATAGAATTCCTTTTTATTTTCAAATGTCATTAAATCTGGTTTAACTCCCTTGACATCGAACTTTAGCGGAACTAGTTCAGTTACTTTATCTTTATCCAGGTTCTTAGAGTACCATAATCTCCATACATCATACAAATCTCTTGGACGAACTCGTTCAAAAAGAGTTCTAACTTTTTCGGCAAAAATTTCCTCAAGAGAATATGCGCTAATTTGAACTTGAGCTAACTTCAGGGCATCAGAATATTCATGAAAAATGCCCTTTACTTTAAGCTCATCAAGGACTGGTTCAAACGCTTTTA
Source organism: Thermococcus aggregans (assembly GCF_024022995.1). Lineage (NCBI taxonomy): Archaea > Methanobacteriati > Methanobacteriota > Thermococci > Thermococcales > Thermococcaceae > Thermococcus > Thermococcus aggregans. Next base: position 940,298 of record NZ_CP099582.1, on the reverse strand, counting down.
AAGTAATATCGGCCCTAATTCTTGGCTTGCTAACTTTTCTACCTTTCCTTAGAAGTAAATAAGGGATGCTCACTTCATAACCGATAAGTTTTCCTTTAATACGTTCTCTTCTTGCGATTCTCTCCTTAATTTTAATTTCCTCTGGAAAGAACTCAATTTCTGAATTCGTAGAAGCATATTCAACGGCTTTTATTATTGATTCTTCGAGTTTTTCGATACTCATGGCATCAAGGAGATTGAAATCCAGATCCTCCGAGAAACGATAATCTTTTATATAAGCCTTCTTTATGCACGTTCCACCCTTGAAGGCAAGCACCTTCCATAATCCGGCCCTCCAGATACCATAGAGCAGCCAGCTGATGACATAATCTTTCTCGATAATGTCGGGATTCATGTTTAATTCCCTTGCTTTTGATTTAATTTCTTCGGCAATCATTCCAGCTCCTCCAGATAATTTTCGGGAATATTAATTATCAATCCCCAACGGGGGTTTATTTCCCCCGCTTTTGGCATCGTTGGATCAAGGAGGGGATAGCTTCTCAAATATCTCCTCTCAATTTTCACCTCAACACCAAGTCCAAGCTTTTCGCATAGAAAGCCAAGCCTCTTTAAAATGGTCACGTTTTCCATTTTTTTGGCATAGTCCAGCATCCTATCAAAATCAAAGCTCCCGTTTTTTAGGGCTTTTGCAACCTCAATAATTCCACCGCAGTATTTGGGCTTATCGAGACAGTCCACTATCGTTTTTTCCGGGTCAGTTATTTTAATAATTTTCTCGCTGATTTTCACCTCGTTGAAGCCAAAGAACTTGTGAGTCTTTACAGAGACAATTTTAATATTTGGGAACTTTGAGATACCTGTTCTTCGCGGGGTTTGAATGAAAATCGTGCTTGGAATTTGTTCTGTAAGGCCGTAATAGTTCAGGGCACTCCAATAGGCTATTGCACCCGGCTTTACTAAGAGAGATGCTAGGAGAAATGCATCCGGTGAAATGCTTACGTTCGGGTTTGGCTTGATCAGATACTTTCCTCTTCCTATTCTTTCCAAAAAGCCGAGCTCAACGAGCCGTCTGAGATGATAATAAAGAGCACTTTCCTTTAATCCAAGCCTTCTTTTTGCTTCGTCGGTTGTAAAGACCTCCCCTAGCTCCATGAGCTTGCTTAAAACCTCAATGCTTTTGCTCATATTTTTCATTTTTACTTCAAAGATATTTAAAGTTTTCGTGAAGTTTGTGAGCAACTCTGGATAAATGTATTAGGAGAACGCTGTTCTGAACAGGGGGAACACCCACTCACTGGTAATGGGGCTTCACTTATTTAGGACTTTTCTATTTTACCTTATTTCATAATCTTTTCTTTCTCTTAGGAGGAACATATTTTTGCTTGGGTCGTGTACGGCATTCATTAAATCTCCGTAGGAACTCTTCAATCCCATATCTGGCTGCTTTTTTAAAGCACTGTTTGTATTGACGGTTAATTCCCAGAGCGTGATTTATGATAACTAGTCCATAAGTGGAGTTAAATTTTCCAATTTGCTTGCCTAACTCTTGACTAAATATTTGTCTCTCCTTCTCACTCTTCTGCATCTCTTCTGCGATAAGAGGTAGATAATCAGTGAGAGACTCAATATCTGGGGTCTTATTTTTAAACGCAATAGCTAAGCCATCCAACAATAAAATCTGAGTTTCGTCCAAATCAAGAGCATCGATAATCATGTTCCTGTGCCTTCTAACGAGCTTCATAAGTTCATACATGCTTTTTGTCAGCTCTTTGTAATCTCTCTCAATTTGATTCACTATTCTCTGAGCTTTTTCTTTTGGTTCAAAGGGTGGTATTGTTATGGAGTACATAAACAGTGCCCCGAATGCATAGGCAATATCATCTGCCAATTGTTCTAAATCCCTTTTTGCTTTGTCTAACTTTTTCTGGAATGTATTGGCAAGTGACTTTCTAAGCCGTCTCTTTCTCTCTACCTCCCTTCTCCATTGAATGAATTTGGAGATAATCTCAAATATTCCGTAGATTTCGAGAGCAAGACTCAAATAAGGCTTTAAATTGCTCGCAATAGTTCCACTTGAGCTCATGAGAAATTTGAAGATGGCTTTATCGAGCTCGTGCATTTAGGCCCTCCTTTTAGTTGTTCATTCCAAATCTGTTGAGGATATCCTTAAGTAACTCCTTTACATCTGTAGGGATCTCGTTCAACTCCACCATTTTTTGAGCAATCTTTCTCCCATGCTTTATCTTATCATAGTATTCTCGAAATTCCTTATCACTCAGACTAGAGATATCCAATTTTGGATTCTTTCTAGCGGCAATTTCAGCAAATTTCTTACCCAATATTAAAGGAACATCATCATAAGGCCCTATTTCATTTTCAAGTTCAATTTCATTCTCCTTCAATATAGGAAATGCAGAATTTACGGCATTTCTCGTGAATAAGTTTTCTATAGCCCTAACAATCTTCCCATTCTTCTCCCAGAAGTATACAGGAATACTTTTTTCCTCGAACTTCTGTTTGAGTTCTTTTTTCTTTGGAGACAAATCAGAACCCTCATTTTTGATATCAGAATCCAAAATAACAGCAATATTTGGATTGACTTTAGAGAGAATTTCTGGATCTTGATGGTTTATATTAGATCCCCCTATGGGAATTATGGCTATGTTGTATTCTTCCCACTTGGAAAACAATGCTTTAGCGAATATCTGGAGTATTTCTCTATCGGAGGGTCCCTCAACGAAGATTATCCCATCTGTCAGGAAAATATCACTTGGAGACATCCCAAGTTCTTCCAGTATTTCTTTGCTTCCAGTGAATTTGCGTAATTTAGTTTCACCATTTTCTTTGACAAGAAGATATGAGGTGGAAAGCTCTCCACTATTTACAAAGACACTTGAGTGAGTAGATATGATAACCTGACCTTCTTTGCTGAACTCTTGAAGGATGCCACATAGTTTCTTTTGAGCTCCAACATGGAGGTAAATCTCGGGTTCTTCAAACAGTAAAACATACCCCTTACCAATTTTTTGTGCTCTGTAAATCTCAAGTAATGCAAGAATAAAATATCTTTGCATGCCACTTCCTCTGTATGTTATGGGGGTTTCTTTTTTTGTGTACTTGTCTTTGACTTTTATTATTGGTGTAAACGCCTTTTCTAGCTTTAATTCGGGTACCTCAATGGTTACTTCTTCTACGTCGCTCCACATTTTAGAGAGCTCTTTTTTCAATTTCTTTCTGATACTCATTGTTTCTCGTTTTATTGCATTTGTTAGACGTCTTTTTAGGTCAGCTACACTATCTGTTTGGGCTTTCTCTTGGCTGGTTTTTTCAATTATTGGAAAGAGCAACTTTGAGATTAGAGTGTCTCTTCCAAATTTGAGTTCGTCTTCAACATTCTTTACTGCAGGGATAAAGAGTACTTTTGGGAGAAAAGGTTGTATTGAGTTGTAAGCAACCTTTTTTGAATTGATATAATACTTTCCGCGGGACTTAGATTTTCCATTACTAAATTCATCCTCTTCAACTATTTTTGAGATGAATAAAACATTTCCACCATCATACACATTAGCGAATTTTTCTTTCAATTTAGGCTTGAGCTCCTCAGAAACTTTAAAAACTAATGTTATTTCGCATTTAGCGTTGTGCCCTTTATGTATGTCATCAGGAGATATATCTTCATTCTCAAGAAAAGCCTTAATTGCCCTTAGGAGATTGGATTTCCCAACGTCATTTTTCCCGATAAGAGTTGTAAACCTGCCAAGCTCTAGATAATCTTCATCTTCCGGAAATTTCTTATAAGAACGGTAGTTTTCTAATCTAATCCCAACTAATTCCAGCTTTTGATTGATGTTCTCCTGCATTTTTGGTTCCTCCTCAGAATTGAAGAATACCCATGAGTCTAAAGTAGACTGCCTCATTGACCCACACCACACAGGAATCCTGGCAGTTCTGCCAGATGTCCCAGAGAACCTTTAAAGATGGATGGCCATACTTGTTGTTAATCCCTGCAGAAACCACCCAAAATCTACTAGAAATATCCATACAAATAGCATTGTTCCAATATCCTTTGGCACCATGATGGGGAATTAATGTAACCATAGTGTCTGTTATCAATGGTTTCTTAGAAGTATAACTCTTAAACCCAAAATGTTTGGCAATTTCTTTATATTTACGTTTACGATTTAAATTGATGTCTCCTGTTAAAAATTGTGAAAATGCCTCTCTTGGCTGATTGGTACTCATTAAATTGTGGGAATTTATATTGAAATTTACGAAATTTATATTTATTATTCTGAAACAACCACAATTATAGCAGAGAATGTTATTACGAGGATTAAATACCGGAAGATGTAGCGTCAGTAATGAAGTTTCGTTTAACTTTGAGTGTATATTGGATTTATAGCAATCTTCCAGCTCGGATTTTATGTTTCTATCCCGAATCGCGTCCTTAATTGTTTCAGGAGTTATGTCACCCAAGATTCGTTTTACACAGTTTTCAAATTGAAAAATCTTATTGGATCTAACTTTGTAGTTAAAAAACCTAAAAATCCAGATGGGGGATTTAGTAATAAGTACCGGCAGAACTCCAGAATGATTCTTTACTAGCACTCTCCTGTCTCCAACTACATTAGGTTCTAGTTTCTTTATCTCGGATCTTAAAATTTCATCGTTAGGTAATCTTTCGAGATCAATGATAAACTCTCCATTTGGTGGAAGGTCAGAGGGCATATCATGAGTTTGCAACCAGTTTTCTCTATCACTTGGCTCTCCACCGCCAACTAAAATTACTCTATTGACCTTCCTACTATCTAAAAGGAACATCACCGGGTCAGCTAAGAATTCATAAAACTCTCTTGGGGCAACCGGTGTCTGAAGTGCTACAAGCAATCGTTCAATCGGAGTTAGATATGGAAGAATTACAGTGTCTACATGGGTAATTTTCAGTAGATGAGGAATACCACTAACATGATCTTTGTGTAGATGAGAAATGATTAACAGATCAATGCCCTTCTTGTTACCCGAAAACTCTCGGTTAATGGCTTTATTTACTAGATTAGTTTTTTCAGAACCACAATCATAAACAAAATTAAAGGAGGCCTTACCATAAGTTAGTCGGCCAGTGTAAAACAGTCCTTGGCCAACGTTATGGAACTTGAAATCTACTTTGAGCTCCCCCATAAGATAACACCCCTACTTTTTCTTCTTATTTGAGAACGTCTTTGCTTTAGCAAGTCTCTGCTTTACCAGCTCCACGACAGCTTTGTAAACCTCCAGCTGCTCTTCCTCAGTTAAGCCGAGCGCTTCAAAGATGACTTTATCCAAAGCTCTCCTATCGGGCATGACTTTATCCAAGCTAACGTCATCTGGATTGATGTTGCTTAAGTCGCGGTTGGGCTTTGGAAGGCCGAGCTCCTCGAAGATGCTCTTTACTTCTCGGTTTGCCATTTGAGTAAAGATATCAATTAGCTGTTGCTCAGTGATTGGAGAAAGTTTGTATGGATCAATAACCAAAGTAACCTGAATTTCTGGCCCATAAACTGTTAATAGTCCATCTCCAAGATTGGCTCTTCCAACAACTTCCGTGCTAAGAATATGTAATGTTGAGTTAAGTACTGCATCCAAAACTTTCTTTTTGGATTTGTATTTTTCTTTGTAAATACCCACAAAAACAACATCCCCAGCATAGATCTGAACATCTTCTGGCAAGATTGGTGTCCAATTTCTTTGGTCTCTAAATCTTAGTACAATGAAGTCTTGTTTTTCTTGAATTGGTAATGCCCACCAATATTTTCTACCTTGAACACTTCTACGTGTGTTGTATCCTCTAAGTTCTCCCCATTTAATGTATTCTTTTGCATGTACTAACCCTCTTTTTTCTAATTCCTCTCTGCTTAAATGGCAATAAAACATTACCTTGCTTGGAGTTGAAGGGGAAATTAAATATGTACTTATCTCGCGGGTATTCGTGATGACTGGTTTTAGAAATTCCTTTTCTAAATATCCTATCCATCCAGAGCTACTATAAACCCAAACATACTCATCAACTCCCTGATGGCTCTTTCCACAAACAGGACAAACTCCCTTTGTGATATTCTCGATTATGTGCTTAAGCTCTTCTATTACTTTTGCATTCTCTTTAGGCTTCTTTTTGAGATCCCTAAGAACTTTTTCTGCATTATTAATAGCTCTCTTTAAGTCCTCAGAAGTCTTTATTGGAGTTAAATAGAAAAATTCGTTTGCTCCAGTTTTAATTCCAAATTTTGTATCTGCTGCTGTCTCTAGAAGAATAATCTTATTTTTCCCTCTTTCTAACGCAATATGGAATATTTGTGGGGCCCTAATCAAAATTCCGCCCCATTTCATGCCCTTGTATTCGCCGAAGATGTTGTATGTACCAAGAAGCATACTCCTTTTGCCGATTTCGAGACCGCCCATCTTAGCCAAATCTACAGCTTTGACGCTCCTAACCCTAACGTCATCGTCTTCGTGGCTGTAAACTTTCCCGCCAAAAACCTCAACCTCCTTTACTTTCCCAACATAGCAGTCGAGCATCTTGTTTATTATCTCAAGACTAAGCTCGTCAAAGTTTTTCTTTAGAAGGATGAAGTTCACGCACTCTTCACCAATAGTATTAAACAGCTCTTTAGGCTTTCTCGTCAGAACTGTAATCACCGTATTAACGTCAGCCTGCTCGAAAGACCTTGTTGTGTAGTCAATAATTCTCCTCAGATTGGTAAACCTCAAGAAGAACTCCTGCAGCTGAGTTCCGTAATCAACGTCGAGCCAAGAGTTTGATGTAATGAAAACCAACACACCTTTAGGATTAAGCAAGTTAACACCCTGAATGAAGAAGTAAGCATAGAGGTCGCTCCTTTTATTTAACTTCATCTCATGCTCAAACTTCTCCTTGATTATTGTTTCCATGTGGTTGATTATCTTTTCCTTGTATTCCTTCTTTAGTTTCTCCTGCTCCTTCTTGCTGAGCATCTCGAACTCTGCCAAGTCATAATACTCTGGATAAATCTTCTCTTGCCTAACATATGGAGGATTCGCTATGACAATGTCAAAACCCTTCTTGTAGAGCATTACCTCTGGAAAGTCAAGCTCCCAGATGAAGGGTGGTTTCTCAATTCTGCCTTCTCTAATCGCTGATAACAGAAGTTTAAACGCTTTCTTGTCCTTAGTTTCTCTTGAATCCTTTAGCTCTTCCAGAACATCCTCCGCAAAAGCTTCAAGGACATGCCACTTAGTTTCCTCTAAATCCTTCCAGCTGACTCCCCTACCCTCATAGTACTTCTTCGCAAGCTCTTTGTACTGAACTATCCAGAAGGCTGGCCCGCTTCTTGCGGCTCTCTGTTTTAAGCTTTCACGCCATTTGGAGAGGGGAATATCAAGAACAATTTTCTTTCCATCCTCCCCCTTAATAATTATGTGTGGTGGAGCAAGGGAATCACCGACGACTAACTTAGCTTCTAAGTTGGGCAGAATAGGCTCGTTTGGAATTCTCTCCTCTTTCTCAATTAGTGCTAACCAGAGCCTGAGCTTAGCAACCCTTATTGCCCATTCCTTGATGTCAACACCATAGATGTTTTCCCTGATTATCTCAAGCTTCTTTTTGTAATCTACCGAAACGTTGGCTTTCTCATAGAGCTCCGTTAAAAGATGATACATGCCAACCAGAAAAGCACCGCTTCCAGCTGCAGGGTCAACTATCTTGACCTCCTCAAGTGCCTCAACTATCTCCCATGGCAACGATCTCGGCTCCCATTCATGAACCGGTTTAAAGACAAACTCTCTCAAGAGCTTATCGTCGACTTTGGTATTTCTCCTTAAATATTCATAAATCGCCATCCTGCACATGAAATCTACTTCTGCTCTCGGCGTGTAAAAGATTCCCGAAACCCTTCTCTCTTCTTCCTCCAAAGCTTTCTCTTCCTCGGCAATCAAAGACTCGTAAATCTTTCCAAGCATTGCTGGATCAACTGCAACCTCAACCTCATAAGGTGTCTCTTCCGTTACCGTAAAGTTGTACTCCTCGAAGAAGTTGAATATGAGCTCTCTTACTAAAACATTTGGAAGAGAAGTGATTATTTCATCTAAATCAATATCCTCTATCTTAACATGGCTGAAAAGACCGCCGTTGAAGTAAGGAACTCCATAAGTGAATACGTCCCTAACAATTGGAGAGGGAATATTTTGAATTTCCTTCACATTTCTTCTTTCGTATCCAACCCTCGGAGTGTTCATTGCGTAGAGGAACAGAACCCTAAGGTAATCCCTGTATAATTCGCCCCCGTGCTCTTCCCATTGGTCATGAAGCCATCTCACAAAGTTCTTAACGTTAACTTTTTCTTGGAGATCCTTTCTAAGAGCTGATTTTTCAACAATCCAACCCTTCTTCTGGAGGAAATAAACAAACATCAACCTGTTAAAGAAAGTGTGGGCAAATGTCTTGGCGGCCCTTTCAACGAATATCTCTTTTGGTAACTCTCCCATGTAAACTTCTTCAAGCTTTTTCCCGTAGAGCTTCTTTATCTCTCCCTTAAGTTTGTAGTAGTACTCCTTGTATTCCTTGAAAAACTCTTCCGTGAGAGGCTTAACCTGCATGTACTCATCAATGATTGCTTTTATTTGGATTGCTGATGGATGTTCCTTAAACTTCTTCAATTCTTCAGCAACAGCGGCTAAATTTTCGACAAGTGTTCTGAACTTCTTCTCTTCGGGATCAATTACATAGATGTTAAGCTTGGCATTTTCGAGCTCTCTTCTATAAATCGGCACCACGAGCTTCCAGTATCCATCATAATCGAGAATAATTAAGAAATTTGCAAATTCCAGGCCGGGAGAATAGGTAAAGTTGAGTAAATCTTTCACCATTCTTTGCCTGTACTTTACAGTATCGCTTCTGCTTTGGGCATAAACAATGTAGAAGCTGTCCCCCTCTGGTGGATTGGTCTTTGCGATTATCTTGATCATCCTCGTGTTTTGAGCAACAAATTCATTGAGCTCACCTTCTGGAATTGGCTCATCATGGTAATCGAAGCCCCATACATCAACGAAAATATCCCTAAAAATGTTGATTGCATCATCAGCTCTCATTTTTGGTTTAAGGTTCTCGAGGATGTTCTTGACTCTATCTTTCAATTCTACTTCCATCTTAATACCTCCATTACTGTTAAACTTTGTTAAATATTTAGGAATTTCTATAATTTTAATCTTTTTTTGGTAATCCCGAATTCAAAAACAAGTAATGAAACTTGAGTTAACATTCAAAGCCTCTCCACCAGCTCCTTCACCTTCTCCTTACCCTCGTTCAAGATCGGCTTTCCGTGACTTGGCAATAAATGCACAAAATCAAAGTCCAGAAGCCTCTTTATCGCTTCCCTGTTCTTCATTGGATCGAGAGAATAATGATGTGGGATCTCCTCCAGCTTTCCATTCTCTTCCATAATCAAATCCCCAACAAAGAGGGCCTTTGTTTTTAGATCTAGCAGGCAAATACTTCCCGGGGTATGCCCCGGAGAATGGATAACTTTTAACCCATGAATCTCGTCTCCATCGTTCAGCTCTATTTCCACATCAACCGGCTCGATCTCACTTCTGAAGGTTTTCTCTCCCTTCAAATAGGGCACCTCATCTTTATGTGCCGCTATATTGGCTCCGGTTGCATCTTTAAGGTCTTTCAGAGAACCCACATGGTCGTAGTGGGCATGGGTGACGATTATTGTCTCCACATCCTCTGGAAGGTGTCCGAGCTTCTCTATGTACTTTAAAACCTTCTTGTATTCCTCTGGAAGGCCTGCATCCACAACCAAGAGCTTTTCTCCCCTTACAATTAGGTAGACGTTTGCAAAGGTTTCATCCACCAAGTGGATATCTCCAATAACTCTCATAACAAATTCACCAAAATGTATTATTCAGTTATCCTTAAAAATTGATCTCTTTTTTCATTGTGAAGGAATCTTCCTCGCTATTGGCGACGAGTTGGGTCTTCCCTCTCCGAGAGTCGAGGCTCGCAAGGAAAAGTAAATTTATGTAATCAAAACCGAAAAATTTAAGTAGGATTTTTATTTACATTAGGTTAGATAAAAATGAGTTGAGTAAAGTAAGGATGTCGCGATGACTACGAGGTGAGATCATGGAAGAGCATGGAAAGCTACTCGATGTCCTTGGAAATGAAACAAGGAGAAGGATATTGCTCCTACTTACTAGGAGGCCTTACTTTGTAAGCGAGCTCTCGAAGGAGTTGGGGGTAGGGCAAAAGGCTATCCTTGAGCACCTCAAAATCCTTGAAAGCGCTGGGTTAATTGAGAGTAGGGTTGAAAAGATTCCAAGAGGCAGGCCTAGGAAGTACTATCAAATAAAAAGAGGTATCAGACTTGAAGTTCTTCTCACGCCGTACTCATTCGGCACCGAGATGTACGAGCCAAAAGCACCCAGACAAACTAGAGAGTATGAGGAGATGAAACAACTCATAAAGTCTCCGGGGCCGGTGGAGGAGAAACTCAGAGAACTCTCTGATTTCCTGAGTGAAATAGAACAAAGAATAGAAGAACATATGAGGATGAAGAGCGAGCTTGAAGAGGTTAGAATGCTTACCGAGACTTACATAAAGAACCTTATGCGCAGGATTGCCAAAGAAAGCGAAGAGCAGTTCGATGAACTTATGAGGGAATTTGAAGGGGTTCTCCCAAGAGAAATCATCGAAGAGTTAAAAAGGGTAAAGAAAGAACTGATTTAGAGGATTTTTCCTTCTTCCTTAAGCCTTACAAGCCTTGTTATGTAGCCGGCTATTCTGTTCCTTATGGTCTTGCTTGTGACGTTTGTAAGCTCCTCAACCTTTTTCTTGTTGTGCTCGAAGTCCCTTGTGAACTCGTTTGGATATCTGTTGAAGAGCTCTCTCGCGGTTCTCTTAATGAAACCTTGCTTAATGTTTCCCATTCCTCATCCCTCCGATAATCTTAATTTCCACACTCAAATCAAGTGAGGCTGTTTTAAACTTTTCCCAGCCAAATTTATAAAGCTTCCCTTCAAAGGTTCTCACCATCATTGTGAGCTGAAGCCTTGCCGTTCACAGCGTGGAGGAAAGCCCGCTTTACTACTACGTAAAGTTTATGATGTTTGTGAATGTACGTATTGTTGATGATGCCCAGCGGCATGTCCGTTGGGTGGAGGGCTCTCTGACCGAGCCGTATGCGGTTTACCGCAACCGAAGTTCCCATGTTGGGAACCTCCGCCTTCACGACGGGGAGGAGGTCAGATGATTAAGGAAACCATTGTCTGCTATGGACATGAAAACGTAAAGGCAACCCACCGCTCAACTCTGGAGATAACGAAAGAGAGTTATCTAACGCCAAGGGGGGACTGCATAATATGCATAAAGGCCAACAAAGCACTCAAAGACCTTGATGAACGGATAAAGGAAGCTTTGAAACAGGGAAAAAAGATCAAAATAAGGATAATTGTCGATGAGATTGTCGATGAAGTTGAGGCTCTTGGGGATTCAAGGCTGAGCTTTGAGAGCGAGCTTTCTATGGTTATTAGGAAAAGCGACTATGTAGATGGAAGAACCCTTGCAATAAAGGCCAGCAAAGCGGCAAAGGACATTAAGAGAGAACTAATAGAGAAGCTGAAAAACCCGGAGCAAAAGGCCATCGTTGAGCTAATCGTTGAAGAGTGAATTCTTAACATTTATATCTCTCGTTAACGTTCTCCTTATGGTGAGTGTGTATGGTAAACAAAGACGAACTTCTAAGCTATGGGGACGTTAAGGCCAAAGAAATTGCCCTAACGCTGATGGATGAAGCAATAAAAAGTGCAGATCCTTATGAGGCGGTTAAGAGAGCTTTAAAAGTTGAGGATAACAAGCTTGTTGTTAAGGGTAAGGAGTTCCCAATAAAGGGGAAAATCTACGTTTTGGCATTTGGTAAGGCGGCATGCTCTATGGCAAAAGCTGTGGAAGAGATTTTGGGGGAAAAGATTGTTGAAGGCATAGCTGTGACAAAATACGGCTATTCTTTGCCGCTGAAAAAAATAAAGGTGATTGAAGCAGGACATCCGGTTCCGGATGAGAACTCAATGAGAGGGGCCCAGCTTGGGGTTGAACTCGCAAAGAAAGTTAGTGAGGACGATATTCTTCTTGTCCTAATCTCTGGCGGCGGAAGTGCTCTCTTCATGCTCCCCGAAGATGGGATAAGCTTTGAGGACAAGATGAAGACAAACGAGCTCCTCCTTAAGAGCGGGGCCAAGATTTATGAGATCAACACCGTAAGGAAGCACATCTCGAAGGTCAAGGGCGGGAAGCTGGCAAAGCTCGTTAGGGGGACTTTGATAAGCCTTATCCTTTCGGACGTTGTTGGCGATCCCCTCGAAGCCATAGCCTCTGGCCCAACGGTAAAAGACCCGACAACCTTCCAGGATGCGTATAAGATACTGAAGCTCTACAACCTCTGGGATAAGCTCCCAGAGAGCGTGAAAAGGCACATAAGGCTTGGCCTTGAGGGAAAAGCCGAGGAAACGCTCAAGGAAGACCTACCCAACGTCTACAACTTCCTCATAGCGAGCAACTCTCTAGCATGTGAAGCTGCAAAAAGAAAAGCCAAAGAACTTGGACTTAAGGCTTACATTTTAACAACAACTCTTGAGGGTGAAGCCAGGGAGGGTGCCATTGCCTTAGGTTCGATAATTGAGGAGATTTATCATTACGGCAGGCCCTTTGAGAGGCCTTGTGTTCTTATAGCTGGTGGAGAAACGACTGTAACTATAGAGGGCGAAGCCGGCCTTGGAGGGCCGAATCAGGAGTTTGCTTTAAGCATAGCGAGAAAAATAGCGGGTCTTAGAGGGATTGCGGTTTTGGCTATGGACACGGATGGAACGGATGGTCCAACGAATGCTGCCGGGGGATTGGTGGATAGCCATACTCTAGAAGTCCTTAGAAAGGAAGGTATCGATTTGGAAGAATTCCTCAGGAGACACAATGCTTATGAGGCTTTGAAGAGGGCAAAAGCCCTGCTTGTAACAGGCCCGACGAGAACGAATGTGAATTCAATAATAATTGCCGTTATTCTCTAACTTTAATTTTTGGGTGATAAAGATGGGGGTTAAAACTCATACAGCTCTTCACGTGCTCAAAGGTGCAGTGGTGAAGGTTTTGGGTGAAGAGGCCAAGTGGACTGCAAGTGTCTATGTTAACGGCAGTCATGGAAGATTAACTGTTAAATTTAACAGGAAACCAAGCAAAGAGGAGATCAAAGAGATAGAAAAGCTCGCCAATGAAAAAATCAGAGAAAACGTCCCTATACTTGTCTATGAGCTCCCTAGGGAAGACGCTGAAAGGAGATTTGGTGAGGACATGTACGATCTCTTTCCAATCCCGGAGGAAGTGAAAACCCTCAGAGTTGTAGTTATTGAAGGGTGGAATGTAAATGCATGCAACAAAGAGCATACAAAAACAACGGGAGAAATTGGGGAGATAAAAATCAGGAAAGTAAGGTTTAGGAAGAGCAGGGAACTTCTAGAGATAAGCTTTGATGTCCTTTAAGGCACTATATGGTGCCTCCTGCACCTGGCTTCGTAAGCTTCCCTTCCTCCCACGAGTATTCTTGGGGAGTCTCTTGGTGCAGGCTTTCCATTTATGAGTCTTTGCGTCCTTGTAGCTTCTCTTCCGCAGACGGTGCATATGGCAGTTAGATAGACTATGTTATCAGCTCTTACCAAAAGTTCCTTAGTTACTTCAAAAGGATCACCCTTGAAATCCAAGTTTAAACCACTTGCAATAACGTAAACTCCCTCATCGGCGAGCTTGTTTAGAGTTTCGACAATGGATATGGGGAAGAACTGGACTTCATCAATGCCTATGACCTCGAAGCCCTCTTCTTTAGTTTTTTGATATATCTTCCTCACTCCCTCTTCTGTTGTTGGCACCACAAATGCTTCATAGCTTAATCCGTTGTGGGCAACGACCTTATCCTCACTGTAGCGGTTGTCAATGGAGGGCTTAAAGAGAGCAGCTTTCCTTTTTGCGAAAATTTGTCTCTCGATTCTCTTTATAAGCTCACTCGTCTTTCCTGCGAACATTGGCCCCGTAATGACTTCCAAGAATCCCTCTGGATGCATGCCTATCACCTTTTGCTCCTTACACCTTCATCTAAAAAAGGTCTTTCCTCGGATTTTTGAACTTTAAACAATTCATTGCACAATTTTTGCTTTAAATAACATCGACAGTTAAAAATAAAGTGGAAAAATTACAAAAGAAGATCATTCTGTCATGTCCTTCATTAGCTCGTCTACATTCTCAGGAGGCTTTGTTACAGGGCTTACGACTATTGTGACTACTAGGGCAAAGATGAATGCTGGCACGAGCTAATACAGTCCTGTTAAATGGTTCGTATATAAGTACTGTCAGGATAAGATGGCATAACCTCCAGAAATAAACCGCAAAGAGGATTTTAATTCTCCCGGGCTTTAAATCACTATACTGTACTAATGATATTAATAGTGTTTTAAATGGTGTGTCTTTTGCATTTTCTGCACAAATATCGAGTGATCGACGCAAGTTTTATCTTATGCCCAAGTGATGAGTTCGTAGTTAATTCTGAACTTGTTGTTAACTGCGATGTTCACAACCAATAACTAACAAAAAAGAGAGTTTAAACTAACCTACATTTATGATTAATGATGTGAACATACGAGCAACAACGCTAAATAAAAATCATTAGTGTTAAATAAAGGCAATTATAGGACATTTTGATTACCAAAAATTTTTTATTTACATCGATGGTCATATTTATACGGTATTGTGTCTCTCTTATAAAATTCAGTTACTGGATTGGAAAACTCATAAGGTTGGTGTATGATGTGAAAACTCGTTCTGACACCAGCCGAAGAAGAAAAATAAGAAAGAGGTGAAATAGAAATGGAAGCCCAAACTCAAATATTATTTGTTTTAGTTGTGTACCTTTTGTTTTTGATAAGCGTTGGAATTTACCAAGGTAGAAAGACAAAGAGTAGCAAAGATTTCTCGATTGCAGGTAGGCAATTGCCCGGATGGGTTGCTGCACTTTCGGAGCGTGCTACTGGAGAGTCAGCATGGGCCCTTTTAGGTCTTCCAGGCTTTGCTTTTGCAGCAGGTTTAGCTGCTATATGGCCAGCAATTGGTTGTGTACTTGGGATTGTCGTTGCATGGGTCGTGTTTGCACGGAGACTACGTAACGAAGCTGAGAAATATGATGCAGTAACTTTCGTGGATTACATAGCTAAGAGACATCCAGATGCTGAAAAATGGATAAGAATCTTTGGAAGCATTACTATAGTGTTCTTCTTTTTCTTCTACGTCGGAGCGCAATACCTTGGGGGAGGGAAGACTCTCAACACGCTCTTTGGCATAGATCCAAAGATCGGAATGCTAATCACAGCATTGATAATTCTACCTTATACAGTAGTCGGAGGACTTGGAAGCGTAGCATACACAGATACTGTGCAGGCAATCATCATGATAGCGACTTTGATAGTGGCTCCAATAGTAGGAGTTGCATATATAGCCAGCCATCCGGATGTTTTTGCTCATTCAGTTACCCAAGCTCTCAAAATGGCAGGTCCCAAATATTCCACCCTCCTTGGCGGGCTCGTGGGAACTTCTGCAATTGTCTTTGTAATTGCTGAATTTTCTTGGTTCTTTGGATACCTTGGCGGAATGCCCCAGCTCAGCATAAGATTTATGGCAATAAAAGATGACGAACAGGCCAAGCTCGCAAGGAATGTTGGAGTAGCCTGGACAATTATAGCTTACATTGGCGCTCTTCTCATCGGATGGATTGGTATTGCTATTTTTGGACCAGAGGGGCTTTCAGACCCAGAACAAGTAATGCCATCGGTAATGCTCACTCTATTCCCACCTGCAGTAGCAGCTCTCTTCATTACAGGAGCAGTTGCAGCAATGCTCTCTACTGCTGACTCTTTGCTTGTCTTAGCTTCTACAGAGCTCTCAGAGAACATTATAAAACCATTTATCTATAAAGGGGACGTTGACGCCAAGAGAAGCCTCGTACTTTCAAGAATAACAACTGCAACATTAGGTCTAATTGCCCTTGTAGCAGCATTTGTAGTTCCATCAAACCTCATATACACGATAGTTGGATACACTTGGGCAGGAATAGGTGACACATTCTCAGTAATTGTAATCTTAACCCTATTCTGGAAGAAGTTCCACGGAAAGGCCGTACCCCCAACAATAATTGCAGGACTGCTCTTTACAATATTCTGGATAAGTTCAGGCCTCGATGCAAAAGTCTCAGCAAGGCTCATGACATTTATAGTGACAGCAATAGCCGCAGTTATCGCGACCTATGCAATAAAGCCCGAAGAGAATAAAGAATCATGAAGCTTGGAGAATTTGGGACGTTTGAGTAACTTTTCCATTTTTATCTTATATTTTGGAAGCAGGAGGAGGAAAGATAAAGGGACTGGCTTGTTAATGGGTCTAATATTTTGCTGATGAAGTTTAACTTTAACTTGGAAGGCATTCCAAATGCCATGAAAAGCTTGGGTAAGACTGTAGTTGGAAAGTAATTCTCAATCACAATGTTCCCAAAAATTAGTTAAAGCAGCCATTAACTCTGGTTTAGAGCTCTTGATTGTTAACGCTCGTCTTAGCGCTTTGGCTTTAGCGATTAGGGACGCTCACTTATTATGTCAAAATGTTTTTAGAGTGGTATCAAAACACGTTCCGTATTTTAATCAAAATGATACATTATAGTGCTTGATAAACGTAAAACAGAATCAGCAACTGTGTGCATTCCTCTATTCTTAATCTGTGGAACTTACATCCCTTAGAATTTCATACTTTCGATGTGTGCCCTTGAGATGTTTAGCTTGTGCCCTATTATGAGACCACTCATCATCTATTACGCTCAAAGGGGCTCTTTTCCGAAAGGTTTATATATAACTTCTTTCATAAAATAGAATGCAAATACCAATTTAGACAACTTTAGGAGGTGTGGGAAATGGCTGAGTTGCCAATTGCCCCAGTTGATAGATTGATTAGAAAGGCAGGTGCTCCAAGAGTTAGTGAGGAAGCAGCAAAAGTCCTCGCCGAGCACCTTGAGGAGAAGGCCCTTGAGATCGCAAAGAAGGCTGTAGACCTTGCAAAGCACGCTGGAAGAAAGACCGTCAAGGCTGAGGACATTAAGCTCGCAATCAAGGCTTGATGGCCTTTCTTTTCTTTTGTTCTTTCTGAGTAAACATTTAAAAGCTCTCTTCTGATTCTCAACTATGCGCGAGATAGCCATTAGGATGACGAGACGAAACCACAATGCTTTTGTACATCTACTTGGTGCTCTTGAGTCTCAAGGCTTTGATATTGGCGAACTTTTAATAACAAAAGACCTTGATGAAATTCTGAGGGCAAAGCCTAAGGTGGTTCTTTATTCCTTCTTCACCGAGGAAGTTTGGGATGTTGAAAAGGAAATAGCTCTCTTGAAGGAAAAGACCAACGCCCTGCTTGTGGCCGGAGGATACCACGCAACTGCAATGCCCAGGCATACGTTAAGGATGGGCTTTGATATAGCGGTGGTTGGGGAAGGAGAGGAAGTCATCTTTCAGCTTTTAGAAGTCCTCAAGAGAAGCAACTTCAGAATAACCAAAGAGCTCGTGAATATCAGGGGACTTGCCTTTTACCTTGGCGATAATTTCGTTTTTACTGGCCTTGCGAAAGTTGAAGACTTCACGAAGTTTCCTCCTTTTGCTGAGAGCTCTCGCTTAATAGCTCCGATGGAGATAAGCCGTGGTTGCCCATTTGGCTGCTACTACTGTCAGACACCTTATGCAAAGGGCTTTCGCATGAGGCACAGACCCATAGAGCAGATAGTAAAATACTCAAGAAGGATGAAGGATATGCGCTACATAACTCCCAACGCCTTTGCCTATGGAAGTCCAGGGGCAGTATTGAGGTTGGACAAGCTTGAGGCTCTTTTAAAGGCCCTCCAGCCCCTTAGAAAAGAGGGAAGGAGATTATTTTACGGAACTTTTCCGAGCGAAGTTAGGCCGGAGTTCGTTAAACCCGAAACTCTTGAGCTCCTTATAAAATATGCCGACAACAGAAGGCTGGCCATAGGAGCGCAGAGTGGAGATGATGAAATGCTCAAGGCAATGCACCGCCTGCATACCACGGAACACGTCAGGCAAGCCGTTGAGTACATGCTTGAATACGGAATAGAGCCCGTCGTTGACTTCATAGTAGGTCTTCCAAATGAAAGTGAAGAAAGCCAGAGGAAAAGCATTGAGTTCATGAAGTGGGTAATGAGAAAAGGGGGAAAAGTTAGGGCTCATTATTTCATGCCTTTGCCGGGAACCCCCTGGGCTCGGTGTAAGCCGTCTCCATTGAGTGAAGAGATGAAGAAGTTCCTCGGCAGAATGGCGGCCAAGGGTTACATTGAGGGCTCTTGGGGAGTTCAAATAGAGCTCTCCAAAAAACTGCAGAAGCTTATTGAGGAGTTCTATGAGGAAAGCCCAAGCTATGTAGGAAGTCTTAAACAGCTTTGCTGAGAAAAGGATTTAATCTTTTAGGTAGATTAAATAACATGCTGGTAGGATTGATAAGCGATATCCATTCAAACCTTGAAGCATTAAAAGCTGTTTGGAGAGAAGTTAAGAAAGCTGATGTTATTTTTTGCATGGGGGATTTGGTAGGCTATGGGGCAAGTCCCAACGAAGTTGTGGAATTTTTTAGAGAGGAAATGAAAAAAAGAGAGATACTCTGCGTGAGGGGCAACCACGACAATGCTGTTGCTTTTGACATGGTCTGGGGGTTTAACCCCTATGCAAGGGAAGCAATAAGGTGGCATCAGAGAGTTATGAAGCGGGAGAACATAGAATTTCTCCAAAAACTGCCGGTAAAAGAGAGGTTTGAAGCTGACGGCGAAGATTTTCTTATAGTTCATGGCTCTCCGAGGGCACCTCTTGACGAATACCTCTTTCCGTGGCTTCCTGATAGCGAGTTCAGAGAGGTTTTAAAGTACTTCAAAGAGAAAAACCTTGTCGTCGGGCATACTCACGTGCCACTGCTCAAGGAGATTGAAGGGCGGAGAATAATAAACCCCGGCGGAGTGGGGCAGCCAAGAGATGGAGACTGGAGGGCTGCTTACGCTTTTATAGACACGGAAAACGATGAAGTGATATTTGAGAGGGTTGAATACGATGTTGATACCGCGGCGAGAAAAATAATAGAAGCAGGTTTGCCGAAATTTTTAGCATACAGGCTTTATGAAGGGTATTAAAACCTTATTTTTCAAAAACTCCCAGCTTCGAACCTTTGGTTGAGAACTCTTCCTTAGTTTTTAACTTTTGGTTTTAGAAAGATATAAATGTCTTTTTCCAATTTTGGAACAGGTGGAGAGTAGTGAAAGCTTATCACATTCATGTTGAGGGGATTGTTCAAGGGGTTGGCTTCAGACCCTTCGTTTATAGAATCGCTCACGAACATGATTTGAGAGGTTATGTTAAAAATCTCGGCGATGCCGGTGTTGAGATAGTAGTTGAGGGGAAAGAAGAAAACGTAAAGGCTTTTTTGAGAGACCTCAAAGAAAAAGCACCCTCTCTTGCAAGGGTGGAGAAGATAAGTGTGAAGGAAATCCCTCCTCAGGGCTTTGATAGGTTTTACATTGAAAAGAGCTCTGCTGGAGGGGAAAGTGGGGATTCTGTTATCCCCCCAGATGTGAGCATATGTGATGATTGCCTCAGAGAGCTTTTTGACCCGAGAGATAAGCGCTATATGTACCCATTCATAGTGTGCACAAACTGCGGGCCGAGGTTTACGATAATAGAAGATCTCCCCTACGATAGGGTAAACACCACCATGAGAGAGTTTGACATGTGCGACTACTGCGAGAGCGAATACAAGGATCCACTAAACAGGAGATACCATGCGGAACCCGTCTGCTGTCCCGTTTGCGGCCCCAGGTATAGGCTTTACACTAACGATGGAACGGAGCTTACTGGCGATCCCCTAAAAAGAACTGCGGAGCTCATAGATAAGGGGTACATAGTTGCAATAAAAGGCATAGGTGGAATTCACATAGCCTGTGATGCCACCAATGAAGAGGTAGTGGAGGAGCTTAGAAAAAGAATACTAAGGCCTCAGCAGCCCTTTGCAATAATGGCCAAGGATTTAGAAACGATAGAAAGCTTTGCTGTAGTTACCGAGGAGGAAAGAGAAGAGCTCACAAGCTATAGAAAGCCAATAGTAGCCCTAAGGAAAAAGGAGCCTTTCCCACTGCCAGAAGCCCTCGCTCCAGGTTTGCCCACCATAGGTGTCATGCTCCCGTATGCTGGCACTCACTACATTCTCTTTCACTACTCAAGGAGCCCTGTTTATGTAATGACCTCGGCAAACTACCCGGGAATGCCGATGGTAATAGACAACGAGAAGGCCTTCGAGGAGCTTAAGGATCTGGCGGATTACTTTTTGCTGCACAACAGAAAAATCCTAAACAGAACGGATGATAGTGTTGTTAGATTTGTTGATGGCAAGAGAGCGGTTATAAGGAGAAGCAGAGGATTTGTTCCCTTACCAATAGAAATACCGTTTGAGTATTCTGGCTTAGCAGTTGGAGCAGAGCTCATGAACGCCTTTGGAGTGGTAAAGGGCTCAAGGGTTTATCCGAGCCAGTACATAGGGAATACCTCAAAGATAGAAGTTCTAGAGTTTATGAAAAGCGCTATAGCACACTTCAAGAAAATACTGAGGGTTAAAGACTTCGATTTAATAATTGCTGACCTTCATCCTCTTTACAACACCACAAAGCTGGCAATGGAGATAGCGGAGGAAGAAAACGCCGAGTTTATTCAAGTGCAGCACCATTACGCTCATATTGCCTCGATTATGGCCGAACACAACCTCGATGAGATAATAGGGATAGCGGTGGACGGAGTTGGCTATGGAAGCGATGGGAACACTTGGGGTGGGGAGATATTATACCTAAGCTATGAAGATGTTGAAAGACTTGGACATATAAGCTACTATCCTCTTCCCGGCGGTGATCTGGCAAGCTACTATCCTCTAAGGGCCTTAATGGGGATTTTGAGCAAGCTCTATGATGTCAATGAGATAAAGAATGTGGTTGAAAAGCACTGCCCCAAAGCAATTGAAAACCTCAGGTACGGGAAGGTTGAATTTAATGTAATATTGAACCAGCTTGCGAAGGAAATAAACCTCAGCTACGCATCTTCAACGGGCAGAGTGCTTGATGCAATGGCTGTTTTGCTCAACATTGCTTATAGGAGAACTTATGAAGGAGAACCTGCTATGAAGCTTGAGGGAGTTGCCTTTAGAGGCAAAAACGACCTAGGATTTAGAGTGCCGATTGAGGGCGAAGAGCTGAAAATTGAGGAGCTCTTTGAGCAGGTTCTTGAAAGCAAAGCAAGCTCGGCGGACATAGCGTATTCTGTCCACTTGGCGTTGGGAAGAGCTTTTGGAGAATTTGTGGTCGAGAAAGCTAAGGAGTTTGGCGTTAAAAACATTGGCATAAGCGGAGGGGTTGCATATAACGAGCTCATAGTGAAGACGATAAGAAAAATCGTTGAAAGCAACGGGCTGAGGTTTTACTCAACCTATGAGGTTCCGAGGGGGGATAACGGAATAAACGTGGGCCAGGCTTTCCTTGGAGGTCTTTATGTAGAGGGCTATTTGAGTAAAGAAGACTTGATACTTTGACTTTTTCCCCTTTAGCAACATTTTAAAGTGTTCTCTTAGATAAGATAGCAGGTGGTAAAGATGAGAATAAAGCTTGAGCATGGTGCGGGCGGAGAGTTAATGGAGGAGTTCATTAAGGATGTCATTCTCAAAAATCTCACATTAAAATCCGCTGGCGGAATAGGGTTGGATGCCCTAGATGACGCCGCAACAATTCCCTTTGGGGATAGGCACTTGGTTTTTACCATAGATGGGCATACAGTCAAGCCAATTTTCTTCCCTGGCGGGGACATCGGTCGATTAGCAATAAGCGGGACGGTCAATGATCTGGCCGTAATGGGTGCGGAGCCTCTGGCGTTGGCGAATTCTATGATAATCCAAGAAGGGTTTAGTGGAGAAGACCTAGAGAAAATCTTAAAATCCATGGACGAGACTGCGAAAGAAGTTCCTGTCCCCATAGTAACGGGAGATACGAAGGTTGTAGAGGATAAGATAGGAATCTTTGTGATAACCGCCGGAATCGGAATTGCCGAGAGGCCGATAAGTGATGCCGGTGCTCAAATAGGGAATGTTGTGCTAGTGAGCGGGACGGTCGGAGATCACGGAATAGCTTTGATGAGCCATAGGGAAGGGATAGCCTTCGAGACAGAGCTTAAAAGTGATGTCGCTCCTGTATGGGAAGTAGTAAAGGCTGTTGCTGAGGCAATAGGCTGGGAGAACATCCACGCGATGAAAGACCCAACGAGAGGTGGCCTAAGCAACGCCTTAAACGAGATAGCAAGAAAGAGCAACGTTGGAATCTTGGTTAGAGAGGCAGATATCCCAGTAAAGCCAGAAGTAAAGGCTGCGAGCGATATGTTGGGCATAAGTCCATATGAAGTTGCCAATGAAGGAAAGGTTGTTATGGTAGTTGCAAGGGAATACGCGGAGGAAGCCCTTAAGGCAATGAAGAAGAGCAGACTTGGAAAAGATGCTGCGATTATAGGAGAAGTCATAGACCAATATCGCGGCAAAGTTATTCTTGAGACGGGAATTGGTGGAAAAAGGTTTATGGAGCCGCCTCTTGGAGATCCTGTGCCAAGGGTTTGCTGATATTTATTCTTATTTTCAATGCACTTTTGTATTCATTAATACCTGTTTTTAGTCACAAAAATTTAAGAATCCACGACTTTTTTCGGTGGAGGAGGTGGGTGAGATGATAAATCTCAGAGAGATTGTTAGAAAAAAGATTATCGAGGACAGAATAAGTTTTGAGGACTTCCCGATACTGTTGTTGTGTGGATTGGCTTCATGCATGGATGATGAGTGAAAATTTTCCATTTTTAGATTTTTTACATAACTACTTCTTAAGAACCAGCAAGATTTATAAGTCGCTCTCTTTTATTCAAAATCGAGCGCCGGGGTAGCCTAGCCAGGGAAGGCGGTGGACTCGAGATCCACTGGGCGTTTGCCCGCCGGGGTTCAAATCCCCGCCCCGGCGCCAATGCCGAGCTAAAACAATGATTATTCCTCTTTTTATTTGCTTCATTAAAAAAGCATTCAAATAGAAAAATTAAGGGCAGGAGAACAAAATCAAGTTGTAATTAAAGCTCCGTCTTTTTCAACTATTACAGTGTGCTCAGCTTGGGAAACTACTCCGCCCCGTATTTCCTTCAATACTGGATAACCATATAGCGCTCCGGCTTTTTCAAGCTGCATGAGGGCAATCCTCAGCTGTGTATCTGGCATGAGTTTTTGAACCCACCGGTATGCAAAGGGCAGTGTGGAAAAGTTCTCTTTAACATACCTCAAGAGTGTTCTTGCCTGAGGAAGTCTTACGGGCCTATCGCGCACGTACATGTATATCAGCGTGGGAGGTGCTTCTATAACCTGTCCGGCACCCGTAGTCGCGAAAGGCTCTATCGCTATGACGTCTCCTTCTTTGAGCTCGTAGTTATCGTGTGGCCTGTAGATATTGGGTATTGAAATGCCTGTGTGGAGCTTATACCTTTCTATCACGTGCCCGCTGAGATTAACTATTGGATTAAAGCCTTTTCCTCTTATAGTTTCCTCTATGACCTTTCCGATTTCGTTTATCTTTACTCCAGCCTTAACAACGCTTATTGCATTTTCCAACGCTTCCCTTGAGGCTTCTATTAGCTCATCATCCTCCATCCCTACCCTAACTGTAAAAGCCGTGTCTGCTATGTAGCCGTCAACGTGAACACCAAGATCAACTTTTAAGTAGTCTCCTTCTTGAAGGACAGTCTTGTCTCCTATATACGGTGTGTAGTGAGCGGCGATTTCATTTATTGAGAGATTACATGGAAAAGCCGGTTTTCCGCCTAGCTCTATTATTCTGTTTTCAACAAACTCGGCTATCTCATATAGAGATGCTCCAGGTTTTATTAACTTCAAAACTTCCTCTTTAACCTTTTTTGCAATTTCGCCAGCTTTGAGGAGATTTTCAGCTTTGTTCTCCACTTTTACCACCTAATGTTCACTGTCTATTTTGTTTTTAAAAACGTTGTCTGGATTCTCGAAAATTTTTTAACGCCCTATCCTCCTTAGACAATGTGGTGACCCAATGCTAGAGCTTCGAAAGTACATCAACATCGCCGATGACATCTTTGTCATAAGGAACCTAATAGGGGCACTTCTTCAGGGTATAGGTGTTGCTTATCTAATCCCGGTCTTGATTACGTGGGTTTACAGAGAGGAGATTAAGTATGTCCCTTATTTTGTGCTTCCGGGCCTGGCATGTATTCTTCTCGGGGCATGGCTAGCTCAACATTCTGAGCACATAGAGGATGTAAACCTGAGACAAGCTATGATTTCAGCAGCCTTTGTATGGCTTTTTGCCTCTTTTGTTAGCGTTGTTCCTTTCATGAAAATAGCAGGCATGGGTTTTGTTGACTCTTATTTTGAGAGCATGTCCGCGTGGACTGGAACTGGACTGACAATGATGCGCAATTTAGAAAGCTATCCCCATATAATCCTCTTCTGGAGAGCATGGATGCAGTGGCTCGGCGGAGTTGGCATAGTCTTAGTTGCCCTGACCGTCTTGATTCGTCCTGGGGTTGCTGCAGCGAGGCTCTACAAAGCAGAAGCAAGAACTGAGAGGATTCTCCCGAACTTGGCAAACACTTCGAAGGTAATATTCAAAATATACGCAGTTTTGACAATTGTGGGTGTATATCTTTATTACATAAACGGTATGGGGCTCTTTGATGCAGTGATACACTCAATGACAGGTCTTGGGACCGGTGGTATGAGTTCTCATGACCTGAGTATAGGATTTTTCAACAGTCTCAGCATAGAGGCGATCACGATCTTTCTTATGATAATGGGTGCGACAAACTTTACCGTTCATTACAAGCTTTTTAAAGAGCGGTCTCTTGCACCTTTCTTCAGGGATATTCAGGTTAAGTACATGTTCTTCTTCTTAGCTCCAGCCATTGCTCTTATTGGGTATGCTCTCCTAATTTACAATGGAGTGCCAATTGGGGAATCCTTTAGAGAGGCCGTTTTTCATGCTGTCTCTGCAATAACGTGTACTGGTTTTTCTATCTCGGATTTGTCTCAATACCCAGAGCTTGCAAAGCTCCTTATAGGCTTCTTAATGGTGGTTGGAGGAGGCGCAGGTAGTACGGCCGGAGGTATAAAGCTTATCCGCATAACTCTAACGTTCCAGACGTTAAAGTGGACAATCCAGCAGGCTATTCTCCCTAAGGGAGCCGTCATAAAAAGGAAAATTGGCGACTACATTTTTACGGAAGAAGACCTGCAAGAGGTTTTGGGATTTACCATGACCTACATTGCTTTTCTGTTAATTGGAACAATATGGGTCATGCTTAGGGTAGGGGCCAGCTTGGCGGATGCATTCTTTGAGGTTGCCTCAGCCCAAGGAAATGTTGGGTTGAGTATAGGAATAACCTCGCCATCGCTGCCTTTAGACGTTAAGATTCTCCTTATCCTTCATATGTGGATTGGAAGGTTGGAAATATTCTCAACTCTTGTGTTCATATTTGGCGTTGCCCTGATGCTGCCTAGGCTTGTGGAGAGGGAGTAAGTATGATAAGAGTGGAAGAGCTGAGCTTTAAATACGCTGGAGCAAAGGACTACTCCCTCAAGGACGTCAGTTTTAGGGTTAAAAAGGGCGAGTTTTTAGGCATTTTGGGAGCAAGCGGAAGCGGCAAGTCTACACTGTGTTTAACTTTCAATGGGATAATCCCTCATTCGATAAGGGGGGATTTTAGGGGCAATGTTTTTGTAAAGGGCTACAACACGAAGGAAGCAAGCGTGGCAGAGCTTTCGAAGATTGTGGGGCTTGTGCTTCAGAATCCCGACTCCCAGCTGTTTAATATGACTGTTGAGGAAGAAGTTGCCTTTGCCCTTGAAAATCTCGGCTTGGACGTTGAAGAAATAAGAAGGAGAGTTCACTGGGCGTTGAAAATTACCGGGCTTGAAGGGCTTGAGAAAGAATTCCCTCCGAACTTGAGCGGTGGACAGAAGCAGAGGCTTGTAATAGCAAGCGTCTTGGCCCTTAAGCCCGAAGTTCTCGTGCTTGACGAGCCAACTTCCCAGCTCGACCCTGTAGGCAGGGAGCAGGTTTTAAGCTTGATAACCCTTCTAAACAAGGAGCAGGGGATTACAATACTTCTCGTCGAACACAATACCGAGTACCTATTCGATTTTGCTGACAGAATAATAGTTCTTGATAAAGGCGAGCTAGTAATGGAAGGAAAACCGAGGGAGATTTTTGAGGAGGCAGATTACCTAAGGAAGCTTGGCATCAAAATCCCGGTCAGCGTAAAAATAGGGGCTGAATTGAAAAGAAAGGGGCTTCTCGAAAAAGCTGCTCTAAATGATAAAGAGCTTATAAAAGCCCTTAGAGCTCTGTTGAAGAGTTGAGCTTTTCCATTAGCAGCTCAAGATAAGATTTTCTCTCAAACTTTTTGATTCCAAGTGATTTCAGAATCTCCATGAGCCTTGGGACTTCTTTTTGCACTTCTTCTTCATCTTTTGCGAGTTTTTCTATCTCAACGAACTTCCCAAGACCTTCAACTTCATCTAACGTAATGGTGACGCCTTTTTCCACATAGTACTTTTCTCTAGTCTTTTTCACTGTGAGAATTTCCCTAAAGCCGAGAAGATTTAGAAGCTCAAGATATGCATCAACGTCTTCAATACTGACCTCTATTTCCTTTCTGCTCTTTGAAATGCTGTCAATCTTTGGGCCCTTATATGTAAGAAATGCCTCAAAATGGCCATTGAAGCGCTTTATCCTTATCCTTAATGCTTCATCCGTTTCTGAAAAATCTCTGCATGGGTGGCTGAAGTAAATGTCCTCATGAACTTCCTTTCTCATGAAGGTAAAGTTTTCCCTCACCCTCTCAAACACCTTATCGTCTGCATGCCCTTTGAGTTCGATCTCTATCATATCATCCCCTCCAGGTTTCTTTTTAATTTATTCAAGCACCTTTCACAGTAGTTTTTTCCTTTATAGTCAGTATCAATTATTGAATTTGAAAAATGCATTACGCATCTTGGGTTTTCGCAATGGGTAAGCCCGAACACATGGCCGAGTTCGTGCATTGCCTCTTTTATGGCCCTTTCCTTTAAAACTTCCCCATCCTTTTCGTTGTAAAACTCCGGCCTTAACCTTGCGAGGGAGATTATAGCGGCCTTTAGGTGTGGGTTAGCGAGTCCAAAGATGAAGTTCATTCCCTCCTCGTAGAGATCTCCATCCGTGACACCCAAAACTGCCGAAAAGCCTTTCCTATGCTCTGCAACTTTCATGAGGAAAAACCTCCCAAGAAACTGTCCCCTAAGTGGGTTGTAGGAGAAAAAGACGTCGCTTGCAGTTTTGGGAGGTAAGGTTTCCACTTTAAACCCAAATCTTGAGTAGAATTCTTCAACATGCTCTTTCACTGCTTTCAGAACGTCTTTTTCAACTTCTTTCACTACCAGCGGGAGTAGAGCTATTCTCACTCCTCACCCTCCAAAAAGGAGCTTAAGAATTTCAAACCCTCCTCAAGAAACTGCAGGTATTCTTCCATATTCCTAAAGGCTATTTCGTCGTTAATGAGATCGTAATTGTAAATCAGGACTTCTCTTAACTGAACCAGAAAATCAAGCTTCTCTTTCAGTTCATCTCCAATAATTTTCTCCTTATGCAGACTCTCAATTATCCCGCGATAGCTAACTGCCTCAATTTCTAAACTGGAAGAGATTTCATTAAGAGCATCGAGGAGGTTTTGAATTGCAAATTCAATTTGCTTGTATATCCCATCTTTGGCAAGGCCCATTTTTGAAAATCTCTCTTGGGTTTTGGGCATTGAAGACCTTACTTTCTGAATGCTTTCTTCTATGAGCTTCTTTTTATACTTGATATCTTCCTTCTTCACGCACAACACCAAAAATAATTAGGGAATAAGGAAAGATAAGGTTTTTTATGGAGTTAGTTCCATGGGTTTGAGCTCTTCAAGCAGGTGTTTTGCAAGCTTTATCGTATTATTAACGTCTCTTGCATCGGCTAACTCAACTTGGGAGTGCATGTATTTTATTGGAATCGAAAGGACAGCCGTTGCTACTCCCTCGCGGTTTATTTGCATGATGTTTGCATCAGTCCCAGTTGGTCTTGGGCTGGGCTCTACTTGAAGAGGTATCCCATATTTCTTGGCCACCTCGTCTGCAAATGCTCTAACCTTTGGATTTATGTTTGGTCCGACATCCATTACAGGACCTTTTCCAAGCTCTGGCACTATCTTGCCCTTGTCTCCGGGCTGTTTGGCAAAGGTAACGTCCATAGCTATTCCAATCTCTGGATCAATGGCATAGCTCGCTACTCTGGCTCCCCTTAGTCCGACTTCCTCTTGGACGCTTGCCACAAAGTATATATCTGCTTGGTGCTCTTCCAAAGCTCTTGCCGCTTCTATCATGGCGTAAAGGCATATCCTATCGTCCAGGTATGGGGATGCAAAGCGGTTTTCGTTAAGTCTCGTAAAAGCGGGAGCAAATTCCGCTATGGTTCCTACCTTCACACCCAACTTCTCTGCCTCTTCCTTTGAATCAGCTCCGATGTCGATAACTATTGTGTCCCAATCGGCGGCTTTGGTTCTCTCTTCGGGCTTGGTTAAATGGGGTGGGATGTGTCCAACTACACCGTATATTTCTCTTTTTTCTCCAAATATCCTTACCCTCTGTGCTACAAGCGTCCTTGGATCAACGCCCCCAACTCTAACAACATGTAGATAACCTTTTTCGTCTATGTGGTTCACCATAAGCCCTATTTTGTCCATGTGGGCAGCTATCATCACCTTTGGCTTGTCACCTTTCTTATGGGCAATGACGTTTCCAAGCTTGTCAACTTTAATTTCATCCACATAATCCTTCAAAGCTTCGATTACAACATCTCTGATTCCCATGAACTCGTATCCAGAAACCCCTGGAGCCTCGATAACCTTTTGCATAAGCTTCCAATCAACCATTCCAATCCCTCCATTTAGATGCTTGTCTTAATGAGGCATTGAAGCTTAAAAATTTTTCCAAAGAAAAAAGACGATTCAAAGAATTGCCTGAAGAAAGGCTTCCTCCCCGGGTTCAAGCTTGTCTATCTCCCATATTATTCTGCCGTCTTCTATTGTTATCTTCCCCTTTGTTGCCCTTGCATCGACGGCGTTTATTGCTTTTTCATACCTGAAGTTGTGAAGCTCTCTTACCCTTGGGGCTCTAACCTTTACAAAATAGTATTTGTCAAGCTGTTCTTCAAATTTGAGGGGCCTGAAAAGGGCCAAATAAGAAGTGCTCCCAAAGATTACTGCGGAGAGAACCAGGATTATGGGTAAGTTTCCATAGTCTTTCGGCTTTACTGGCTGAATTGGTGTTGTCTGGTTTATGGGGGTGGAAGTTGTTTGGATTGGAGTCTTGGTTTCCGGTTTTTTGGGTTCTTTAACAGTTATTATTGCCTCAGCTCCCAGATACCTATCGCTTTCGGCCTTTAGAGAAATGCTACCAAACCCGGTTTCGTTTAAATTTATCAATGCCGTCCCGTTTTCGTCCGTTACACCATATGTCTTCCCAATTGGTCCTATGGCTTCTATGGTCACGTTTCCTATGCCTTTTCCTGCCGAGTCCCTAACGTAGACTAAAAGCGTTTCGTTTCTCTGCTCATAGTTCATGAAAAGCTTTTTAACTTCAACAAATGTCTCAACTATCTTTCCATCGAGATTCAGGGTTATGTGGTAAGTTCCGGGTTCTTTTGCCTCAATAAAAGCCATTCCGTAGGAATTCGTTTTCAGCTCGGTACCTTCTATTGTCACTGGTATTCCCTCTACTCCGTTTCCTTTCTCATCTAAAACTCTCACGTATATTATGCCCCTCTCGAATTTGGTCTCATACCTCAGCTTCCTTTGATAGACCTCAAAGCTCTTTGCGATGGTTTTTGATATTCCTCCAAATCTTGCTCTCATAACAACCGTGTATTTTCCCACGTCTGGCTTCGGAAGAAATATTAAGTACTCCCACCTGTTTTTTGGATATTCGGGGTAAAGAAAGATGTTATGAATAGACTTCTCCGCGATTGAGGTGTTTCCTTTATAAATTTCATAAGAAACGTCTCCGAAAATTATCCCGTTGGACGAGGAAGAAACCTTGAGCGTTATGGCAACATCTTCCCCAAGGAGGTACCTATCCTTTACATCGACATCAATTGAATAACCCACCTTTGTGAGGACTCTTAGAGAGATGGGAACTTCAACGAGCACCGCTCCTACCCTTGCAACCACTTTGAGGTCATAAACTCCAGCTTTGGGGTTTTCAATATATATTGGCAGTGTTTTTTCAACTTTTTCTCCAGGTTCCAGCTTTTTTATGACATCTTGACTATAGAGGACGCCTTCAATGAGTGGTCCCGAGATGTAGATGCTTATATTCTCTGCAGTTTCATTACCAATATTGCTCAGTGTAACTGGAACTAGGATTGTCTCTCCGGGCTTTGCTTCAAAGCTCTCTTGAGCAACCTCAAGTAACAGAGAAGGCTGGGCA
Organism: Thermococcus aggregans; assembly: GCF_024022995.1. Classification (NCBI taxonomy): domain Archaea; kingdom Methanobacteriati; phylum Methanobacteriota; class Thermococci; order Thermococcales; family Thermococcaceae; genus Thermococcus; species Thermococcus aggregans. The sequence goes on along the minus strand of NZ_CP099582.1, from coordinate 909,586 downwards.
CTCACTTCTAAAACAGAGAGCAAAAAAAGGATTGTTATCAAAACAGCCTTTTTATTCACTTCCAATCACCTCGATTAGAGACTTTTGCTTACCGAGGATTTCATCAAAGGTCTTAGCCTTATGTTTTGCTATCTGAAGGGTTATTCTATAATTTTTCCCGCTCTTTTTTAGCTTTTCAACCTCAAAAAAATACCATCCGTTGTTTATGAATTTAATCGCAATGATCCCCTTTCCCCCAAAGGTGCTTGCAAAGCTTTTTACCTTTTCAACCTCATCCTCACTTAAATAGATTTTATCATTTTTCGTGGTTTTGACTTCAATGCAAAGGTAAAGCTTACCGTTTCCCGCAACTATATCGACTTTTTTGCTTCCGGCTGATCTCAAAACTGCAAACCCCTCTTTTTCCAGCATCTTTATGAGCTCTCTTTCAGCACTGGCACCTTTTCGGTATCTCATTAGCGTTCCACCACATACCTTTTAGGGTGTTAAAGTTTATAAGTTGTTTTACCCAGCCATTACTGGTGGTAATCATGGTGGTTTACGAGCTAAATGGAAAGAAGCCTAAAATTCACGAAACCGCTTTTGTGGATGAGAACGCTTACATAATCGGAGACGTCGTCTTGGAGGAGAAAACGAGTGTTTGGCCTTCGGCAGTGTTGAGGGGGGACATAGAGCAGATATACGTAGGCAAGGGTTCCAACATTCAGGACAATGTTAGCATTCACACTTCTCATGGGATGCCCACGATAATAGGGGAATACGTTACAATAGGTCACAATGCCGTTGTCCACGGAGCAAAGATTGGAAATTACGTTATTGTAGGAATGGGGGCTGTGGTTCTGGATGGGGCTAAAATTGGGAATCACGTTATTATAGGCGCTGGAGCTCTAATACCTCCGGGGAAGGAGATTCCAGATTACAGCCTTGTTGTAGGTGTCCCAGGCAAAGTTGTAAGGCAGCTCAGTGAAGAGGAAATAGAAATGACAAAGAAAAATGCCGAAATTTATATTGAGCTTGCTGAAATGCACATAGCAAAGAGAAAGAGGATTGAGTGAAGAAAGATGCTCTATAGAATTGTTTCCAAAATTCCTCATATTTTATTTAAACCCGCTTATGATCTGTATGAGTCCTATCTCTTTGAAAAGGTCAAATCTCAGCCGGAAAAAATACCTAAACACGTGGCAATCATAATGGATGGTAACAGAAGGTGGGCAAGGCTTTTGGACAAGCCTCCTTGGTACGGCCACCTTTTTGGCTCCAGAAAACTGGAGGAAATACTTGAATGGTGTAGGGAGCTGGGCATAAGAACCCTGACAGTTTACGCTTTCTCAACTGAGAACTTTAAGAGGAGCAAGGAAGAAGTAAAGATGCTCATGGATCTCTTTGAAAAGAAGTTTAAGGAACTCCTTCATGACGAAAGAGTGCACAAGTATGGCATAAGGGTTAATGTTCTTGGCAGAAAAGATTTGTTGCCAAAAAACGTGAGAGAAGCTGCGGAGGAAGCAGAGAAAGCTACGAGGAAGTACAATAACTATACTCTAAACATCGCTGTTGCATACGGTGGAAGAAGCGAGATTGTTGATGCCGTAAAAAGAATTGTTGAAGACGTCCAAGCCGGAAAGCTAAACAAAAATGAGATAAATGAAGGACTTTTGAAGAAATATCTCTATGTGCCTAATATGCCGGATCCAGATGTGGTCATAAGAACGGGTGGGGAAGTGAGGATAAGCAATTTCCTTCTTTATCAGATTGCTTATAGCGAGCTTTTCTTCGTTGATGTCTACTTCCCGGAATTCAGAAAGATTGATTTTTTGAGGATAATAAGAGAATATCAAAAACGGCACAGAAGGTTTGGAAAGTAATTATGGAAAGATTTATAACTGGACTTTTGAAGTGAATGATGAACTGACGATCAATGTTTTAGGTGGTGCGATATGGGAAAAAGGGAAGAGATGATTAAGGCGATCAAGCAATTGATGACTCAACCGGAGAGAATTAGAAATATGGGTATTGCCGCTCACATTGACCATGGTAAGACGACTCTCAGCGATAACCTGCTGGCTGGAGCGGGGATGATTAGTGAAGAGCTCGCAGGAAAGCAGCTTGTGCTTGACTTCGATGAGCAGGAGCAGGCTAGAGGTATCACCATTAACGCCGCTAACGTTTCAATGATCCACGAGTATGAGGGAGAAAAGTACCTCATCAATCTCATTGACACTCCGGGTCACGTTGACTTCGGTGGTGACGTCACAAGAGCCATGAGAGCAATTGACGGTGCAATTATAGTAGTTGATGCTGTTGAAGGTGTCATGCCCCAGACCGAGACAGTTCTTAGACAAGCCCTTAGGGAGTACGTCAAGCCAGTTCTTTTCATAAACAAGGTTGACAGGCTTATTAAGGAGCTCAAGCTTACCCCACAGCAGATGCAGGAGAGGTTCGTTAAGGTAATTACCGATGTAAACCGCTTGATTAGGAGATATGCTCCTCCAGAGTTTAGGGACAAGTGGCTTGTCAAAGTCGAAGACGGTAGCGTCGCCTTTGGTAGTGCCTACTACAACTGGGCATTGAGCGTTCCATACATGAGAAAGACAGGAGTCTCATTCAAAGACATCATCGACCTTACAAACGCTGGCGATTTGAAGACCCTTAGAAAGAAGGCCCCACTTCACGTAGTTGTTTTGGACATGGTAGTTAGGCACCTTCCAAACCCACTGCAAGCCCAGAAATACAGGATTCCTCACCTTTGGAGGGGAGACATCGAGAGCGAGATTGGGCAAGCAATGCTCAACTGTGATCCAAATGGAAAGATGGCAATGGTCGTTACAAAGATCATCATTGACAAGCACGCTGGTGAGGTTGCAACTGGTAGAGTCTGGAGCGGTACTGTGAAGACTGGTCAAGAGGTCTACCTAATCAACAGCAAGAGGAAGGCAAGAATACAGCAAGTTGGTATCTACATGGGTCCAGAGAGAATTAACATGGATGCTGTTCCAGCTGGTAACATAGTTGCTGTAACAGGTTTGAGAGATGCAATGGCTGGTGAAACAGTTAGCGAAGAGCAAATTGAGCCATTCGAAGCCCTACACTACACAAGCGAGCCGGTAGTTACAGTTGCTATTGAAGCCAAGAATGTGAAAGACTTACCAAGGCTTATTGAAGCCCTTAGACAGCTCGCTAAGGAAGATCCAACACTCCACGTTAAGATCGATGAAGAGACCGGGCAGCACTTGCTCAGCGGTATGGGTGAACTCCACCTTGAGGTTAAGCTTGTGCACCTTAAGGAGCAGTGGGGCGTTGATGTTGACGTCTCAGAGCCAATTGTCGTTTACAGAGAGAGCATAACAAAGCCAAGCCCAATAGTAGAAGGAAAGTCACCAAACAAGCACAACAGGTTCTACATTGTTGTTGAGCCAATGCCGGACGAGATTTACCAAGCAATTAGGGAGGGTGAAATCCCAGAAGGAAGACCAAAAGATCCAAAGACCGTTGCAAAGAAGCTTGCCGAGCTTGGAATGGACTATGACATTGCAAGGGGCATCGTTGACATTTACAACGGAAACATGTTCCTCGACAACACCAAGGGTATCCAGTATCTCAACGAAGTTATGGATCTCCTTATAGATGGCTTCCACCAGGCAATGGATGAGGGACCACTTGCCAGAGAGCCCGTGATGAAGGTCATAGTTAGACTTGTAGATGCAAAGATCCACGAGGACAACGTCCACAGAGGCCCAGCCCAGATCTATCCAGCAATTAGAACTGCCATCCACTGTGCAATGATGAAGGCTGGTCCAGTCCTCTACGAGCCATACCAAAAGGTCATAATTAACGTTCCATACGAATACATGGGAGCAGTTAGCAGAGAGATTACCCAGAGAAGAGGACAGCTTATTGACATGAGACAAGAGGGTGAAGTAATGATAATCATCGCAGAGGCTCCTGTAGCAGAGATGTTCGGATTTGCTGGAGCAATAAGAGGTGCAACAAGCGGTAGAGCGTTGTGGAGTACAGAGCACGCTGGCTTCAAGAGAGTACCAAACGAGCTTGCAATAAACATTATAAGACAGATAAGGCAAAGAAAAGGTCTCGATCCAAACCCACCAACAGAGAAGGACGTCTGTCCACAGCAGTGATGTTTAGAGCCTTTTGTTTCCATAAATCTTTTCTATTCTATTCTAAGTTTACTCTATTATCGTAGGTTTTGGTGTAAAATAAGGAATTTCATATTCATAAAGAATTAAAGAATACTTGAGATTTCTTAGTTTTTGCGGTCTATTGCTCAAAAATAAGGATTAGGAGTTAGGAAGCTGAAGAAACCCTTTTAGCAGGTCTTGTGGCTACAATATTTGCTCCTGAACTGGCAACATTTTCTATTATCACTTGGCCAATTTCGACTGGAGCTTCCACTTCTATTTTGGCTAGCTCCTTCATAATTGCAGGTATGAGCTCCTTGGGAACAGGTCTATCTGTTTTGACTGATACTGTTGGAAAATCTCCGTTTTTTACCTTTATAACACTCATAACTACTCTTTTAGGTGTAGTAACTTCTTGTATTGCATAGTCTTTTCCTCTGGGACAGCTGAACCCTGTAATCTCGATGATTTTGTCTCCTTTCATCTTAACTTCAATCTCGCAGCCAAGCGGGCATATAATACACGTGAGTTTAAAGTGCTTGATTTCACTCATTGGGGACAACCTCCATTGTTATTTTGTCTTCTGCTTTTGCTATGTCTTCTTTTCTTAGTTTAATCCTTATCATCTCTGCTGGTTTAACAAATGGGAGCTTTATTTCCTTGTTTATCTCTGGGAAGCGGAGCTTTACGTTTTCTTCGGGTTTTTGGACTCTGGCGTAGATTACAACGTCATTATCACCGCTTAGATAGTGAGGAACAGCTAGCCGTATGTTCTTGCCCTTTACAAGTTTCTTCCACTTTTTGGTCGGGATGCCCTTATTTTGAACGTAAAGGTAAGCACTCTCTGCGGCCAGTTCCCCCTGTTCAACAACATAATCTACTAGATCATTTATAACAAGGGCATTACCTGCCACAAATACTCCAGGAATGCTCGTTTCGAGGTATTCATTTACTACAGGCCCTCTGGTTGCTGGGTCTATTATAACACCGACTCTTTCCAGCACCTTTAGATAAGGCACGAGTCCTGCTGCAATCACAACGGTGTCACACTCTATCTCCTTTTCTGTTCCAGGAATGGGCTTTAGGTTCTCGTCAACTTTAGTAACAATGACCTTTTCGACCCTTTTAGTCCCCTCGATTCTGGTAACCGCATGGCTGAGATAAAGCGGGATTCCAAAATCTTGGAGGCACTGGACTATGTTCCTTGTTAAGCCTCCCGGATAGGGCATTATTTCTATAACGGCTTTTACGTGAGCCCCTTCCAGAGCAAAACGCCTTGCCATTATAAGCCCGACGTCTCCAGAACCTACGATAACTATCTCTTTGCCGGGCATTATGCCATCAATGTCCATCATCGTTTGGGCTTCACCTGCAGTGTAAACTCCAGCAGGCCTGTGGCCGGTTAGTCCTATTTCGAATGGATGTCTTTCCCTTGCTCCAGTGGCATAGATGAGGGTAGTGGTAGTTATATCAAGGACACCCTTTGACGTAACAACCCTTAACCTCTTCTCTAGGTCGGAGTATGGCTCTATAGAGACTACGTGTGCTCCCGTATAGTGCTCTATGCCCATGTCCAAAAATTTGTGTATGAATCTGTAGATAAACTCAGTTCCCGTTAAGTCCTCCTTGAAGTAGTGAAGTCCAAATCCGGGGTGTATACACTGGAGAGGAACTCCTCCAAGTGTTTCTCTATTTTCCAAGAGTAATACTTTCAATCCAAGCTCTTTAGCTTTTATTGCAGCTGCCAAACCTGCGGGGCCACCTCCTATTACAACAACATCATAATCATTCTGCATTTTTATCGCCCCCATTCTCTCTCAATAGGACTTTAACGTCTCCTATTCCATACTCAGTTCCTTTTCCTTTGAGAGAAACCTCCCACAAGGGAATGCCAGTTTCTCTGGCTATTATCCTTGCAATCCTGATTCTGCAGTAAGAACCTTGGCAAGTACCTGCCATTGCGCCTGTCCTCATCTTTATTCCGTCAAGAGTTATGGTTTGGACACCCATATTTTTCATTCTCTTTATAACATCGACTATTTCTCCTTCCGTTATTTCTCTGCACATACACACTACGTTACCATAAGAGGGATTCTTTTGGATTAGTTCATTCTGCTTCTCTGGGGGTAAGTGTTTAAACCAAAATGCTCTTCTGTATGGGTTCCAGTGAGATTTTTTGGTAAGTTTAATGTCAAGTTTCTTTTGTATAAGTTCTTCAACTATATAGTACGCTATTGCTGGAGCTCCCGTAAGTCCAGGAGATCTTATTCCAGCGGCATTTATGAAGCCCCATGGGTCGTCATATGCCTCTATAATCCATCTGCCATCTGGAGGTTCAGGTCTTAGTCCTGCAAATGTGCGGATGACTTTGTTTTTCGGGGGCAGTTCCTTTACAAGCTTTTGAGCCCATTCCCACACGAAATCTAACCCTTCTTTTGTAGTGGACGTGTCTTCTTTGGCATCTTCAGGTAGATCTTCAGCCGTTGGTCCTATCATTAATCCGTCATTCATTTCAGTTATTACATAGACTCCTTTTGTCATGGGTGTGGGCGTTTGGTGCAGTATCCTTGTCACTTTTGGCGTGGCATCGTCGTCAAATACATAATATTGACCTTTTCTTGGGCGAATCGTGAAATAATCAATTCCCGCCATCTTTGAGATTTTATCTGAATACAAGCCAGCGGCGTTTATTATGAGGTCTGCGTCTATAAAGCCCCTGTTTGTTTCGACTCCTTTTACCTCTCCTTTTTCAATCTTTATTCCCCGGACTTCTGTTTCTGGAAGGAATTTAACGCCATTGGTAACTGCGTTTTCTACCAACGCAGGAGCTGCCATTGGAGATGCCATCACACCTGCGGTAGGTGCCCATAATGCTCCAGCTGCGTTGGGATTTACATTAGGCTCAAGCTTTCTCAGCTCCTCATTATCAACGAGTCTAACTCCCGGCACGCCGTTTTTTCGAGCAAGCTCCAAATAGTGCTTCGCAACTTTTAAGTCCTCCTCTTCTACTGCAATCATAAGCTCTCCTGGGAACTTGGCGGGAATTCCAAGTTCCTTGACCCACTGATGCCACAATCTGTTGCCTTTAACACAGAGTTTTGCCCTTAGCGGGTATTTCTTTGGATCGTCTTCATGCCCTGGATGAATTATTGCAGTGTTTGCTTTGCTTACCCCCATCCCCGCATCCGCGTTCTTTTCTAACAGATAAACATCCAACTCATTGTACTGACTTAAAACCCTAGCAATAGATGCCCCTACAACACCTGCTCCAACAACGACTACTTTTTTTCGTCCCATGTACTCCTCCCCCAGCTTTTTGAAATATAAATGACAAACTTAGCCATTCTTCGCAAATAAAACAAAAATTTATTCTGAGAGCCCAAGATCTTTAAGCACTTTTGCCCAGCCTAGAGACCTCTTAACGGCCTCTTTCCACCCGGCATAAAGTTTTTCCCTAGTTTGCTCGTCCATTTGAGGCTCAAACTCAGTCTCTACTTTCCACATTTTTGCAATCTCTTCTTGGCTGTTCCAGTAGCCTACTGCAAGTCCTGCTAGGTATGCAGCACCAAGAGCAGTTGTTTCTTGAGTTACAGGCCTAACTACCTTAGTGCCGAGGATGTCAGCTTGGAACTGCATAAGGAAGTTGTTTTTCGTAGCTCCTCCATCAACTCTGAGTTCCTTTACTTTTATTCCGCTGTCATTTTCCATTTCGATAAGAACATCTTTTGTCAGATAGGCTATTGACTCAAGAACAGCCCTTGCAAAGTGTGCTCTTCTTGTTCCCCTTGTAATTCCAATTATCAACCCTCTTGCGTATTGATCCCAGTATGGAGCTCCAAGACCAACAAATGCCGGCACAAAGTATACGCCCTCATTGCTCGCAAGGGATGCAGCGAGGGGCTCAACTTCGTCTGAGACTTCGATTATCTTAAGCGAGTCCCTCAACCACTGCACTGCTGCTCCAGTGATGAAAATGCTCCCCTCTAGGGCGTATTCAACTTTGCCGTTTAGACCCCATGCGATTGTAGTGAGAAGGTCTTTTGATGGATAGGGCTTTTCTCCAGTGTTCATGAGCATGAAGTTTCCGGTTCCGTAGGTGTTCTTAACCATACCCGGCTTGTAACATGCTTGTCCGAACAGTGCAGCTTGCTGGTCTCCAGCATCACCTGCTATTGGAACTTCTGCTCCAAAGACTTTTGGATCTGTGTATCCGTAAATTTCGCTTGAAGGCTTCGGTTCTGGTAGAATAGCTTCGGGAATTCCAAGAATCTCAAGTAATTCTTGATCCCACTCAAGCTTGTGGATGTTGAATATCATTGTACGAGAAGCGTTAGAGTAGTCCACTACGTGGACTTTTCCTCCACTCAGACGCCAGATAAGGAATGTATCTACTGTTCCAAAGAGAACTTCTCCTTTTTCGGCTTTTTCTCTAAGACCTGGGACATTGTCGAGAAGCCACTTTATTTTTGGCCCCGAGAAGTATGAGTCCGGAACAAGTCCGGTTTTTTCTTTTATAACATCATAATAGTCCTTTCTAAGCTCATCAACAATGTCAGCGGTTCTTCTACACTGCCAAACTATTGCGTTGTAGACTGGTTCGCCAGTCTTCTTATCCCATATTATTGTCGTCTCTCTCTGGTTAGTAACACCAATGGCAGCTATATCTTCAGGCTTTATACTTGCTTTTTCGAGAGCGGTTTTGAACGCCCTTACTTGAGCATCCCATATCTCGTTTGGGTTGTGCTCTACCCATCCGGGTTTTGGATAGTACTGGGGGAACTCATATTGGCCCACACCAAGTATGTTGCTTTCTCTATCAAATACAATAGCTCTGGCACTTGTAGTCCCCTCATCTAGAGCCAAAACATATTTTCCTTCCAAATCGGACATTTTTACTCACCTTTTTGGGAACAAATAGGCTAGCAAAGGCACCAAAAACACCTCTTATGGTGGTCTCAATAACAGACGTGCCTACCCATCTCCACTTAATCAAATAGTCCTCTAATGTCCGCAAGAGTTCCAAAAATACGTAGTGAATATCCACTCGGGTTAGTGACATAACTCGAAGGTCTTTTAGACCAAACCTCATTATTGCAACAAGCATACCTATAATATTTAATTTGGCCCTAATAAGTTTTTTTAGGCTATCTCTGACCAATTACATCTGATACTGGATATTTTGTTGCTTAACTCACTGTGGTAGAGGGAGAAAGAGCACTCGCTCTTTCCTTGTTCTCCCTTATTGACAATATGCCAAAAATGTTAATGTTCTTTGACATTAGATCAAAATAGAAAGGAAGCGTGCTGATTTATTTACCATTTTTCCAAGTTTTTTTGCACAAAATACATATAGGGTTGATGAATGTTGTCATAGTGGTGATGATCATGAACGCTGTTCAGCTGGTGAGCAGGGATATTGAGAAGGCAATAAGAGTACAGACCAAAGTGATAGATTATATGACAGACTTCTTCGTAAAGAGGGGCTTTAAGTGGCTCTTGCCGGTTATGCTGAGCTCTATAACCGATCCTTTATGGCCCGATCCAGCGGCAAGCAAAATGAAGGCTCCGGAAATTGAAGCCTACGGCACAAAGCTCAAGCTAATGCACAGCATGATCCTCCATAAGCAGTTTGCCATTGCAATGGGGCTGGAGAAGATATTTGTACTTTCTCCAAACATAAGGCTTGAGGAGAGAGATAGGGACGATGGAAGACACGCTTACGAGTTTACCCAGCTTGACTTCGAAATAGCCTACGCAAGTATGGACGACGTCATGGGACTAATTGAAGAGCTTATAACAGGTCTTTTCAAAGAAGCAAGAAAGTGGGAGGAACTTGAAGGGAGAGAACTGCCTAGAGTTAAAGCTCCGTTTAAGCGCTTTACAATGGCTGAGATTGAAGAAGAGTTTGGCGACGATGAAGAAGCTAGCAGAGCCATGGATGAACCATTCTGGATAACAGACATCTCCAGAGAATTCTACGATAGAGAAGATCCAGAAAAGCCCGGACACTTTAGAAACTACGACTTGGTTCTGCCAGAAGGTTATGGGGAAGTTTCAAGTGGTGGAGAGAGGGAGTGGCAATATGAGGTGATAGTAAGAAAGCTAAAAGAGAGCGGATTAAGCTTGGAAGCCTTTAGGCCTTATCTCGAGGTTGCAAAGGCTGGAAAGCTCAAGCCTTCTGCTGGAGCTGGCATAGGTGTTGAAAGACTTGTTAGGTACATGGTGGGTGCAAAGCACATCGCTGAGGTTCAGCCGTTCCCAAGAATCCCTGGACTCCCGGCAGTCATTTAAACGGCCTGCCGAAATAGTTTAGGTGAACCCTATCCCACATTATTTCCTCTTCCTTGTGTTCCTCTTTGTGCTCCGCCGGATAGCCGATTCCAATCACGCACAGAACCCTAATGTGGTCAGGAATCCCTAAAAGCTCCCTTACATAATCCTCGGCGCTCTTCTCTTCGCTGTGCTGTCTGTCCAGCACGTGGCCCCAGCATGCTCCTAAGCCTAAGGCTGTTGCTGCCAGCTGGATGTGTTCAGCGGCTATTGAAGCATCAAAAACCCACGCTGAGCTTATCCTTTCATCTCCGCAGACCACTATCGCCAGGGGTGCAGTTTCGAGAAACCTTAACGCTTGTCTAGTGTTTGCCAGCTTTTTAATGAGCTCTTTATCATCAACTACCACAAAATGCCACGGTCTCCTGTTCCTTGAGCTTGGGGAATAGAATGCTGCCTCAAGGATTTTCTCCACGTATTCTCTTGGCACCTTTCTATCTTGGTATTTCCTAATGCTCCTTCTTTTCTTAACGACTTCAAAGAAATCCATAAGAATCACCGTGGGAAATTTCGAAAAATAGCTTTATCAAAATTTCGTGAACGAAAGGTTAGAAAAAGAAAAAGCAGAAGGCCAGGTAAAAGTTAAACAGGCTCTTGACGTCGTACCCTGCTTTTCTCGCCGCTCTCGAGTGCGTTCTTGTTAAGAGGGACATTCCGTGTTTGGGTTCGATAACTCTCGGCGGGTGCAATGCTGTATGCGTGAAGTCCCATCTTGGGTGTATCGAATGCAGAGGGCCTCTACTGGAGGAAGCCAATCCTGCGAGTGAGCTCGAGATTCCAGCCTTTACGAAGAAGCGAGAAAAAGGTATGGAAGCTCGGATGAAGCGACATTTCTTCAGAAGCTGGAAGAAACGGTGAGGGCATTTGATCCATGTATCTCTTGTTCTGTGCATCTTGTTAGGCTTTGATTTCTTTTAATTTTTCAATGTATCCTAACGCATAATGCAAAAAGTTATATGGATTGAATTACTAGTTTGATTATGAGGTGAGACTGTGGAGTCTCTGGAGAGTGTCTTTGAACTCATAGATAAGATAAAGTTTGGAGAGATTGTTCTTGTTGAATACCATCGCTCCTTCATACCTGAGCTCATGACTCTTGGTCTTTTGCACTACGGGAGATCAAGAAGTTTGCCCGTTATAATCGATGATAACTTCGATTCTCTCCACGTTGTCCAGAAGCATCTTGAATTTATTGGCATTGACGAAGACTTTGGAGATGCTCTTGTCGTTAAAACCGGTGGAAAAAGGGACGTTGGAAACGTTGTTGCGAGAGTGAAGTTTGTTAGCGAACCGGTTATACTCATGAGAAACTACGAAGAGGCTGGTAAAGCAGCTTTTTCAAAGATTGAACAGTCCATAAACATTGTACTCGGTCTTGAAAGACTGTTTTCGTTTATTTCATCAATACCGGAATTTTACTCCTTCATTATTGCGACTCAATCCTTCCTTGGAAATGAAAAAAGGAAATCATTCTATTTGGTCAATAAGGATATTGCGTCCTCAATTCCTTTTAATCCCCTCCCAGAACTCGAAAGAATCGCAAGCACTGTAATTGAAGCCTTTCCAACCCCTACAAGTGGTATTTTTACTTTCAAAAAAGCAGCAAGTTTGGATTTACTTGGAAAGAAAATTGAAGTTCCTATCGGGGTGGTAGGATGGAAATGACAAAGGAAATTGTTTTTGAGATGATAGACAAGACCCCCTTTGGAAACTTAGTCCTTATTGAGGATGAAATCGATTACGGCTTTGTTGTGGTGACATACGCCCTTGTGAGATACGCCCGTGAGAGGGGAATGAAAATAATGATTGACGACAATTTAGACACTCTTTTCTTAGTAAAAAAGCACCTTGAACTCCTTGGCGTTCATGAGGACTTTTCTGATGCTATTGTCATCAAGACTGGAGGAAAAATGGATGTTGGGAGGGTGGTTAAAAGGATTCCCCTAGAAACAGAGCCAGTGATATACTTAAGCAGGTATGAGAGTATGGCCAACGAAGTCTTTTCTGAAGGAAAGTATATTAACATAGTCCTCGGTCTTGAAAGGCTTTTTGCTTTCTTGGAGGAATCCCGTGGGTTTTATACAGTACTAGACTCCATTCGAGGATTCTTAGGAAATAAGAACAGAAAGGCGTTCTACATAATAGACAAAAATATTGCTTCAAACCTCAAGTTTAACCCACTTCCGGAGTTAGAGGAAATAGCAACAACTGTGGCATACCTCAGGGGAGAATACGGGAAAGGTAAGGTTAATTTTGGAAAGAATCCGTTTATAGAGTTTTTAGGAAAAGAGTTTGAGATCTCCCTTGAGAAAGTGCTCCGGTGGTGAATATGGGGCTCTTTGATACTTTCAAAAAAAGAGAAAAAGAAAAAGTCGAAATATTTTCGAGAAAGTCTGTTGGGAAATTTAAAGTGGAAAAGACTTTTGAAGTCTTTGGCAGAAAAGTCCTAGTTGGAGATGTTATTGAGGGAGTTATTTACCCGGGCTATAAAGTGAAAGGAGAAGATGCAGCGCTGATAAGAGAGATACAAAAAGAGGGCCAAAGAATTGATTTTGCCTTACAGTGGGATCACGTTGAATTAGTTTTAGAGGACAATATTGACGTAAAAGTTGGAGAAGTTGTTAAAGTCTACCAATGCTAAGGGCTTTTAAAACTATCTCGCTTATACCTTTTTGGTGGTAGCGATGATAATATTTGATAATCACTTTCATGTTGACCCATTTAAGGGGCTTTTCTTGGAGGCAGTGAAGGAGTTCCACAGGGCTGGAGGAACGCATCTGAACGTTGTTTATAAGAGCGCTCATGACTACGGCTTTAGTGGAACTAAAGCAGAGGACTTCATGAAAGCCATGGATTTCCATATTGAGCTAGTGGAGAGGATAAATAAGGAAACTCCCGTTAAGGCATTTGCAGTCGTAGGAGTCCATCCCGCGGAATTTGCGTACCTAGCTGAAAAGAAAGGCATCGAATACGCAAAAAATGAGGTCATGAAATCATTAGAATACGCACAAAAGCTCTGCCTTGAGGGAAAAGCAATAGCAATAGGTGAGATAGGAAGGCCGCATTATGAAGTGAGCAAGGAAATATGGGAGGCAAGCATAGAGGTCATGATTTATGGAATGGAATTGGCAAAAGAAGCGGACTGTGCAGTTCAGCTCCATACGGAGAGCTTTACTGAAGAAAAGTTTAGAGAGCTAGGTGAAATAGTCAAAAAAGTCGGCATAAAGCCCTATAAAGTAGTTAAGCACTACTCTCCTCCGCTGGTGAAAGTAGCGGAAGAAGTTGGCGTGTTTCCATCAATTTTAGCAAGCAAAAAGGCTCTCATGGAAGCCCTAATGCAGGGTGACAGGTTTTTAATGGAGACGGATTACATAGACGATAAACGAAGGCCAGGGGCAGTTTTAGGGCCAAAAACCGTCCCAAGGAGAACACTCGCATTTATTCAGCAAGGCCTTATGAGTGAAGAAACCGCATACAAAATCCACGTGGAGAACCCAAAAAAGGTTTATGGGGTGGAGCTGGAAGAGTAACTCAAAGCTCTGCCTTCTTCACAACTCTCACTTTCCCGGGCTTTCCGATTTCTCCCTCAACTTCGAAGATCTTTCCAAAGAACTGCTCAACAACCCAGACGTTTGTTACCAAGTGCTTTGTGATTTTGCTCACCCAGATTTCTCCTCCCGCAAAGGCCAAGAAAGGTATGAGCTGATCTCCAAGGAACATGTCAACGGCGTGTTTTGGTTTCAGCTGCTCTATAAGCTCTTCAGCGGCTTCTTTTCCTACAACCTCAGCGGGCTTCCCTTTCTCCCCAAGGGCATCTCCACCAAGGCGAAGGACATCCGTGTTTGCCCACACCACTATTCCGCTGCCCGGCCCTAAGTGTGGGTCTTTTCCGGGCTCATAATACTCTTCCTTAATCTTCACAGGCACTGATGGATAGGCTTTCTCAAGAGTTTCCTTTGCAGCTTTTGCCTGTCTTATTGAGACGTGAGAAGGCAATCTTACGGCATGGCTTATACCCTCGAAGCTGTAAATCCTCTCGAATTTCGTAGCGATTAGGGATTTCTTTTCTTCCCAGGGGTAGACTTTGCCAACGACTAAGCCGCCTCCCCTTGGGTAGTGGCCTCTCCTCTTTATCTGGATTTCCGCCTTAATTCCCATCTTCTCAAGGGCGTAGAGGGTTATGTGTTTGAGATGATCCACTGGAGGACTCCACGGTACATCCGTTCCACCGGTTATTTCGAAGGTAACCTCTCTATCCCCAAAGACCATTGCCGGTAGGAGGGCTTGGAGAACAAGGGTTATGCTGCCGGCAGTCTTTATTGGGACTTTGACGTGCTTCGCTTGAATTCCTTTGGGATAAAACTCTAGCTCAGTTGAACCTTCACTTGCTCCCCTTACTTCTGCATTTGAAAGCTCTTTTAGTGCCAAAACACCATAAAGGTGCTGTGGTCTTAGTCCTGGCTTTGGCCTTTTGGCCCTAATGTTGATAATCTTAATCGGTTCCCCAGTTATAACCGAAAGAGCCAGTGAAGTTCTTAATATTTGCCCTCCACCCTCTCCATAGCTCCCATCAATGACCTTCACTTTCCTCACCAAGAAACAGTAGGAGGACTTCATTTAAAAGTTCTTCTGGTCTTTTGTTGGGCTTTCTCTCTTTGAGCTTTTTGATGAGCTTTGATAGGGTTTTAATGGTCTTGAAGGTTCTTTTTTGTTCGGGTATTTTTTCCACGACTTCATTTGGCACCTCTACCTCAGCTTCTCTCGTTAAAAGATCCTTGAACTCCTCTTCGCTTAAGTATGGCAGCTTTATTTTCACGGGTAGATCATATTTTTCTGCATTTTTGCTTTCCACTATTAACGTGAACTCTACTGGCACCTTAGACCCCTTGATTTTGGCAGCTCCTTTTTCTTTGATCCTTAATAGCTTTTCAACAAGCTCTTTTGGAGGTTCTCTGAGAATCAAAAATCCTTTATGAGCTTTTAGAAATAGGGGAGCTTCATAAATCTTCTCAGCTTTCTCCTTAACTTCAAACTCTTCTAGGGAATCAATGTAACCGTCCCACACTATTACGGGAGGTTTTATGAGGACTTTCCCTGTTCCTTTCTTTATCACTTCGTGAAGCTCGCTGTCAAACAGCTGGAGCTTTAGCTGTCCAATTTCGAGTGTTTCGGGAATTTTAACGGCTCCTTTAATTGCTTCTTCTAGAATCTCTGGAAGGGGAAGCTCTGTGTGGTTTATTATCAGCGTATCCTCCATGAGCTCCAATGCTTTGAGCTTTTCAATGAACCTGGGTGGCAGGGTCAGCTTCTCAAACTCAAGCCTAATGGGCTCCTCCTTTAATCCTTCTCTGGCACGTATTTCTCTTAGAAGGTCTTCGCTAACGGAGGTTATCTGGTATACCTCCTTTTTTCCTTGAAGGTAGAGAACACCGTTTGAGAGAAGCCTTAAGCCAAGACGGGCAAGAAATGAAGAAAGCTCGTTTTCAGTTCGCGTGCTTATTATTTCCTTCCCTTCAACGTTCTCGTATCCTCTATCAACCACGACAAAGTCTTCTGGATGGATTCCCTTTGCATATAGGAACCTCTCCAGGAGATCCTTGGCTAGCTCCTCGTTTTCAGCATAGACTTTTATGAACTCCACCGTGCCGTTTTTCCTGATTCCAATAAAAACTACCCCGTTGTATCTTTCTTTAGGCGTGAGCAAATCAGTCTCCATGATTTTCCCTTTGCTTTTTGTTCTTATATTCTTTTCAGAGGCTCATAAAGCCAAGCGGTTCTCCCGTGTCAAGGTTTACTATTCTTATTTCCCTGTTTCTCGTGTCCAAGAACGCTACGCTTTTTACTCCCGTGACGTATCCGCAAACTTCACCTGGGTTAAGAACTATGCTCCTTCCGGTTTCCCTTATCTCATATTTATGGGTATGCCCCCTTATTACAACGTCGTAAAGCTGGCTTCTTATAAATGCCTCGACTATCTTCTCGTTCGTGCCGTGCAGAAGGACGATTTTAAGGCCATCTGCTTCCAGCTCGAGTATCTCATCCTCTATGTCAATTGCCCTTTTGAGACCTTCTCTTTCTCCATCATTGTTTCCGAAGACCCCTTTTAAGGGTGCATTTAGCTTTGAAAGTTCTTTTTTGACGAAAGGTGCTACATAATCACCTGCATGGAGAACAAGGTCAACCTTTTCCTTGTTGAATAACTCAACAGCCTTTGCTATAGCCGGAAGGTTATCATGTGTGTCACTCATTATCCCTATCAGCATTTTTACTCACCTCTCTATACTTAGGGTGTGAATTTATAGTTTTTATCTTCGTGGGCTAAAGCTTAATAAGTCAGGTCATCAACAATCTATGCGAGGAGAGGGTGAAAGGTAATGCTGGTTGGCAGGGCATTGATCCCGGTTAAGGTGTTAAAATCATTTGGTAGCTGGAAAGTGGGGGATACGCTGTTAGTTGAGGATTGGAAGGCTAAAGAACTATGGGAGAGCGGCATAGTTGAGATTATAGATGAGAGCGAGAAGATTATCCGTGAGCTTGAGAACGTTATAAACGAAGAGAAAAACAGCGAGCCCATAACGGCTATTCCAGAAGGGCTGTATGAGAGGGCGGAATTCTATATCTACTACCTTGAGAACTACGTAAGAAATAGACCAGACGTTGATGTAGAAGTTCTAAATGCCAAAATGACCAAGCTTTCCAATTTAAAGAGAAAGTACCAGTACCTCAAGAGGCTTCGCTTCAGTAAAATAATCAATGCGATAATATTCAGACCCGGCAGCTTAGAAATCCTAAGCAGACTATCGTTGGAGGAAAGGAGAATATATCTCCAAATATCTCAACTTAGAAATGAGTGGCTGGGTGAGAAGTAATGGATAAAGAGGAGATGATTGAGAGGTTTGTTAAATTCATCCGGGAGTACACCGATGATAATGGGAATAAGGTTTACTTAGATGAAATAAGAGACGTGCTGACCGTTATACCTAGAAGACATATTGCAATAAACTGGGAGCATTTAAACGCCTTTGATCCCGAACTTGCGGGAGAGCTTATAGATAATCCTGAAGAAGTCATCTTGGCAGCTGAGGATGCTATTCAAATAGTCCTTCAGGAGGACTTTTTCAGAAAAGAGCCCCTTCCAATTCACGCCCGCTTCTATGGTTTGCCAAAGAGCTATCTTGTGAAAGAGCTTGGGAGTGAGCACATAAACAAATTCATCCAGGTCGAGGGGATAATAACAAGAATGACCGAGGTTAAGCCCTTTGTTTCCAGAGCGGTTTACATCTGCAAGGACTGCGGGCATGAGATGGTAAGGCTCCAAAAGCCGTATGCAGCGTTAGTAAAGCCCAACAAGTGTGAAGCCTGCGGAAGCAGGAACATTGAGCTTGATGTTGACAAGAGCACTTTTCTTAACTTTCAGAGCTTTAGACTTCAAGACAGGCCTGAGAGCCTTAAAGGTGGGCAAATGCCACGTTTTGTTGACGTGATTTTGCTTGATGACCTTGTAGATATCGCTCTTCCAGGAGATAGGGTCATTATAACTGGAATTTTGAGGGTTGTTCTGGAGCAAAAGGACAAGAGACCGATATTTAGGAAAATAATAGAGGCGAACTACGTAGAGCAGCTAAGCAAAGAGATAGAAGAGCTTGAAATAACCCCAGAGGATGAGCAGAAGATTAAAGAGCTTGCAAAAAGGAAGGACATTGTCGATGTTATAGTTGATTCGATTGCTCCGGCTATTTACGGCATGAGAAAGGAAAAACTTGGCATTGCTCTTGCTTTATTTGGTGGCAACACAAAGCAACTCCCTGATGGGACAAGACTAAGAGGAGAAAGCCACGTTTTGCTCGTTGGAGACCCAGGTGTTGCTAAGTGCGTTGATTATCACACGAAGGTTCTCCTCGCCGATGGAAGCTTGAGAGAGATTGGTGAAGTAATCGAAGAGGCTATTGAGAGAGCCAAGGCGGAAGGGAAGCTTGGAAGGGTTGATGATGGCTTCTATGCACCTATTGATCTCGAACTTTATGCCCTCGATGCGAAAACGTTGAAGGTCAAGAAGGCCAGAGCAAACATCGCTTGGAAGAGAACAGCTCCGGAGAGGATGTTCAGGATAAAGACCGCGAGCAGGCGTGAGATCCGTGTAACTCCAACCCACCCGTTCTTTACCTTTGAAAACGGGCAGTTCAAGACGAGGAAGGCGAAAGAGCTTAGAGTGGGCGACTTTATAGCCGTGCCGAGGAAAGAAAATGAACCAAAAATAGTTCCCAAAACAGAAGATGAACACCTCAGGAAACTTCTTGAAGAGTCAGACATCTTCTGGGACAGGGTAGCGGAGATTGAAGAGTACAAGCCAGAGCACGAGTGGGTCTATGACCTTCAGGTCCCAGAGCACCACAACTTCATCGCCAACGACATTTTTGTCCACAACAGCCAGCTCCTCCGTTATGTGGCGAATTTAGCGCCAAGGGCGATTTATACAAGTGGTAAGAGTTCAAGCGCCGCGGGGCTTACCGCTGCCGCTGTGCGCGACGAGCTCACCGGCTCGTGGGTTTTAGAAGCTGGAGTACTTGTCTTGGCCGATATGGGAGTAGCATGTATAGATGAGATTGATAAGATGAGCGACAGGGATAGGAGCTCTATCCACGAGGCTCTTGAGCAGCAGAGCTATCACCACGACTTCGAGATCCTCCTTGCGGATGGCAGGAAGGTGAAAATAGGCGAGCTGGTGGATTCACTCATTGAAGCCAACCGCGATAAAGTAATTCTCGGCAAGAACACGGAGATCCTGCCGGTTGATGACATAGAGCTACTCGCCTACGACCTTGAAAGTAAAGAAATAGTTAGGGTCAAGGCTGACCGCGTGAGCAGACATAAGGCCCCGGAGAAGTTTATAAGGCTGAAGTTCTCGAACGGCAGGGAAATAACCGTAACACCGGAGCACCCGATTATGGTCTGGGAGAACGGAAAAATCAGGAAGAAACCTGCTGAAAAAATCAGGCCCGATGACCTCGCACTTGCGGTTAGGCGCTACCCCCAAATGGGAGGGAAGAACCTCGACGAACCAACAGCGAAGTTCCTTGGCTTCCTCCTCTCGGAGGGGTTCACCTATGCCAATCCATCAAACGGCTACTACGAGGTTGGATTCACAAACACTGACAAGAGAATTGTTGAGGAATTTAAAGGAGTTCTCAAGAAACTTGGCGTCAAATACGATATCCAAACAAGGGAAAGGCCAGGTGAAAAGAAGCTCTACACAGTTCGGACAATTTCAAAAGACTTTTACCTAAAACTCAAGGAGGAGTTTCCGGAGGTATTTCCTGAGAAGAGCAATGAACGGCCAGCTCGGAGAAAGAGACTTCCAACAAAAATCCTGGGAGCTGATGAGAGGGCAAAGAAAGCCTTCCTCAATGCTTTCTTCAAAGGAGACGGATTCGTCGATAAATACAGGGTTGGCTTCACGACATCATCAAAGGCGATGGCAGAGGATCTCCAGGACGTCTTGCTAAGCCTTGGCATATACTCGTACATCTTTGAGGAGAGGCGTGGAAAGACTACTTACTACAAGGTCATTGTGAGCGGTACGGAGGATATTGAGCGCTTTGCCGAGATTGTTGGCGATGACCCCAGGATAACAAGGATAGAACAGCTTATCAAGACCTCCCGGAGGAAGCGCAACTACCGCGATGTTATCCCTACAGAAGTTCTTGAGGAGCTAAGAGCGGTTCTCAATTCACTCCACATAAATGATGGTGGTCTAACAAACAACATAAAAGCGGGACAAAACGCGAACAGGGAGAGAGTGCAGGAATACGTAAAGAAGGCAGAGGAAAAGATTGCCGAACTCAAAGGTGCGATTGAAAGAAGAGATGTTGAAAGGATAAGAGGTTTCGTAACGGTGAGAGAATTGTCCAAAAGAATAAACATTCCCTATTCAACCGTGCTCTACAGACTCAAACGTAAACATGAGGAAACCGTTAAAGCACTGATTGAACTCGCGAACGAAAAACTGAGAAAAGCTGAGAAAAAACTTGGAGAGATTAAGGCTATTGTCGAAGGCAACCTGCGCTTCCTCAGAGTTACAAAAATCGAGGAACTGCCTAATGACCGCTGGAAATGGGTCTACGATGTAACCGTCGAGCCATATCATCTCTTTGTCTCCCACGGACTGGTTCTCCACAACACAGTAAGCATTTCAAAAGCGGGAATTACGGCAACGTTAAACGCAAGGACGACGGTTATAGCAGCCGCAAATCCAAAGTATGGAAGGTTCAACAGAATGAAGCCCCTCCCAGAGCAAGTTGATTTGCCCCCAACTCTTTTAAGCAGGTTTGATCTTATCTTTGTTCTTCTCGATGAGCCAGATGAAAAACTAGATGCAGAGATAGCTGAGCATATACTCAATGTTAGGAAAGGTGAAGCAGAAGCCGTTGCCCCGAAAATACCTCCTGACCTTCTCAAAAAGTATATCGCTTACGCTAGGAAGAACATTAAGCCTGTGCTCAGTAAAGAAGCCATGGAAGAAATTAAGCGCTACTACGTCAAGATGAGAAAAACAATAGGAAGAGGCGGCAGTGATGATGGAGTCAAACCAATTCCAATTACCGCAAGACAGCTTGAGGCTCTCATAAGGCTCAGTGAAGCGCATGCAAAAATGAGGCTGAGTGAAATAGTTACAAAAGAAGATGCTAGGGCGGCTATTGAGCTTATGGAATACACTCTAAGAAAGACCGCGATGGACGAGGAAGGAAACATAGACGTCAGCATCTTGGAGGTCGGAAAATCATCAAAGAAGATCAATAAGATGGATAGAATCCTCAGCATAATAAAGGAGCTCCAAGACCTGGAAGACTACGGGGCTCCAAGGGAAGAAATAATAAAAGAGGCAAGCAAACATGGAATTGGAAAGAGCGAGGTTGAGAAGATACTGGAAGAGCTTAAAGCCAATTCAATGATATACGAACCGCGGTCAGGCTATTACAAAGTCTTGTGAAAAGGTTAATAAGGTGAAGTTAGAACCTATAGCGAGGTGAGAAAAATGGAGTACGATTATTATGATTACGAGAAGCTTTTGGAGAAAGCTTATGAAGAACTTCCAGAGAATGTCAAGCATCATGAATCAAGATTTGAGGTTCCTGCTGCTGCCGTAACAATTGAAGGCAACAAAACAATAATCGAGAACTTTAGGGACATTGCTGAAGCTATGAACAGAGATCCAAATCACCTGCTTAAGTTTATCTTGAGGGAAGTTGCTACGGCAGGTGTTTTAGAGGGAAGGAGAGTAATCCTTCAGGGACGCTTTACGCCATATCTCATAGCCAACAAAATGAAGAAGTACCTCAAAGAGTACGTTATCTGTCCCGTATGTGGTTCACCAGATACAAAGATTGTCAAGAAAGAGCGCTTCCACTTCTTGAAGTGTGAAGCCTGTGGTGCTGAAACCCCAATAGCTCATCTCTGAATCTTTTTCCATATTTCATCCTTTTTATTCTGTGTGCATGTATCCTTCTGGGCATTTTATAGCCATGAAAATCCTTTTAAAGGGGTTTACAAACTACAAATTAGTTAACCAATGGTTATGGGGGAAACTCTTATGAGCATGGAGGAGAAAGTGAAGGAACTCTATGAAAAGAAAGAGAGGATTCTCAAAATGGGTGGAGAAGACAAAATAGCAAAGCAGCATGAAAAAGGGAAACTCACAGCAAGAGAAAGAATCGAGAAACTCCTTGACCCGGGAAGCTTTGTGGAAATAGGAATGTTCGTTAAGCACCGCGGGACAGAGTTTGGCCTTGATAAGATGGAACTGCCTGCGGATGGAGTAATAACGGGATATGGAACCATCGATGGCAGATTGGTTTTCGTTTATGCTCAGGATTTCACTGTTATGGGTGGTTCTCTTGGAGAAATGCACGCGGCAAAGATAAAGCGCATCATGGAGCTGGCTTTAGAAGCTGGAGCTCCAGTGATAGGACTCAACGATTCCGGTGGAGCAAGAATTCAAGAGGGTGTTGACGCGCTCAAGGGCTATGGTGAAATCTTTAAAATGAACACAATTCTCAGCGGTGTTGTCCCGCAAATTACAGCTATCATGGGTCCATGTGCAGGTGGAGCAGTTTACAGCCCAGCAATAGGTGATTTCATTCTCATGGTTGACAACCCTGCAAGCTTCATGTTTATCACAGGTCCCCAGGTGGTAAAGGCAGTTACTGGAGTTGAAGTCTCTCCAATTCAGCTCGGTGGCGCAATGGTTCACGCTCAAAAGAGCGGACAAGCCCATTTAATAGGCAAGAGCGATGAGGAAGTTTTAATGCTCATAAGAAGACTACTAAGCTACCTACCATCAAACAACATGGAAAAGCCACCAAGGTACCCAACCAACGATCCACCCTTCAGAAAGAGCGATAGGCTCTATGAGATAGTCCCAGACGATCCCAACAAGGGTTATGACGTTAGGCAGGTTATCTACGAGATAGTGGACAGAGACGCTAACGGAAACCCAGACTTCCTCGAAATACTTCCGTACTTCGCTCCAAATGCCGTCGTCGGATTTGGAAGAATGAACGGTCAAACTGTTGGAATTGTAGCAAACAACCCAATTCACCTTGCGGGAGTTCTTGACATAGACAGCTCCGATAAGATAGCAAGGTTTGTTAGAACCTGTGATGCCTTCAACATTCCAATAGTAACGCTCGTTGATGTTCCCGGTTATCTCCCGGGAGTCCAGCAAGAATATGGAGGAATCATAAGGCACGGTGCAAAGGTGCTTTACGCTTATTCAGAAGCAACTGTTCCAATGGTTACGGTCATTTTAAGAAAGGCCTATGGTGGAGCCTACTTGGCAATGGGTTCAAAGCACCTTGGAGCAGACTTCGTGTTCGCTTGGCCGACAGCTGAGATAGCTGTTATGGGACCAGAAGGAGCAGCAAACATCATCTTTAGGAAAGAAATCGCCAGTGCAGAAGACCCAGAAAAAGTCAGACAAGAGAAGATTAGAGAGTATAGAGAGAAATTTGCCAACCCATACGTTGCTGCAAGCAGGGGTTACATTGATGACGTGATTGACCCAGCAGAA
Organism: Thermococcus aggregans; assembly: GCF_024022995.1. Taxonomy (NCBI): domain Archaea; kingdom Methanobacteriati; phylum Methanobacteriota; class Thermococci; order Thermococcales; family Thermococcaceae; genus Thermococcus; species Thermococcus aggregans. Next base: position 886,057 of record NZ_CP099582.1, on the reverse strand, counting down.
ACGAGAGGAAAGATAATCATGGCGTTAGAGGCATTGGAAAGCAAGCGCGTGAAGCTTCCACCAAAGAAGCATGGAAACATTCCACTGTGAGGTGCAAAAAAATGGTCACGTGGGAGTTCTTTCTTGAGGGCCTTTATATTACTATTTTAGGTGTTACAGTAGTTTTCCTAGTGCTTTCAATACTAGCCCTGGCAATGTACGGGATCGGCTATCTTGAGAGGGCATTAATCGAAAGGGCAAAACCTGCTGAAGCTGCTCCTAAACCAAAAGAAGAGAAGGTAGAAGTAAAAGTTGAAGAGAAGCCTTCAATTGAACCAAAGAAGCTTGCAGTAATTACAGCCGCGATTTTGGCTTACATAGCAGAAAAGAATGCCCAACTTAGGCCTTTGCCATTTAAGAAAAAGCCTTCCGATGCCTGGCGTTTGTATGGTATCCAATCCCAACTTGAAGAAGTTGAGAATTTCAATTATGAAATGGGGGCATGGTGATAATGAAAGGTAAAGTTAAGGTCATCGTTGATGGAGTTCCTTATGAGGTTGAAGTTGAAGAACTTGGTGGGGGAAAATTCAAAGTCAGCTTTGAAGGAGAGAGCTATGAAGTTGAAGCGAAAGACCTTGGAATTCCAATGGAAGCACTTCAAGCGCCTGCTCAACAAGTGCCAGCTCAACCTGTGAGTGTGTCTTCTGTTTCATCTCCTTCTGTTTCGGCTTCAACTCCTTCGGCGCCTGTTGAAGCAGCGGCTCCGGCACCGGCGGCTGGTGAGAATGTGGTCACTGCGCCCATGCCTGGCAAAGTATTGAGGATTCTTGTGAGGGAGGGTGAGCAGGTTAAGGTTGGTCAGGGGTTGCTTGTTTTAGAGGCTATGAAGATGGAGAATGAGATTCCTTCGCCGAAGGATGGTGTTGTGAAGAAGATCCTCGTGAAAGAAGGCGACACCGTTGATACAGGCCAACCACTAATAGAACTTGGGTGATGGAGAATGGGGCTTGAACAGGCAATACTTGACTTTTTCGCTAACATAGGTCTCTTCCATTTAACGGTAGGAAACGTAATAATGATACTTGTCGGGTTTATCCTAATATACCTAGCTATAAGGTATGAGATGGAGCCTCTGCTGCTGCTCCCAATTGGAATAAGTGCGGTGCTAGTAAACCTCCCGTTGACTGGCATTTTAAGCGCTGACCCACACCACCCAGGGCTGTTTTACCTAATAAAGCACTATCTCATTGACACGGAAGTCGTTCCATTGTTAATCTTCTTTGGTCTCGGTGCAATGACGGACTTTGGCCCAATGATTGCTGATCCAAAGACTGCTTTGCTTGGTGCTGCTGCACAGATTGGTGTTTTCATTGCAATGCTTACTGCAGTTGCATTGGGCTTTAACCTTCAAGAAGCGGCTTCTATCGGTATCATAGGCGGTGCCGATGGTCCAACGACAATCTATTTGACTACCAAGCTCGCTCCTCATTTGCTCGGCGCAACTGCCGTCGCCGCTTACTCTTACATGAGCCTTGTTCCAATAATTCAGCCCCCTGTTATTAAGGCTTTAACGACTCCAGAAGAGAGGAAAATCAGAATGGAGCAACTAAGACCTGTTTCAAAGAGGGAAAAGATAATCTTCCCAATAGCCTCAATGATAATCATTGGGCTTCTTGTGCCTTCAGCAGCCCCGTTAGTTGGAATGCTCATGATTGGAAACCTCTTCAGAGAGAGTGGAGTTGTTGAAAGGCTCAGCAAAGCTGCCAGAGAAGAGCTCATGAACATTGTTACAATCTTCCTTGGTCTCGGTGTTGGATCAACAATGCAAGCAGAGAGCTTCTTAACCGTAAGCACAATAAAGATTCTCCTCCTTGGTGTCGTTGCTTTTGCTTCAGCCACAGCTGGTGGAGTGCTATTGGGCAAGCTCATGATGAAGCTCAGCGGTGGAAGGATAAACCCAATGATCGGTGCTGCTGGAGTTTCGGCAGTTCCAATGAGTGCCAGAGTTGTCCAAAAGATTGCTGCAAAAGAAGATCCCGGGAACTTTATATTAATGCACGCAATGGGTCCAAACGTCGCTGGTGTTATTGGAACAGCTGTAGTCGCTGGAGTTCTCCTCTCAGTACTTGGCTGATTTCTTCTTTCTTTATTTAGAATTTTCCTCTCAAGTTTGGGTTTTTGAATGCTCCTTATTTCTTAAAGAGAGAAGAGTAAAAAGGGTTAAGAATAAGGAAATCACATCATGTTGGGCATTCCACCCATTCCGCCGCCCATTTCTCCGTCTCCGCCTTTTCCTTCGCCTTTTGAGAGTTTTGCTGCTATGACGTCGTCAATCCTGAGTATCATTATTGCAACTTCACCTGCACTCTTTATTGCTTGCCTCTTAACTCTTGCTGGTTCAATTACGCCCCTCTCAAGCATATCAGCTGGCTCTCCCGCAAAGACGTCTACACCAATTGCTCTTCCTTTGTTCTTGTGCTCACTGATGGCTTTCACAAGAACATCTATTGTGTCAAGACCAGCATTTTCTGCGAGGGTCTTTGGAATGACTTTCAATGCGTCGGCAAAGGCCTCAACTGCAAGCTGTTCTTTTCCACCCACTTGCTTCGCATATTCGTCAAGCCTAATTGCAAGCTCAATTTCGGTTGCTCCTCCACCTGGTAAAATTGCACCATCTTCCATGACGTCTTTAACGACTTTGATTGCATCCTCTAAGGCTCTCTCAACCTCATCAACCACGTGCTCTGTTCCACCCCTGATGAGGATTGTCACTGCCTTTGGATTCTTACAGCCCTCGACAAAGATCATGTTCTCGCCAGCAACCTTCCTCTCCTCAACAAGCTCGGCATATCCGAGATCATCGCTTGTTAGGTCTTTGACGTTTGTGACGATCTTTGCACCTGTGGCCTTGGCGAGCTTCTCCATGTCGCTCTTCTTGACTCTTCTAACTGCTAAAATGCCGTGCTTTGCCAAGTAGTGTTGAGCAAGGTCATCAATACCCTTCTGGCAGAAGAGAACGTTTGCACCGGTTGCAGCTACTTGCTCCACCATCTCCTCGAGCATCTTCTCTTCTTGCTCAAGAAATGCATAGAGCTGGTCAGGGCTTGTAATGTTTATCTTTGCGTCTGTTTCAGTCTTCTTAACTTCAAGAGCATCGTTTATGAGGGCTATTTTTGCGTTTTCAACTTTCTTTGGCATCCTTGGGTGGACTCTTTCTTTATCGATGACAACACCCTTGATGAGCTGGGTGTCTCTTACGCTTCCACCCTCCTTCTTCTCAAGCTTGATGTTATCAATATCAACAACATATTTGCCATTAACTTTCTCAGCAACCTGCTTAACTGCATCAACGGCAAGCTTTGCCAAAAGCTCTTTGTGGCTTTCCGCGTTTTTACCAGTTATTGAAGTTGATGCTATTTTTGTGAGAATCTCTTCGTTGTCTGGCTCTACTGGGATTGCAATGCTGTCGATTATTTCTTGGGCCTTCTCAGCTGCAAGGGTGTAACCCTTAATGATTATGCTTGGGTGTATGTTCTGGTCTAAGAGCTCCTCAGCCTTTGCCAAAAGCTCACCTGCGATAACAACTGCTGATGTAGTTCCATCTCCAGCTTCCTTGTCTTGGGTCTTTGCGATTTCAATAATCATTTTGGCAGCTGGATGCTGAACATCGATTTGTTCCAAAATTGTTGCACCGTCGTTTGTGATTACTATGTCTCCAAGGCTGTCGACAAGCATTTTGTCCATACCTTTTGGACCAAGAGTAGTCCTTACGGTTTCTGCTATAACTCTAGCAGCCAAAATGTTCAATCTTTGGGCATCTCTTCCAACGTATCTTTGAGTGCCCTCTGGAAGAATAACAACCGGTTGTCCTCCTTGTCCTACCATCATTTCGAATTCCTCCTTTGTTTAAACACTAGCCTTTCGTTAGTGCTCTATAAAAATATTTCTATTTAAAAGGCTAGATTTTACACATTTTATAGAATAAATGTCAATAAACCTCAGAATGTATTGAACAAATTACAAAAAACTAATTGCAAAAGATTCTTAAGGTTGATCTTCCTTAAGATTTCCTATGGAAGGCTACAAAACAATCAGAGGCTTTGGAAAAGTTGAGAAACTCTATGTGGACTCACTTTTCATAGGCTATGCAATTCCAGTAAACTCAGAAAAAGAGGCTAAAGAGTTCATTAAGAAGGTTAAAGAAGCACATGCAGATGCAACACACAACGTTTCTGCCTATAGGGTGAGGGAAGGAAATACTCTTCTAAGCTATTACGATGACGACGGAGAGCCAAGGGGGAGTGCCGGAAAGCCGGTTTTTTAAAGTTCTTGAATATAAAGGTTTGGAAAACGTTGTGGTTGTTGTGACGAGGTATTTTGGCGGAACTAAGCTTGGATATGGAGGATTAATAAAGGCATACAGCGAAACAGCAAGCGAAGCCCTTGAAAAGGCAGGAATAATTGAAATCGTCAAAAAAGAGCATATTGAAATTGTTTTCCCGTACAACCTCTACAATGTGATTGAAAAGGCCATTGAAAAATTTGAAGCGGAGGTTCTTGAGAGGGATTTTAGTGTCGAAGTCAGGTTTGTAGTTGGTATCATACCGGAACAAAAGGATGAGTTTGTAAACTATGTCATTGAAGTGACCAAGGGGAGAGCAAAAATAAGGGAATTCTTGGACTGGGAGAAGAGAATTGGCAAGAAAAGAGGTTAATCATCTTTCTAAAACTTTTATCAGTTCTTTCTTGTCCGGTTTTTTAATAATTCCAAGCTCTAAAGCGTGCTGGAGGATGAATTCTGGGACTTCATCATTAAAAAATCCCCTTATCCCCGTTTGGGGTATGTAAAATGCATAAACTCTCGTTGCTCTATCGCCGCATCTCCCCCTTGCGACCATAAATCCCTTTTCAGCGTTTACTCTAACAATCTCCCACGAAAAGGTCTCAGCTAAAGCAAAAAATGCCTCAAATAGCTTAGCTTTAGCCTCTTTCAGAGCTTTGTTTACAGCCTGCCTTGAAATTCCAAGGCTTTCTGCTATTTCTATTTCTCTCATCCCCTTGGCCCTCATTGTCCAAATCCTCTCCATACTTTCTGGGAGTCTAATCATTGCTCAGAACCTCCATAATTGCTTTTATGGCTTTTTCCACTTTATCTCTGGGAGCATTGGAAGTTAGGAGATACTTTCCTTTTCTTGTTTTTAGAACAATGTAGTCTTGGATGTCCATATCGTATACCGTCCAAAGAGCTATCATACCTAAGACCACTACTATCGGAATTGAATCAACTGCACGAACCTTAAACCCCAGAAGAAGTGCACTAACAATGAATATGAAACCTGCTGTGAGGAGTTTATGCCGTGTTTTTCCGGGAGGTATTGCTAAAGAAATCAGCACAGAGCTTGAGATGACAATCATTCCGAGGGCTCCAAAATAATATCCGGGCAGAAGGTTATCTGGGAACGTAAAATAACGGTACAAGACATAGATAAGCATGCCCATGTAAGTTGCTCCAATTCCCGGAAAATATCTTAAAAGAACACCCTTTTCCAGTCTGTTTAAAACTAAAACCTCTTCAATATCTTCGGCTTTGAGCTTTATGGGTAACAGTCCAAAGCCGTATCTCAGAATTAAGGTACCATTTTTAATTTCAGCTGATACACCCCATGAAGCAAAAATAAGAACCCATGCAATGATCCACATCCTCCAAGATAAGAGTTCCATACCCCCTATCATAAAGACAAAGGCCAGAATAGCAATTAACAATGGGACTCCTCCAAAGTTTGAAGGTCTAATCCCCTTCAGTTTCATTTTCAACACCCCTAAACAGCTTGATAGCTTTTTTACCATCCGGACATCCTATTACAATAACACCTCTTCTCTCTGTATTGACAATTATATAATCAAATCTTGTGTAAACAATGAGGAACACAAGGAATGTAATCCCAAGAAAAATTCCAACAACGGGACTTATACCAACTAATACACAAAATATGGGGAGTAACAACACGATGCCTAGAAAAATCTTCCCAAAGTTTTCCCAAATTGTATAAAGTGGAATGAAGAAGTATAGAAAATAAACAACATACATAACGAAAATCCAAAGAAAAAGGAGGGGAAATTCCTTCCATGGTGCTTTTATGAGAGCTATAAAAAATAGCAATATCATAAAGGCCGCGTTCTTCCAAGCGTATCTAAATAATTTAACGCCCTTAAGTTCATTCGCAAGCATAACTTCTTTGATTTCTTCAAAAGGTATTTTAACACTCCAAAAAGGATACTTTAAGATAAGCATATTTTCTTTAATTTCTACGCTCTTTCCCGTAGATAGTACAAAAAGAGTAATTGCGCTAAAAACGAGCTCCGGGGCATAGTCTCGAAGAATTAATCCTGCGATCATTAAAGAAAAGCCTAATGTGGCAAGAACTATCGAAGGTCCGGAAGGTGTTACAGGCCATGCTCCCTCAACTTTCATCAAGCTCACCATCGCGTTTTTGTCAACCTATGTAAGTTGACAAAGTATTTAAAATTTTCGTTAAATGCCAAGACAATAGCTTGCAAGAACAAAATGCAGGGGGTACTGTGAAGATTAAAGGCGTTAAAAGGCTTAAGAAGGTCTCAGAGACAATTTCAGAATATAAATTGGGAGATATCAAATAGAGAACAGAGCATTCTTTAGATGATATCCTCAAAAACAAAGATGAAAAGCTTAAATACGGCATGAAAAAAACTTGAAGAATAGAAGTGGGTGAAGATTATGAAGCTGATAAAGCAGGGAGCAGAGGCGAAGATATATCTCGCGAGCTTTGAAGAACTGTACTTCCCATTTAATGAGGAAAAGGTTATCATAAAGCATCGCATCCCAAAGCGCTACCGTATAAAGGAGATCGATGAAAAGCTTAGAAAAGAGAGAACAGTCAGAGAAGCAAGAATTCTCCACAGGGCAAAGGAGTTCGGCGTTAACGTTCCTTATGTGTATGAAGTTGACCTAAAAGATATGAAGATAGTCATGGAGTACATCGAGGGCGAGAGACTTAAGGAATACCTCGAGGCAATCTCCATGGAGGAAAGGTTGAAGCTCTGCAGAGAAATCGGCAAGCAGATGGGCAAGCTCCATGAGGCCGGAATAGTGCATGGTGACTTGACAACATCAAATATGATTCTCAGAGGGGGCAAAATCTACTTCATTGACTTTGGCCTTGCTGAATTCGATTCATCCCTTGAGGCTCAAGGCGTTGACCTCCATCTCCTCAGGAGGGCCATGGAGAGCACGCACTACAAGTGGTTCGAGAAAGGGTTTGAAGAGGTTTTAAATGGCTATGAGGAGATTAGAGGCTCTGAGAAGAGGAAAGAAGTTGAAGCAAAGTTAGACGAAATCGAGAGCCGCGGCAGATACAGGGAGAGGAGCTGGGTTAAAGGCTAAATAAGACGTTTGAGGGCGGCAATAACAGAACTCGTCTAAAAATAAAAAGGGAGTTCTGGAGTTGTGCATCGTCAATCGACTTTTACCATCCAAATCCATCCAACACGAGCAGTGTCAGAGTCAGAGATATGGAGGGGATTGGCAAACGTAACCTCATAATCTGTCTCAACAATGCTATGCCACTGGCCATCTTTGAGTGCACTTTCGCTTACACTTGCCACTGATGCCACTCTTGTCTGAAAAGAGTACATCCCTGAATTGGAATACATATCAAAGTTGAGCCCCCATTTGACTCTCTCTTCCCCTCCATCCACAGCTACATACATGCCATAACTTGGAACCACAACTACTATGGGTAATGAGACACCTCCATATCCAATTGACAGTGTGTAAGTCGCTGAACCATCCAAAGGGGTTCCCGGTTCAACCACCTCAAGGCCAAAGTCTGAGTCAGGATAGAGACTAGGTTCCAGCTTCCATTTATGATATATGTTTCCTTCGTAGTTCCTATAGGGCAAGTAATCGGAATTACCCCATTCATTTCTTAGCTCATATCCGGGATCGCTCCGGTAATAAGCTCCCGTTCCATACTGATCGCCTGCCACCATAAAATATTCCCTGTTTGGGTCATTATCATCCCAAAGCCCCCAGTAGTAAGCCTTTGCATAGACATTTCCATAAGGAGGGTCAAAGACTTCATCTTTTATGGAACCAAAGTTGTGCCAGTATGGCTCTGTTGTGCCTTGGGCAAGTACAGTTTCTGATCCATCGTTTCTTACAGCTTTTACAGCGTACCCCTTGGGAACCCCGATAGGACGTTCTGCTTTTATATCTGGAGCTCTTTGGAAAGGTTCTTTTGCCCAGTTTCTCAAGTTCTCGTGAATTTTAGTAATGTTTGCGGCTCTGCTCCTCACTCTTTGAATTTTGATCTCCACTGTGCCATCTTGATGTATCTTTATCCCATATCCGATTATCTTGCTGCCAGGGGTTTCAATGGGGATTGCATACATTTTATACCCGCTTTTACCCAACTTCATTATCTCATCCATTTTTTGAGAAATCAGAGATGGTGTTAAGGGATTTTTCGGAGTACCGTAGAGCAGAAACGCCGTATGGTTCTGGAAGTTTAGCAGCTCTACTTGGACGTTGTTTTCTTCTCCTAATTCGGGAATGTCGCTGTTCTGTTCTGCTATAACAAAGAATAGACTCCCGAGGAGCACCCCAACCATAAACCATGCTACTTTTTGTTGCACTTAACCACCCCACGACTCTCGCAATACTTTGCCATCAAGTACTTAAAACTTTTTCCATGCAAATTTTACACACTATCAAAAATAGTAAGCAAAAAGCGTAGGATAACAGGAATTAAAAACCTTCAAAAAACATTATTCATGTCTAAAACCCCTCTTGAGAGCCAAAATCATCAGAGATGGCAGCACAATAAAAGCCGGCCCGCAGATTCCTTCCTTTCTGCATTCCGGCCAATGAGTAAAGAAGTCCTCCTCCACAAAAACTTCTAATGTCCCATCTCCAGTAATTTTGAAAATGTAAAAAACCTTCAGATTCTTTCCATCATAGAAGAACACGGGAAATGGCTTCAAACTTGATGTGTTTAGGAGTTTGGCTTCCCCCTCCTCTTTTCCAAAAAGAACCACCTTGCTGTAATCATGCTGTCCTGGGGTGACGTTCCAAATCCCCCGATAGACTGCGGGGTAAAATATGACTCCACTATCAAGGAACACACCCTCTAAGTACTTTATCGTAAAGTTGGCATTAAAATAAGGCTCTAACTCTTTAACGGGAATAACATATGTTCGTGAACCATTGGAGAAAATCACGGCATTATTTTTTAACACTCCCTTAACGGGTGCAGTTGTTGGGCTTCTCTGCTCCTCTGTGTAATTTCCCACTCCTAAATAATCAATGCAATTTCCATCAAAGCGCCACACAAGAGAGGAGAACGGGGCTTTCTGTTCAAAAAAGACCATGATCCATGCATTATCTTGACGGTAAAACAGGGGGTGGGATGAAATCCCCGAGAATTTGGGTGAGGAGTTGTTCAGGAAAGGGTCAACAAAGTACATATTACTTCCATCAAAATAAAAAGGGAAATAATACCAGACGACTGGGCTAAGATAACAGTGGAATGGTTTTTCTTCGAGAGTGTAGTTCCAGAAGTCCTCGCAAACAGGCCCCAAATGTGTAGGCCACTGGGTTGAAGTGTATGTGACAAGTAGGAATGCGTTTTTTCCGTCACTATAAACTTCCGTATATGCAGAAAATCCATCTCCTAATCCGACCTGATAAACAATGCCCGCTGAAGCAAAGCTCGCCAAGGAGGAGAAGATTAAAAAGGCAATGAAAACATGCTTAAACTTAGACATACCGCTCCCCCCAAGTTGTTCTGGCAATAGCTCTCCATCTCGTCAATAACCCTCAAGTCCGTGCTGAAGTAATAAGCCCTATAGTTTGATGCTCTACCCTCACCATCCAAAGCTGTTAAGTAATCAAAACCTCTGTCTTTAAAGTCCCGTACTGTTGCTTCCCTGCTCCCAACCATCATTCTTGACTCATAATTCGAGCCACTCCACTTAAACCACCATAAGGCAAAAGTCGCCATCTTATCACTCCCAATTTTTATAATACTCTGTCCACAGAATCACTTAAAACTTTCTCTATACAATTTGCACACTATTAAAAAGTAGTAAACAAAAACTGTAATGAAATCAAGGGGCTTACTTTAGCTGTGGCATTGTCCCTTAAATCTATTTAAGACTCTCTCAAAAATTTCTTTCTCCTTTCCGCGCTTTTTCTTTGCAAGCCTCTCCACAATAAGCTCTGGAGTGCTTTTTCCAAGTTTTCCAAACTTGGGCTGTCTGTCTACTATTAAGTTGAGGTTCTCATCTAGTCCTTGAGCCTCTATCCCGTCAACTCTCGCGAATGGGAGCTCCCTTCTTAAGTCCTCCCCCAGGTGCGAGACAACCACAACATAAAAGCCCTTCTCGTATGCTATCTTCAGGAGCTCTCCAATTATCTTTACAGCAGCACCTGGCTCTGTTATTGCCTCAAACTCGTCTATGAGGATCAGCTTTTTGCCCTCTTTTGTGAGGGAACGGGCAAAGGATTTTAAAGCGGTTTCAAAGGCTCCGGCTCCGTAGGAAGAGCGCTTTCTCTTAAAGAAGAACAGCTCATCCAGAGGCTCAACCCAAGCTTTTTCTGCTGGGACGGGAAGGCCCATATGGGCGAGGATGGCTATTTGGGCGATAAGCTCAAGCAGGGAAGTTTTACCACCGCTGTTTGCTCCTGTAAGAATGACAATTCTTTCTCCTTTCGTGCCGTCAAGGTTCACAATATCCCCAACAACGTAGCTGACTGGCTGGGGATTCTCTATAAACAAATGCCTTCCTTTTATGAAGCCAATTCCACCGGTGCTAATCTCTGGAAAGACAAAGCCTTCGGTAAACTCCTTTACAGCCCTCAGAAATTCCAGCTCGTAAGCCCTCTGGAGCTCTTCTTTGAGCCTCGGAAGCAGATGCCTTATCTTTCTCAAAATTTCCCGGCTTATTAAATAGCTCTCGACTTTCGTTTCTTTTTCAAGCTCTGCCCTCAGAAATTCAATAACTTCCCCAGAAACCTCCACTGGATACAGATTTTCCCTTGAGAATACCTCTGCATCAACGTTAAGTAATTCAGCCAAACGTTCCTCGCTTTTTCGTATTTCCTCCAGGATTTCATTCTCAACCTGTGAAAAATGTGTGAATATTGCCTGATAGTTTCCTTCCTTTAGTTCCTTTAAGAATTCTAAGAGCTCCTTTCCGCTCAGGGTTAAGCTGAACTCTTTTAGTTTTTCTTCGATTTTTGAATTTAGCCTCTGCTCTTCTCTCCGGATTATCTCATCAAGGTTATCTATGAGCTCTCTCCTTTTTGCGACTCCTTCAAACTTTTTCAGTTCCCTTAAAATGTCCTCTGCAACAGAAGAAGCGCCCAAAAGCTTTCCTATCTCAGCCAAGGCTTTGAGAGTTTCTTGGTTTTCCCACAGGGGCATTATGTAAAGCTCTGGGGCTATCTCGCTGATAGAAAGCTCTACGTCCAGCCCATAACCAGTCGTGCTTAGTATTAAGTCGTAACCTTCTTCGGGCTCTAGAGAGACGTCGCAAATACCAAGGGCTTTTGCTTTCTCAAGCTCTTCTTCGCTAACCACAAGAAGCCTGTCGTGGAGGTAGTCTTTTCTAAATCTTATGGGCTTTATTTTTGAGAGAATGTACTTGAGTTCTGGTTCAATTTTCGGAAGAGTTTCCTTCAAATACCTCTGTCTCCTTAGTATTTCCTCTCTGTTGCTTGTTGGTGAAAATCTGTCAACATATGCCAAGCTCTCTCTGAGCTGGATTCTCTTTTTTATCTCATTTCTTATATTCTTGTAAATTTCCTTTGCTTCACTGTTGAGCTTCATCTCTTACTGAACCCCTCTTTAGGTTTTATAAATCCTACTCTTTTAATTTCTCAACTACCTTAATATCCTCAATCCTCGTGAAGGGATATTGCCCTTTTTCATCTTTTTCCACAGCTTTGACCATGTCCCATATCGTGAGAAGAGCAACAGTGACGCCAGTTAGCGCTTCCATCTCAACGCCGGTTTTGTAATAAGCCCTCACTTCACATGTTGCTTCAATGTAATCCTCCCCAAATTCAAATGAAATGTCAACGCCTGTAAGCGGTATCGGGTGGCAGAGGGGGATTAGCTCCCAGGTTCTTTTTACTGCCAAGATGCCGGCTATCTGTGCGGTGGCAATTACATTGCCTTTTTTTGTCTTTCCTTCTCGAATAAGTTTTATTGTCTCGGGTTTTAGTCTTATCCTACCCTTTGCAACGGCTTTTCTGAAAACTACGTCCTTGTGTCCTATTTCGATCATCTTCACGCCTTTTTCATCTACATGTGTTAGTTCCATTTTTTCACCCCTCTTATTATTCCAGAAAAGTATTTAAGCTTTAGAATATAAAATTACCTCGAAGTTCGAAGTATTTGGGTGATGAAAATGGAAGAATTTCTTCTTTCTACAACTGAGAATGTTCCGGGATATAGAGTAGTTAAAGTCCTTGGAATCGCAAGGGGAGCAACTGTTAGGGCAAAACACTTAGGAAAAGATATACTGGCCGGTTTAAGAAACATTGCAGGTGGAGAAGTTAAGGAATATACCGAGATGCTTGCGGAGGCTAGGGAGGTAGCACTCCAGAGGATGATTCAGCATGCAAAGGAAATGGGAGCCAACGGCATCATTGGAGTTAGGTTTATGACTTCAGCAGTTGCCTCCGGGGCAGCAGAGATTTTCGCCTATGGTACTGCCGTGATATTGGAAAAAGAGTGAATCTTTTTGTTTTTCCTTTTCTTTGATGGTATGATTGCTGCACGAGCTTTTCTTTCACTAAAATTTTGCAGAACTTAACAGCACGAGAACAAATAGGATGAAGTTCAATACAGACAGCAGAGCCAATATCTTGTTCATTAAGTTGGATTTATCGAACATCAGATCCTTGTGCCCCCATAATAGTATCCCAAGGAATACCGCAAAAGTTCCATGCTCTATGGAGGACGAGCTGAACGCAACTAGGAGACTTCCTGCGATTCCGGAGGCTATAACGGCGAGAAGTAAGGGCCTAACAATTATTCTTTTGATATTCACGTAAGTTGCAGCTAGCACCCCCAAGGAAAAATTAGAGACAAGCTAAAGACAGCTGTTTTTTCCACTTTTGTCACTCCGAGTCCTTCCTCTTATGAATATCTAACCACCACTTAAAATTTTCTTCTGCAATCATGATTTGTTTTAATGCTGCAACTACACATAAGAGTAATTATTTTAAACGGATCAATTGTTATTCAAGAACTGGTGATGAATGTGAAGGCTGTGAACGTTGCGGTGAAAGATTTCGAAGTCAATGTTAGAACAAGAAAATTCCAGATAATGGTGGCACTCTTTGTGGTGCTCTCTCTGGGGATGATATACAGTTCAAAGAAACTTGGAGTAAGTGCGGATTTATATAAAACGCCCTTCCAAATGTTTTTCCTTTCGGGCTTTTCCAATGCCTTCAATTACTCAATATCCTTGATGGGTGTTCTTTTGGGGGCTACCGCAATAAGTGGGGAGAAAGAAAGGGGAACCTTAAAGGTTATGGTCTCAAAGCCAGTGTACAGGGATCAGATACTCCTTGGGAAGCTTTTAGGGGGAGTTCTAACTCTCGGCTTATCCTTGGTGCTGTTCTATGTAATAACAGTGGCATTTGCGCTAGTTTTGGGTGTCCCGATTACTAAAAAAGATTTGTCAATGTTTTTGGTGACGTTTCCTTTCAGCTTGCTCTATGGAGTTGGCTTTCTAAGCTTGGGGCTTCTGATGTCAACCTTCATAGGTAAATCTAAAAACGCTACTGTGATGGCGGTTTTTGTGTTTATATTCTTCAGCTTTTTGCTTTCAGCAATTGCTGGTGTAGTGGCATTTGCTATCGTTGGGCTTCCCCCTATTCCCAATCTTCCTGAAAACGCAGCAAACCTAACTGAGGAGCAACTTGAAGAGATTATTATCAAAGATCCGGCTTACCAGCAGTGGTTGAGTGAAATAGTGGCAACTACTGAGAAAATACTCTATTTCTCTCCAAATTACCATTATGGAGAAATCATTAGGATACTCTTTGGTGGAAAACCCCAAATAAATGAGGTGGTTTCTTCATTAGCTTACGAAAGCAACGTGGTCGAGGAACGAAGCATAGCCGAGAGTTTAGGCATGGTTTGGGAAAACGTTCTGATACTGGTTATACTCGCCATTTTTCCCTTCTCCGTGTCATATACAAAATTTGCCAGGATGGAGATTAGATAGTTGACTCAAAGCGAGGGGGTGGTAGTATGAAGGCCATAGAAGTTGAGAATTTGACCAAAAGCTACAATAACTTCAAGGCAGTTGATAAATTGAGCTTTGAAGTTAACAGTGGGGAAATCTTTGGATTTTTAGGGCCGAATGGTGCTGGAAAAACGACTACTATCTTGAGCATGCTTGGGCTTATAATCCCTGATAAGGGGACCGTGAGAATACTTGGAAGCGATGTTTTCAGGGAACCGATAAAAGTCAAGGAGAAGATTGGTTTCTTGCCGGAGAATGCAACCCTTTATGAAGAGCTAACCGCATGGAGAAACCTGGAGTTCTTTGCCAACTTTTACAGCTTTTCCAAATCAGAAAAAGAAAAACGCATTGAGGAACTTTTAAAGCTCGTTGGACTGTGGGAGGTAAGATACAGAAAAGTTAAAACCTTCTCGAAGGGCATGAAACAGCGCCTCTTACTTGCTCAAGCATTGATAAATGACCCAGAAGTTTTAATCCTTGATGAACCTACGAGTGGCCTCGATCCCGAGGGGGCTTATCTCGTAAAGAGCATCGTTAGGGAAGAACGCAAAAAAGGAAAGACAGTGTTTTTCTCATCCCACATACTTAGCGAGGTGGAAGAGCTCAGCGATAGGGTGGGCATAATAGTCAAAGGGAAGCTCAGAGCATTGGGGACACTAGAAGAAATAAGGAAGGGGTTTATGGAGCTTGAGGGATATGCGATAAAGGTCGAGACAAAGCAGAAGCTTCCGCAAATCGAGCTGCCCGAAGCTATAAGGATAGAAAAGTTGAGTGAGAATAAGGCCATCATATTTGCGAAAGAAGACATAAGGGAACAGCTATCGGAGCTTCTTGCAAAGAAGGGAGCAACTATTGTAAGCCTTGAAGTTGAAGAGCCCAGTTTGGAGGATGTTTTCTTAAGGACTGTTTACAAGAGGAGGGACTGAAATGAAAAAGACGGCTTTTCTCGTAGTTTTTCTATTTTTGCTTTCAAGCTTTCCTTACACAAACGCTCAGCCGTGGATAACGGTGTTTGAGGGGAGAGTGAAAATCGGAGAAACTCTGATTGTGGGGGAGTATCAGATAAAGGTGACCTTGGAAAAGAGGGAAATGAAGCCATACGCTATAATCTACGAAAATGATGAAATCAGGAAAATTGCAAGGCAAGGAAATTTCACCGAAGTTGGCAGCATAAGGCTTATTCTTGGAAGCTATGATGTCGAAAATGGAGATATTTTTGTAGCTCTACAGTATAAACCCCCTTTAATGAAAGAGTTCAGCCCTAAAGAAGGGGCTTCTTTTGAAATTGCTGGATACTCTCTGGAGGTAATTGAAGCGAGTGATGAAAGCGTGCTGCTGAACATAAACGGAGAGGAAATAGAGGTAAAGACGAATTCCACTAGGATATATGGTAATCTTGCGTTAGAATACGTTAGAGGAATTTTGAAGGTTTATCATGCTGATACGGAGGTAAGGAAGGAAGCGAGAAAAGATTATGAGGTGTATTGTCCGTTTACGGGGTTGAAAGTAAAAGCTGGTGAGCAGATTCAAATTCCCGTAGAGGTTAAGAACAACGGTAATGAAGGTTTGAAGCTGCAGTTGAGGGTCATCTCAAAGCCCGCGGGATGGGAAGTTAAAATCCTTGATGAAGGCGGGAGGTATGAGATCAACGAGATTTTCTTAGCCCCTAGGGACTCTGTGACTCTAGACCTTCTTATGGAGGTTCCAGAAGATGTTAGTGGGACAAAGAGCGTTCGCTTTGCGGTTGGTGAAGAGGTCGAAGAGATAAGTCTCAACGTGGTTAAAGAGGATAGTATTGACGTGATTATTCCGCTCCTTACCATAGAAAGTGAAGCTGGCCAAAAAGTTGCTTTTCCGATAACCCTTAGGGGAGAAGGTACTGTAGAGGTGAGTGTAAAAGAGAAGCCCATGGATTGGAATGCATACTTCATTATGAACAATCAGAGGGTTAGGTCATTTTTCTTAGAGGGAGAGGAACAAGTCGTCCTTTTTGTGGAAGTTCCGAGGAGTGCTGAGCTTGGCGAACATCAGGTAAGGTTCTCAATAAATGGAATAGAAAAGAGCATAAGCGTTTTTGTTTACAAAACTCACAAAGGAGAACCCGCAAAACTGCACGTAAACGTTAAGGATGAAGAGGGTGGCTTTTTACAAAAAGCGAAGATTCACATTGGAAATAAAACCTTCTTCACTGACAGCTATGGAAAAGCTACAATAGAGCTTAAGCCCGGCATATATACAGCTACTGTAGAAAAAGAAGGCTATGAAAAAGCTGAGAAAGATATCACGCTTGAAGATGGGGAAGAAAAGACTCTCGAGATAACTCTAACGAAGCTTCCTTATTATTTTGAGCTTGAGGGAAGCGGCGATACAGTAGCCGTCAACACTGGATCGGTAGGGGTCTATAAGCTAAATGTAAAGAATTTAGGAAAAAATGAGGACACGTACCGGCTTTCTCTTTTAGACATTCCAAAGGAATGGTCAGCTGAATTTTACTATGCGGAAAGTCCCGTGAGAAGTATAAAACTCAATTCAGGGGAATCAAAGGAGGTTGCTCTAAAATTAATCCCACCTTTCAACGCCCAGCCGGGGGAATATAACCTAACGATTGCCGTCAAAAGCTCTTCCGGGCTGCAGAAAAAGATAGGCCTCGTAGTAAAGCTTATCGGGGAATACAGATTCGAGATGTATCCCGAAACCCCTGCCCTGAGCGTTAAGGCAGGTAAAGAAGGAGTCACTTATGTCTCTCTTGAAAACGCTGGAACCGCTTCAATAACGAACATAAAATTTGAAATAAGCGCTCCCAAAGGGTGGGACGTTAAAGTTGCCCCCCAAGTGATTCCAGAACTCAAATCGCCCTATTCTGGGGAAGGCAACATGGCAACACAACCAAGGGAAATAAGAGAACGTCTGGCCATTACGATAAAAGTCCCAGAAACAGCCCCTGCTGGAACGTATCAAATAACCATTACTGGAAAAGGAGACCAAGCGCAAGTTAGTACTCAAATTGCTGTTAGGGTAACACAGAGCTCAAGCTCTGCTTACATTGGAATACTAATCCTAATCGCGGCATTTGGGGGACTTATCTTAATGATGAGGCGCATAGGAAGGAGGTAGCGTTATGAAGGAGTTGAACATAGCATTCAAGGAGTTCTACGTGGCAGTGAGGAGCAAGCGTTTCGTAGGCCTTCTTATCTTTTACATCCTCTTAATATTCCTTATCAGCCACGCTTCAAAAGACCAGATGATAAATCAAGCTGGCAGGATAAGCGTTGAGAGTCTGGAGGTGTATGGTGTTAGGGGCGAAGTTGCGATGACCCCAGTCTCAATGTCCATAACCACAAACCTAATGGTGCTCACGGTTTTTGGGGCACTCATTGGCGCAATTCTGGGGGCTGATTCCCTAAATCGAGAGATAGAAGAGGGGACGATAAAAGTGCTCCTGAGCCATCCAGTTTATAGGGATCAAGTGATAAACGGCAAATTTATCGGAAACGGATTTGCATTAGTGGTAGTGGTTTTTATTGGCTATACCTTCTCGATAGGATACCTCCTCATAATTGGAGTTCCCATAGATGGTGCTTCGATAGTAAGAGCCCTTTTGGCGTCAATTTACACGCTTATTTACATGCTTACCTTCTTAAGTCTTGGAATTCTCCTCTCCACGCTTTTAAAGAAGGCAGAAACTGCAATGTTCCTCGCGGTAATCCTAACCGTATTTTTTACAATAGCATATCCAGTTATCGTTAACGAGGCAGCATATAAAATGGCTGGTGACATGCCCTATTGCTCGCTAAGAGTGAAACCAGTTCAAACACCCCAAGGGCTTCAGCAAATTGGAGTTGATGACTTTTCATGCCCAGCGGCGGAAGAGTGGAAATACAAACTGGAGATATGGAAAAGAAGGCTCTACTTTATAACTCCAGCTCACCATTATACACAACTAATAATGGGGGCTTTTGCGGGCGAGAGACTTGCTCGGAATTATTTGCCCTTAAGCGAATCCCTACCATTGACTATAAACAGCCTTGCCATGATGATTGTACAGCTTTTACTGCCTTTTAGCATAGCCTACATGAAGTTCATGACAAGCGACTTAAAATAAATAGAAGAGATTGAGAATGTGAGGACCAAATTCAACCTTTTGCAACTCCGATAGGCCTCATCCTTGCTACTAGGGTCGCTATTCCCGCTTCATGCACAACGTTAACAACGTTGTCGACGTTCTTGTAAGCTCCTGGAGCTTCCTCTGCTACAACTCTCATGCTTGCTGCCCTGATGTAGATTCCCTTCTGCATGAGCTCGTTTCTAAGTTTGTCTCCTCTAAACCGTCTCGTTGCTGCATGTCTGCTCAAAACTCTTCCAGCACCGTGGCATGTGCTACCAAAGGTTTCTTTCATCGACCCCTCAGCGCCAGCAAGCACGTAGCTTGCCGTACCCATCGAACCGGGAATGAGAACTGGTTGGCCAACATCGCGGTAGGCTCTGGGCACTGCTTCATGTCCTGCTGGGAATGCCCTTGTGGCACCTTTTCTGTGTACTACAACCGTGACTTTCTTTCCATCAACCTCGTGCTCTTCAACTTTGGCTATGTTGTGGGCAACGTCGTAAATAACGCTCATCTCCAAGTCCTCGGCTTTTTGTCTGAAGACCTCTTCAAAGCTTTCCCTTACCCAATGAGTAATCATCTGCCTGTTGGCCCATGCGAAGTTTGCTGCAGCTTTCATTGCACTGAAGTATCTTTGACCTTCTTCCGTTTGGAATGGAACGCTTACGAGTTCTCTGTCAGGCCATGGTACGTTGTATTTTCTGTTAGCTTTTTCCATAATCCTCAAGTAGTCGCTTGCCACCTGGTGCCCAAGGCCTCTCGAACCTGTATGCACCATAACCACAACTTGTCCTTCGAATAGGCCATATACCTTGGCAATTTGCTCATTAAAGATTTTATCAACCACCTGTACCTCCAAGAAGTGGTTTCCACTTCCTAAAGATCCCAATTGTGGAGCCCCTCTTTGCTTTGCTTTTTGGCTTACTGCATCTGGATTCGCACCTTCCATTCTCCCGTTTTCTTCTAAGTGCTCTAAATCTTCTTTCCAGCCGTAGCCGTTGTCAACAGCCCATTTGGCACCATCTGCCAAGACGTCATCAAGCTGAGTCCAGTGGAGCCTAATCCTTCCTTTGCTTCCAAGTCCACTTGGAACGTTCTTGAAGAGAGTGTCCACGAGCTGTTTGATTTTTGGTCTAACTTCATTCTCCGTTAAGTTTGTGCGGATAAGGCGGACACCACAGTTGTGGACAACTACCCCATTGGCTATGAAATTGTGGGCACTGTGGTAAACGCCGATGTCGTAGAACCTTTCATAGCTCGGTTTAACTCTCTCGATCCTGATGACACGCTCGGCGACAAAGCCACCTTCATAGCCATTTTTCCTTGCGAACTCCTCAAAGGTCGGGAAGTCCTTCGGAACGCGCGGTTCTCTGTTCCCTTCGTAAATGGTCCTTTCGACGAAACGTTTGTTTACAATATCTTTGACGGCCTTGTGTCCCTTTGTCACGCTTCCCGTCTCCATGTAAACTTCTCTTGCGGTCTTGGCGGCTTTCTTCCTCGCTTCCTTAACGCACTCCTTGAACTTCAGGTAAGCGTAGGCGATTAAGCCTTTGCTTTTCTTCTCAATGTCGTACTCGTAGTTTATTCTTCCGAGGAAGTTCTTGATGCTCTCCTCCCCGACTAGGGCGAGCCTGTAGGTAACGCCCTTCTTTGACTTCACCCTGTAAACCGTCGTCTTAATACCAAACTCCGCCAGGAGTTCCGCTATCTCGTCCATGAAAGCTTTGAGGTTCTCCTCAAGTTCCTCAGCTTTTGATTGAGTGAGGTTTATCGGCAGTGGGGTGTTACCTTTGAACTCTACGATGCTTCCGTCCGCCGCGAAGAGTCCTGCAAGGAAGTTCCGCTTCACCCAGAGTGGAGCCCTTTTGACCCACTCTGGGACGCCGTATGCCTTCTCAGCCTTTCTGCCCCTCGGCATCCCGAGCTTCTCCATGAGCAGGGCGAAGCTCCTTGAGGTGACCCTCAGCTCTGCCGAGACGCTTCTGCCCTCGTACTCACCGCTCACCGTTTCAATGCGGTAGTCTCTCTCTCGCACGTAGAGGTTGGAGTTTACGCCTAGCCTTTCAAGGTCTTTCTTGAGCTCCCTCAGCGTTTTCTCCTTTCCGTAGAAGCTCAGGTAGAGCCTGCCGTCCATCTCACCGAGGTGGCCGTCGCCGAAAGCAAAGCCGAGGATTCTCGCGAGGGTTCCTATCCTCGGGTCTTCCCAGCGGAGGGGCAAGAGCTTTCTTTCCTTCAGGAACTTCACTACCTGCTCGTCTTCGCCCTCAAAGTCCTCCTCGCTCAGGAGAACGCCCCTTCTCTCCTCGAACTCGACGCCCTCGAAGGGATAGACCAGAACCTCGTCGCCCTCTCGAATGTTGCCGAGGTAGACGTAGCCCTGCGGAGTTAAAACAGGATGGTCCTCGCTACCCTCGATGACCCTCCCAGATTCGGTGATGATTCTGACCGCGAGCTCGTTCTCCTCTACTTCTCTCTCGGCAACGAAGGCCACTTCGGAGAAATCGTTGTGTCCCTCATCAATGTCGTAGACCCTAACACCTTGGAGCTTGAACTTCTCGGGCATTTCCTCGACTCTAACCCAGTATCCGTGCTCCGTGAGGAGTTTTGAGCCAGGGGCAAGGCAGTTCACGTCATATCCGACGCCTCCGGGGCTTATGACACCTTCTTTCACGTCAAAAGCCGCTACGCCGCCAATTGGGAAACCATAACCTTGGTGACCATCAGGCATGACAATAGAATACTTATAGATTCCTGGCAGCATGGCAACATTGGCTGCCTGCTCCAAGGTTCTATCTTCTCTCATTTTTTGGATTAGCACATCATCTGCATAAACTCTTCCTGGGACTCTCATTCTCTTATCGAACTTTGGGATTTCCCACCTAATTTTGTCTATTCTTTTTAATGGGATTTGCATCCCCTCACCCCCATAACCTAAATATTTTTCAAAATTTTAAAAGATTGCGTTATTCGAGGCTTATTCTCCTTTCTTTTGGCACATAATTTTTGATAATACCGTCTTTTGCTTTTCCGCAGCCAAGGTAGTAGAGTCCCCATTTTAGTATTACCCATCCTCTCGCTTCAGTTGGGATGTTCAGGTCTTCTCCGCTTAGCCAACGTTTTGCTTCTTCTTCACAAACTTCAACAACATTTTTCGTAGCTTTTGGGCCGACCAAGAAGCTTCCTTCTATTGTTAATCTTATTCCATCACTTTCAATTTTTCCAAAATAGACCCCTCTATCTGTGCGAGTTTTTGGGTCAAATTCACATGGCTTATAGGCATAAACTCTTCTGCTTCTTTTTACCTCAAAAATTAAATCTTCTGGGGCGTAGCCGTACTGCCCTAACAGCATTTCTTTAACTTTTTTGCTCATGGCTTCCTTATCTTCGCTACAAAGAATGCTTCCGTGTTGTTGTCCTGTGGATGAATGCGAAGACACTTTCTCACCTCCTCGGAGTACTTCCTTCCTTCAAACTCCAAAACAGGTGGCGTTGACTTTAGAGGCAGCTTGATTTTCCCCAGTTTGGCGTCGGTTTTGGTTAGGAGATAGTCAACGACTTCTTCGTTTTCGAGGGGGTCTATGGTACAGGTGGAATATACCAAAGTCCCACCGGGCTTTAGGGCTTTGTAGGCGGCGATTATCAACTTTTTCTGAATGTTGGAATACCGTATAACTTTCTTCATGCTCCAGTCCCTTAGGAATTTGAAGCTCTTTCTTATCATTCCCACACTTGAGCAGGGTGCATCGAGAAGTATTTTGT
This sequence comes from Thermococcus aggregans, assembly GCF_024022995.1. Taxonomy (NCBI): domain Archaea; kingdom Methanobacteriati; phylum Methanobacteriota; class Thermococci; order Thermococcales; family Thermococcaceae; genus Thermococcus; species Thermococcus aggregans. The sequence continues at coordinate 863,910 of NZ_CP099582.1, read as the reverse complement.
CGAATGTATTTTCGAATCGTGAAAAGTACGTGCCATCTTTGACGGTAACCTCTGTGTTAAGCACTCCAAATCGGTTTAGGTTTGCTATTAAAATATTAGCCCGCCATCTTTTTAAATCATTCGCTATTATGCACCCTTCATTCTCCATATACTGTGCTATTTGGGTTGTTTTAGCTCCTGGAGCAGCTGCCATGTCGAGGACAAGTTCTCCCGGTTTGGGTTCCAAAACCACAGGCGGTATCATCGATGAGGCTTCTTGGGGGAAAACCAACCCAAGGGCGTATTCTATCATCTCCCCAAAGTCCCTTGTATTGATAAAGAAGCCTTCCTTTACCCAAGGGATTGGTTCGAGCTCATACCTCTCCTCTAATCTTGCCTTGACGTATTCTAAGGGAGCTTTTAAAGTGTTGATTCTTATGCTCTGCCTTAAAGGTGCCATCATGAACTCCCAGAACTCTTTTCCGTCGTCCAGTCTTTGGTATCTCTCGTAGAATGCCTTGTTTATCTTGGAGACCTCTTCCATTTAACCACCTCAGATATCCGGAACAAGCTGTGCCATCCATTCTCCATTGGGGAGCTGTTTTATCTCCATTTCATGGTAGGTTATAGCTTTGACTTCCTCTTTTGGTTCGTGTTTTTCGCTTAGTTTCTCTCCGTAGGCCTTTGCTTTCAACTTGTATCCCTTATCGGTTTTCTCTATCTTGACGTCAAAGTCTACAAATACGAGCCCTTCTGTGTCATGAAGAATTAGGAGTTCTTCAAGGAAGTTGTAAAGTAAAGAATATAGGTCTTCTCCCTCGACCTCGATTTCTCTCACTTCTTTCTTTTCCACTTTTCTTACGTCAACCATCACATCAAAAAGTGCTATTGCAACAGCTTCAAAAGCCTCTTCAAGAGTATCACCGTACCCTCTTATCCCAATATCCGCAGTGTGTTCAAAGTGCTCCCACCTCTTCATTCTCTCACCCGATAGGTTAATATTCTTCCAAGTTTATTAGGCTTTAGGGGATTTGCCATGAGAGAGATAACACCAAAGAAGATTATGGAAATGAAAGGAAAGGAAAAAATCACAATGGTCACTGCATATGATTATCCATCAGCTCTTCTGGCAGATAAAGCTAAGATCGACATTATTTTTGTTGGAGATTCTCTTGGTATGGTAGTTTATGGTGAACAAAACACTCTCAACGTAACAATGGAACAGATGGTATATCACACGAGGGCAGTTGCAAAGGCCGTTAAAAGGGGGCTCGTTCTGGCTGACATGCCATTTATGAGTTATGAAGTAACCGTAGAAGAGGGTATGAGAAACGCTGCTCGGTTGATTCAGGCTGGTGCTAATGCAGTGAAAATTGAAGGAGGCTATGACCACAGGAAGCTCGTTAAAAAGCTCGTTAGAGCAGGAATACCTGTCATGGGACATACTGGCTTGACTCCTCAAAGATACCTTCGCTTGGGTGGATACCGCATAGTAGGGGAGACCGAGGAAGAGATAGAAGAGATACTTAGGGACGCAAAGGCATTGGAAAAGGCGGGAGCCTTTGCAATCGTTTTGGAGTTTGTTCTGGCGGATGTTGCTAAGTTGGTAACTGAGGAAGTCAAAATACCAACAATAGGGATTGGTTCCGGCCCTCATGTAGACGGTCAGGTTTTGGTGTGGCACGACCTTCTCGGAATTTATGAGCATGTACCGCCCTTTGTAAAGAAATATGCGAATTTAAGGAGCATAATTCAGCAGGCGCTTGAGGTCTATAGGAGTGAAGTCAAAGAGGGCAAATTCCCAGGCAGGGAACATTATTGGGAGTTCCTCGATAAGGAAGAGTTTGAAAAGAAGAGAAGAAAAGTTATAGAGCGTCTATTGGGAGAGGAGGTTAGTGAAGAAGAGCTTTAAAGTCCGTGGAGAACTTTTCACTCTCGAAGTGCCCGGAGGTTATGCAGACAAAATTGAAACTGGGTCAGGATTCCTTGACTGCTCCCTTGGTACAAATCCATTTGGAACCTCCGAAAAGGTAAAAGAAAAGCTGAAAAACTTGGATATAGATCTCTCTGCATATCCGGATGTGAGATATAGTCATCTCAGAAATGCTCTCGCCGATTACTGGGACATAGATAAGGAGAGCATTTTCTTCGGCGCTGGAAGCATTGGATGCTTTGAAAAGGTGAACAAGTTTGTTATAACTCAAGGCTACAAAGTTCTGGGAGTTTCTCCGCAATATACAAGGTATATAAGCGATGTACTTGCTATGGGAGGGTTTTATGAAGCGGTCCCCCTACAAAAAGAAAACAGATTTAAAATTGATGTTGGTGAAGTCGTAAATGCTCTTAATTCGGATTATTCTCTTTTTTACCTTGATAATCCCCACAATCCCACTGGACAGGCGTTAAGGCTCAGAGAAGTTGAGGAAATTGTTCAAGAGGCCGAGAGAAAAGAGGTCTTGGTTCTGGTAGATGAAGCCTATGGGGGCTTTATTGAAAAAGAAGAGTCAGCGATAAACCTTGATTACGACAATCTGATAGTTATACGCTCTTTTTCGAAGGGCTTTGGATTGGCATCCATGAGGGTAGGCTACGCCGTTATAAAAGACCAGGATCTCAGAGAGCTTTATAGAAAGGTTGATTTGCCATTTCCAATAAGCAAGATTGGAGAGATCTTGGCGGTTGAAGCACTTAACGATGAAAAATTTCTAAATGAAAGCAGAAAACGGATAGCTCTCATAAAAAAGAAAATTATCAATGCTCTTAAGAAAGAATTTCAAATAGCCGAAACTCACATGCAGACTCCAATAATGCTTCTGTGGGGCTCCGGGGATACTTATCACTATTTCCTTCAAAAGAAAATATTGACTGTGAGAGGCTCAGTCTTCAAACCTTTGGACGATTCTTACGTGCGCCTTAGGGTTCCAGAAAAGGCAGAGGAGCTATTGAGCAGGCTCTTTTAATTCGCTTTTAATTCTGCTGACCATGAAGGTTCCAAGAGTTATGAGAATGAACCCTGCGAGATGATAAAGGGTAAACTTCTCCCCCATGAGAATTGCAATCCCTATAGCAACAGCCGGTGCAGGAGTTATTATAGCTGTTGCCTTTGAGAGGTTTATTCGCTTTATTGCGAGGTACCATATCACTTGGCCAAAGGAGAGTATTATGCCCTCGGCTATGGCAATCTTTGAGAACTCAAGTCCGAATGGAAGTGCAAGCAAAAAGAGCAGGAAGCCCCCAAAGGTATTTCTAAAAGCTGCTATAAGAAACGGGCTGTATGGAAGTTTTTTTGCTATCACATGCCCGCTCTGCCAGAATAGAGGAACTAGTAAGAGAAGGAAATCTCCTTTCCTCGGAATTATTGTTCTTCCCTGCGTTATTACCAGAAATAACCCAGTAAGGATTGAGAATGACCAGAAGAGTTGCTCTTTGGTTATCTTCTCCTTCAGGAAAATATACGCGAGGACAAATGAGAAGAGAACTTCCGCTCTTGTTATGAGAGAGGCGTTTATTGCGGTGCTTAGTTGAGCCCCATAGGAGTAGGATATATAAGCCAGTGCAGTGCCAAATACCCCTACTAAAAACGCCTTTGGGATGTATTGGGGATTTTCTTTTGCTTCTCTCCAGCTGGAGGTGAGTAAAACGATTGGCCAGAGTATTAAAGATGCTATGAGTGCAGAAAACGCCGCAAAGCTCATTGGATTTGCAGGGTTTGCCTTAATTACCACCGGTTCCAGTCCGTAAAGAAGCATACCAAGAAGGGCTAAAAGGGTCCCTTCAGTCTCTTTGTTCATCCCATCCACCCAGAAGTATAAGGTTTCTCTTGTACAACTCGAGAATAAATGTTATGAGCCTTTCGTAGAGAGGTTCAACACTTTCTCCAAATTTCTCCTTTAGTTTTTTCCCTATTTGTTCTATTGTTCTTGTGCCGTCACAAAGTTCCCATACAAAGACACTTATCTCGTCGAGTTCTATCCTTCTGTAATCTTCATGAAGCTTTCTTGCTAGAAAGTCCAGTTTGGATTTCATGGGGATTAAGAGATAGTATTTGCCTTCAATTTTCTTTAATTCAATTTCATCATTTCTCTTGGGGATAAGCTTGAGGTAGTCCTCCATTGCTTTATTCACCAAAGGAGATGAGAAGAAGAAGTTTATAAGGGTGTTGGCGCCGGGGCAGGGATTTGAACCCTGGCGGGCTTGACGCCCACGGGCTCTCCAGGCCCGCGCCTTCCCAGGCTAGGCTACCCCGGCGCTAAAAATAATGAGAGTCATGAGATGAGCTCAATTTCGATTGTCACATCTTCAGGAACGCGAATTCTCATGATTTGTCTCATGGCCCTCTCATCGGCTTCGATGTCTATGAGCCTCTTGTGAACTCTAAGTTCAAATCTATCAAAAGTTGCACTTCCCTCTCCATCTGGGCTCTTCCTTGTTGTTATCCTTATCCTCTTAGTTGGAAGTGGGATTGGGCCGCTCATTCTGACTCCTGTTCTCTCTGCAATTTGCTTGATCTGGTCTGTAACATCATTAAGAGCACTTATGTTTGTGCTCGCGAGCTTAATTCTTGCTTTTTGCATTCTTGCCACCTCTTTATGCTCTGGCGGAAATAAAGTAATAATTTAAAGGGAAAATACTAAAGAAGGGTCTTCACTCGCCCTTCTGGATGGATATAACCATACCTGCTGCGACTGTTTGACCCATGTCTCTGATAGCGAATCTACCGAGCTGTGGTATCTCCTTGACTGGCTCGATGACCATTGGCTTGGTTGGTCTGAGGACAACGATAGCTGAGTCACCGGTCTTGATGAATTGTGGGTTCTCTTCAACGATGTTACCTGTTCTTGGGTCGAGCTTGGCTAAGAGTTGCTCGAATCTAACTGCAACCTGTGTGGTGTGAGCGTGGAGGACTGGTGTGTAACCAATTGTAATAGCTGTTGGGTGGTTGAGAACGATGATCTGGGCCTTGAAGGTGTCCTTTGGTCTGACGACTGTTGGTGGGTTGGTTGTGTGTCCAGCAACGTCACCTCTCTTTATGTCGTTCTTGCTAACACCTCTGACGTTGAAACCAATGTTGTCACCTGGGAGAGCTTCCTCAAGTGGCTCGTGGTGCATCTCAATGCTCTTAACTTCACCTTGTATTGGCTTGTGGAAGATTGTTGATGCTGGCTCGAAGATGACTACGTCTCCAACCCTAAGTCTTCCGGTTTCAACTCTACCGACTGGGACTGTACCGACACCCTTAATTGAGTAAACATCCTGGATTGGGATTCTGAGTGGCTTGTCAACTGGCTTCTCTGGCTCTGGGATCTGGTCAAGAGCCTCGAAGAGTGTTGGGCCGTTGTACCAGGGCATCTTGTCGCTCTTCTTAACTACGTTGTCGCCTTCCCAAGCGCTGATTGGGATGATTGGGAAGTTCTTGTAGCCGAGCATCTTGAGAAGCTTCTCGACTTGAGCCGCAACTTCCTTGAATCTCTTCTCGTCGTAGTTGACCATGTCCATCTTGTTAATTGCAACGATTATGTGGTTGATACCGAGTGTTCTTGCAAGGAATGCGTGCTCCTTTGTCTGTGGCATGACACCGTCTGTGGCGGCGACGACGAGAACTGCAGCGTCAGCCTGGCTGGCACCTGTAATCATGTTCTTAACGAAGTCTCTGTGACCTGGAGCGTCGATAATGGTAATGTACCTGTGTGGAGTCTCGAACTTGGTGTGGGCAACGTCAATTGTAATACCTCTTTCTCTCTCTTCCTTGAGTCTGTCCATGACCCAAGCGAACTTGAATGACTTACCCTTTTCACCCATTTCCTCGAACTTCTTGATGATCTGCTCTGGGATGTTTTGGGTGTCGAAGAGCAATCTACCGATTGTTGTACTCTTTCCGTGGTCTACGTGTCCGATAAACACTATATTAACGTGTGGCTTCTCCTTTGCCATCTTAACACACCTCCAAAGTTATACCTAAGTCTATTCATCAAGGTGGGTTTTTAAAGGTTTCTCTAAACCTCAGCTCTCTCACGCGGGAAACCCGCATTTTTTGAGAGAGCCTCATGAGTTCATGTTGGGATAAAAGCTAGGGTTTAAAAAATTAACTAAACCCATTTATGCTCAACCGAGGCAATCCACAAACAATTTAATAACCTCCAACCTCCAAATATATTTTGGTGAGCAAAAATGGGCGTGTATATCTTTACACCAGAAGATCTTCTGAGATACGGGACTATAAGTGAACACCAGCTGGAAGTTATTAAGGAGTCCCTATTAAGGAAGGAAGACATGCTCGTAGTTGGAGCGAGTAGGGCGGGTAAAACAAAGCTGATCGAAGCTATGATGCACCTTATTCCCGAGGACTGGAAGATAGCCGTTGTCACTGCTTACGGAGAGTTCAAGCCCTTTAAAAAGAACATCCATGTAATAAACACCGAATTCAACGAAAAGAGCACCAAAAGCAGAACCAAAGAGGTCATAGATGAAATTAGAAAACTCGACCCAGATTACGTTGTTATAGATACGCTCCACACGATTGACGTCCCGTACTTGCTTGATAAGATAATTGACGACTATCCATTCGTAATATCCTCGCTCGTCCTTTCGAGAGACCTAATCGATGAGATAAAGCACTGGCTTGGAATAAACGATGACGTTCTTGCAAGGTTTGAACTCATTATTGAGCTTTACAGGGACATGACGAGCAGCCTCAGAAGGGTGAACGCGATATACAGAGTTGTTCAAAAAGAAGGAAAAATAGAGCTGGAGAAAATTGCTTAGACTTTTGCTTTTAATTCTTCTATTACTTCTTTCAGGTTCTGGAGCATCTCTTCAATGTCTTCAAAGGTCATGTAACCCATGTTTCCAATTCTGAAGGTCTTCTCCTTTATTCCTTCACCGTATCCCTTGGCAAGCTCGAAGCCTCTTTCGCGCATTGCGTTGTAGACTTGGTCACCCTTAATGCCCTCTGGAGTTAGCACTGCAGTTATTGTTGGGCTCTCGTATCCTGGCTCTGCAAGAATCTCTAAGCCAATTTCCCTTACGCCGTTTCTTATCATTTCGCTTCTCTTCTTGTACATGTCGAGCCACTTTTCTTTTCCGCCCATCTTCTCAATTATTCTGAGCACAACGTTTAAGCCGAACTCTTGAGGCATTGCTGGAGTTGAAGGCGGCCCTTGCTTCTCCTTTTGGACTTTTATGTACCTTGAAATGTCAAAGTACCAGCCTCTCTCTTCCATCTTATTGGCTATTTCAATAAACTCCTCACTGAAAGCACCAATGGCCAATCCCGGTGGGACACCAAAGGCTTTTTGGGAGCTTCCAAAGACAACGTCAAGTCCCCACTTGGTGAACTTTATATCTGCTCCTCCCATTGCACTTACGGCATCAACAAAAACAAGCTTGTCGTGTTCTTTTGCTACCTTGGCCAGCTCAGGAAGTGGGTTAAGAACACCTGTGGAGGTTTCGTTGTAGGTTATCGTTACAGCCTCAACATCGGGGTTTTTCTTCAATGCTTCGTCGAGATCCTCAGGCTTTACGGCCTTTCCGGGTTCATATTCAAGTGTTACGGCTTTCCTTCCGTTGGTTTCAACAACCTGCTTGTACCTCTTTCCGAAAGCTCCTATTATTGTTACAAGAACTTTTCCACCTTTGCTGACTCCGTTTCTAATGCTTGCTTCCATTACTCCAGTTCCGGAGCTTGGGAAGAGGAGAACTTCTCCCTTCTCAACTTCAAGGAATTTTTTGAGCCTTTCGACTGTATCAACGTGCATTTGTTTGTATTCCTTTGATCTATGGCTGAACATCTGAACCTTCATTATTTCAAGAACTTCTGGAAAACAGGCAACTGGCCCGGCTGTGAAAAGTTTGTATCTTGGCTTTACTATTTCATAAACTTCCTTATATGCATCCTCGAACTGCATAGTACCACCCAGTTGAATGATAGCTCATTGGTTATAAAAACCTTTATATATTCATCACCAAAAAGCTTTCAAGTCAAAAATCCAAAACTTTTATAAGCTGGGGAAAGTGCTTACCTTTAGATTACGCTCATTTGGGAGGTGAGAGGTATGGCTCTGAGACCAGCCAAGATTGACAGATACGTTGACAAACCTGCTTACACAAGAAGGGAATACATTAGAGGTGCACCTGGGCCGAGAATTACCATCTTCGATATGGGAAACCCTGCTGGAGATTTCGAATTTGAGGTTAGCCTCCACACTGCTGAACCAGTTCAGATCAGACAAAACGCTCTTGAGGCTGCAAGAACACAGCTCAACAGATTCCTTACCAAGAACGTTGGTAGAAGCAACTTCCACTTCAAGATTAGAGTTTACCCATTCCAAGTGCTCAGGGAAAACCCAATGGCTACTGGAAGAAAAGCAGACCGTTACGGAAACGGTATGAGGAGACCCTTTGGAAAGCCAATTGGACTGGCTGCAAGGCTTAAGAAGGATCAAAAAATCCTCACTGTTAGAGTTAACAGACAGCACCTTAAGTTTGCCCTCGCTGCAATGAAAAGGGCAAGCATGAAGTTCCCATGCAAGTGCTACTACAGAATCTACGATAAGGAAGGAAACGACGTTACAACCAAGGTTCTCTCAACACTCTGAAGTAAATATTTTGAATTTTCCTTCTACCTCTTTTATGGAGTATTTGCCAATAACAAGCATTCTCAAGTTTGATTTCTTATCAAATAGTTATCCCGTCTGTTTTTACTCTCCGCCTGTGGCAACTTGTTCTCAGCATTAAATCTGCTTTAGCATTCCCCATATCTCACAATCCCAAGTATCACTTTGGACAAATTATCCAAAGGTTTATATACCCTCCCCGTTTATTATTGCTGGACAAATTATCCAGGTGAGAGGGTATGAGAAAGATGGGCATCCTGTTAGCATTGCTAGTGTTTGGTGTTATTGTCGCTGGATGCATCGGGCAAACTCAACTCACGCCAACTACAACGGAAAGCGTCGAAGAGAAAGCTACCCCCACAACCACACCGACTACACTTAGTGAAACCCAACCCCACTCTCGTTATCCTCTAAAGGTCGTTGATTTCGCTGGAAGAGAAGTTACAATAGAGAAAGAACCACAGAGGATTATCTCCTTGGCCCCAAGCATAACGGAAACCCTCTACTTCATAGGCGCCCTTGATAAGGTCGTCGGGATTACAAAATGGGACAACTATCCAGATAATGTACAAGAAGGGAGAACAATTGTAGGTGACATGGAGCCGAATATTGAAATAATTGCCTCTTTAAATCCTGATCTTATAATTGGGCTCAAATATCACCTTAAATACATAGATCAGCTGGAAAAGATAGCTCCGGTTCTTATAGTAGAGCCCCAGAGTATAGAGGAGATTTATGAAGCAGTCGAGCTCTTGGGAAATGTTACCAACAGAGAGGATCAGGCTCAAAAAACAATAATGGAGATGAAAGAAAAGATAAGTAGCATCCAAGAAAAGGTAGAGAACAAAGAGAAGCCCAGAGTGCTGTACATCGTCTGGTGGGATCCGCTAATTACCGCGGGTAATGGAACATTTATTGATGAGCTTATAGCTCTTGCAGGAGGGGAGAACATATTTAAAGATGCCCAAGGATGGCCGCAAGTTAGTGTTGAGGAAGTTATTGCAAGAAATCCTGAGGTAATAATACTTCCTCCAAATGCAGGCATAACGGCAGACGGCTTATGCGATAGCCCCCTCGCCAGCACAGATGCAGTGAAAAATGGAAGAGTTTACACCCTAAGCAGTGATGACATCGTTTCAAGACCAAGCCCGAGAATAGTGGAGGGGCTGGAAGAAATTGCAGGATTTTTACACCCAGACACGTTTAACATCGAAGCCCAACCATTGGTCTGTGAAGCAACTTCTGGCTAGTCTTGTCATTTATTTTTTATTTCCTGAATCTCGGAATATTTAAAAATTGGTGCAGTTATTACACTCGGTGAGAAGATGGAAAGAAAGAGATTGTATAGATTGCTGCTTCCAGTTGTTATAGTGCTGGCTTTTCTATATACTTTGGGCCTAGCGGGAGTAGTTCCATTCACAGTTAGCTACTACACCACGATCATCTTTATATTCCTCTTTCTGTTCCTCTGGTGGGAAGCAAGATTTAGAAGAAACTAAAATCTTAATCGCTCCAATCAATGCAAAGCCGCAGGTGGGCCCGAATTATTTGATTTTTTCGTTAATTACGTAGTGCCCGCCGGTGTATTTTAGGGCTGGGGCGAGTTTTTCAACTAACTCAGGCTTCTTTAAAATGCTTTTCAGTCTCTTTTCATGGGCGTTAAAATCCCTCGAAAACCAAGAAGGGTACAGCTTCAAACGTTCACCACACAAAAGCCCTTCTCTTTCGCATCTTTCCCATAAGTCCTCGGCTCCCGCTTTTCCATTTTCGTGAGCCTCTAGATATAAGTCCCACAGCGTCGGTCTCCTCGTCCACTCAACCTCTAAAAAGCTCATTCCACAGCAGTCAATGGTTTTAGGCTCGTGGAAATTGAAGAGGCCTTCTTTGCACGTTGCAAATGCTAGGCTTCTCCTTTTGGATTCCCTCGCAAATAATTCCGCAGTTTTGAGTTTGTACTCAAGAGGAACTTGGATAAGGGGTGCTTCTTCATTCGATGTTCTTGGCAGGTATGATTCCCACTCTTTGCTGTAAACCTCGCTATAGCTTGAAAAAAGCTTTTTATAAAACTCAAACGCCTCTTTTTCAATCCTGAGAAACTCTATTACAACCATCCTAGCACCAGCCCAGGCAATTTCATCTAGGAAGTTTTCTACATTCCTATCGCTCAACCCAGGGATTAAGGGCTGGATCCTCACTACAGTTGGGATTCCAGCATTACTTGCCTTTTCTACCAGCTTTATTCTTTCTTCAATTGGACTTGCTAGAGGTTCAAGAATTCTAACTTCCTTAGCGCCTTTCTCTGCCGTTATGCTGACTTGAAGAACCAACAATCCTTCAGATGCCAAATCTTCAAGGACTTTGAAGTGTTTTTCTGAGGGATAAAGCTTTGTATTCACAATCACTGGGACTTTGAGCTTGTATGCCAGCTTAAGGGCTTTGAGCGTTATTTTGGCTGGAGGTTGAAATGGATCACTTAGAGCCGAAAACCTAACCGGAGTTGCCGGAATGTTCTTTTCCACGAGTTTTCCCAAAGCTTTGATTAGTCTAAGAATATCAAAAATAGGTCTAGGACTTCCGTGAGGGCCTCTATACCACCTTGCATAGCAGTAAGCACATCCAAGTAAGCAAGTTGTGAAGACTTCTCCCCTGATTATACTGTGACATAGACCACTCACGTGACTGCTTGTGCCTATTGTAAAGTATTCCAGCTTGACCATCATTGATATAAATGCGGAGCTTAATTTATATGCATGTTGCTGAAATTTGAAAAGTTGAGAAAGATCGGGGAGGTTTACATAAACCCAAGAAACTTCAAGACCATGCCTCTAATCCTGAAGACCTGGAAAGACTTTCTTTCCCTAGACGAGAAAACCTATGGAGTTTATGCTAAAACCATTTATAATCCAAAAGAAAGGTTTTTGGTTAAAAATGAAGAAGATGGGAAAATAGCCCGCGAGCTTGAGGGGTTGTATCACGAATTCCTTAAAGAACCTTTGAGGTTCTGCAGTGAGGAGTGCTACGAATACCAGCTAAAAATAAAAGCCTTTGAAGGTTTGCCATTTGCAAACGGCTGGGCCGGGTCAAAAGTTGCTCTAGTTGGAGAAGCCCCCGGGAGGAAAGGATGCGGCTTAACGGGGATATGTTTTTACCGAGATGCCTCTGGGATGCTGCTTAGAAAAACGTTCTTCTCCCTTGGAATAAATCCTGACTTTGTGTACATCACCAACGTCGTTAAATGCAATCCGCCAGAAAATAAGCTGAGGGGATTTGGGAAAAAGGAGTTGGAGCTTTTAGAAAGGGAGCTCGACATTATCAAGCCCAAGGCACTTTTTGCTGTTGGCAGAACCGCACACAAGGCTTTAAAAAAGCTCGGTTTTGAAGCCCTTTACCTTAAACATCCAGCTTGGTACGTGAGAAGAGGCGTAAAAGAACCAAACGAGGAGATTATTGAGGAGTACAAGAGGGTTAGAGAGGCATTCATATCGGTTAACGGTGGAGTTTTCTGATTCTTATTGGAGATTGTCTGTAGGAGGATGAAAAGAGAGAACCGAAAGAAAACAGCTAAGCTCCAAACTTCTCTGTTCTTCCCATTAAGTCCATCATCATTGGCACGATGTGTTTTCCTCTGACTCTTCCGATTCCTCCGCGCATGCACTCTCTTTCGCCGAAGGCTTCTCTGTCGTCTGTCCTAACTCCTCCACCGGCAATCAATAGAGGAACTGGATCGCCGCTGTGGTTCTTAACCTCACATGGCGTTGAGTGGTCTCCAGTAATGGCTATTACCGTTTTCTCGAGGTCGATGTTTTCCATTATGTAACCTATCATTTCATCGGCTTTCTCTATCATTTCCACCTTTTTCATTGGGTTGTTGTCGTGGCCGGCAGCGTCGGTTGGCTTGAAGTGGAGGAACACAAAGTCATACTCCTTAAGCAGTTCAACAGCTTTTTTGGCTTTAGCCATTGGGTCTGTATTGTATTCTCCAGTTGCGCCTTCGGGAGTGTAGACATCAAAGCCTATCGCCCTCACAACTCCCTTAACTAAAGCTGTCGCAACAACCGCAGCGGCTTTAACTTTCCACTCTTCGGTGAACTTCATTGGGATGTTTGGATAAGTTCCGGCTCCTCTGATGAGGAGATAGTTCGCTACAGGCTTGCCTTCTTTTCTGCGCTTTTCGTTAATTGGGTGCTTCTCAAGAACCTCATGCGCTTTTTTGACGAACTCCTCAAGAATTTCTGCGACTTTTTTGCTCTCTTCATCGGAATACTCGAATTTGTGTGGCGGCTTTCCAGCCTCGTGGGGGTCGTTCTCTCCTACTCTGTAGCCCTTTGCCATGCCTTTAAGTACAAGAACCGCTCTGTGACCTGTGGCACCAGCAAAGATGAAGTCCACGGGGATTTTAACGTTCTCTTGAATTGCTTTTGCAAGCTCGTGAGCTTCTTCCGTGCTTATCCTTCCAGCTCTTCTGTCGGTTATTATTCCGTTCTCAATTGTTGCAAAGTTAACTCTAAAAGCCAGGTCGTCTTCGTCCAAGTCCAATCCTACGCCCAAGGCTTCAAAAAATCCTCTTCCTCTATAGGTTTGGCATGGATCATAGCCGAAGATCGCCAGATGAGCGGTATCACTTCCAGCAGGTTTTCCAGGAGCTATTGGATCTTGTTGGCCAAGAATTCCAATCTTTGCAAGTTTGTCCATGTTTGGAGTGTTTGCATATTCAAGGGGAGTCTTTTCACCAAGTTCTTTTATCGGCCTGTCCCCGAGCCCATCAAGAATTATTAAGATTCCTTTCCTTTTCATACTCTATCACCTAGGGTGAATATAGAGGGAGAATTAAAAACTTTATGAGAAACCTTTTTAATCTCAAGGCTTTCTCCCAATTGGGGTGAGAGCGTGAAGTTGCTCTGGGCACCTTGGAGAATCGAGTATATTCGTTCACCTAAGCATGATGGTTGTATCTTTTGCGATTTCCCAAAAGAGAATCGCGATGAAGAAAGACTAATTCTCTATAGGGGTAAGTATGCCTTTGTTATAATGAACAATTATCCATACAATCCAGGTCATGTGATGATCGCTCCTTACAGGCACGTTGGAAACTGGGAGGATCTCACTGACGAAGAACTTTTGGAGATTATGAAGCTTTCTCAGCTAATGATAAAGGTCTTGAAGAAAGCCATGAATCCTGATGGATTTAATATGGGGGTAAACCTTGGAAGAGTGGCTGGAGCGGGAATAGATGACCACGTCCACCTCCACATAGTGCCGAGGTGGAACGGCGATACCAACTTCATGCCGGTAATAGCGGACACGAAAGTCATTCCAGAGTCCCTTCAGGATGCATATAAGGAGCTGAAAAAAGCTCTGGAAGAAATTATAGGGAAGTCTTGATGCCCTTTAGGTTTCGAGAAGATTTAGCTGTGCAAGCTCTTTCTCGCTCCATGCTTTCTCATCAATTTCTATGATCACTCTTCCATCGTATATAATAGCATAGTCTCTAAGCCGGTGTAAGAATTTGAGGATGGTTATAAAGTTGTTATAAAGCTTTAAATACTCAAGAGAGGCTATGTAAATAACACCAGAAATTCCTTTTTCTTTCGCTTTCTCCATGTAGTGAACGCACAATTCTGTAATGATTTCCAGATTGGTGGGGGAAATTCCATTTTCAATTGGGGCAGTTGTCACGACGCGCACGTTCCATGACTTTGGATATTCGAATCCTCTGACAAACGCCAGAACTGGGAAGTCCTCAAGTTCGCTAAGAATTAGTCTTACCTTCTCTCCATCCGCTATTATAACATTTTTTCCTTCCACAATGTAGGGTGTTGTTTTTTCTGAAGTTATAATCTCAGCACGGCTCTTAACGACTCTGAGAGTGTAGTTGGCTAAGTATATACCGCTTAAGAATCCGAGAAATATATCAACTGTGCGCAATGTTGTGCTGACAGCTTTTGCAAATGGATACACTAGGAAAATAACGCCCATTACAAAGTAAACTACTCCGAATTTTCTGAACTCTCTTTCCTCTGAGCTAAAACATATTATTAACCCTAAAAGTGCGAGGAGGTAGCCATATTGAGCAACGTGAATGACCTCTGTAAAAATCTTGAAAGAAGACTCTGGAAGGAATGCTTTTCCCAGGAACTCATAAAAAGGTTGCAGAATAAGTAGTATGGAAAGCCATCCGAGATTGACGAGCTTCTTAGGATTCCTGGCGTAGACAAGATGAGAAACACCTAAAGCAAGGGAAACTCCTGAAAGAGCGAGAGCAATCGTTTGAAAAGTAAAAAGTGCTTCCGTAGTGGGGAATATTTTCCAGAAAAATGGAAAATCACGAGGAGCTAGGGCTATAGCAAGGAAGAGCCATCCAAAGGCATGGGCAATCGTAGGTTTGCTCTTCTTTTTCCATCCGATATGCAAAACATACAAAATAGAGGGGATAAATACTACCATTGCTGTAACTTTGATGAGGTCCCCATAGAAGTATCTGCCATAATCAATCATGTTACTCACATTAGTTTTTTTGCGTTTTCCTTTAAAATCTTAGTCTTCCAAAAGAGTTCCAACTTAAAAAGTTTTACAAAAAGAAAGTATGGTAAAGAACAAAGGAAAACTCATTCTTCACCAAGAACGGCTCCTGCTGGTATCGTTCCGCCTTTTCCTTTGAACTCTTCTTCTACAATGTACAGCGGGACTTTACCGTGGGGAATGCCCACTTTCCTTCCGTACCATTCGCTGAGGAAGTAGTGGAGAGCTATCAAGATCGGTATTGCTATTGCCAGAAGTAGCCAGCCGTTTCTCAAGCCGAGGGCAAACAGCACAAGCATTAGAGCACCGACTGTAGCTGCTGTGAGTGAGTATGGAATTTGGGTGGCTACGTGGTCAATGTGGTCACAGCCAGAGAACATTGAGCTCATGATTGTGGTATCGCTTATTGGAGAGCAGTGGTCTCCGAAAACACCACCTGCAAAGACTGATGCTATGCTCGCATAAACTACTGGTCCAAAACCTCCGCTTAGCTGATAGGCTAAGGGCACTGCAATTGGCATCATTATGGCGAATGTTCCCCAGGAAGTTCCTGTGGTGAATGATATGAACGCTGCCACAATGAACACAACCAATGGGACTAACCCGGGTGAGAGAACGTTTGATGCAACGCTTACAACGTAATCTGCGGTTCCAACGGCGTCACATGCGCTCTTGATGCTCCATGCGAGAATAAGGATCATCATTGCGAAGTGCATCTGCTTCATACCTGCTACTACTGTTTCCTCGACTTCTTTAAGGCTCATTATCTTCATCCCAATAACGAGTGCCATTGCAACGACGACCATGCCAAACGAACCCCATACAAGAGCCCACGTTGAGTCTGCATTTGAGAGAACCGCTTGGAAGCCTCCCTCTGCGTAGGTGGCACTTCCTCCACCGGTGACCCACAATCCAAGGAATGTCAACGCTACTAAGGTCAGTACTGGAAGTACAAATACCCAGACGCTTTCTTTTCCTTCAATTGGCATTCCAACGTCAACTTCGGTTGTCATCATTGGCTGCGCGCCATCTCTCAATACTTTACCTTCCTTCCTTGCTCTGTACTCTGCTTTAAGCATTGGGCCATAGTGCTTGTGGGTAATGGCTACGAGGTAAACTAAAATTATCGCCAAGATCGGATAAAATCTGTACGGCCAGCTTGCAAACCATGCTGAATAAGCACTTATGTTTTCTCCTACGCTTGCTATTGCATCTTTTAAAAGTCCAAGCTCGTATCCTATCCACGTTGAAACAACTGCGAGAACCGCTACCGGTGCGGCAGTGGAATCGTCAGCATAAGCTAAAAACTCTCTTGAAACCCTTGCTCTGTCGGTTATTGGCCTCATGGTGTTTCCAACTATAATGGTGTTTGTGTAATCATCAAAGAATATTATGGTGCCAAAAATTGCTGCCATAAGGGAAGCGGCTTTACTGGTTCTAATTTTTCTTGTGACGGCCTTTGCTATGGCGTTCATTCCACCTGCCTTATAAATCAGTGCAACCCCGGCACCTATCAGCGCGTCAAAGACCAGTATCCTTGTGTTCCAGAGGTCGGTAACAATTTGCCCGTTCTCCTCCCAGGCGGACGCTATGTTGAAGACAATCCACTTCAAGGTTTGTGTAGTTGCACCTATGGGGTCCCCTCCTGCAACTAGCAGTCCGCCAACCCAAACTCCAAAAAACAAAGCAAATAGAACTCTTTTTGTCAATATTGCTAGTCCAATGGCTACAAGGGGTGGCAAAAGGGACAATATCCCAAAATCACTCATATTTCGAACCTCCCTTATTGTACCATTTAGGAGATTAATCAAAAAGATTTCACTACTGTCACATATAAAAGTCTTTCTAGAGCATTTTTGGCTATTTGCGGGCATAAAAATGTCTTACAGTTAAAAATAGGCCAATAGAGACTTTAATAGAACATTAATGCAGTTCTGAGAGATTTGCTACACAAATATTTTTCTTACCAGTTTAAGGATTGATTCTAAAAATTTATGAAATGGGGTTCATGCTTTCATTAAATTTTTCCATTTCTCCTTTGTCGTTTTTAAACATCCGGGTGGCATTAGCTCCCTTTCTGGGCAGTAACCTAGGGCTATGCACCTGGGGCCAAGCTTTGCCCATTCTATTATTGGTCTCAGCTCTTTTATCTTGGCTATTTCTCCGAGCATTTTCCATGCGACTTCCCTTATTTCCCACTGTGCCCTTTCGCATGCTCTAAGACCGAGAAAATGTTTCAGTTCCCTTAGGTTCATTGTTACAACTATTTTTGTTCTTACAGCTTGGGGCAAAATGAAGCGCGCGTCTTCTTGATGTATTCCTTTGCTGTAGCTCTCTTCGTAGAGTTTAATAGCATCTTCCATGAGTTTTTTCCACTTCTCATAGAGTTCTGGATCCTTCTTCACGCTCTCTGGAATTACAAAGGTCTCTTCTACGTCTTCGGGGTTTATTTTGATATAGCGCATTGATTGCTGTGTGTAGCTTGCTAATCTATGGCGAACAAGCTGGTGTGAAGTGATTCTGCTTATGCCTTCAATAGCGAATGTAAAATTAGCGTGCTCAAGGATGCTCTCATGCCCATAGCTAAGAACTCTGGGCAGGTGGCTTTCTACGTCATTCATTGTAACCTTTTCGAAGGTTTCGCTTTCCCATTCATTCCAGTAGCTTATCAGTGCTGCCCATGTAATTGTTTCGAGAGGTCTTGGTGTATAGTTTACGAGCTTGACCTTTATTCCATCCATCCTCTACACCGATGTTAGAGAGAGGATGTTCTTTATTAGCCTTGTTGAAAACTTTAGCAAAATATTGGCTTGAATTGCTTTACGTTTATCCATCAGTCTTCAGAAAATTTTTGAAAATTTTCGCCATGAAGTATTTTTTAACGACGAAATAGTTATTAAAGAAAATGCCAAGCTTTAGACGGTGATGCACATGGTAGTTAGTCTGGCTGGAAGAGATATACTCTGCCTTCAAGACTTTACAAAGGAAGAAATTGAGACCATTCTCAAAACAGCTGAAATGATGAAAATCTGGAACAAGATCGGGAAGCCGCACCGCGTTCTTGAAGGTAAAACCCTTGCCATGATCTTCCAAAAGCCCTCCACAAGGACAAGAATAAGCTTTGAGGTTGGGATTTACCAGCTGGGTGGATATGGTTTGTACTTAAACGCCCAAGACCTCCAGTTAAGGAGAGGGGAAACGATAGCAGACACTGCAAGGGTTCTCAGCAGATATGTGGATGGGATTATGGCAAGAGTTTTTGACCATCAGGATGTTGTTGACCTTGCAAAATATGCAAGTGTTCCCGTCATAAACGGCCTTAGCGACTTCTCACACCCATGCCAGGCCTTAGCTGATTACATGACTATAAAGGAAAAGAAGGGAAGAATTGAAGGCCTCAAAGTCGTTTACGTTGGTGATGGAAACAACGTATGCCACTCCTTAATGATCGCTGGGACCAAGCTCGGAGCAAACGTTGTCGTTGCAACTCCAGAGGGATACGAGCCGGATAAAAAAGTCATCAAGTGGGCTGAAGAAAATGCCGCGGAAAGCGGTGGAAGCTTTGAGCTTCTCCATGACCCAGTAGAAGCAGTTAAGGATGCTGACGTTATCTATACCGATGTTTGGGCTTCAATGGGTCAAGAAGCTGAGGCAGAACAAAGAAGAAAGATCTTCATGCCATTCCAGGTTAATAAAGAACTCGTTAAGCACGCAAAGAAGGACTACATATTCATGCACTGCCTCCCAGCCCACAGAGGGGAAGAGGTGACTGATGATGTCATAGACTCTCCGAACAGCGTTGTCTGGGATCAAGCGGAAAACAGACTTCATGCCCAAAAGGCAGCAATGGCCCTTATAATGGGTGGAATAAAGCTCTGATTTCCTTTTTCTTTAAAATTTTAAAAATCAAAGCTGGGAAAGCACTTCTAAAAGGTCTTTTGTGCTTCTAACAACGAAGCCCCTCTCGTGAATCTTTTCAACTTTCTCTGCCTCTGGGTTTATCCAGCATGCATACATTCCTACTGCAAGTGCCCCTTCAAAGTCCTCAGCCTTTGTATCGCCGATGTGCAGTGCCTCGTGAGGAGAAACGTTGAAGTAATTCAACGGAGCCAAAAAAGCTTCTTTCATTGGCTTGTAGGCTTTAATCTCATCTGAATAAAACTGCTTGGTTATGTAATTTGCAAGTCCAAATTTTTCCAAAATGAGTCTTGTATAAGAGGAGGGCCAGAACATCACGTTCCCAGTTGTTGTGATTATGTACTTGCCGTGTAGTTTTTCTAGAGTTTCTTTAACTTCGGGGAGCACTATTCTCTCGTCAACGTTCAAAGTAGCTTTTGCAGCTGCCCTTTTCACTATCTCGACATCAACGCCTAAAGCCCTCGCGAGAAGCTCTTGACTTTCCTCTAGGGCTTTTTCCGGGTTTCCACTTTTAGATTTCCTTATCTTTTTTATTTCCTCCCTTGTTTCAAGAATTTTTTCCATGACCTTTTCTTCGGGAACGTTCAGAAGTTCTGAGAGTGCCTTTACTAGGTTTTCAATCATGACGTTTATGTCGAGGAGAGTGTTCCAAACGTCAAAAGAAATCAGCCTTACCATCTACACCACCCCAAGGAAGTTAGAAAGAAGCTGTTAATAAAAGTAATGGAGATTAGTCTGGAGCCCGGGGATATGGTAGCCCCGCGGGGATTCGAACCCCGGTCGCGGGATCCAAAGTCCCGCATGCTTGGCCGCTACACCACGGGGCTGTGCCCAATCACTACTTTATAGCACCATTTATAAATTTTACCCCAAAAGAAAAGCTAGAAGATAATCTCTTCTTCCCCAATACCAAGTGAGAACTTTGAGATTACTCTTTCGAACTCGCTTTCAGCTGTATATATAAATCCGCAGGTGTGGCACTTCAAGTAGTTGTCTTCCACACTTAGCTCTGAGAAGCAGACTGGACAGCGATACTCATTTCTCTCGAGGTCTTCAAATATCTCATTTCTCATTACTAACATTTTTAAATCGTTTTCCCAATCCTCATGAACCATTCCCCAGTATGGGGTTGATATTGGGTAGTAGTCCTCAAGTATTAGGGGGTTGATGCCAAGGCTCCTAATTCCGGGAGGTAGCTTTTGTGCGGGTTCAATTGAGACTACAAACTGGTCGTAGAACTCTATGTACTGAGATCTTATGCTTATAGCGGCTGAGATCCTCTTTTTGAGAGGATATATCTGAAGGAACAGCAGGTCATTTGATGGCTCAAAGAATGCAGAAACCCCTACATCTTTTCTCTTAAAGAAGTATGAGTACTCATCTTCACCAATTTCCTCACCAACGAGAGAAAAACCAAGCTTCTTCAAAGCCTTGTCAATAAAAGAAGGTTTTGGAAGGGACTTACGAATAATGAGATGCTCCCCTATCCATCCGGCTAATGCCATCGAGTACCCTACATAAAACTGCCTCTGGATTCTAAGATAAGCCACACTAGGCACTAATTTCATCTTTCTCAATTAGTATTGGTCACTCGAAGTATTTATCTTTTTTGTTCAGCGATCCTTGGCTGTTAGTTTCCAAAGAACTCCTCCAAGCTGATGACCTTTTTGCCCTTTTTCTTTTTGGGCTTGATATTCTCTTTCTTTTCCTTGTCCTCTTGTTTTATGGGTTTCTCGTTTTTATTCTCCTTCTCCTCCTTCTTTTGGGCTTTCTTTAGTTTTCCGTTTTCTTTTAGTTCGTCCAGATAACCATTTTTCTTCATGAGCTTTCCGGTTCTTTCCGCTATCATTCTTTCACAGATGTCTGCTCCGAGTGTAAGGAGGGTCTTCTGAGTGTCTGGAAATACATTTTGGAAAAGGGTCTTTATGTCCTTCTCAGTTATGCAGATTCTCTGCCTTGTGTACTCCATAACATCGTAATGGGTAACGAGCATCTTCGCTGTGGGGAGGTACTTTTCAATTGCCCCTTTTGAGACTGTGAGCACTATCTTTCCGCCGCAGTTAGGACACTTCCCACTTAGAGGTGGCCTCCGATACTTGGTGTTGCACTTTACACACCTGAACTCTTGTCTTGTGAAGCTCCTAAGATTTCCTCTCAAATCTGGAACTATGTGGGAGTTTATTATGGTCTCAGCGACGTGATGTTCATTTACAGCCCTAATGCGCTCTGCTAGGGCTAACTGTCTTCTGACCTTGTCTTCCATGTCTCCCAACTGTTTGTAGAGGCTCATTTTTGGTCCCAAAGCTATATCGTCGGTGTCGTGGGTGAACTTTAATCCCTCATACATTTCCGGTTTGCCCAAGCGGTCTTCAACTCTCTCGATAACTCCAACAAGCTCCTTTGGTGATTTAAGCTCATAAGTCGCCCTGTAGAATTCTAATGGATAACACCTCGCTATGTCCATGTTGTGGACTTCGCTGTCAACCTCTCTTGGATCTAAGCGCGTTGTAACGACCAAAGGAGCGTCCATCTTTCCACCGCGTTTTTCTGGGAGGTAGTAGCGCGAGAAGTTTAGCAGAGCATCGAGAAGGAGCATTACAGCGTCTTCGTCGCCATCGCAGTTCCTTCTCTTTGCTGCGTGATAGTATGGGTGGGCATAGCCCACTAGGGCATCAACAAACCCGATAATCCTTCCAACAATTCCGGCTGAGGTGTGTGGAGCCAAACCAATGACGAGGTGCCCGATTAGGTCTTCCATTTTCTCAACGTTGTAGAACCTTGGCAGTCCATAGAACTTTTCGAGCAAATCGTCTACAAACTTTGCGACTCTGACAAGGTATTCTCCTGCTGCTTTTGAGAGTATAATATCTTGGACTTTAAGCTCAACTATCTGATCTTCACTTACAAGGGGTTTTCCTTCAAAATCATGGGTATAGCCGAGTTCTCTTAATTTTTCAACGCTTACCCCTATCTCTTTGGGCTTGAAGTGGGTTATAGGAGCATCGGTCGCGTCAAATCTTATAGTACCGTCCTTAAAGACGTAAACATCGTTCTTTGCTCTGAGGATGCCCTTTTCGAGCGGTTCTGCTATTTTATGGGCGGAGCTCATACCCATTACGCCCTTAAGCTTATCGAGGGTGTAAACTCCGACGTTCTGCATAGCTTTATTCAAAAGTTCTGATGGGTTGATTTTCCTTTTTCTGTATGCTTTCATTTCTATGCCGCATTTGGGACATTCTGTGTCCATTGTGGACTCAAAGCCGCATTTGGGACAGTGGTAGAGCAACTTAGCCTCGCTTCCGCATTTAGGACATGTGGGATAGATATCTACATGGCCACAGTTGGTACATTTGAAGTGTGCTATCTCAACTTCTGCAGTTTTTCCTTCTTGTGCGGCTTTGTAAATATCTCTCGAGTTTCCTCCAGCTAGTCCTATTGGGAAGAGAACGTGGACTGGAGGCTTCATTTTTCTTTCTTTTGCCTTTTCGGGCCTCCCCATTCTCGCGCCTATCCAGCTGATTCCCCTATCCCTAAGCTTAACGTCGCTTATCTCGTTTATTAGGTCAATAGGAGTGTAAAACTCCTTAAACTCAATTTTCTTCTCCAGATTTGCTAAAGGAGTCAGTAGTGCTGCAGACCACGGATATTCTATCACAACAAGATCTCCGGAAACCTTATGCTCTACTCCAAGGAGCTCCAAATATCTCTTTGCTTTTCCTAAGGAAGATAGAGGTATTTCGACCCTTTTTGCGTATTTGAACCCCCTATATTCTTCCCACTCTATTTTGGCATTCACGAGGGCGTTTTGAAGGGAAATGAGCTCCTCAACTTCCAAGGTATTCCAGTAGAGAGTGTAATACGGGTGGAGGGGTATTTTGAGAATGCGCGAGAGGTGTATCGCGTCTTCAATTGAAGGCTTAACTTTGATTGGGTCTTTAAGGAGCTCTGCCAGGAAGTCTGCGTCCAATTCAAGGTAATCCGCGGCCTCTTCGAGTAGCTCCTTCTCGTTTTCTTGAAACGGCTTAAGCTCAAGCTCATAGACCTTGTTCACTGCCTCCACAAACTCTTGAATCCACCACTCTTCAACATAATTTGCAGGTAAGAGCGTCTGGTTGTTCTCCACAAAGTCTCCAAAGGCTATAAGGGCGTCTCCGAGGTATAGAATCTCTTCTACCTGGTCTTTCAGCTCAAGTGCTTTATGATAATCATCAACCCTCACAACGCTTCCGTCTTTTAACTTTACAATGGGCCCCTCGATTGTGCTTGCGGGAGTAACAATTGCACCTTTTCCGGGTCTTTCCGTTTTCATCTGGGTTCCTACTGCCAAAAATTCATCGACCATTATCATAACTGCTGGATTTATGCTCCATGTGGCAAATCCGCTAACTCTGCTCCTTCCATAGCGGAGCCTAAAGCCTCCATTTGTTGAAGGCTCGGCAAAAAGCGGCCTTCCACCAATGATTTCTTTTGTATACTTTGCATTTGGGGCTATATTTGCCCTGAACTTTTCATAGAGCTCGTAGTAAAAGCCTTTTTCAACTTTTACGGCGGTTTTCTCTTCTGATTTTTCTGCTTTTTCTTCCTCAGCTTTCCTCTCGCCGCTTCCCTTTTCTTTTGCTTCAACAAACTCCTTTAGCCATTCCCACCCTTCAATGCCCATTTTGTCGATGTATTTTACGAGTTTTTTTGCCTTTTGAAGAACACCCTCCGCCAAAACGAGTATTGCGCCTCCTCTTAGGTTGTTTGTTTCGACTCCGGGAACGTTTCTGTGGCTAACCTCTACATCATCGGTAGCTTCTCCCGTTATCTCTATTGGAATATTCCTCACCGCTAAGCGAACTTCATCTGGGGAGGGATGGTATTGGAGTCTTGTAACTGCTCTGTGGTAGAGATCAACTTCTTCGACGTACCTCTCTATGTGCTCTTCTGTTGGCTTAAACCTATCAAGGCCGAGCTTTCTTCTTACGTAGTCTCCAACGAGAACACTCAACGCCTGCGCCGTTCCTCCACTGCTTCTAATTGGCCCGGCGTAGTAAATTGCGAGGTAATCAGTTCCATCTGGATTTTTCTTTATTCTAACATCTGCTATTCCCTCAAGTGGAGCGGAAACGATACCTTCAGTGAGAATAGCTAATGCAGTCCTCACGGATTGATCTGCAAGCTTTTCTTTACTCTCAAACTTTCCAAATTTTCCTTCTATTATTTCATCAACAACTTTAAGAGCTGCCAGTTCTTTTCCATATTCCTTTACAAGCTCCCTTATCCTCTCGGCAACTCCCTTTGGACCAACAAGACTCTCAACTCTCCCCGCCATATCAGTCGCTTGGGGAACTTCGATATCCCTCACGGGGTCTTTTCCTTGAGCTCTTGCCTGTTTGGCTATCTCATAAGCTCTATCAATCTCTCTCTGCAGGGATTCGAAATATTTTTTCATTTCCTCGCTGTAAAGCTCCATGTTATTTCACCTCAAACATCACACCACTTACTAAAGTCAACTATCATTCTTAGCCTGGCAGTATCTACATCTATAATTGGGACTTTAGCTGGAGTTGGGACGATATTAACCATCTTCTGGAACTCCGTTTGAGCCTGCCACGTTGCGGAGTTTAGTAGGAAAACGCCCCGGTATATCTGGTAGTCCAAAACGTGGACGTGACCCATATGCACTACGTCGGGCACGCTTTCAATGACAAGTAAGTCTTCTAGATCGGGAGCTATTGGGACTTTTCCTCCAAAAGTTGGGGCTAAATGCCTTAGTTTCAAAAGCTCTACCATAGGCTTTATGGGATTGTGGTGGCTCATATTTGGAACGTAGCTAACAACGTCCTCTATTCCCCTACCATGAGCAACGAGGAACTCTCTTCCGTGCAAATCTATAACGGCTGGATTGCTTATTATGATGGCATTCTTCAGTTCGTAAAGGGGCTTTGCGTATTCTTTGTAGAATTCGGGCTGTGGAAGAGCTGTCCTTGCGGCATCGTGGTTTCCGGGCCCAATAAACATTGTTATATGCTCGGGGACGTTGGAAAGCAGGTTAGCGAGGGCTTCATATTGGTCAAAAATATCTGGTATGCTGAGTTCGTTGTATTGACCTGGATATATGCCTATTCCATCTACGACATCTCCAGCTATTATGAGGTACTTTATCCTGCTTACTATCTCCTCCTCGGCCTTTGTGTTTACATTTCCATTTAACCACTCTAAAAACTTCATGAATGCTTTCTCACAGAATTTGGTGCTCCCAACGTGAATATCGCTTATCAAAACAGCGTACACTTTCTCTTCCAGCGGTGGTTTCTCCCGTTTATACATCGGAACGTCTGGAAGGTATATGTTTTCTGCAAAGAATATTCCTCTCTTTGAGTATCTTCCCTTAAACGCCACTACGCTGTCTGGCATTATTTCAAAAGCCTTTTTGTAGTCTTCTTTGTCTCTTCCTATGAAGACTTTTATTATTCCTGTTAAGTCTTCAACTTCAAACATATAGCCGTTTCTCGTTTCTCTTTTTGAGTTTACAAGCCCTATAATCGTTACATCTCCTTCGGGATTTATGTAGCTAAGCTTTCCTATATCGATAACTCCAGAAACTTCAGGATTTTCGCGCAGTATTCTTCTAATCTTCTTAAGTCTGCTCTTGAAGTAGTTTTCATAGACCTTAACAATAATCTCTCCTTCTTTGGTGGTTCCATTTTTAGCCTTTGGAGGCTTAAGCTTGATGTTTTTCACATCGAACTTGACCTTAAAGTCTGGCTCTATTTTCTCTGCAATGAATTCAAACCCTTCTTTCGGAGAAACCTTAAAATCGACATAAACAGAGTAAGTTTTCTCTTCCTCTTCGGGTAGCTCTTCTTCACCTACGATGGGAACTCCGTACTCTTCAAAGACGACCTTTCTTTTGACTTCCCCGTTTTCTCCGTTTTCCTCGCCATTGACTTCAAAGGACTCCTCCAGTTCCTCTTCTTCCTCCAGCTCTTCGCTTTCTTCTATTTCCTCTACTAGAGACTCTTCAGAAACTTCAGCCATGACGACTTCTTGGGTTTCGGGCGTATTTTGGGGTTCCTCTATTTCTTCTACTTCTTCTATCGCTTCACTTACGGGGGTACTTACGGAGGTTGGAGTTTCTTCAACTTCCGTAGTTTCGGGAATTTCTAAAGTTTGCTCCTCTGCAGTTTTTTCTTCAGTTTTTTTGTCCATTATGAACTTCTCTAGGTGTTTTGGTTTTATTAGGATCCCTTTGGACTCTAAAAATTCCTCCGCAAGGGTTTCATCTATTATAAAAGTCCCCTTTGCCTTTGCGAATTTTATAAGCTCCGGTAGGGCAAAATCCTTGTTATAGTGCTCGGACAAGAGAAAATATGCAGGGGGAGTTATTAGATAGTTGTTTGACATCAAACCCCTCACGAATTCATCCATAGAACAACCTCCTCTGCTTAAGCATGCTAACTGATATTAACGGTCTCAATGTCTCTTCAAAGCGGTAAATGTTTTTAACTTTATAGGGTGTTATGTTGAGCCTTATCTCTTTTGTTCTTCCGTATCGACCCTTGCTGACGACCTTGGCGTTGATTATACCGAGCATATCGAGCTCATTTATCAAATCACTTATTCTCCTCTGAGTTAAGGGCTCAAGATCGAGGTAATCACAGAGGTCTTTGTAAACGGAGTAAACGTCCCCCGTATTTGCTGGTAATTCTCCGTTTTCATCGAGAAGAACTATTGCATAAAGCAGAATCTTTGAATGCAGAGGAAGGGTTTTAATAACTTCTTCCATGGTGTCCTGCTCTATTTTTTCTTGAGCTTTCCATACGTGCTTTTCAGTAACTTTTGGTGCCATTTCCCTCTCTGCAATTTCCCCGCTTACCCTTAGCAGGTCTAAAGCCCTTCTTGCGTCTCCGTGCTCTCTCGCAGCCAAAGCGGCACAGAGGGGAACAACAGCCTCATCCAATACCCCTTCGTAAAAAGCTTCTTGAGCCCTCTGCATGAGAATATCCCTCAGCTGATTGGCATCGTATGGCGGGAAAACAACTTCCTCTTCGCTTAAACTTGATAGAACTCTTGGGTCGAGATACTCTTTAAACCTCAGGTCGTTTGATATTCCTATTATGCTTACCTTTGCTTTTTTGAGTTCTGTATTTATTCTTGTCAGGGAATAAAGAATGTCATCGCCGCTCTTTTTAACCAGCTTGTCTATCTCGTCCAGAACTATTATTACAAAGCGCTCTTTCATATCCAGCACTTTCTTTAACTTTGCGTAAACTTCATCAGTGGGCCATCCTACAAGAGGAACCTCTATGCCGCTTTCTTCTTTAAAGTGGTTTACGATATTTGCTAAAACTCGATATTGGGTATCGACGATTTCACAGTTAAGATAAATAACATCCACCGGAACGTCATATTTTTGGGATATCCTCATTAAATCTTCTGTTACATACCTAACGGTTACTGTCTTTCCAGTTCCAGTCTTTCCATACACAAAGATGTTTGAAGGCGTCTCCCCCCTCAAAACGGGAACAAGTATGTGAACGAGAGTTTCTATCTGCTCCCTTCTATGGGGAAGTTCTCGGGGAGTGTAGCTGTGCCTTAAAACATCCTTGTTTTTGAAGATCCTTTGTGTATGGAGATATTTTTCAAAAAGTGATCTCAGGTTAGTCTGTCCTTCTTGTAGCATTTCCCGTTCCCTCCATTGGAAATACATTAAATTCTTGTCAATTTGATCAATTATTTATTTTTTCCTGGTTATTATAGCATAATTTGTGTCAAATGTTTGCATTATTTCTATTTTAATTCATCTAATTTTGACACCTTTTAAAAGGTCTCCACCGGAAGCAGACGATCCAGAGGAAGGCATTCCATAAATTATAGTCAGGAGTATATATGCTTTGTTGAGCAACTTTATGACTAAAATTCGAGGGGTCTTTAAAAATATTTAGACTTGGAAGTAAGTTTATAAATGAAAAAAGCTCAGCGGAGCATTCCTTCAAGATTTTGAACATATTCCGTACTTCTCTTTATGTCGGCGAAATATTGCTTCGCTTTCTCGACGTGCTCTTTTTCTACCTTCTTATCGCCAGCCAAGATGCTTGCGGGGGCTAAAAGTTGAACTGCATACCTTAGACTTGTCTTTTCTCCAAGTTCCGCTAGATACTCTACGGCATCTTCTGAAATCTCTATACCCTCTTCTCTGGCCCTTATCTTCACGATTTCCTTAATTTCCTCTTTCTTATAGGGCTCAGTGTTGATTATCAGCAATCTGTCGAGCATGTCTATTGGGATTCCGTGAGGTGATTCTAAGTCAGTTCCCCTTACCTTTGTAATGCCTCTGTTGGTTGCCAGGATAAGGATTGGAGCTAGCTCGTTTTCCATAGCCCTCGCAAGGAATGAAAACGCCTCTATATCGAGCATGTGGCATTCGTCTATGAAGAGCACTCCAGGTACAAGAATTGCTTTTCCTTCCTCTATCCACTGTTTTATGGTCTCGTCAACTTTCTCTCTTATCTCGTCCGTAATTTCAAGGCCTCCTCCAAAGAAGATGCTGAATATTCCACCAGCACGGCTGTTTACAAGGTCTAGATCATGAAGGGTTACAGTATATGTGAATTCCTTAATCTTGAGCACTGGCCCACTTGGCATTTCGGTCTTTTTCTTAAAGAATAGCCCTTCCTCTTCTTTTGTTGTTCCAAGTTTTGATATTCTACCCGTTTCTGCGTCAATTTGGATTACGTCTCCCTCTTCTACACCCATCTCTAAGAGCCGATATGCTATTTCTCTTCCAGCCCTAATGGTTTTTTCATCATCTTTGGTCTTTAGAGTAATTACAACGGATTCGGGAATTTCTATGTACGGGTTAAAGGGATGTTTAGTTTTGTTAACCTGTATTCTTTCTACTTTTCCTTCATAGACTTTTCTCTCTTCACTTATCCTTACTCCAATTGCCCTTCTCAAAGCCTGCTTTAAGAATTCGGTCTTTTTAATCTCCGCAGAATATATTTCGCTTCCAGAAATCTGAACAAAAGGCACGTCTTCTCCAAGTTCTCTTGCTATACCCATTGCAATGGCAGTTTTTCCACTTCCTGTAGGACCTGCAAGGAGAATCCCTTTGCCTGCCAACTTTCCTTTCTTTATGAGCTTGACAGCAATCCCTGCCGCCTCTCTTGCTCTTATTTGTCCTACCATTCCATCTGCAATAAATTTAGCCTTGCCGTTCTCGTCTAATCCGAGCCCCTTTATGTGAGAATGACTGCCGATTCTCTCAAATCTGTGGGTTGCAACTTCTTCAATAAGTGGCATCTCTCCGCCACCTCCAAATCCTTTAGAAACCGTTTGTAGTTAAAATGCTAAGTATTTAAAAGGTTAACGTTACAGAAATTTCCAGTGGAAAAGCACCCGATGCTTAAAAATTTTTCTTCTAAGTTTTACTACTCGCTGTGGTTTTGAGAAAAGTTTAAATAGGTCGGGGCATACACATTTAAAGGATTTTCGATTGGGGTGGGGCTATGAAGCGTCTAGGCAAGGTTTCTCACTATGCCAAACAGGGTTTCTTGATACTTCGTTCAGACTTCGTACCTATGCTAAACGATCCTGTAGTAGATAAGAATCTTCAGCTCGTTGGAACTGTTAAGGATGTTTTTGGTCCAGTTAATTATCCCTATGTTGCCGTAAAACCTCGTGTTAAAGATCCTCAGAAATATGTTGGAGAGGTTTTATACATCGATGAACGAAAGAAAAAGAAAGCCTCTTCTAAAACAGGTTCTAA
Organism: Thermococcus aggregans; assembly: GCF_024022995.1. NCBI lineage: Archaea > Methanobacteriati > Methanobacteriota > Thermococci > Thermococcales > Thermococcaceae > Thermococcus > Thermococcus aggregans. Next base: position 834,129 of record NZ_CP099582.1, on the reverse strand, counting down.
AACGGGCAAAAAACATGGCAAAAAAGCCAAGAAGAAGCGCCCTGCCCCCCAGAAGAGGGGGTGAAAATTTTTGACTCAATTTGGGGGTATTAAAAGATGCCCTGTTTGTGGCTCGGAGAGCTTGATCTATGATCCAAGCAGGGCCGAGATTGTTTGTTCCGAGTGCGGATATGTTTTGGACGAAGACATTATGGATTTGGGACCAGAATGGAGGGCATTTGAGCCCGGACAAAGGGAGAAGCGCTCCAGAGTGGGGGCACCGGAAACTGTAATGCTCCATGATAAGGGGCTTTCTACAGATATAGATTGGAGAAATAAAGACATTCATGGAAGCGATATCTCTGGGGGTGTTAGAGCAAAGATATACCGTCTTAGAATGTGGCAGAGGAGAATGAGGATAAGCGATGCCATAGATAGAAATCTTGCATTCGCCTTGAGCGAACTTGATAGGATGGGTTCTCAGCTGGGGCTTCCTAGGAATATAAGGGAAATCGGGGCAGTTTTGTACAGAAAGGCTGTCATCAATAAGCTAGTTAGAGGACGATCCATAGAGGGAATGGTCTCTGCATGTCTTTATGCAGCGTGTAGGATTGCAAATGCGCCCAGAACATTAGATGAGATAGAAGATGTTTCAAAAGTTGATAAAAAGGAGATTGGACGGAGTTACAGATATCTGGCTAGGGAACTCAATCTTCGGCTACGGCCAACCAGCCCCATTGACTACGTTATGCGCTTTGGCGATCAGCTTGGAATAAATGAAAAGACAAAAAGAAGGGCCGTAAAGATATTAAAGCAGGCAATTGAAAAAGGGCTTACAAGCGGAAAAGGACCGACTGGAATAGCTGCGGCTGCTATTTATATAGCGAGCCTTCTTGAAGGAGAAAAGATGACCCAAAGGGAAGTAGCAGAAGTTGCGAGAGTGACTGAAGTTACAGTGAGGAACAGATATAAAGAACTTGTAGAAAAACTTAATATACGCATCCCCACTTAAGCTAGTGGGGGAAGATATGAAAATAGGAATACTCAGCGATACGCACTATCCTGACAAGACTTCCTATCTTCCCGATTTAATTTTTGATGTTTTTAGAAAAGAGGGAGTGGAGCTGATTATCCACGCGGGGGATTTAACTGCTCCAGAGGTTTTTGATGTCCTTAGAGAAATAGCGCCTGTGGTTGTGGCCAGAGGGAATCTCGACAAGCCAATCTTTCCAGAAGAGAAAATTCTGGGAATTGAAGACTTGAAAGTGGGAGTTATACACGGTCATCAATTTCTTAGCATGGATGAGCAGACCCTCAAATACAAAGCCCTTGATATGGGAGTTGATCTGCTAATTTTTGGCCATACGCACAGGTTCTTTTACAAAAGCTACGAGTACATGGGAAAAAGAATACACCTCCTTAACCCTGGCTCCCCAACGGTTCCAAGAATGAGCGATCCAACTTTCCTTGTTGGCAAAGTGACTGGAGAACGCTTCAAATTTGACATCTACAAGCCTTGGGAAACACAGTGGAAATATCCGTAATAGAAAAGACAAAAGAAGGAAAAGGCTTTCAAGCCTTGATAGCGAGCTTAATGTCTTCGGCTTTGACGGTCTTTCTGCCTGCGTGTCTGGCGAACTCAACGGCCTTCTTTCCGATTTCAACTGCGTATTCTTCAAGGTACTCGGCGAGTATCTTTGCTGCTTCTTCACTTACTCTCTCAGCACCGGCCTTTCTAATCAACCTGTCAATTGGGGCAATTGGCAACTCAGCCATTCACAACACCTCCTTGGGAAATTCTTCATTCTTATTTTTTGAATTAAAGGTATATAAACCTTTCGATAAAAGCGGCCATTTTGACCCTTTTCATCCCCAATTTTCTTATAAGTAACTGGGAACTATTTAGGGGGGAAGTTACATGACCCATCTTTGGAAATTGTTTTTCTCTATAGATGATCAGCGAAATTTGGGGGCTTACCCAGGTGGTGGGGGGTATGTGCCCAAACCGCTTACAAAAATTTTTTGATTATTCGTCTGGAAACATACTTTGTTTTAATTTTTTGGCCGATAAAAGATATACCTTCACTTTTTGATACCTCACTTCTTTGGCACTTATTAGCAGTCCTATCCATAAGAAATATAAAGACCTACCACCAAAAGGTAACTTAGTCAAGAATGTTTTTTGGGGTGAAAAGTATGGGATTGTTTGACAAGATTATCAAGAAAGAGGAAACAAAGGAACCAAAAAAGGAACTTGGGGGAGGAAGGAAGAAAGATATCAGACGTGAAATTGATGTTGTCCCTTTAGAAGAAGATGTTCTAGCGAAGACAATTGTTGAGCCAGAGGTTAGATATGTTAAGAAGATTGTTGTCACCAGTTACAGCGATTTGGAGAAGATTTCCGAAGAAATACAAGCAGGTAACATTATTATTGCTGATTTAACGCCTTTAGAATCAAAACCCGATGTCCTTGCTAAAGTTGTTGAACAGATAAAGGGCATTACACAGGCATTGGGAGGGGAGACTGCAAAAATAGCAAAACACGAGATTAAGATTCTCATTACTCCTTCGGACATTAAAATATACAAGGGTTGAAAAGTTTCTTTTGACCTTACCTTTATAAATCCCTCCTTCTTTTTAGTCTTGGTGAGTTGAAATGAGTGAGATACAGGAGGTTAGGCTTGGCAACTGTCCAATATGTGGGGGGAAGAACACGTTAAAAGCCCTTAATCATATTCATGAAATTCCATATTTTGGTAAGGTAATGGAATCCACAATAATATGTGAGAAGTGTGGGTACAGAAATGCTGATGTTATGATACTCGAGGAGAGAGAGCCCAAACTCTACACCGTTAGGGTAGAGGAGGAGAAAGACCTTTTCACGAGAGTTGTGAGGAGTAAAAGTGGCACCATTGAGCTTGAGGAAATTGGAGTTAAGATAGAACCCGGGCCAGCTAGCCAAGGCTTTGTAACGAATATAGAGGGCGTGCTCGAAAGAACAAGAGAAACACTTTTGATGGCCAGGAACTTTAAAGTTCAGGAAAATGAGGAAGAAAGTGTAAAGAAAATTGATGAAATATTGGCTTATATCAAGGAAGTCAAGGAGGGCAAAAAACCCTTAACAGTGAAAATTATGGATCCATTTGGAAACAGTGCGTTAATAGGAGAGAAAGTTAAGAGCAGGCTCCTTACAAAAGAAGAAATCAAAAAACTCAGCACAGGGCCTTACGTGGTATACTACCCCGAGGAAGAAACCGAATGAAAAACATTTAGATAAAGCGGGCCTCTCTAGTGGTAAGGTCTTCAAGGAGGCTCTTAACCCAAGGCTTCCTTGTCTTACTTGAAAGGTGGATTATACCTTCAACGTGGACTCCATAGAGCTCTTTCATTTTTTCTCTTGTCAGTGGCTCTCTAAAGAGAAACGGCTTTTCTATGGTAAAGGCGTAGCCGTATTCTTTTATGTACTGCTTGAGCCATTGTTTACCTGCCTCTTCACCGTAGACAAAGCTAAGTCCGCTTGTGTCCTTCGTTAGCTCCCAAAGTGTTTCAAAATCTGCTTTGATGACTTCTCCGACTTCAAATCCCCCAACTATGCTTCCCCTTTTAGTCAAAACCTGCTCCTCGGTTAAGCCGAGCTTTCCTAAAGTTCTCCTTAAAACACTTAGGTCTCCTCTCGCAATGTACAGAAAAACAGTATCCCCCTCCCTAAATACCGGAGCTTTCCTTATTTCGTGATACTTAAGCCCTCTAAATATCAACTCTCCGTAAACTTGATGGAGAGCTATTACATGCTTCACGCTCTCACCGATTCAAGAAGTCCATATATGAATTATAAATGTTTGGTTTCCAGTGATGCCCTTATTATATCACTCACGACCCCAGAGGCGGTCTCTTTTACTCCTGCCCCAGCACCCTTGATAACAAGCTCTCCAAGTAAATCGCTCTCTATTAGGGCAACGTTTGAAGTGCCTTTAACGGCAAGTGGGTGGTTTGTGGGCAATTTTATGGGTCTTACCTCTACTTTTCCATTCTCTACGAGGGTAACAAGCCTCGTAACAGTTCCTTTTTTGATGTTTTCTTGGATTTCTTTTTCTGAGATCCTCTCTATGCCCTCTATGGAAGCTTTTTTGAAATCAAAGGGATGGAAAGCTATGTTGTGTAAAATAACACCTTTATAGCCAGCGTCAATTCCACCGATATCGTTTGATGGATCTCTCTCGGCTATTCCGAGCTCTTGGGCTTTTTTAAGGGCTTCTTCAAAGCTCATGCCTTCTTCCATGCAGTTTAAGATAAATGTTGTTGTACCGTTAAGCACGCCCCAAATCCTTTCTACGGAATCAGCAAAGAGAGCATTTCTTAGGAGGCTTATTATCGGCGTCCCTGCCATCACGGTAGCTTCAAAGAGATAGGGCACGTTCTTTTTATATGCCGTTTCGAGAAGTTCTCTATATCTAAAAACCACAGGTGGCTTGTTTGAAGTTACAACGGCTTTTCCATTGTTCAATGCTTTTAAATGCCAGTCTGCTGCATTTTTATCGTTGGTAACATCAACTATTACGTCGCTCTCTACTTCCTCAACTACATCGGGGGGCTTTAAATCGTAGATATCATATTCGCTTCCCCAGAATTTAAGCGAACCAAAACTTCTCTTAATTTCTAGGGCTTCTTTTAGGTCTATGCCTTCGGGATCCCATATAGTGGCTGTGGAATCGGTAATGCTCACTACTTTGATATCAAGGCCATATTTCTCTTTGAAGTACTGGTTCTTATTGAGGATTACCTCTGCAACGCCTTTTCCGACGTTACCAAAACCAATAAGAGAAAGGGAGACTTCCTTCATGGCTTTTTCACGATTACCTTTATGATGTCAATGTCCCTAATCAGCCCTATTATTTCCCCTTCTCCTTTTACTACAGGTAGCTGCTCTATGTGTTCCCTTGTCATTATGTTTGCGACCTCATAAACGCTCATATGGGGGGTTGCGAGCTTTAGGTCAGTTGTCATGATTTCTTCAACTGGCTTCTTGGGTAGTTGAAGCTCTGCCTTTTCAAATAGAAGCACCGGGTGGCTTTCTAATATCCACTCTTCTTCGCTGGAAGCGGCTAACTCTGCACTTTTCATGACCCTTACAACCTCGCTATCTTTGAGAATGTCTGTCTCGTCGACGATGCCTATGAGGTTCCCATCATCATCTATTACAGGCAGAGCCATGGAATTTGAGAGGAGCAGTGCCTTTAATGCAGCCTTTAGAGGTGTTCCCCTCCACACGACACTTACATATCTTTGATAATATGGCTCAATTTCTACCTCTTTCATTTTCTCGTTCTTGGAGAGATACCTTCTTATTATATCGCCTACCGTTAAAATACCCACAACGCGATTCTGTTCATCTACTACAACTACACGCCTGTAGTCGTGTTCAAGCATTAGCTTAACTGCTTTTTTCAAAGTATCATTGGGATGCACGACTGGAACATCTCTCTTAACGAGCATTGCAAGCTGGTCTTCATCAGGGTGCAAAAGAACGCTTTTTATACTAACTATACCAACAAGCTCTTTCGTGCCTTTTTTTACTACCGGAAAAGACCTAACTTTATATTTTTTAAAAAGATCGAGTGCATAACTTCTGGTTGCTGGAAGCTCGATTACCACTGGGTCTGGGGTCATGATGCTTTTAACTTTCATTTTTCATCACCGCTTTTATGTAGGAAGCTTTTTCACTATTTAAGTTTTTCACTTGAGGAAGTGTCTGAATATTGCACTCCTGAAGGACGCATTGCTCATAGTTTTTGCATCTTTTGGTCACTCTATGCTGTGATCATAGATACGAAGATAGGGATTGTAGAGAGGTTAATTTTGCGTTTGCCTAAGTAGTGCTTCTATATCTTCCTCTTCTAGTCCCTTTTCCCTTAAGTAATCATTCCATTTCTTGGCGTATTCAAGAAATATTTCTCTTTCAGTCTTAGCGTATAGCCAGACAAGAAGGTTTATGTGGAGCCGGTGGTAATCCTCACGTGCTGGGGAACTGTTTACCGCATAAAGACTCCAGCTCCCAGTGTCGCAGTCTGGAAGAGCTTTCTCAACGCTTTCCACGCCTTTCCAAAAGAGTTCCTCTGCTCTCTCATCTTCTGTAAAGTTGTAATATAGCCACAATCCCTTTAGGGTTATTATATGTCCGTTGAGTATAAGGAAGTCTCGCTTGCAGGGGTACTCAAGAAACCAGAGCCCATAGCTCGTGTTCTCGACGAAACCTTTTTCCTCTGCGGGCATATAGAAAGAGTTGAAGATAAGTTGAGCTACTTGGAGGTATGAACGGTTTCCTGTCTCGTTATAAAGCCACGCATAAAGGCCAGCAAGCATTCCTTGAGAAAATGAGGATATCCATGGAATGTATGAAGACCCCCCAGGGGGAGAGAAGTAGACTTTGAACAAGCCGACTGTTAAGTTGTTTGTCTCCTCGACCTCCATTAGGGGAAGCATCTCTTTTAGAATAGCCTCTGCGTCCTCATTCATGCCTCTCTTTAAGTAAAAGTATGCCCAATTGGTTGCCGTGACAGGATAATACTGGAAGCCTCTTCCTTTATAGTACACAAAGGGCAACCTGCTCGTGAAATTAGGACATTCGACATAGGGTATTCCTTCGTGAGGTCTTTTTTCCGAGAACGAGATTACGTAGTAGCTCTTTTCTGGGGGTTCCCTCTTGGAGAAATAGCACTCATTTGCCTTCAAAGTTATCTCAAGTATCTTAAGCTCTGAATCTGTTAGGTCTCGTTCCCGGGCTATTTTCGCGAAGACATGAACGGTATAACCTGCGTCCGGAAAGCTTTGGGAGATGTTCTTGTTCTTTGATAGCAGAACTTTCAAAAAGGGATATTTTGTAGCAAGAAGCATGTAGTCATCCAGTTTTGTGTAATTGCTGGATTCTCTTTCTGGAGTTGTATTTGTTAGAGTAGGATTCAATTCATGTTTAACTTGTGTGATAGCCCAAGCTCCAAGGGGGATAACGATTATTAACACCGCAAAGAGTCCAATTATGCGCCTCGTACAACCCACCGTTTAAAAATGTGTCTTGGAGAATTAAAAAATTTGTGATAAGTTATGAGTTGTTGCATTGTTTGATATGTTATCATAATTGTCTCCGAATTGTTATATTGTTATATGGTAAGAATGCTTTAATTTGGTAATATCGCTCAGCTACCGTAAACTTTATAAACCGAATATTGGGAGTTGTTAGTGGTACGGCGGTCATAGCGGCGGGGCCACACCCGGACTCGTTTCGACCCCGGAAGTTAAGCCCGCCAGCGATCCCGGGTGTACTGCCCTCCGAGAGGGGGCGGGAAACCGGGGACGCCGCCGGCCACTCAAATGCCCGGGTGGTGTAGCCAGGCCCATCATGCGGGACTGTCACTCCCGCGACTCGGGTTCAAATCCCGACCCGGGCGCCAAAACGTCTTTTAACGTTTCTATAACTTTAGAGCTCTCCGAAGTTCATCTAAATCTACCTTTGCCGTCATGTCAATGTTTATTGGGGTTACGCTAACTTTTCTTTCAACTTTAACTGCATACATATCCGTTCCCGGTTCCAATTCCTCTTTAGGGCATTGAGTTCCGACTATCCAGTAATAGGGATTACCTTTTGGGTCTATCCGCTCTTCGATTGACGGTTTGTACATTCTCTTTGCCAAGCGAGTAAAGGCTATTTCCGTTTTTTCATTTGCATCGCAGGGGACGTTAACATTCAGCATATCTACTCCTTTTGGAAGACCGTTCTCCAAAACTGCTGTTGCAACCTTCTTTAAGAAGTATTTTGCAGCAGAGAATTCTATTTCATCTCCCTCTCCCAATTTGTGTTTTTCTCTGCTTACTTCCAGGCTTATGGCAATGCTTGGAATTTCTTGGGTGGCAGCTTCTATTGCAGCGCTTGCAGTTCCGGAAACTGTTATCTCGGTACTCATGTTTTCCCCCAAGTTTATGCCGCTTATCGCAAGGTCGAATTTCCCAAATCTAGCCATGGCAAAGATAACACAGTCAACAGGCATTCCATCCAATGCATAGGCCGCTTTTGTCCCTTCCATTTTTACTCTTTTAGCTCTCAAAGGTCTGTGAATGGTCATTGCCCTTCCACTCGCACTTCGCTGGAACATTGGAGCGACTACGTAAACATCGCCTAATCCTTGAAGAGCCTCTACAGCAGCTTTTATTCCCTTCGAGTGGATTCCATCGTCATTTGTTACGAGTATCTTCACCATATCACTTCTCACCAGTTTCGGATTTTTCAGGAAGGGAAAGGTATGCAACTACCTCCAATATTTTCCCAACAAGAATTATGAGCATCCCCAGTCCAAAGGCAATTATCAAGATTGCCCCTATAAAGTACAGAGAGCCCACTGTTCTAAAAACATCAATACCACTTTCAGCTGCAATTGCTTCATAGCTCTTTTTGAGGTAGTAGGAGCCGAGAACAAGGAGAACCCATGCCAAGAATGCTCCCACCAAAATACTGCCAATTACATGTCTTACTGCCCAGAATGCCTCATCCATAGCCCTTAGCGGCATTCCTTTAAGCACTGCAACCCCGATTCCAAATAAAACAGCGATCATAAGTACAAGAAATGCTCCAAAACGCAGTATAAATGCCACAAGGTAGCTTTTGAAAATATCTTCTCTTTCAAATGCAGTTGAAATCTCCTTTACGGCAAATAGTATCATTACAAGGCCTGTTATCATGAGTAAACTTCCAATCCTTGGTACAAAACCTCCCAGAAGAGAGAGTATCGCTCCTATACTCCCATAACTCTTGGCTTCCTTTAAGCTCATGGTTTTCACCTAACCTTTTTTGGTTTCGTCGTATATGAATATTTCCATCAAACTTAAAAAGCCCTTCTCTAAGCTCTGATAGGTGAGAATTAATGACGTTTTGGACAAACGAAGACAACGTTGCCGGGAAAAGAGGGACTGCTCTTTACGTTATCCTGCCTACAATCGGATGTTATAGGTATAGAATCGGGGAAGCATGTTACATGTGTTCCTATCCTATGGAAGCCCCCAAAGCCTCTTGGAGTCAAGAAGAGCTTATAGAGTACTTTAAGAAAGCTCTCAAAAAAATTGAGAATAAAAAAGACCCAATAGCGGTTAGGATTTTCACATCTGGGAGTTTCTTTGATGACGGCGAGCTAAAAAGCGAGACCAGAAAGAGAATCTTTTCGATACTTGCGGAGATGGATAACGTTGAGGAGATAGTCGTTGAGAGCAGGTCGGAGCTCGTGAGAAGAGATGCAGTCAAAGAGCTCGTTGAAATTATTGAGGGAAAATATTTCGAAGTAGCCATAGGTCTGGAGACGGCAAATGACGACGTTGCAGACATAAGCATAAATAAGGGGAACACGTTTGAAGATTTTATTCGAGCCAGTGAGATAATTAAGGAGGCTGGAGCTAACGTTAAGACATATTTGCTCTTTAAGCCGATTTTTTTGAGCGAGAGGGATGCCATTGAAGATGTAAAGGAGAGCATAAAAAAAGCTGCCCCTTACACGGATACGTTTTCCATAAACGTGACCAACATTCAGAAGGGAACGACCTATGAGCGGTTGTGGGAAAAGGGGGAGTACAGAACACCTTGGCTTTGGAGTGTTGTTGAAATCCTAAAGTGGGCAAAGGAAAACTTTCCAGAGAAGAGGATATTGAGCGATCCCGTTGGTGCTGGATCAAAAAGAGGGCCTCACAACTGTGGTGAATGTGACAAGGCTGTTGCCAGAGCAATTAGAGAATTCTCAAACACACAAAATCTAGAATTTCTCAAGAAAGTTAAGCATGACTGCTTGGGGGAATGGGATTACATAGTTTCTGAGGGGATACTTGACTGGCAGCTTCAACTTTGGTGAGCATTTTTACAAATTTTTACAAATGTAAATCATACATTCAAAAACTCTAAAATAAGGGGAAGCATTTAATGTTTATTTCTGTACAATAGAGGCACGTTTGTTAGATATTTGCTCAAAAAAAGCAACCTACGGATCAAGCTTCTTCATAGATGAGAAAATTTTCGAAAACTTTAAATGCTTTACATACGTAAAAACAGTTAGCAGATCGTAGGTGATGATTATGGCAGACGTAGAAGTCAAAAAAGATAACTATCTGGTCATCGGAAAAACTGAAACAGTTGAGATAAGCGTGGACACTTTCCTGTGCAAAGGATGCGGCATTTGTGTTGAACTGTGCCCAAGGAAGGTTTTCGAGTGGAGTAGGGAACTTAGTGAAAAAGGCGTCCATTACCCGATTCCAGTGCATGCTGACAAGTGCGTAAAGTGTAAGCTTTGTGAGCTCCTCTGCCCGGATTTTGCAATAGCGGTCAAGTGGTGATAAGATGATAATCCGCGGGGACGAGCCCGAACAAATAGGGCTCTTAAGAAAGCTTTATCCAGAGGGAAACTACTTCATGCAGGGCGATGAAGCCATAGCTTATGGCGCTCTTTTCGCTGGCTGCAGATTTTATGCTGGCTATCCAATAACACCTGCAAGCGAAATTGCCGAAACAATGGCGAGGGAGCTTCCAAAGCTTAAAGGATATTACATTCAGATGGAGGACGAGATAGGGAGCCTTGCTGCCGTTGTTGGAGCATCTTGGACTGGACTTAAGAGCATGACTGCCACATCTGGTCCAGGTTTTAGCTTGATGCAGGAAAACCTCGGGTATGCGATAATGACAGAAACTCCTCTGGTTTTGGTTGATGTTCAAAGAAGCGGTCCATCAACTGGTCAAGCTACAAAAGGTGCCCAAGGGGATTTCTTCCAAGCAAGATGGGGAACCCATGGCGATCATCCGATAATTGCAATCTCCCCAACGAGTGTAGAAGACAGCTTCTGGGAAACTATAAGAGCCTTCAACTTGAGTGAAAAATTTAGAATACCAGTGATTCTTCTTGCCGATGGAATAATAGGGCATACGAGAGAACAGATAAGAATTCCAGATCCGGAAGAAGTTGAGCTTGTTTATAGGAAGCTTCCGGCCAATGAAGAGGAAGCGAAATACCCATTTGGAGACGTTCATGGCGACTTAATACCTCCGATGCCCCTCTTTGGCAACGGCTACTTTACTCACGTTACCGGCTCTACACACAAAGAAAACGGTTTGAGAGATGTTTACACACCAGAAGTTCACGACCGCTTGGTTAGGAGGCTCCATAAAAAGATAGAAGTTCATGAAAAAGAAATTCAAAAGTGGGAGGAATACTACACCGATGATGCTGAGATTTTGCTTGTGAGCTGGGGAGTCAGTGCAAGGCCATCGCTTGGAGCGGTAATAGAGGCTAGGAAGAGAGGAATAAAAGCCGGGCTTATTGTTCCAAAGACAGTCCATCCGTTTCCAGGAAAGAGAATTAAAGAACTCTCTAAGAATGCCCACGTAATTCTCGTGCCTGAAATGAACCTTGGTCAGATGATACTCGAAGTCCAACGCTTTGTAAGGGATGAAGTACCACTCATCGGTGTGAACAAGATAGGCGGAGTTCCATTGACAGTGGAGGAGATTTTAAAAGAAATAGAAAGCTCAGCCGAGCGTTCTCGTCATCGTTCGGCGGATTAGATATTCATCATCGCTGATTAAAGTTGACGTGGTTGGATATTTAAAGGTGATGTGTATGGCAAAACAGATTTACACGAAGTATAAGATGGCTAAGTACCTCCGAAAGGAGGCGCTTCCAACTGCACTTTGTCCCGGGTGTGGCGGCGGGACTGTGTTAAATGCCTTTGCAAACGCCATAGATCAGCTGAAAATAGACCCGCGTGACTTAGTTGTTGTGAGTGGGATAGGATGTTCAGCGTGGATAGCTTCACCTTACTTTCTAGCAGATACACTTCACACCACCCATGGGAGGGCAATAGCGTTTGCAACGGGTGTTAAGGTCGGCTTACCGGATAAGAAAGTAGTTGTCATAAGTGGAGATGGAGATCTGGCTGGAATTGGGGGGAATCATCTTATCCATGCCGCAAGAAGAAACATCGACATCACAGTGATTCTGGTTAACAACTTTATATACGGAATGACCGGCGGGCAAGTAGCTCCTACGACTCCTTTTGGTGCAATTACAACCACAACGCCTTATAGAAACATTGAACATCCATTGAACATCTCTGAAACCGTTGCCTCTGCTGGAGCTTCCTACGTTGCCAGATGGACTACATTTCACGTTTATCAGCTCATAGAGAGCATAAAGAAAGCATTGAGCGTTAAAGGGTTCTCACTTGTGGAAGTTGTTTCTCAATGTCCCGTGCAATTCGGAAGGAGAAACAAGATGAAGACTCCAGCTGAAATGCTCCGCTGGTTTTCAAAGAATTCAGTACCTCTCAGCAAAGCTAAGAACATGTCCCCAGAAGAGCTTGAAGGCAAGATTATCATTGGAGAATTCGTGAATAGGGAGAAGCCAGAGTTTGCCGAGGAGCTTAACAAGCTTATTGATGAAGTTGCCCAACACTACGCCTTGGGTGGGGAAGATGCAGATTAGGTTAGCTGGCATTGGAGGACAGGGGGTTGTTCTTGCGGGAATAATTCTTGGAGAAGCAGCTGCTATAGAGGGGCTTAACGTTGTCCAAACCCAAGATTACGGTTCTCAGAGCAGGGGAGGACATTCAATAGCTGATCTTATAATTTCAAAGGAGCCAATCTACGATTTAATTGTCACAAAAGCTGATGTCCTTGTTGCCCTTGCTCAACTTGGCTACGACTCTACAAAAGACTCTCTTCGCGAGGGTGGGCTTTTGATAATTGACACTGACCTCGTGAAACCCGATAGGGAGTATATAGGGGCACCGTTTACGAGACTTGCCGAAGAAAAAACGGGCCTGGCTTTGACAGTTAACATGGTTGCTCTTGGATATTTGGTTGCAAAAACAAACATCGTGAAGAAAGAGAGCGTTGAGAAGGCCATAAGGAGAAGGGTTCCCAAAGGGACTGAGGAGATAAACCTGAAGGCTTTTAGGATAGGTTATGAGGAGGGATTGAAATGAAATATCCGTTTCCTGTAGGTCAAGTCGATTTCATTCAAGGAGATGAAGCTATAGCAAGGGCTGCTATCTTGGCTGGCTGCAGATTTTATGCTGGCTATCCAATAACACCTGCAAGCGAAATTTTTGAGGCAATGTCCCTTTACATGCCCCTTGTTGATGGAGTTTCAATCCAAATGGAAGACGAAATAGCAAGTTTGGCTGCAGTAATAGGTGCTTCTTGGACCGGTGCCAAGGCAATGACCGCAACTTCTGGCCCAGGCTTTAGTTTGATGATGGAGAACCTTGGATACGCCATAATGACGGAAACTCCTTTGGTTTTAGTAAATGTCCAAAGAAGCGGTCCTTCAACAGGCCAACCTACTCTGGCAGCTCAGGGAGATGCAATGCAGGCTATATGGGGCACTCATGGCGATCACAGCTTGATAGTTCTAACCCCAGCAACGGTTCAAGAGGCCTTTGACATGACAATAAGGGCGTTTAACCTTGCGGAAAAGTACAGAACTCCAGTTATACTTCTTACTGATGCTGAAGTGGGACATATGAGGGAGAGAGTCTACGCTCCACATCCAGATGAGCTTGAGCTTGTTTATAGGAAGCTTCCGGTTAATGATGAAGAAGCGAAATACCCATTTGGAGACGTTCACGGTGACCTAGTTCCTCCAATGCCAATCTTTGGGAAAGGATACAGAACATATGTTACCGGCTTAACGCATGACGAAAGAGGAAGGCCTAGAACAGTTGATGCCGAGGTTCATGAAAGGCTCATAAAGCGCATAGTTGCCAAGATAGAGAACAACAAGAAGGATATCTTTGATTACGAAACTTACGAACTGGATGATGCAGAAATAGTCCTGGTAAGCTTTGGAATTGTGGCGAGATCTGCTATGAGAGCTGTAAAAGAACTCCGCAAGGAGGGGATAAAAGCTGGACTGCTCAAGCTTAATGTCGTCTGGCCTTTCGACTTCGAACTTATAGAAAAAATCGCAGAAAATGCAGAAAGAATGTATGTAGCAGAGATGAACCTTGGACAAGTATATCACCTCATCAAGGAGGGCGCCAATGGAAAGGCCGAAGTTGATCTCATAAGCAAGATAGGCGGCGAAGTTCACACCCCCGGAGAGATAGTGGAGAGGATTAAGAATGATTTGAGGTGAGCGGCATGTATCTAAAACCCAGCTATGAAATTAGGGACAAATACCTTAGGAAAGATATGCTCCCTACGATATTCTGCCCCGGATGTGGAATCGGGGCGGTCTTACAGTATACCCTTAGAGCCATTGATGATCTCGGCTTAACCCAAGACGAAATAGTGTGGGTAAGCGGTATAGGGTGCTCTTCGAGGGTTCCCGGTTACGTAAACTTTGATGGTCTTCACACGACACACGGGAGGGCATTGGCTTTTGCAACTGGAATCAAAATGGCAAACCCGAATCTCAAGATAATAGCTTTCATGGGCGACGGTGACGCTGCTGCTATAGGAGGGAACCATTTAATCCATGCCATAAGGAGAAACCTTGACGTCACAGTAATTCTCATCAACAACTTCACGTACGGGATGACTGGTGGCCAAGTTGCCCCGACAACACCCAAGGGGCTTAAGGGGACAACTGCCCCATACGGAAGCTTCGAAAATCCATTTGACATTGCTGAGTTGGCAGTTGCCGCTGGAGCAAACTACGTTGCAAGGTGGAGCGTCTTTAATTACCTCCAAGGCATAAACAGCATAAAGAAAGCTCTGCAGAAGAGGGGCTTCAGCCTGGTGGAGTTCTTGTCTCCTTGTCCGATAAGCTTTGGAAGAAGGAACCGGCTTAAAACTAGTCCCGAGATTATAAGATGGTACCAGAAGATTACCGTACCCATAAGCAAGGCCAAGAACATGTCTCCAGAAGAGCTTGAGGGCAAAATCGTCATTGGAGAATTTGTCGACCGGGATAGGCCGAGCTTAGTAGAAGAATACGAAGCATACAAGAAGAGGGCAAAGAAAATGATGGGGTGGGAAGAATGAGGAAAGAAGTCCTAATAGGTGGCTTTGGTGGTCAGGGTGTTATCTTAGCGAGCGTCATTCTTGGAAGGGCAGCAGCTGTTTACGAGGGCCTTCACGCGGTTCAGACTCAAGCCTATGGGCCGGAATCGAGAGGAGGAGCCAGCAGGGCTGAAGTTGTCATAAGTGATGAGCCCATAGACTATCCCAAGGCATTAGCTCCAGATTATGCAGTTTTGCTCTCCCAGCAGGCTTATGAGAAGTACCTCCCCCTCGTGAAAAATGGCGGTCTTGTTATAGTCGAAAAAGATTTAGTTCCTAAGAGGAACGAGGAGCTTGAGAAAAACTTCAAGGTTTTTGCAGTTCCTCTAACGGAGATAGCGGAAGAAACCACGGGGCTTAGCTTAACGATGAACATCCTAACTCTCGGGCTATTGGTTAAGCTTACAGGCATTGTGAGTGAGGATTCAATAGAAAAGGCTGTCCTTGATTCGGTTCCTAAAGGAACGGAGAACATAAACCTAAAAGCCCTTAAAAAGGGATTTGAACTCGGCGAAAAGCTCCTCAAGGGAGAGATTTGACTCCATTCATTCCTTTCTTTATTGTTTTTAAACACTAAAATTCAAGCTGGAATGCAATTTTACTGTATCTGTTATACCAAATCCAAAAATGGCAATACTTATTTATAGAAGCCCGTAACTTTTCTTGGTATGTTGATAAACAAAACGAAAAGCAGAACCTGGAATGGAAGGGTCAAGGTTGCGGATACTTTCTTTAAGAGATTTAGGGGGTTAATGCTAAAACCCACCATAGATTATGCTCTTGTGTTTATCTTACCCAGGGAAACGAGAATTAACGCCTCAATTCACATGTTTTTCATGCTTCAGAGCATAGACGTCATCTTTCTGAATTCTTCCAGAGAGGTCGTTGATCTAAAAAGGGCTCACCCGTGGAGAATTTACGTGCCGAAGGAAAGTGCTAGATACATAATTGAAGCTCCTTTAGGTGTGATCGATCATCTGAGGGTCGAAATCGGGGATGAAATTGACTGGGAAGTTGAAGAGGATAAAAAAGCGATTCCCTCTCCCGTTGAGGCCCTAAACAAGCTAAATATAAAGAGCTCAAACAGCACGATAAGCCTTGCAGAACCCAAACCAAAGCTCAAGGGGGAATAATATGGAAAAAACAATTATTAACTGCATAAAAAACAAAATCAAAGGGGATCCCGAGCTTATGAGTGAGTTATATTCTCTGATTCTCTATGGATCAGCCGTGAGAGGAGATTTTATCGAAGGAGTGAGCGACATTGACTTTTTCGCCGTCTTGAAAGGCAATGATGAGATTCTATCCTCTTTGAGAAGAATTTTGGAAGATTGTACCAAAAATACGGGTGCTGTCGAAGTTGACTTAGCATGGGAGTTTCTTGAGAATCTGGATGACCCACTCAACAAGGGAGTCCCCTTCAAATTTTTAACAGTTTATCAGGAGGATTTCTTGAAAAATCATGTGGTCATCTATGGAGAAGACATAACGGAAATTCTCCCCAAATATAAATTCGAGGAGCTTATCAAATGGAGAGTTACGAGACTCCTCAAGCTAAGCGATGTAAATAGGGGGAACCTAAAAATGCTTCATATAACTGCAGGAGAAGTTGCTAGACTGCTCGCTCTCCTTAATGGTGCGAAAACTCTAAAAAAGGAAGATATCCTTGAGGTGCTTCAAAAAATTAAAGATGAAGATGCGCTTTCTATCTATACCTCTTACCTTAACAAGAGGAACATGTCGTTTGATGAAGAGTTTCTGAGAAGCTTCATTGCTACACGGTGCAACAAAATTTTGAAAAGACTTGAACTCAAAACACAACAAAGTCAATTGCAATGTTGAACTGATACGGAGCGTATGGTCTTACTTTTCTTTTTTCGAGAACCTTGATGTCCCTCCCCAGTTCTTTGGCTACTTCCTTTATCTTTTTCAGGTGCTCATCAAAGAGGTTGTTTTCGTGCGAAAATCCGTAGTAGTGGACAACTCCCCCCGTTTTAACGCTTATCATTGCTTCCTTTAGGAATTCGTGGGCAAACTTTGGGAGGTTCATTATCACTCTGTCTGCCTTTATTTGGCCAGCTACTTTCCTCACATCTCCGAGAATCGGGACAATGTTTTCAACTTTGTTCAGCTTCTTATTTTCTTCTAAGTATTTTATAGCCCACGGATTTATGTCGCATGCAAAGACTGTCTTCACTTTCTTTGCCAAGAGGATTGAATATGGCCCAACCCCAGCAAACATGTCAAAAACAACCTCTCCTTCTTTAGCTTTCTTGAAAACTCTCATTCTTTCAGTTGCCAGCCTTGGTGAAAAGTAAACCTTCGCAACATCGAGTTTTAGCCTTATTCCATTTTCTCTGTGGATTGTCTCTGTTCTTTTTTCACCAGCGAGGTGAATGAGCTCCCTTACTCTGTATTCCCCTGAAACTTTGCTTCTCTTGGCGAATACGGTTTTTATATGCTTGTGTGCTTTCAATATTGCTTCTCCGATGTTCTTCCCATATGGTATGAGTTCCTCCGGGAGCTCTATTATGGCTATATCCCCTATTATATCAAAGGACGATGGAAGAAGAGGTCTGAGTTCGGATGGAATATCAACGACTTCTCTATAACTATGGGGCCGTCTTTTGGCTCTTTCAAAGGTCTCTTCAACAATTTCAAAACCTTCAACTTTTTCTTTCACCGGGAATATTACGAATTCTCCATTGTGCTTGACCCTTAAATCAGTAGCCAGTATGCCAAGTTCAATGAGCTTTTTTCTGACTTTTTCAGCATCCCTTCTTGGAACTTTGACCCCTAGCATCTTCATAGCCGAACTCCCCATGAAGTTCTTTAAGAGAATTTCGAGCGAAAAGTTTTTAAATTCATCTCAACGTTAGGATATTGGACGCCCCGGTGGTGTAGCCCGGTCAAACATGCGGGCCTTTCGAGCCCGCGCCCCGGGTTCAAATCCCGGCCGGGGCACCATAATTCTCTTGTCATGCTATTCTAAGATTAGTTTTACCATTGTGAAGGGCTTATTCTTCACAGAGTCTGCTTCAACAGGCAATGTATTTATCATTATGGAGAAAATAATGTTCGTTTTATATTCCTCCATTTACCTTCATAAGGAGACATCCATAACTCTTTTAATTTCTTTGAGTAATTCTTAACATAAGAATAAATGGTGATGCTTATGGGGTTTGGTGACTTCTTAAAGAAAGTTGGAGACGCGACTAAAAAAGCAATGGACCGCGCGGCGAGGGAGGCCAAGTATCGGGCTAAGGCTCTTGAAATCAAAAGAGAAATCGCTGATGCAGAGAAAAAGTTCCAAGAGGAAGTTGCACGAAAGGAGTTTGAGGCTAAGCGAGAGATTTTATCACAGCTCAAGATGAGGCAGCTTGAGGCTGTGTGTGCCGCCAAGGGTGTCCCTACCTATCGGACACAAATTGTGAACGGTGAAGAGCGCCGTTACAAAATTAGAAATAAAGATGAGCTGATTGATGTCGTGGCAGCTCATTTGACTCTGGAGGAAGTTGCAGAGGTTGCTAAAAGGTATAAAATTAAGTCTCGGCACGTACTTCAGCATTTTCACAAGTGGCTTGAGGAAGCCAATGAGGCTTTAAAAGCCTTCAAAGAGCAGAAGCAAAGAGAGCTTGACGAATACAGGGCCCAACTTTTCGGTGAGGAATCTGGCAAAGTTGCTTCTATTGAGCTTGAATCTGAAACTTTGGAATCCCTTGAGGGCAAGGAAGATATAGAAGAGTACGATGAAGAGATTGGTTCCCAGCCAGATGTTGTTGATATTCTCTTTGATTTTGAGCCAGAGATAGTGAGAGACGAGGAGGACCTTGAAAAGCAACTTTACCAGTATCTCAAGGCGCGCCTTGGGAGGCACGTTGTCCGTCAGTATCCAGTTGGAGACCAAAAAATTGACATTGCTATTGGTGACAGGATTGGTATTGAGATAAAGATTGCAGAGAGCAGGAGCAAGCTTCAGCGGTTGGTTGGCCAGGTTTTAGATTATGTCGAATACTTTGACGAGGTTATTGCGGTGATTCTTGATGTTGGAGCCAATGTGGACATCGATAGCTACATCCAGAAACTTCGTCGGCTTGGAGCAGAGGTTGTGGTGTTAGAGGGAGACATTAAACGAAAAGGCCGTTCAAGGGAAATTATCATCAAAGATGCTCGGAAGAAGATTATCATCCGTTAAAGGGGGTCTAATTAGTGCCTGACGTCTCAACAGGTTTGGCGGCTATTAGTGTATATGGAATCCTTCTCGTTGTTAATAACCAAGTGTTATATATAGTGGAGAAACATCCCAATAAGCCAGAAAATCCGTCCAAAGAGTTCGTGAGGTACTCGTTTATGCTTTTATTTATGATATACATTGGCTTGAATTTGGCATTTGCACAAATTTTTCAATATATTTGGGAAGCTGGAATCTTTAGAGACGTTGAGTCAACTCATCAATGGATAGAAATAGCACTTATTTTTCCTATATTGATTCCCCAGATATATGCCTATCTTAACATAGCTCCACTCAGAAACTTACAGAGGATTGAGCGCATAGCACTTTATGTAGTGATTATGGGATATATTTTGGATTTTTACGCGATATCTGTAAACAAGCTCACTAACGAGTTAAGCATTAGGTATACATTTGCTATGGCAGCTATACTTGTGATTTGGTATTACCTCATTTCGAGACATTTGCCTGCAGAGATTCCTTGAAAATAACAACTTTAAGGGCGTTGAAAAAATTCTTATTCGTCTCGGAGGTTGCGTTATTGTTAAAAATAAAGAAAAATTAAAGCTACCAGAATTTATCTCAGCTTGTTAGAAATTCTGCAAGGAGGTTTACGTAGTCCTCGTTTACTCCTTTCGAATATGTTAATACCTTCTCTCCAGTTTGATATCTGTCCTTTCCAGCCAGTACTATAACTATCTGCCCTTTGCTCCACACGTCTCTCTTTATGAAAATGCCCTGTTTTCCGTTGATTATCTTTTTCTGCTCCTCTTCGTCTAGAACCTGCTTTACGTACTCGCCAACTCCTTCGTATGCCTTAGGACCTCCGAGGATTATTATGATGTTGTTCTTCTTGTACGCTTCAAATTCACTTGGCTTAACCCTTGTAACCATAGCTCCCAGCTTTTCAAAGTGCTCCTTGATGTATTGTCCCTTTATATTCCAATCGATATCGTTTGATAACACTGCTACTTGAACAATTGGCGCAAAAGTTTCTATTGGCTCAAAGTTCGATGCCCATTCCGCCATGTCTTTCAGTACTAAAAATTCCTGCTCTTCTCCAGCCTCGATCTCAAATGAAATGTAGACACTCCTTATTCCATCTTCACGATGTTTCTCACCTCTTGTTATAATGGTAGAAAGATAATCTTTTGAGATGGCATCTATACTAACAATATCTTGGTTTATTGCGCTCAGCAGACGGACTCTTTCTAGTACTGGACGGTTGGGTGTCAGAGTTATAATAGTAGCTCCGATTTGAACCCATATCTCGTCGTCTGTGAACTTTAAAGCTCTTAGGGCATCGACCAATGGAAAGTCCATTGCGTATATTCCCCGTGAGGGATTTGAGTAGCCAAATATCTCCTTTTGGAGTTCAAAGAACTCCAGTATCTTGCCCTTCTCTATTCTTTTCCTTTCTCTTATTCTTTCTCTCGCAAATTTCATGCTTTCTTGAAGTAAGAGGTACTGCCAACCAAAGGCAGAATAAGTCTCATTAGAAAAGTTCAAGGACGATACGCTCTTTATAACGTTCATGTTTTTAACAAGAAGAGGTTCTGGAGAGGGGATAAATGGCAGCATTGCTGGTATTTCGGAGATTGCATAATTCTCCTTTTCTGCGGCTTTTATTTTAGTTTCCTCTATTACCGGCAAGAGCTCAAGGCCAAGCAACGTTGCTAGACTTCCTTGTTCATAAGCCTCGAATGTCCCTATATGGGGAGCTGGTCCCGTCTGGATTAGCCTGTCTCCAGTGTAGACTAATCCATCAAACAGTGTTCCGTGAGTTGCGATTAGCCCTGCATTGTTTTTTCGGAGATATTCGATTAGAATTTGGATGTTTGGGATTTCCCACCTTTTCATCCATAGATTCGAGAGTATCACAACGCTAGGTTGAACCTCTTTAAGGGCAGTTGGGAGCTCTTCTGGGGTTACAATTGTAATGTTGTAATACCGAGCAAGGTATTCCCAGTGGTGTCGCTTTAGAAACCTTTGATGCTTGAGGAAAGGCTTTACCTTGTCGAGCTTTGCTTGATAGTCGCTTAGATCCACCGGATACTCTTCCGTTGCATTGATAAGCACTTCTACATTCTCAGCTCCCTCTAGATAGAGTTCCTCTTTTACTGAGGGATCAACAATTAGCACGCGCTTTCCTGAGGGATTTACAACAAAGTACTTCCCTATAATGCTTTCACTTATGTGGCCTTCTTTGTCTTTTACCACTACTTTAAATTCCACGACACTTCCCGCTTCTTGGGCGGGGATAGTTGCTTTTCCATAAAACGTTCTCATTATTGCAGATCTGTTGTATATTCTGCTTACTATTGAGTTGTATATTTCTTCGTTTTCATTTATATTGGCGACTTTTGTAGGTCTTGTTTGCCATTCACCGTAATTTACTCTGTAATAGAGTGTAACATTCTCAATGTCCAAATCTTCGATCACATAAAAATACGCTGTGTATTCTTCTCCTTCAGGTAGTGAAAAGTACTTCAGATAGGGATTTCCAAGGATCACAAGAGATGGTTGGGGATTTTCTATTAGTATTTGCCCTACTGCAAAGTTGGAGATAGTTAAGAGCAAAAAAAGAGCGAGAGCTAAAACTTTCTTCATTATTGGGTCACCTTGTATTATGCTATATACCTTTTGTATTTATAGGTTTCTTGAGCTAGGGCTATGAAGGATAACTTTTTATAGGTCAGTCTGGATAAATAATCCAGTGAGAGCATGAAAAAAATAGCTGGGTTAGTAATATTGTCAGCAGTCCTTATCCTATTGGGAATAGCAATCGGCCCGGTGGAGATACCTTTCCGGGATATCTTAGGGGCTTTTAGTTGGGGTACTCTCAAAAGAGCGTTTTCAAATCCAGACTCGCTTAGAGGAAACAGCTATATTGTTCTTCAAATAAGGCTGCCTAGGGTTATACTAGCATATCTTGTAGGTGTAAGCCTAGCTTCAGCGGGGACAGCTTCGCAGGCGCTTTTCAAGAACCCGCTTGCAGACCCCTATATAATCGGGATAAGCGGAGGAGCAGCAGTTGGAGCTTCAATAGCAGCCTTATATTTCCCCCAATACATGGGTTTCTTTGCTTTGCTGGGGGCTCTTTTAGCAGTCGTTGTAGTGTACAGAATCGCAAAAGTTAACGGGCATATTCCGGTAGATACCTTGCTTTTAGCTGGGATTGCCTTAGGGTTTTTTACAAATGCTCTCACATCCTACCTCATCTACGTGGGAAGAGAAAGAATTCACAATGCAATATTCTGGCTAATGGGAACGTTCAATGGGGCAGATTGGGGAGACGTTAAGCTGGTTCTATTACCTTCTATTCTGGGTGTTGGCGTTCTGCTCTTCAGCTGGAGGGAGCTAAACTTGCTACTTTTGGGAGAGGAAAGCATCGCAATGGGGCTTGATATAAATCTTTACAGAAAAATTGTAATTGGCATTATCTCTCTTTTAACGTCTTTTGCCGTAGCCACCAGCGGAATAATAGGATTTGTGGGCTTGATAAGTCCTCATGCCATGCGAATGCTATTTGGACCTAATCATAAGAGGCTCTTACCAGCTTCGGCACTTTTTGGTGGAGCATTGATGGTTTTTGCTGATATCCTTGCCAGAATACTCCTTAAACCAGCGGAAGTTCCCGTAGGGATTATTACTGCTCTCTTTGGCGCTCCGTTTTTCATATACCTCCTCATGAAAAAGAAGAGGGGTGAGTTATTTGGATAAGCTAGAGGTCACCGTATCCTTTTCCTATGGGGAAAAGCAGATTTTAAGGGATGTTGCTTTTTCAGTCAAGAAAGGAGAACTTTTAGCGATTGTAGGGCCTAACGGGGCTGGAAAATCAACCCTCTTGAAATGTCTCGTTGGAATTTTACAACCCCGTGGGTACGTTAGGCTAAACGGTCTGGAGCTTTTGAGTTTAAAGCCCAAAGAACGGGCGAAATACATTTCCTATGTTCCTCAAAGTTCGGTTCCGGAGTTTGCATTCACAGTTGAGGAGTTTGTTGAGCTCGGAACCTACGCGACTGGAGGAGACGTCGAGGATGCGTTAAGAAAGGTAGGGATGTGGGAAAGGAGGAATGAGCTCGTAACGAAGCTAAGTGGGGGGGAGTATCAGTTATTGCTGATAGCGAGAGCTTTAGCACAGGGAAGTACTGTAATGCTGCTCGACGAGCCAACGTCTCACTTGGATATTAACCACGCTCTCCAGATAATGAATCTTTTAGATGAGCTTAGGGGTGAAAAAATCCTTGTGAGCGTTATGCACGACTTAAACCTGGCTCTAAACTATGCTGACAGGATTGTAGTTCTCGATAACGGGAGAATACGGTGGAGCGGCAAACCGTCACAACTGACTTCTGATGTCATAGAAGAAGTTTATGGAGTAAAAGTGAAGATAGCAGATGTAGAAGGTTTAAGAGTGATAGTGGCTGCGAAATGATGCTTTAGAGCTTTAGAGCTGTTTTTAGGCTTTTGAGGATCTCTTGTCTTATGGTTTCCCTGTTATCGGGGGTTAAGGTGTAAAGCGTTCCAAAGTTCTTGAACCTCTCTGCATATTTTCGGTGAACCGTTGCTAAAAGCGGTTTTTCGCTTTTGATGGCCTCTTCAACAGCTTCCGCAAATTCTTTGCTCTTGTATTCCATCGCCCCAATTTCGTCAATTACTATGACGTCGGCATTTTTAAGCGCCCTTCGTATTGCAGAGACTCCTACATTGTTTAAATCATCCAGGTTAACGACATATTTTCCTACTCTGGGATATCCACTTCCAACCCATGCTAAAATGCCTTCTTCTCCGGTATCAAGGGCTTTAATCTTAAACCCGACTCTTCTGCCTTTTTCTCTCACTTCTTGTGTTATAAAGCCACAGATTTTCAAGTTGTGGGTTTTTAGCTCTTTGACTACCCTTAGAACGAGCGTTGTTTTGCCAACTCCCGGTAGGCCTGTGACAAAAATCTTCATGAGGCTCACCTGAATTAAGAAGAAACAAAAATTTAATAACCTGTCGGAGCTGCAAAAAGCAAACTTTAAATCGTTTGGCCGAGAAGAAATAGGGGTGATGAGAATGGAAATAAAGTACAAACCGGAAGAACTTACAAAACTCCCGAGGAGTGTTGAGTTCAGGGATGGAAAAGTTTACATTATTGATCAGCTTCTGCTTCCGAGAGAGTTTAAAGTGATAGCGCTAAACACAGTTGAGGAAGTTGCTAGAGCCATAAAAACCCTGCAAGTTCGTGGGGCTCCGGCAATAGGAGCAACTGCCGCCTATGGGCTGGCTTTACTTGCGGAGAAAAGTAAGGCAAAAACTAAGGAAGAATTCTTTGATGAGTTTTATAGGGCGTATGAAATTCTTAAAAACACCCGTCCGACGGCGGTAAACTTGTTCTGGGCGCTCAATAGGATTAAAAACCTCGTGGAGGAGCACAGGGAAGATAGCCTTAGTGAGATAAAAAGATTGATCGTTGAAGAGGCTCATAAAATAGCAGATGAAGACGTTGAGGCAAACCTCAGAATGGGCCACTACGCGGCCGAAATTCTTCCAGAGGGGAACATTTTAACCCACTGTAATGCTGGAAGCCTTGCCACGGTTCACTTAGGTACTGTGGGAGCGGCATTGAGAGTGATGCACAGAGAAGGTAAGCTCAAGCTTTTATGGGTTGATGAGACCAGGCCAGTTCTTCAAGGAGCCAGGCTTTCTGCTTGGGAGTACCACTACGATGGGATCCCCCTAAAGCTTATATGCGACAACATGGCGGGCTTTGTGATGCAGCAAGGAAAAGTAGATGCGGTAATAGTGGGTGCTGACAGAATAGTTGCCAACGGAGATTTTGCAAACAAGATAGGTACTTATTCCTTAGCTGTACTTGCAAAAGAGCACAAGATACCTTTCTTCACAATAGCACCTCTTTCAACAATCGACATGAGCCTTAAGAGCGGCAAGGAGATTCCAATTGAGGAAAGACCCAAAGAAGAGGTCTTAACATGCGGCGGCTGCAAAATAGCGCCCGAGGTGGACGCTTACAATCCGGCCTTTGATGTAACACCCCACAAATACCTGACGGCAATAATTACGGACAGAGGAATCGTCTATCCACCCTTTGAGAAGAACTTGAAAAAGCTCTTTGAATGAAGTTAGGGTTTAAATACCCCTAGTCACTTTTATTTTTTGGTGGTGAAGATGAAGTTTTTCAGCTTAAAAACAAGAATCGCAATTGGAGAAGGGAGCCTTAAATACGTCCAAAGCATTGCTAGGAACTATGAAAAGGTCTTGGTGCTATCAAGTAAATCAATACGCATTCATGGGTTTTTAAACGAGGTGATGGACTATGTGGAAGAAGCAGGGGCTGAAGTTGACGCCATAAGTGGCCTACCGGCGGAGCCGAATTATGAGGACGTCGAAGAACTTATGCCGAGGGTTAGGGAGTTTTCCCCAGATTTACTCATAGCCCTTGGAGGGGGAAGTGTAATAGACATAACAAAGGCAATAAAAGTGTTCTATGACGCTCCAGACCTGAGCTTTGAGGAAATTGCATTTCTTGACAGATTTACAAAGCCACCCAAAGTGATTCCCAAGCTTAAGACTCCTTTAGTTGCAATACCTTCAACAAGCGGTGCCGGAAGCGAGGTTTCTGCCGCTTCAGTTCTTAAGAAAGATGGAATAAAGTACAACTTTGTGTCATACGAAATAGCCCCAGAATACGCTATTTTGGATCCGAGGCTGCCTAGGACAATGCCGAAGGAAGTTGCAAGGAACAGCGGCCTTGATGTTTTAGTTCACGGAATCGAGGCTTACACAACAAAAGCTGCTACCCCGTTTAGCGACGCAATGGCGATAAAAGCCGTGAAAACAGTCTTTAAGTGGCTTCCTTTATCGGTTAATGGAGACGAGGCTGCGAGAGAGCAAGTTCACTATGCGGCAACAATGGCAGGAATAGCCTTCTTGAACGCTCGCCTTGGAATCTGCCACAGCTTGAGCCACAAAGCTGCTTGGATTGGACCGCATGGACTTCTCAACGCGATATTCCTTCCCTATGTGATAGAATTTAACATGAAAAGCGACTACGCAAGGCGGAAATACGGAGAGATAGCAAAGGAAATAGGGTTCAACACTCCAGAAGAGCTTGTTGAAGTTATTAAAGAGTTTAACGAAATGCTTGGCGTGCCAAAGCTCAGTGATCTCGTTGATGAAGAAGTCTTCATGGCAAGGCTCGATGAAATGGCAAAGAAAGCCTATGGAGACCCTTTGGTCAACTTCAACCCCGTAGAGCCCAGTGTTGAGGATATAAAGGAGATCTATAAGAAAGCCTATTATGCCGAGTGATTTTTAAACCTTCCTTCACTCTTCTTATTATGCATCCCCTTTTAAAGAAGGCTGTAGAAGAAAAGTTTGGAGAGCTTAATGAGCTCCAGATTAGGGCTTTTGAAGAGGTTAGTGCTGGAAAGAGTGTTTTAATCGTAGCTCCCACTGGAAGCGGGAAGACCGAGGCAGCAGTTCTTCCGGTTTTCAACGCAATTTTGGAAGAAAAGTTAGATCCAATCTCCGCACTGTATATTGCTCCTTTGAAGGCTCTTAACAGGGATTTGTTGGACAGACTGTTATGGTGGGGAGAGAAGCTTGGGATTAACGTGGAAGTTAGACACGGGGACACTTCAGCCTACAGAAAAGCCCAGCAGGTAAAGAAGCCTCCCCATATGCTCATCATAACCCCCGAAACCCTTGGGGTAATTTTAACGATGAAATCTCTTCGAAAAGCCCTCAAAAACGTAAAGTTTGTAGTAGTGGATGAGATAGTGGAGCTTGTTGACAACAAGAGGGGAGTGCAGCTTAGTCTTGCCCTTGAAAGACTTGCTGAATTTGCCGATTTTCAGCGAATTGGACTCTCTGCAACCGTTGGAAATGAAGAGGAAATCAAGGCTTGGCTTAAAGCCGATACAGTAGTTAAGCCGCCTATTGAAAAAAGATACAGAGTTAGGGTTCTATTCCCACAGCCCGATGAAAAGGACAATGACCTTGCGAGAAAGCTTAACGTTTCCCTTGATGTTGCCACTAGGCTTAGGGTTCTCTGGGAGATAATAGAGAAGCACGAAAGGGCCTTAATATTCACGAACACGAGACAGTTCGCTGAAATTCTCGCTCACCGTTTAAAAGCGTGGGGCAAGCCCGTTGAGGTTCACCACGGCAGTCTTTCACGGGAAGCGAGGATAAGTGCCGAGAGGGCTTTAAAAGAGGGTAAGGTAAAAGCCCTTGTGTGCACGTCTTCTATGGAGCTGGGGATTGATATTGGAGATGTAGATGTTGTCGTGCAGTATATGAGTCCGAGGCAGGTTAACAGGCTTATTCAGAGGATAGGGCGAGCAAAACACCGGGCTGGGGAGGTTAGTGAAGGCTACATAATTGCCACGAACATAGAAGATTACCTTGAGAGCTTGGTTATAGCCCAGAGGGCTCTTGAAGGCAAGCTTGAGGCTGTAAAGCCATATGAAAACGCTTTAGATGTTCTTGGCCATTTTGTTGTGGGCCTCTTAATAGAACAAGGAAAGCTGCCAAAAGAAGTCCCCTTTGAGATTGCCAAAAGGGCTTATCCCTACAGAAAGCTGAAGTGGGAAGAATATTGCGAAGTTTTAAACATGCTTAGTAAAGCTCGCTTAATCGGCTACGATGAGGAAAGTGGTATCATTTACCTTAGGAGGGGAGCGTATCAGTACTACTACGAGAACCTCTCCACAATTCCAGACGAAATCAGCTATCGGGTTTTTGACGTAAAGAGCGGGAAGATAATTGGGCGCTTGGATGAGAGCTTTGTGATGGATCTCGAAGAGGGGATGGAGTTTATAATGCACGGAAGGAGCTGGATTCTGCTGGGAATCGATGAAGAATCAAAGCTACTCAAGGTGAGGGATAGCAAGAGTTTAGAAAGTGCCGTGCCGAGCTGGGAAGGGGAAATGATACCGGTTCCATTTGAAGTGGCTCAAGATGTTGGAAGGCTTAAAAGGGAGCTTCTTTTTGATTTCAGCTCTGCCAAGGAGCTCATATCCAAAGTTGACTTCGAAGATGGGGAGCTTGAGCTAACTTTCTCAACCTTAAAGAAACAGGAGCCTCTGGGCACCGATAGGGACATTGGGATTGAATCCCTTCCAAATGCTTTAATTATCCATGCTGATTTCGGCAACAAAGTGAATGAGACAATTGGTAGGTTCCTTCTGGCGTTTTTGGCTGCAAAATATGGAAAAGTTTTCTCTATGAGGGCTCAAGCTCACGCAATAGTGGTCAAGTCTCCTTTCCAGCTCAATCCCAGTGAGGTTAAATCTTATCTCCTCCAAGATGCCAAGGCACTGCCATTCGTCCTCTCAAGGGCAATGAGAGACAGCCACACCTATAGGTGGAGAATGCTCAACGTGGCAAAAAGGATAGGGGCTTTGAGGAGAGAAGCAAAGATAAGAAAAGTAGAGAGACTTTTTGAAGGCACTGTGGTTGAAAAAGAAACTCTAAACGAGCTTTTCCATGACAAACTTGATGTGGAGAAAGCTGAAGAAGTTTTAAAGGCAATTAAGGACGGAAAAATCCGAATAAAAGCAGCCTTAAGGAAAGAGCCTTCGCCTCTCGGTGTCCTTAACTTAAGCGTCGGTGGCGAGTTTTTAGTCGGTGGAGAGCTTGAGAGGGATGAGATATTGATGCTGTTTAAAGAAAGGCTCCTCAACACAGAAGTTTTCCTAGTCTGCACCAACTGCGGGTGGAAGAGCACCACTAAGGTTTCACGCCTGAAGAACCGCTTAGATTACCTTCAGTGTCCCAAATGTTCTTCCAAGATGATTGCCGTTGCACATCCCATAGATGCTGAACTGTTCGTATCTGCATTGAAGAAGCTTAAGAGGGGAAAGAAGCTTGAAAAAGAAGAGGAAAGTGCGTATAGAAGGCTGATAAAGGCAAGTGATTTAATCAAAGCCTATGGTTTTGATGCTGTCCTAGCGCTGGCAAGCTATGGTGTCGGTGCAGACACCGCTGCTAGGCTTTTGAGCCAATACAAGGGTGATGCCTTGCTCGTGGCACTACTTGAGGCCGAAAAGAGGTATATAAGAACGAGGCGCTTCTGGGTAGACAGGAAAGAGAAAGCCGACGGATGAAACCTTAGAGGAGAACTCAAAGGCTTTCGCCATGGAAAGGATTTTAAGAGCTTCTTCTGCATAGAAATTCACCTCTTTTAGTAGGAAATAAGGCTTTCGAAATCCTCTATGTCCCAGACCAAATAACCTTCATTACGTAGTTCCTCTTTACCCTCAACATTTTTACCCACGAGCCCGTAGCGCTTTTCCCAGCCTTCAAGCCCAACCAGTTTTGCTTTTCTCTTCAAGTCTTCCAAAACTCTCCTTGATTCCCTCTCCTTTAGATCCTTCCACTTGACCTCAACAAAAAGCGCTTTTCTCTCTCGCTCGTTTAAGGTTATCAAATCAATTTCTTCGCCCTTATGCCACCAGCGGCCGATTTTCATAAAACGGAAGGGTAACTTTTTGGCTTTGTTCAGCTTAATAAGGAACTGCCTTGCAATTTCCTCAAAGACCCAGCCGATGTACTCGTTCAAGTCCTCCATGACGAGCTCAACGAGGATATCACCTTGTCCCATCTCTATTAGGTCTGCATTGGGATGAACATAGCGGAACCAGAAGGCGAAGTAGGGGTCGCCTATGTAGTAGCGCCCTTTCCTGCTCTTCCTGCTAGCCGTTATTGGAACCTCCCTTTTCACGAAGCCGATGTCATTTAAAACGCTCAGGTATTTGGCTACGGTGCCGCGCTCAAGCCCTGTCTCATTCATTATTTCTCCAAGTGTCGTTTTTCCTCTAGCTATTGCCTCCATCACCGCGAAGTAGTTCCTCGGCTCCTCAAGCTCCTCCATGAGGACAAATCGAGCGTCTCCGTAGAGGAAAGAGTCCGGACGGAAGTAGTCAAGAAGGTTCTCCTCTATGCTTTTTGAATCGTTAAACTCAAGAAGGTAAGCGGGCGTGCCCCCGAGAATTCCATAAGCCTTCACGAAGTTTTCGAGTGAATAACCCCGCAAAAAGTCTCGAGCCTCGAAGAAGTCAAGTGGAGAGACCTTTAGTTGAGCCGTCCTTCTTCCGTAGATTGGGCTCTTGTAGCCGAGAAGCCTCTCCATCATGCTCATGGACGAGCCGCAGATTACTAGAAAAATTTTGCTCTTGGAGAGCTTTAAGTCCCAATACTCTTGGAGTATTGACGGAAGGGATGGATTTCCTTTGACAAGGTAGGGGAACTCATCAATGACTACGGCAAGCCTTTCATCTGCCCTCTGGTAAAGGTATTCAAAGAAAGCATCCCAGCTTCTGAATGGGTTTTTCATAATAAACTCATCTCCAAAATGCTCCGCAACCCTTTGAGAAAAGCGTTTGAGATTTTCAGCTTCACTAGTTTCTCTTGCGAGAAGATAAATTCCTTCATTCCTCCTCAGAAATTCAAGGAGAAGGGCAGTTTTGCCAACCCTCCGCCTTCCGTAAACGACTATGAACTCGGCCTTCTCACTTTTGAACCTATCTTCAAGGAGCGAAAGCTCAGACTTCCTGTTAACAAACATTATACTCACCAGTAAATTACTCACAAGTAAACTATTTAAGAGTTGCGAATTGGAGTAACTAGCGCACTCTAAAATTTAAAAGGCAATGAAAAGAAAAAGCTCATTCGCCTTTTCCGTAAATCTCATTGACCTTCTTTAAAAACTCGCTCGCCTTGACGACGTCTCTAACGTCTATTCTTTCGCCTTTTGTGTGGGATATATCGAGGTTTCCGGGGCCAAAAACGATTGTCTTTGTTCCGTTATACATGAAGTTGATAGCATCAGTCCAGCTTCTCATTCCTCCGAAGTCTTCCAAGCCAACGGCATCCATGGCCTTCTTGGCCAGTTGCACTATTTCTTCATCCTCACTCAGCTCGTAGCCATCCCATATCTCTGTGTACTCATAGCGGAGGGTGTATTCATCCAAAATGGGATCCATTAGGTCGAGAACGTCCTCAACTTCCTGATCGGGCAAAAGCCTTGCCTCGAATCTTCCCCTGCACAGAGCGGGAATGAGATAATATGGATTCTCACATATTAGCTCCTGCAGTCCTATGTAAGCGTCGAAGTACTTTCCTTTCTGTTTAAATGGCTCAAGGGCTTTTAATTCTTCTATCATTCTGTAAGCTTGGTCTATGGCGTTTATACCGCTTTCTGGACATGCCCCATGTGCTTCCTTTCCATCAACCTCAAAATAGCCCTCTATGTTTCCTGCATGGGCTATGTGCACTTCAAGGTCTGTTGGCTCTATTACAATTGCCATCTTCGGTTTATAGCGCTCCATGAAAAGCGCAGAACCCATTCCGCCTTTTTCTTCGTCGCTCACAAACACAACTCCAACGTTGAGGTCTTGCTTTTCCTTCTTTAGGCTCTCAAGCATAAGGAGAATGCTTGCCAACCCACCTTTGACGTCGCTCGCTCCGGTGCCGTAGACTATGTTCCCCCTAACAAAAGGTTCAGCCCTCATGTCTATCGTATCCATATGAACTTCAAAGAAAAGCTCGGCATCGGGGTTTACAACGAGGTCAATAACTTTTCCATCGCTCTCTATGTGAACGTCGTAGTCTAATTTGTGAAGGAACTCCATTATATGCAAAGCGAGGCGGTCTTCATGACCAGATGGCGACGGAATTTTTAAAAGTTCAACCAAAATCTCTTTCGCTCTTTCAGCTTTCACATAACTCACCTAAGTGATAATCCCCGCGGGTGCTTATAAATACTGTGGACAAGGAAAAAGTTTATGTTGGGGTTTCCTCTTATTACCCTCAGGCGATGAAGAGATTCATCCCTCCTGACGGGACTTGCTCCCCCGAGATGAGGACGCGGTCCCCCCTCGAGCCTTTTGAGGTGATTGTAATGATACCAGTGGAGATTCCGCCAAACACAGTAATGCTCAAGGGAATAGGCTACGACTCAAACATTTACCTATTTCGTGATGGGAAAGAAGGGCTGATAATTGACACGGGAACGGGAATTTACTGGCACAGATACTTTGAAGTTCTTGAGCGGGAGAACTACCTTGACGGCCTCGAAAAAGTCATAATTTTAAACACCCACGAGCACTTTGACCATATTGGAGGCAACAGAAAATTTAAGGAGGTTTTGGAGAAAAGAGGGATCGATGTTAAGTTTGCCGCCCATAGATTCGCGGCTGATGTTATTGAGAGAGGAGACGATTATGTTATTCTCTCGTACGCTTATGGCAAGAGGTTTATGCCGCATTCAGTTGATGTAAGGCTTGATGATGGAGATATTCTAGAGGTAGGAGGCAAAAAGCTTGAAGTTATTCACACTCCGGGCCATACGGCAGGAAGCAGCTGCCTATATGAGCCCGAGGAGAAAATCCTTTTTACGGGGGATACTTTGTTCAAAGGCGCAGTAGGGAGGACTGATCTGCCCACAGGAAGCTTTGAGAAGTTAATAGAGAGCTTGGAAAGGTTAAGCAGTCTTGATGTTTACATTGCCTTGCCCGGACATGGAAAGCCGGTAACAAACTGGAAGGAGAATTTTGAGCATATTAAAAAGATTCTGGGGGAGTTTTAGTGAGGAAAGGCTTCGTTAAAGAGGTTCTGGCAAAGATTAAATACGACCCCCGGGAGAACGAGGAGGACTATTACATAGTTATTGAGCATCGGGGGGCTTATGGAAACGTTAAGAAGATTCCCGTTAAGCTGATAACACTCGGCCACGGCTACTTTTTTATCGAAGACACCCAAATTCCTTACCACAGAATTCTGGCAGTTGTAAGGAAAGACGGGAAGGTTGTCTGGAAAAAGAGGGGCTTGGAAGATGAGGTAAAATTCTGAGCAGTAATCATGGAGGGAGCTGAAATGATAGATGCCCACGCTCATGTGGAAATGTTCAAGAAGGAGATTCCAGCCGTCGTTGAAGAGAGCAGAAAACACCTAATTGCGGTAGTTGATTCCATAACCGAATACCGGAAATTCCACGTATGGAAGAGCTGGGAGCTTTTAAAACCTTATTTTGGCTTTATATTCCCAACCTTGGGTTTTGCTCCAAACGAGGCAAGGAGAGGCAATTGGGAGAAAGTGAGAGAGGTGGAGCAGTTTATATTGGAGCATAGGGATGAAATCGTTGCAATTGGCGAGATTGGGCTTGATTACTATTATGCTAAGACTGAAGAAGAAAGAAAAAACCAGCGTGAAATATTCCACTATTTCCTAAACTTGGCCCTAGAGCTTGAAATGCCAGTTGTACTCCACGCAAGGGACGCGGAGAGAGAAGTCTATGAAGAAGTCCAAAGGAAGGGCCTCCTTGGATATTTTCACTCCTATACCGGGAACATCGAGACGGCAAAGGAAATTGCTGAGAACGGGCATTTTATAGGAATAAGCACCGGGGTAACGTTCATCCCTGAAGTCAGGGAAGTTGTAAAAGCTCTGGATATTGAGAGCATTCTCGTTGAGACCGATGCCCCCTACATGAGCCCGTTCAAGGGCGAGAAAAATAAGCCGCATTATGTTAAGGTTGCGGTTGAGGAGATAGCTAAATTAAAGGAACTGTCGATTGAAGAAGTTGAAAAAATAACCCACGAGAACGCTGTTAAGTTCTTTAAACTAAATTTGAGGTGATGTCTATGGAAACTGTTGAAAAGATAAAGCAATTATGCGAAGAGCTTGGGGAAGAAAATGTTGTTAAGGCTATAGATTCTTTTGTAGTCCTTCAGAAGGAGCTTTCCAGCAAAAAAGGGGAAGATTTCATAAAAGTTTCCATACTCGGGTTTGTTGAGGGCATTTTAGTGAGTCTCTCAACCAAGCATAAAAACGAAAAAATAACGGAGCTTTTGGAAGAAGTTAGAACAAAAAGAACAGAACTGGAGGAAAAGTTCAGAAAACCCAAGATTCCTCTCTTTGAAAACCCCTAATCAGCTTTGGCTGTACTCCTAATAGCCATGGGCTCAGGCTGTTTTCTTGATTAGAACAATCGAAACATTTGGTGTCTTTTGTTTTTCCGTAATTTTTATATAGGTTTGGTGTGAATTTTGTCATGATGTGGTAGTCTCCGATATGTGGGGTTTTAAGCCCGAATGGAGGCTCAGCGGAAGATGTGGGGAGTCTCCGTTCCCCCGAAAGCCCTCCAATGAAGACGGGAGGAGGGAAGCCTACCCGTTACGAGATTAACACTCTCTACACAATTAACAGGTAGGCAGAACGGTGGCCTTTCATCATCTCTCAACTATTTCCTCAGGCTGGTTTTAATTTTTTCAGTAGAATTCCTTGAAGAGCTCACTCTCCTGCAGGTAGCTTCTTTTTAGTTTGAGTGCAGTTTTTGCCTTTTCGAGCTCTCTGCCGAGGTAAAACGCATGCCTTGGAGAAATGTCAAAATGCTCCAGAATTGTGTCAATTATTGCATTGGGCTCTTCTCCAACTATCGTCAAGAGCTGTTCGGTGCCTTTATGTGCTATTACCCATATCTTCTCGTCTTTAAGAAAGATTCTGAAGTAAATCTCTTCAAGCTTTACGCCCTTTTCCCGGGCGTTTAAGATTGGCGACTCCACCTTGTAGGTAACGTTTTCGCTTTTCTTTTCTTTTAGAATGAGCAAGTCAAATCCGAGATCCTTTGGGACGTCAAAAAACGTCATATCCAAAGCCCTTCTTAGCTCCTTAACGCTCCCTCTGCACTTTGGACTCACTTCCGTAGTGAGGAGAAGGGATATGTTCAATTCCCTTGCAACTCCCGCCAATAGGGCATTAATCCCTACGCTGTCTGCATCTATCATCTCCACAACGTTCCCAACTCCCGCTAAAAGGATATCATTTCCGTGTCTTTCCCTATAGAGCTGAAAAGCAGAGATTGACCTTGCTAAGTTGGGCACATGCTCAAGAATTAGGTCTAAGATAATTCTCTTATACCCGAGGGAAGCTGCCCTTTCTTTAAGCTTCTCAAGGAATTCAGCTCTTTTCTGAGGGTTAGTAGGGAAATAGCCGGTTTTTTGGTTTGTCGGGATTAGAACAACGGGCTTTTCGGTTACCAATGCTTCCAGATTGCTCTCATCAACGCTTAAAAACAAGTCTGCAAAATCGAGGGCTTTTTCGAGTTCCCTTGGATTAAGGGAGTCAAGGCTTATTGGCACATCATGACCGAGTTCTTTTAGGGCATCTCTAAGCTCTGGAATAGTCTCGACGAATTCTAAATGCTCTTCTCCGCTTACCAGTCCTATGTCAATTATATCCGCTCCACTTTTTAGGTAGTAGAGGGCTTTGTTCAGAAGCTCTTCAAAGTTGAGCTTTGGTGCGTCAACTATCTCAGCCACTATCCTTTGTGGAAAGTCGAGCCCAACCGGTAAGCTGCCTATAAGGAAGTTGTAAGGCTTTTTAAGAGCTTTTTCGATGTATCTTTTGTTTTTTGTTTTGTTTTTGATGTCTTTGACTTTCTTGAGCGCATCTATTTCAAAAAGATCATCTGCAGGGGTTTCTTTGCTTAGCTTGAATCCTTTTTTGAGCGCTTCAAGAACCTGAGGCAGATCTGAAGCGTTTCTTGGACCTTTAAACGTGGGGATTCCAAGAGAATCTTCAATTTCTTGAGCAGATCCCCTTACGAGTCCGGGAATTAATATTAGGTCGTAATCTTTTATACGGGCTTTTTTTAAACAGTTTATGATCATTTTCGGGGTGAAAAACGCCGCTACACTAACCGGGCACACAAATACATCGCAGCCTTTTCCATACTTCCTAACCAGTGGCTCCGCGAGGATTCCTGTTACCAGTAAGATTTTCATGTTATTATTTCGCATTTCAAGGGTTATAAACCTCTCCCAAAAGGTTTATTAGAGCAAGGACTCTCACCTAATCGAGGGTCGTATGATCGTAGTGGAGAATCTCATCAAGAAGTTCGGCAATAAAACTGTGCTCAATGGGATAAGCTTTCGGGTTAGTAATGGCGAAATCTACGGGCTCTTAGGCCCTAATGGGAGCGGAAAATCAACTACGATGAAAATTCTAGTTGGAATAGTTAAGCCGACCTCAGGGAAGGTGCTTGTAGCTGGCATTGATCCTTTGAGGGACCCCATAGGGGTAAAGGAAGTTGTTGGTTTTGTGCCCGAAACGCCCATTCTATATGAGAGCCTAACGCCTGGGGAGTTCTTCAACTTTATCGGGAGTGTTAGGAACATTGATAAGGAAAAGCTGGAGGAGAGAGTCAATTACCTTGTCAAAGCCTTTGGAATTGAGGAGTACCTCGATCAGTTTATTGGAACACTGAGCTTTGGCACGCAGCAGAAAATTTCCCTTATTTCTGCTCTTCTTCACGATCCTCAGGTTCTTGTGCTCGATGAGGCCATGAACGGTCTAGATCCTAAAAGTGCGAGAATACTGAGGGAGCTTTTGCTTGAATTCAAGATGGAAGGAAAGAGCATAGTGTTTTCTACCCATGTATTGCCCCTAGCGGAGATGATATGCGATAGGATTGGGCTTATTTATAAAGGGGAGCTTATTGTGGATGGGACAATAGATGAGTTAAAAGAAAAAGTCCATGAAGAAAACCTTGAGGATATCTTCCTTAAGCTCACGGAGAGCAAAGGAGAAGTAGAGAACATCTTACGGGCTCTAAAAGCTGCATTGTAGGTGATTTTATGATCAGAATACTTTATCGCGAGCTTCATTACCAAATAGCAAAGAGAAACCCCCTAATAGTGAATGATGATAGGCAGTTTCAAAAAGCCATCAAAAACGCTATGAATATTAAGCGTGGTATTGGCTTTCAAGTCCTTGGTTTCCTCCCTTTTGGATTGTTGATGGCCTCTACATTAGCCTTCACTGATGAAAAGCTTGTCCTTTCTTCTCTAATGGTTTCCCTTGCATTAATACCCTTCGTCTTTGCTATGTACGTCACTACGGTACAGACCTCATACATCCTTTCTGTGGGTCTGTTTGAGCCGTTAAAGCTCCTTCCCATAAGAATGGGCTCCAGATACCTCAGTGCTCTCCTGCTTCTTGAGATTTCTCCTTCACTTGCCACGGTCCTCCCAAGTGCCCTTGTCCTTTTGATGAAGTATCCGTTATCGGGGTTTCTTGCGATTCTCTGGCTGTTGTTGGGTTTGTTCTTGGGCCATACGCTTGGATTGGTCTTGGTTAACTTCTTCTCCCTTAGAATACACCAAAGGGCGAGTAGGGGACATTCTTTAAGGAGTTTTGCCAGAGTTGTGATGTTCCTGCTTTTCATAGGAATGTTTATGATGATGAACTATCTCCAGTACTACATAAGGAGGCACTCTGGAGAGGTTGCTGGGATAGTGGAAAGATATTTTATTGCCTACCCTTTTGCAGTCTCCTCTATTTTTGACCCTCTGAGAAGTATAGGGCTTTTCCTTGGATATTCAATTGCCTTTGGATTTGTGTATTACCTTACCCTTAAGGGAGTATGGAATAAGATTCTCGAACCTCCCGTGGTTTCAGAAAGGAGAAGCATTTCAACGTTTAAGGCATCACCAAAGAGCAAAGTTCTGGCACTGGTTTCAAAGGACTTTAAAATATTTCTAAGAAAACCAGCGCTGCTTGTTGCATTTCTATTTCCAATCTACATAGTATTTCCGACGCTTATTTCTGCTCTTCAGCGGGGGAAGCTAGGCCTAGAAGATCTTTTTCATGTTATCTTCATGATTGG
The DNA here is from genome assembly GCF_024022995.1 of Thermococcus aggregans. Classification (NCBI taxonomy): domain Archaea; kingdom Methanobacteriati; phylum Methanobacteriota; class Thermococci; order Thermococcales; family Thermococcaceae; genus Thermococcus; species Thermococcus aggregans. The sequence continues at coordinate 796,215 of NZ_CP099582.1, read as the reverse complement.
CCTATTCTCTGTCCCAGGTGCTGATGCGGTTCTCAAAGTTGAAGGGAAGAATTTGGACTTTCTCAGGACTCTCCCCATAAAGAAAAGAGATTTTGTCGTTGCAAAAATAATCTCAATGGCCCTTATTCCAACCTTTTTAGGCATTTCCTTGGTCGCTTTTGGTCTTTACTACGATCCTAAAGCTTTTGTTTTGCTTCCTTATGCTCTTTTTCTACCGTTTATAGCGTCTTCCGTAATAATGCTCTACTTTTTCAGGTATAAGGGAGAAGAGTTAGGTATTCCTGAGCTCAAATGGCTTCAGGTAATCCTTATGTTTGTACTTGTTGGCATAGTCTTTGGTATTATCGCTCTTCCGATTTTTATAAGCTCCAGCATAATTGAAAGTCAGGCTATGGCCCTTGTGATCTCTCTAGCTTTGGCACTCCTTCTCAGAAGGCTCAGCAGGTGATATGAAATATCCCAAGCACCTTTTTCTTTTCTCTGAGCTCGTTAAAGGCCTTTGCCGCCTCGGGAGTGGGCTTCTCGATGATCTCTTTCCCTTTTACTAGCCCTCTGCTCTCTGGAAGAAGGGAGAGCATCCCATAAATGCCCGTCCCAACAACAAGGACTTCGAACTCCTCTCCTAGGTACTCTTTCAGCTCCTCTGGATCGAGCTTGTGGCTTGTCCCGTGCTTCTCCTTGCTGAGCCACTTTTTCCTCTTTTCCACCTTTCCGGAGGGATAAATGATGATATCATGGTGATATTCCTTTCCGTTTATAATTATCCTCCCGAACTCAACTTTTTCTACCATTCTAACCACCCATAATGCGGAGGGCATCTTCTACAATCTTTTTGTGATCAAAGGCAAGCTTAAGATTTTTTACCTCCTCGAACTTAAAGACCCTGGCTTCACTCGCGTCGTCTCCTCCCTTTAGATTTCCTTTTCCTCTGGCTAAAAATGCTACTGTAACCGTGTGCCCTCTTGGGTCCCTATTCGGGTCGCTGTAAACCCCAATAAGTTTTAGAAGCTCAACATCAAGCCCAGTTTCTTCCTTTGCTTCTCTCACAGCGGCATCTTCAACCTTCTCCCCATACTCCACGAATCCTCCCGGAAGTGCCCAATGCCCCTTATATGGGTCGTTACGTCTCTTTACCAGAACTATACCGTCGTTGTAGAGGATTACGAGGTCTACGGTTAGACCTATGCATTTATGTATCTCTGCTTTAACCTCAGGGTATTTGCTTTTTATCAGATTTTCTATATCTTCCTTGATTGGGGTTATGTCGTATCCTCTAGGGGTTTTTAGGAGAAGGACGTATCGCTCCATACAATCACCTCGGCCAAGTCCCTTCTCATCATCCCTCAGCGTGCTGACGTTTCCTCATTGGCATCTACTTTTTCTACTTTCACAAATTTAGCCTTTTCTAAGGCATCACTAATTGGAAAGTCGATGCTCCGTCTTTCCAAAAAAGTTGCTGTGAAGGCATTTGCTCGCTTCAACGCCAGAACAAAGGGACATTTCATATAAAAATAAGCAAAACTCGCCAGAAAAACGTCCCCTGCGCCTGTAGGGTCATCCAGGTCTATTTTAAGGGGGTGGTAGAGGTACTTTTTTCCTCTATGATATGCCACTCCTCTTTCAGCGCCGTTTGATATTAAAAGAACCTCAACATCGTCGGGGCGTAAGTTTCTTATGTGCTGAAACTCATATGCATCTGCATGAACAACTTGCGCGTTTTTTAGGAACTCTCCGTCTATTTCTTTCAGAACAACGTTGTCATTTTCAAACCCTCGAAGAAACCCTTGAACATCTGCAACGACTTCTTTAGCATTTATGATGCTTAGGGCTTCCTGTGGGATTTCATTTGCGACCGGGTTTAGCAGTACGAGGTCGAACTTTTCCTTGGGTATCTCATCAAGAGTAAATGAATCCGCTCTGGAGAGGAGCTTAAGCTGTCTGGTGTTTTCGCCTAGATAGAGGAGCTCATATGTTGTGCTTTTTTCGGAGGGGATTATTATCGTGGATATTCCATAAGATTCGAGCTCTTCAAGCCACTCAATCGGAAAGTCCTTCCCAACTTTAGTCAAAACTACAACCTCGCAGAACTTTGAAAGTGCAAGGGATGAATAATAAACTCCTCCCCCAATTCCCTCAGTTTTCCTTCCGTTTTTTATTATGATATCGTGGGTTAGGTGTCCGATTACCAAGCATCTCATCCCTTTTCACCGTAAGGTTTAATTAGGTAAAGTCCCTTTTTAAATTGATGCCTATGTTTGAAGGAGTTTTTGTCCCCCATGTGACCCCGTTTGACGATGAAGAGAAAATAAACGAAGAAATGCTGCGTGAGCTTGTCCACTATTTTGCAGATGCTGGACTAAACGGCTTGGTAACTTTGGGAAGCAACGGAGAGTTCCCATATCTAAGTTTTGAAGAAAAGCTTAGGGTTCTTAAGATTGTTCGAGAAGAATCGCCAATCCCCGTCATAGCCGGTGTCGCTGAAAATTCAACCAGAGAAACGATAAAGCTTGCAAAGGAAGCCTGGGATATCGGAGTGGATGCCCTCTTAATAGCCCCGCCTTACTACTTCAAGCCTGACAAAAGGGAGCTCTTCGCCCATTACTCCCGAATTGCCTACGAGGTGGAAGCTCCAATTCTGCTCTATAACGTTCCAAAGTTCACCACAATCAACATAGATTTGGGAGTCATTGAAAAGCTCGTGAATGAGCATTCCAATATAGTTGGAATAAAAGACTCAAGCGGATCAATAGGAAGAATAACAGAGCTTATAAGAAGAGTTGGGGATAAGATAAGCATTTTAGCGGGGACTGCGGATGTTATGTATCCCTCATGGGTCTTAGGAGCACATGGGGCGGTTGTTGCGGTTGCAAACGTTGCCCCGAGACTTTGCGTTGAACTCTACAACGCATTTCTTGAAAAGAGGTATGAGAGGGCAAGAAAGCTGCAGATCATGATAAACTACCTCAACGAGGTTGTTGTCAAAAAGTACAACCAGATAAGTGCGATAAAAGAGGCTATGAGGATGCTTGGCCTTGAAGTCGGCTATCCAAGAATGCCGGCTTTGCCCCTTGATGAAGAAGCCATTAGGGACATAGAGAAGACCCTGATTGAAATAGGGCTTCTATGATACACGGGTTCGTGAACAACCTATGGTTTAAAAAGAGTTTAAAAACTCCCTTCTATAAGTTTTGATTAGGTGGAGAAAATGTGTCTGGCGATGCCGGCTAAAGTAATTGAAATTAAGGATAACGTTGCAATAGTTGATTTTGGCGGGGTTAGGAGAGAAGCGCGCATAGACTTCGTGAAGGATGTTAAAGTTGGCGATTACGTTATAGTCCACACTGGATTTGCCATTGAAAAACTTGATGAGAAAGCTGCTTTGGAAAGCTTGAAAGCCTGGGAAGAGGTCATGAAAGCTATGGAGGAGTGAGCATGGAGCTTTCGATCTTTCAGGATAAAGAGCTAGCTCAGAAGATTCTCCAAGGAATAAAACGAGAAGCAGAGAGGATAGGCAGGGAAGTAAAGTTAATGCACGTGTGTGGAACGCATGAAGATACGGTAACAAGGAGTGGAATACGCTCACTTCTGCCGGAGAACGTTAAGGTAATGAGCGGCCCAGGGTGTCCCGTTTGTATAACTCCTGCCGAGGACATTGCAACAATGATGGAAATAATGCGCATGGCAAAGGAAGAAGGGGAAGAGATAATTCTCACAACCTTTGGGGACATGTATAAAATTCCCACTGCAATGGGGAGTTTTGCCGACTTAAGGAGCGAGGGTTTTGATGTTAGAATTGTTTACTCGATTTATGACTCCTATAAGATAGCACTGAAAGAGAAAGATAAGCTCGTGGTTCACTTTTCTCCCGGGTTTGAAACAACAACCGCTCCTGCGGCTGGAATACTAAAGGAAGCAATCGATAGGGGAATAGAGAACTTTAAGATTTATTCAGTACACCGTTTAACTCCACCTGCCGTGGAAGCATTGATTAAGCAGGGGACAGTTTTTGATGGCCTTATTGATCCCGGGCACGTGTCCACGATAATAGGGGTCAAGGGATGGGAGTACATAACCACAGAATACGGAGTTCCTCAGGTGGTTGCGGGTTTTGAACCTGTTGACTTCCTTATGGGCGTTTTCATGCTCCTTAGAATGATAAGAAAAGGGGAAGTAAAGATAGAGAACCAGTACACGAGGGTCGTAAAATATGAGGGTAACGTTGAAGCCCAGAAAACTATAAAGGCTCTCTTTGACGTCGTTGATGCTAAGTGGAGGGCATTGGGAGTAATACCAAAAAGCGGACTGGAGCTCAAGAAGGAATACAAAGACTATGAGATAAGGACATTTTATAAGGTCAAGCCTCCAGAGCTGCCTGATCTAGAGAAGGGATGTATATGCGGAGCCATACTTAGAGGGTTAGCATTGCCGACGCAATGTCCTCTGTTTGGAAAGAAATGCACTCCAAGGAATCCCGTGGGGCCTTGCATGGTTTCTTACGAAGGAACTTGCCAAATATTCTACAAATACGGCGCACTATTTTAAGCTCCTTTTTGCTTCATTTTGAAAAATAGAAGGGCTCGGAGGGTGTTCACGTCATCACTTCTCAGTATGCTTGCTAATCGTCATCGCCTGAAATAGCTATGCTTCTCATCTTTTAAAGCTATCTTTAAACCCCACCCGTAATTTTGGAAAAAACTTTTATGCTTGTAAGACTAATATATTCTGACATACATGGGAGGTGTGGCTATGATTAAAGCGTCAAAACGGGCAATGAGTATTGAATATGCCATTAGGGATGTTGTTTTGCCCGCAAGGGAGCTTGAAAAGCAAGGAATAAAAATTATCAAGCTCAACATCGGTGATCCGGTGAAGTTTGATTTTCAGCCACCAGAGCATATGAAAAAGGCATACTGTGAAGCAATAATGGAAGGACACAACTATTATGGCGATAGTGAGGGAGATAGAGAGCTTAGAGAGGCTATCGTTGAGAGGGAAAAGAAAAAGAACGGTGTTGATATTACCCCCGAAGATGTCCAAGTTACAGCGGCTGTTACTGAAGCCTTGCAATTTATCTTTGGCGCCCTTATCGATGGAGGCGAAGAGATATTGATCCCCGGCCCAAGCTATCCGCCGTATGTCGGCTTAGTTAAGTTTTATGGTGGCGTGCCCAAGGCCTACAGAACCATTGAAGAGGAAGGATGGCAACCGGATATAGACGATATGAGGAAAAAGATAACCGACAAAACCAAGGCAATAGCCGTTATAAACCCAAACAACCCAACTGGAGCCCTCTACGAAAAGAAGACCCTTAAGGAGATAATTGACCTCGCCGGAGAGTATGATTTGCCAATAATAAGCGATGAAATCTATGACCTCATGACCTACGAAGGAAAGCACGTTTCTCCGGGTTCCCTAACTAAAGACGTTCCCGTTATCGTCATGAACGGTCTCTCGAAGATTTACTTCGCAACGGGATGGAGATTAGGCTACATGTATTTCGTAGACCCAGAGAACAAACTTGCCGAAGTTAGAGAAGCTATAGGGAAGCTCGCAAGGATAAGGATCTGTCCGAACACCCCAGCTCAAAAAGCGGCAATAGCAGGGCTTAGGGGCCCCATGGACTACCTTGAGGAGTACATGGCGAAGCTCAAAGAGAGGAGAGACTACATCTACAAGCGCCTTAGCGAGATGCCTGGAATAAGCACACAAAAGCCCCAGGGAGCATTCTACATCTTCCCCAAGATTGAAGAGGGACCATGGAAGAGTGACAAGGAGTTCGTCCTTGACGTGCTTCACAACGCCCATGTGCTCTTTGTTCATGGATCTGGCTTTGGAGAAGGTGGAGAAATGCACTTCCGCTCAATATTCCTACCACCAGTGCCTGTCTTAGAAGAGGCCATGGACAACTTAGAGAAGTTCATGAAAGAAAGGCTTGGATGATTTCTTTCTTTCAACCATTTATTCTTTTGGCTGAAGCAGTTCTTCAAAATTTGGAAGAATTTGGGGAAGCCGTTTATCCTCCAGACACTACTGGGATGATTTCAACGTAATCGTTGTCTTTAACGGGATCATCCTCTAAGGCAACTTTTCCGTTTACCTTGGCTATGGCACTTTCTGTGTTGAATCCTACTGCCCTTAGGACGTCTTTGACTTTCATGCCCTCTTGATACTCCAGCTCTTTCTCTATTTTTCTCCCAATGACTTTGATTTTGATCATGAGCATCACCAGAAAAGAATCCTTGTAGAAGTTTTTAACTTTGTCGAAAAACTCTTAAGTTTCTGGGAATATGTATCAATGTCGATGATGGTCGAGCCCGGCACTGAAGGGTGATGATGGCCATCACATCTGAGACAGAACAGTTTTTTGAGCTCTTCTTAGTAAAAATCTTTTTTCTTGCTTCAGAACTTTAAAACCTGATCAAGAAACGAATTTATGGCGGACCGGCGGGGATTTGAACCCCGGACCCTCGGCTTAGGAGGCCGATGCCCTATCCTGGCTAGGCTACCGGTCCATTCCCGTTTTTTATCCTCTCTTGTCGATTTATAAACCTTTTGTTAAACAAAATAATTTAACAAAAATCAAAGGGTATTTAAACTCCCTCTTAAAAGTTTCACTGGTGTGGCTGATGGTGGATGAGCTGGATAGAAAAATAATTTCCATTCTTCAAAAAGATGCCCGGCTTTCCTATAGAGAGATAGCGAAAGAAGTCGGAGTTGCCGTGGGAACAGTATATAACAGGATAAAGAGGCTCGAGGAAGAGGGTGTAATCCTGGGATTTGCTCCAAAGTTAGATTACGCTAAGCTGGGGTATGACCTTACGACGATAATTGGGGTTAAAGCTCAAGGAAAGAGAATCATTGATATTGAAAAGGAAATAGCCAAAGACCCCCATGTGGTGTGCGTTTACGATGTTACGGGAGAGTATGACATAATAGTCATTGCAAAATTCAAAGGAAGGGAAGATATGAATAAATTCGTCAAAAAGCTTTTGAGAATAGATGGCGTGGAAAAGACGTACACTCATGTCGCGATGGATATAGTTAAAGAGGACTTAACGCTAAAGGTCTAGGAAATTTCTCACGAATCTTCTTGCTAGGCTCTGCAGAGTTTCAACTGGTAGCTTTACTCTTTTTCCATTTACTGTGCCTTCGAAAATAAGCGGTATGGGATTTAGGGTTTCTATAACGTGAAATTCCTCATTTTCGTTCACAGTCTCTTTTAGGACTTTCCAATATTCTTGAAGAGGCACAATTTTTATAACACCGTGGAGCTCCAGCCTCTTCCCACATTCTTCTTCACTGCAAACAAAGTCAAACTCTTCACTGAGCCTTGCTTTCACCATTATGCTTTTTCCGTCCACATTATATATCATGAATCTATCTTCGTTTTCTAAATTCTCCATTTGAAGTCCTCCAAATAATAAATAATGAAGGATCAAAGCCTTACCATAACTTCCACAGGGATGTTGTATTCTTCCTTTATTCTGTCTATTGCATTGCCGGCACTTATAAGGAAGAACATTCCTACAGGCGTTGCAGTTGCCTGCCTGCACATCTCTATGAGGGCCCTTTGAGTTTCTCCACTCCTCACAACGTCGTCGACTATGAGGACTTTGTCTCCTTTTTTAATGGCCCAAGAAGGGAGATAAAGCGTCATAACGCTTCCCGAAGAACTTGAGACATAATTGACCTCGTAAAACTTCTCAACACCAACTTCTTTCTTTTTCTTTGCGTAGACTACATCTACTCCAAGCTCGTTTCCGATGTGGACTGCTAAAGGAATACCATCCGTTGCAGCCGTTAATATTTTGTCTATGTCTATTTCCATGTACTTTGAGGCAACATTTTCAGCAATAAGACTCATTAAATCTGTATCGCTGAGGATTTTCAGGTTATCAAACAATCCATGCTTATCAAAAACTATTCTCTTTCTAACTTCTTCCTCAAGATTCACATAAGGAGAAAGAATCTCTATTAGTTCTTTAGCACGTTTGGTACTTGGGAGCACCTTCCCCCTAACGTATCTGTTAAGTACCGTTATGGGGAGTCCAGTAATCCTTGAGAGCTCCTCATAGGTGTAGCTCTTTTTTAGAAGCCTTAAAATCCTGATGACGCGAAGTTTCTCTTTAACTGCTTCTATTTGACTCAAGCTCTCACCTCCTGCTGGTAAGATAACATTGACAAGAAAATGTATAAATAAGTTTCGGTTTTGGGTCAAATTGTAAGATTTGCTGGTTTATTTTGGTGGTTGGAAATTCCCATTTTTTGTCGATATTCGGATATTACCTCACCAAAATACCTCATTACAAAGTCCAAGTCTATGGGGTCTCCATCTGGATGGTTGACACCTTTACAGAATGAATCTTCCTTTACGTATACATCGATTGTAAACCCGTGCTTGACTAGGATAAAGGGGTAGAGCTTGCATGCCAATGGTCGGTTGGGATATATCTTACACTTTCCATCTTCTCCCAGAAAAACGCAGGCATCATCAAATGGTCTCTTCTTAATTCCGTACCCCAGAAATTTGTCCCCCCTATAGAACATCTTTTCATAATCTACAAATTCCCACGCGTTAAATCCAATATCCTCTATCCTTGTGATGTCCTCGTCTCTAAGAGGTACCTCAAGGTTCATGCAACAGCGGGCACACTGGAGGCATTTAAATCTAAAAGAGGGGTCGCTTTCAACCCGCAGGCTTTCCAAATTTATTGTTGCTACCCACCTTTTCTTCACTACTCTATCACCTCAACCCCTGTAGGAGCTTGCTATTAACGTTTCGGTCATCTCTATCTCGTTTATTCTTCTTAAAATTTCATCGTGAAAGTGATCCAGCTCTTTAATGTTCTCTACCTCAATCCTCGCAATTATGTCATATTCTCCGTAGACCTTGTATATCTCCTTTACCTGTGGGGTGCCCTTTAGCTTCTCATAAACCTTATCCTCATTTCCGGGCTTTACAATAATTAGAACAAAAGCCTCTATCATATGCCTAACCCTCCAAAGTTGAACTTCCTGGCCATCTTGGCCAATTTTCTTTTGTCCATACCCTTAAAGAATTTTTTCATTTGCTTGTATTGATTGAGCAATTCCTTCACATCTTTTGTGCTTGTTCCAGAACCTCTCGCTATTCTCTTAATTCTTGAATAGTTTATTATCTCAGGATTTTCAAGCTCTTCTTCTGTCATAGAGTCCATGATGACCTTAAACTTTTTCAATCTCTCTTCACTGACCTTAATAACTTCGTCTGGAATGGAGTATCCCAATCCGGGGATCATCTTTAGTATTTGCTGCAGTGGTCCCATTTTTCTCATCGCTTCTAGCTGGGCATACATGTCTTTGAGGCTAAACTTCCCCTTCAAGAATTTTTCAACGTCTTCTTCTGTGAACTCAGTCTCCTTGCTAAGCTCTTCGAACTTCTCAAGTAAGCCTTGAATGTCTCCCAATCCTAAAAGCCTTGAGACAAAACGCTTCGGGTCAAAGGGTTCCAAATCATCTATCTTCTCGCCTACACCGATGAACTTTATCGGGGCTCCAGTGGCTACAACAGCAGAGAGGGCACCTCCACCCTTTGCCGAACCATCGAGCTTGGTAACGATTATAGAGCCTATGGGGGTTGCTTCCTTAAAGGCCAACGCCTGATTGTATGCCTGCTGTCCAATTGTTCCGTCGATTACCAAGATGACCTCATGAGGGTTAATTGCTTCGCTTATTTGTTTCATCTCCTCTATGAGTCCTTTTTCTTCCTTGTGCCTTCCTGCGGAGTCAACTATTATTACATCTACACCTTTCTTCTTGAATTGCTCTACTCCCTCTCTAGCAAGCTTCACTGCATCTTTTTCCTCAGGGTTTCCAAAAACCTCAATTCCATATGGCTCTACCAGCTGTTTTAGCTGGGAATAAGCCCCTGGACGCCAAGTATCAGAGCACACAAGGCCGACTTTATACCCATGCTTTTGGAAGTACCTCGCAAGTTTTGCCACACTTGTGGTTTTTCCAGATCCTTGAATACCAACCGTTAAGAGAACAGTGGGTTTTTCTTTTATTTCTATGGGCTTTGCCTCCTTTCCCAAAAAATTAGTTAGCTCTTCATAAACTATCTTGATTATATGCTCCTTTTTGGAAACTCCAGCCGGTGGCCTTTCTTCTAAAGCCCTTTTTTCAATCTTCTTAGTAAGGTCAAGAACGAGACGAACGTTAACATCACTCGTAAGCAGAGCTCTCTGGATATCTCTAACTACCTCTCTCACGAGGGCCTCATCAACGCTGCTTGCACGCGCGAGTTTTCTCAGGGCATTATTGAGTGACTGGCCGAGTTTGTCCAGTACCATTTTTCTCCACCATATGTAAGGCTGTTCGTAGGTTTATAATCCTTAGGTCTTTAATCATTGTATTGACGTATCCATTTGAAGAAAGAAATCTCCGAAGAGCTCTTTTAATTGTCAAAATATGTGCATTGAACCTTAAACATAGTCATCCTGCCTTTTTTACGGGAGTTTTGTATTTTGGTGCTCATTCATAGCTAAAAAAAGGCCTCAAAATGTTTTTAAACTGATTAATTTAATAATATTCGAGTGAGAGCTCAAAAAAGAAAGGAGGTGAGAGAAATGGAGATAATATCAAAGCTTTATGATTACCTCTATATGAGGGAGCTTGAAAAAAAGAAAAAGAAAGCCCATAATTGACGAGCTTGAATTCCTGGACATCCTATATTAATTCCGTTCCTTTAGTTTCTTTTCCAAGGACAAAAACGTCCAAGGCTCCCACAATCGAAATCACGGCGATTACTAGCACTGCTACTCCAACGGTTGAAGATTCCATAATTTTTCCGGCCAGTATTGGAGCTAACCCTCCTCCGATTCTTCCCATTCCTCCAGCCCATCCTGCTCCGGTTCCCCTGATTTCTGTTGGATAAAGCTCAGGAGTGTAGGCGTATATAGCCCCCCATGCTCCGAGGTTGAAGAAACTGAAGAGAACTGCGCTTGTGAGTATCGCATATACGTTTCCCGAACTGGCGTAGTAATAGAACATTACTCCAGCTAAGCCCGAAAGCAGCAAATAAGCGGAAAGTGTTTTCTTTCTTCCTATCTTCTCAAGGAGATAAGCTGCGCTCCAGTATCCTGGCAGCTGGGCTACGGCGGTTATTATAAAGTACTGAAAGCTCTTGAAGACAGTTATCTCCAAGGTTGCCGCTAAAAACTTTGGAAGCCATATGAAAAAGCCGTAGTAAGCGAAAGCTATGCTGAACCATGCAATTGAAAGCATTAGTGTTGTTTTGCCGTACTTCTTCCATAACTCTATTATTGTTACCTTTACCTGCTTGCTTTCTTGCACTTTGACTTCAGCTTTTCTTCCAAATATTCTTTCTATAACTTTCTCAGCTTCTTTTGTTTTTCCTTTGAGGGCTAAAAATCTTGGGGACTCTGGGAGCCAGAGTATCAGCGGTAGCAAAACCAATACGCTCCCACCAAATAGAAGTATGCTCCTCCAGCTAGCTTTTAAGAGGATTGCGACTATCCCTATTATTATTGTGCCGATGGCCCAGAAGCTTTCCAAAATGGATATCATAGCACCCCTGATTTTTGCGGGCATGAACTCGGCAAAGTAAGAGCTTGCAACGGGTAAGGCTCCCCCCAGTCCGAGCCCAACTATAAACCTAAGAGCAATAAGCTGATCTAAGCTATTAGCGAAGCTACTCACAACGCTTCCCAGTCCAAAAAGCGAAACTGCTATTGCTAAAGCGTTTCTTCTTCCTATGTAATCTGCAACTATACCAAAAAACCATGCACCAAAGAGCATTCCCCACAATGCCGCAGAGCCCATTGCCCCAAGTTTGCTCAGGCTTCCCTGAAATGCCGGCTCTTTGCTTAGTAAAGGAATGACAAAGCTTACGGATAGAGTGTTCACTGCTATAAATGCCCATACCGTTCCAAGTATGGCAAGAAGTATGTAATGGAACTTCCCGAATTTTGCCTTCTCTATTACCTCCACAATCACCACCGAACAAATGTTCGGTCAATGCTTTTTAAACCTATTGCGAACCTTGAGGAGGTAGGCATGAAGATTCACTATGAATGCTTCACATGTATTGCAAACCAACGTCAAAGGATATTGAGATTGCAACAGAAGACTTAGCAAAGAGAAAGAAAGCTGCCATTTTCAGTGCAAAGCTCATGGGAAAGCTTGAGGAAGACTCGATACCCGCGATAATCTCCAGTAAGATTTCTTGAACTCTATGCATTCCTTAGGGTTCGGGACCCATTTAAAGTCTATAAAGAAGCTTTCAATAAGCGGGCAGAAAAAGTTTTGAATGAAATCGAGAGCAGTACAGAAATTGACCTCAAAACCGCGTTGAAACTTGCAATAGTGGGAAATGTTATTGATTTTGCCGTTAGCTACAAGAAAGATGTAATGGAGCTGGTTAAAGAGGAGCTTTATTTAGACCGCTCGGAGGAGCTCTTTAAAAAGCTTGAAAATGTTAGGGTTTTGCTGTATTTTACCGACAACTGCGGTGAAATCTACTTTGACAGGCTCTTTTTGAAAAAGATCAGGGAAAACTTCCCTCATCTGGAAAAAGCTGCGAGGTTCGATTAACTTGGAACAATAATTTCAACTGGCTTTGAAACCCTTAGCGAAATCAAGGATAAGCGTGTTTTTCATCTGCTAAAGGCCAAATGTTCGTCGGTGACAAGGGAGTTAGGAGTTCCTCGGGGGAGCATGCTGTGCATATAGGCATTTGACGATATTATTCTTGACAAGCATCGATTAGAAAGCCTTTTATACTTTGAAGTTGTATAATCCATTGGTGATACCTATGCCTACGATGATTAAGAAAGATTTAAAGAAGTTTATGAAGGAACTAAAACTCCATTACGACGATGTTTGGCGCGTTCCTTCAAGTGAATACCTTAAGAAACCTGATTTTATTGTAGTAGATCCAAAAACTGGTAAAAAAATAAAGGTCAGCTTTGTCTCGTTAGACGATGGCGAGGTTGTTAGCGTAGTTTATGATGAACTCAGCTAGTTCGTTTTTTGACGTATTCCTTTCCGTCTTTTATGAATAAAAATCGCAAAATTGTTAAGATGTTTTTGCTTGATTTCAAGGGGGTTCTCCCTACGGGGAAGTTAGTGTAATTTTATGGAATTTCATCCCAATTCTTTGTTTTTCTACTGCCATGATCCCGTAGGGGTTGGTCTTCATTGGCCCTTCATTGGGCGTTGAAGCCCTCGAAACCTCTAGCCCTTTCGGGGTAACCCCTGAGCCCCACATCCGAAGGTTCAAAACAGCAATAAAATCCCTATCCTCAATAAAGCCACAGGAACACTTCATTAACCACCCCTCTTGGGGTATTAGCCAACCCCCCGCATGCGGGGCAAACCCGGGAAGAATTCCTCGGATTAACATAAACAACCGGAACACCAAACCACCTCGCCTTGTACTCAATTAATCTTTGCAGTTCACGAGCATTCCACTTGGAAAGCTTCCTATTCAAACTCTTTGAACCGTTCAAAACCCTCTCCTTTATGTCATTCAAGTCCTCAAGGATTTCCTCAAGGATTATACCCATCCGTTTTCCCTAGCAATTTCAACAATTTTATTAGATAACTTGTGCAAGAAATCTCTTGCTCGGTTTTTCTCCCTTCCGAAGTACTTTTTCAGCAGCTCTGTGCTCAATCTTCTATTCCATGCGGAAATTTTTTGAATTTTCTGCCTCTTCTCCTCGTAAACTCTGTGAACGTGATAAAGCTCCCTAGTGTCAAACCTGTAAACTGTTAATCCAGCGAGGACTGTAACGTTTGTCAGGTTTATGTCTATACTCATCCAGTCTCTTGGCTCAAAGTATTCTACAGTTTTCACAAAGTTTAGGACGAGTTTGTCTGGAAATAAAAACAAGCCACCAAGCTTTGCTTTTCCCTCTTTGATTTCCTCAAGGAGAGGATGCAAGTAGTGATACTTTGTCAAGTCAATCTCGAGGTAGTATTCTCTTGGAATTATTGTGATTTTGAGGCATTAGCTTTAAATCCTTGTTCTTCAAACTTTTTCTGGTGGTACTGATGGTAAAAATAGCAATAATAGGCGGGTCTGGAGTTTACGATCCAAAACTTCTTGAAAATATAAGGGAAGAAAAAGTGAAAACCCCTTATGGGGAAGTTAAAGTAAAAATTGGAACTTACAAAAATGAGGAAATTGTATTTTTAGCAAGACATGGAGAAAAGCACAGCGTTCCGCCACACAAGATAAACTATCGGGCTAACATATGGGGTCTTTACGAGCTGGGTGTTGAAAGAATCCTCGCAACTTCAGCAGTAGGATCTCTAAACGAGGCTATGAAACCAGGGGACTTTGTAATTCTTGATCAGCTCATTGACTTTACAAAAAACAGGGTTTATACATTCTACGATGGGGAAGGCTCGCCACATGAAAGAAAGTTCGTTGCACACGTCGACTTTACAGACCCCTACTGTCCAGAGCTCAGAGATGCACTAATAAGAGCCGCTAATGAGTTGGGCTTTACTTATCATCCAAGAGGGACTTATGCAGCAATGGAAGGGCCAAGGTTTGAAACAAGGGCGGAAATTAGGGCACTAAAGATCTTGGGTGCTGATGTCGTGGGAATGACTCAGTCACCCGAAGCTATTTTGGCAAGAGAGCTTGAAATGTGCTATGCAAGCGTTGCAATTGTAACTAATTACGCAGCTGGCATAAGCAAAACTAAGCTCACCCATGCTGAAGTCGTCGAACTTATGCAGCAGAAGAGTGAGGAGATTAAGCTCCTTTTGATGAAAGCAGTGGAGTATATCCCGAAAATTAGGAGATGTGCCTGCAAGGACGCATTGAAAGGAGCTACTGGTTAGTCTTGTTCATTTTTCTCTTTTGTTGGATAATAGCCCTTATAGACATAGGTATAGAAACATTTTTAATCTGTAGATTTTTGTGAAGTGAAATTAGGGGAGTAGCGTGGAAACATCAATCTTTTTAGCAACAGCACAATTTTGGATTATATTCATGAGTCTCTTTGGATTCTTTTTGCTGAGTTACACCTACATAAGATACAAACGGGATCCGGTTTTATGGTGGGGATTAGCGTTGTTCTCGTTGTTTGTTTCTGCTACTGCTGAACTTATGAATTTAGCAAACATCCAGGTACTTTCAAGAGCACTTTTTGGAGCGTTAATTCTTTATGGTGCTATTAGGCTCCTAGAGAAAGAAAAGATATTACTAAGCAAGCACTTTAGGATACTTTCTTTAGTACCCATTATTGTGACCACGTATGTGATGTTCGGAAAGATACTGGGATATTCCCAAGAATGGTTTGTAGTTGTTGGGATTCCATATGCTATTTCGGGATTTGCAATTGCCTTATCTGGTTTCTTCGTTTTCTCGTTGTTAATAGAGGCATATGGTCAAAAAGCTAAATTTTTGGGTGTGCTCCTTTTGGCTTATGGATTTTACCAAATGCTCTATCCCTTTACAAGGGCAATCAGTAGACTTCTCCCGTTCACTTTTGTGGTTTCTGTCTTTCTTATAGCACTAGCCATATATGAAATGGGGAAGTTTGCACTTTCAAGAGAATTCATTACCGGGAACATTTCGGTTGGAAAGGTTAGAATGAAACCGGGGCTGTTTTTCATCCCTCCGAAAAAATTTGAAGATCTGAAGGAGTCATTGAGTGATTTCCCCGTGTTGGCGTTTGTAAGAAGTGAAAACCTTCCAGAAACGTGGAAAACGTTTTTTGTTACATCCATACATGAACATAGGTCTGATATTGCTTTTCCAACAGCATTGCCTCTTATGAGTGCCAAGGTAGTGCAGTATTTAAAAGAGGCTGAAGAAAAAGGAACAGGAGGCGTTGTTGTCTTTGATTGTCTTGAATATTTGAAAATGTATAACGGCTTTGAAGCTATTGCAAAGTTTTTATCATCTTTGAGAGATTATGCTCTTCTGTATAACGGGACAATAATCGTGGTTCTTGACGAAGATGCATGGGACAGAAAAGAGCTTATTACACTGCAGAGAATTGCAAGCTCTACGGAGGAATCTCTTAAGTTCAAAAATTCAAAATAGCGGAGTTCTCTTGGATTATTATGTTTAAATGGATGTGAAAATCAATAACGAGTTGAAAAAACGAAAACGAGCTGTTTTAATAATTTTTGTGAGTGAAAAGATGTTCACACTGTATATGAAAATATGTAAACCTAATCCTAAACAAATAGCAAGATTTTTATATTTCAAGGTGCATAACAGTAAATGTCATTATTAACTTATCCCTACTAACTCTTCTAGATAAGGGGTTGTGGAGATATTGTTAATAGTGATTCTTAAGCTGGAATGGAGGATCTTGACATGAGAGGAAAAGTAAAGAGATTTTGGGCTGTATTTTCCCTGGCTTTATTAGTTGGAATTTTTTGTAGAGTACCGCCAGTAGAAGCGAGAAATGATTATGAAGTCCTTTGGCATGAAACTTATGCTTTTGGCAGTGTAAATGGTGGCAGTTTGGTAGATGTCACTCCAGATGGAGAGACTATAGTTGCAGGGCATACGTATTTTGGATGGTTCTCGAGCTTTTTGATTTTTGAAACCGATGAGAATGGAACTCTCAAATGGAACAGGACTTTGGCTTACAGTGATGTGGCTTATGCAGTTAAAGCCCTTCCAAATGGAGATATCTTGGCAATAGGGTATGATTATGGATTCATGGGTCTTTCTCCAGATAGCTTGACAATCTCGAGATTTGACAGTGAAGGAAACGACTTGGAACATTATTACTACCCTATGCCCGATACAAACGTCGTTCTAGACGCGATTATTACTCCCGGTGAAGAAGTCATACTCGTTGGTAAAATACAAACGTATGGGGGTAAGGAAGTACCTGAGGAAGACGTTTGGATTCTCAAGCTTGACAAAAACGCTAGCGTGAAGTTAAGCAAGACCTATGATATAAGCCAAGGTGATGTAGCACATGCAGTTGCATTGGCATCTAACGGGGACATCATAGTCGCTGGAGAGTCGGGAAACGATTATATCATGGATTTTTTGGTTCTTAGGCTTGACGAGAACGGCAACCTAAAGTGGCAGAAGACATTTGATAAAGATAACGAGGACATAGCTTATGCCGTAGCAACTGCTCCTAATGGGGACATTGTAGTTGCGGGTCAAACAACAAATGGGGAAGAGAACGACGTTTTGGTAATCCGCCTTGACAGCAGTGGGAACATAATATGGCAAAAGCAATTTGGAGAATCAGGGGAAGATGGGATTTATTCAATTACAGTTCTTCCCAGTGGAGACATTGTAGTGGCGGGATACACAAATAGTGTCAGTGCATCAGACATGGATGCATGGATTCTAGTTTTGGGCCGTTCTGGCAGCGTGAAATGGGATTACACCTACGATGGGGGTTCTTACGATGTTGCTCGCTTCGTTGACGTTGCACCGAACGGAAATGTTGTAGTGGTGGGATGGTCGAGTGATAATATCCTTTTAATGGCAATAAAACCACCACAGCAAGAGCTTATTCCTCTCCCTGAACCACAAAGGCGTGTTACTCTGTTAACTACACTGTCCAAGTTATGGACACACTGGTTTTTCAAGTACTATGACAGGTTCGATGAGTTATATGCTACGGCACTAGAGCTTGGAGTTGATAATGAAACACTGGAGAATGCTTTAAACCTTCATAATGAAGCAATTGCGTTACTTCAAGATGGGTGGGGCAAAGATAATTTGGACGAAATTCGCATTATCTTTTGGACGCGAATGACTCCGTTTCCTAAGCTTTACAAAATTAGAGAGGCTTATTTGTTGGAAAAAGAAGCAATAACACTCTTGGTAAATGCTACAGAGAGGCTACAGACCTTTTGATTTTTCTTTTGACCCTACTTTTTTGGGAGGGGGAAGGGGTAACGTAAGGTTTGAAGAGTTACATAACAACGTTTCTGTTGATTTTTGTCTACCTTTGAAGCGTTATGTACCAATGTTTCAAACCTATAGTTAACAAAAAGTTAAAAACTTTTGGATTTAAGATGGCCTGAAAACCTTTAGGAGGGTCTAACATGAAATATGATGTTGTGATTATTGGCGCCTCTGCAGGAGGAATTACAACAGCCATGGCTGCCAAGAAGTTCTATCCCGACAAGAGCGTCCTCGTCATTAAGAGGGAAAAAGTAGGGATGATTCCCTGCGGAATCCCTTACATCTTCGGGACGCTGAAGAGCGTTGACGATGGCATCCTCCCCGTCGAGAAGTTCCTGGAGCCTCTCGGCGTTGAAATCCTCACGGACGAGGTCACTGAGATTGATCCGGACAAAAAGGCCGTTAAGACCAAGTCCGGAAAGAAAGTCGTCTGGGAGAAGCTCGTCTAGCCACCGGATCAAAGCCTGCAAAGCCGGACTTTCCGGGCGTTGACCTCGATGGAGTATACACCGTCCCCAAGGACTACGAATACCTGAAGAAACTCCGCGAGAAAGTTGAGGAGGCAGAGAAAATCGTCATCGTCGGCGGGGGCTTCATAGCCCTTGAGGTCGGCGACGAGATAAGGAAGCTCGGCAAGGACGTTACCCTCGTTGTCAGGAGCAGGTTGCTGAGGAGCTCCTTTGACCCCGAGTTCAGTAAGATGGTGGAGGAGAGACTTAGGGAAGTCGGCATCAATGTCGTTTACGGGCAGGTCGAAAGGTTCCTTGGCAACGGGAAGGTTGAGAAGGTCAAGCTCCTCGATGGGAGCGAGATACCCGCTGACCTTGTAATCCTCTCGACCGGCTACAAGCCCAACGTTGATCTGGCGGTTAAGGCCGGCCTGAAGGTCACGCGCTACGGAATCTGGACCGATGAGTACATGAGGACTTCTCACCCGGACATCTTCGCTGTCGGCGACTGTGTGGAGCACAGGGACTTCTTCACGGGCAAGCCCTACGGCCTTATGCTTGCCTCAACAGCAACCTTCGAGGCGAGGATAGCCGGTGCGAACCTCTTCAAGCTCCAGATCGTCAGGGAGAACAAGAGGACGATAGGTGCCTACTCGACCCACGTGGCGGGTCTCACCCTGGCCGCGGCGGGCCTAACTGAAGAGGCTGCAAGAAAAGAAGGCTTTGAAGTCATAGTTGGCAGGGCATCTGGCCCAGACAGGCACCCCGCGAAGTTCCCGGACACCTCCATGGTCACGGTGAAGCTCATATTCTCCCGCGACAGGGGTGCGATACTCGGGGCGCAGATAGCTGGCGGTAAGAGCGTCGGCGAGATGATAAACATCCTAGCCCTGGCGATACAGAAGCGCCTTACTGCAAGCGAGCTCTACACAATGCAGATAGCGACACACCCGCTCTTAACGGCTTCCCCAATTGGCTACCAGATACTCAAGGCTGCAGAAGATGCGCTGGCAAAGCTGAGGACTTGAATCCTTTTTCAGTCTTTTATTTTTGCTAATGCTTGCAAAGGTGTTCTGGAAAATTGGAAAATTAGTAGGTCCCCGCCTAAAAGGCGTTAGGGTGTGATGGTTTTTAATTCTGGTCTATTCTTTTTGAGTGAGGGTACTCTGAAAATCATTGGAGATGTTTATCCTCTTCTGACGCCTTTTGGGTGTATATTTAGAGTTAAACCGTTCAAAAAGAAGTGACATTCCATATACTTCTTTTATCACCTTTAAAATGCTCAAAACGTTGTAGGAAGTTCCAAAAACGAATTGTGGTGCGGTGGCCGGGATTTGAACCCGGGCCCGCGGCGTGGCAGGCCGCTGTCCTAGACCAGGCTAGACTACCACCGCACAACTCCGGTAGATAATCAACTATAGACGCTTTATAAATTTTTCGCTGGAATACTTTTAAATCCCACCGCTTTCCCGAACTCTTTTTCTAACGTTTGGGTCCCTATCGGCTATTCTTTTTAGTGCTTCTTCAAAGCTCATCCACTCGGGCACTTCTTCATTGAGGTATATCCCGGTTCTCCCTATTGCATCCCTTCTTGTCAAAATCTTCACTCTTTCTTGAACGGTCTCTATGCTAACCCCAAGAATCTTTGCAACTTCGCTTTCTCTTCCGACGACTTCTTTCTCTATGTGTCCTTTTTCGGTTGGGGTTATTAGTATCAGCTTTTTGTTGACTCCGGGTACTCGAAGGTTCGTCTTAAGCCCCCAAATGTCAACCATTCCGCCCCATTTGTAGAATTCGAGCTCCCTATCTTTGGGCTCAACTAATGGGAACGTTATCGTAGTCTCCTCGTCAATCTTGATATGCCCTTTTATTAGATGCCAGGGAGTCGCCATAACAATTCTCCGCTTTTCAAAGGGTATTCCTTCCAAGCTCAGCTCAATTAAGAAGCTGGGCACTTTATATGGAATTATAATGTCAATATCGCTGTCCTTTCTGACGTCTCCCCTAGCAACGCTTCCGTAAACATGAGGGTCAAACTGACTTAACCTTTCTATGATCTTTAGGGCTTTCTCACGTTTTTCCTTTAAGATTTCCCACCGCTTTGGTGAATAAATAACCTCTCTCTCGTCCCATATCCTGGCGACTTTTTCTCTTGGCATGTTATCTTTTTGTCGTCATTCTTTTTTAAATCCAATAGTTGACATCCTCGTCTCTTGGAAAATGCTTTCAAAAGGTAATCTTTAATAAGGCTATGGTAATCTTTAGAAGGAGGTGGAAACATGCCTGTTGTAGGTGTTAATGTAACAAAAATTGAGGTTGAAAAGCTGGGAGGGACAGTCAGTAAGGTTGAGGTAAACCTTTCCCCAAAAATTGAGGAAGTTAGGCTGGGGGAAATAAAGACCCCTTCTGGAAAGGTTAATGGGATTGAGGTTCTCTTCACTTATCAAATAGGGTACAACCCTGAAATTGCGAGAGCAGTAATAAAAGGAGCGGTATTTTATCTGCCACCTAAAAAAGAGCAGATAGACGAAATCTTGGACGGATGGGAAAAAGAAAAGAAGATACCTCCCGAAATGTTTGCGGAGATAGTGAACTTTGTGACAAATGAAATGACCCCCATAGTAATGGTAATTTCCAAAGAAATGAGAATCCCATATCCAATCCCGCTTCCAAGAGTTGCCCTAAGACAGCAGTCTTGAAATTGCCTCTATCAAAACTCTTATAAATTCCTTTTTCTCTCCCTTTTTGGTGGTTGTGATGAGGGGGGATTTACTTTGCTTTGCCAAAATCGGCGATCCAGGTATTTAACGCTTTAGGAGACAGACCCATGTCTTCTAAAGAACTTGCAAAAAGAACAAACCTTTCTGAAAGGACTGTCCGCTATGCTTTAAAGATTCTCAAGGAAAAGGATCTTGTTGAAGAGATATTTTTCTTGAAGGATGCTAGAAGGAGGGGGTATAGAAGGAAAGTTATTCTGGGCTGAACCCTTCTACCTTTTGTAATCCTTTTTTAATTTCTGGGAACCTTGTCTCAAAAATTAGCTCCGCTAAATCTATTGCCTGCGCATAGGCCTCCCTTTTTGCATAGAACTCCATCTGTTCAACGAATTCTAAGTAGTTCCTGCTTCTTTCCTTAGCAGCCAGATAAAAAAGAAGAGCTTTTCTTATTCTGTATCTGTGCTCCAATGTGACTTCTGCTTCATTGATGAGTTCTTTGTAAGTTTTTAAGCCCTCTAAAAGCTTGTCGAGGGCAAAGAGGGATTGAGCTAACATTACCAGAGTATCTCCGAGTTCCTTCATAAATCCTTTCTTTCTGTACTCACCTGCGAGCTGGTAAAGCATTTTTGCAGTATCTAATCCTATTAGCTCTGTTCGCTCAGAGTTTCCCGCTAAGAGGTAGGAATATTCAGCTTTAAGAAATGCTTTTGCGGCATAATAAAGGTCTCCATAAGCATACCATTCTTTACCTGCCTTCTCATAGTTTCTTCCTGCGTTCTCCATGAGCTCCATAAAATGGTCATCATACCCAAAAACATCCTTAACAATAAATGCAAGCTTGAAAAATGTGTCGCCTGCCTTTTGGTATTCTTTCTCGGATATGAATATCTCCGCCCCTTTACCATAAAGGTCGACTAAGATTGTCCCAACCTCTGAAATGCCGCTTGAGTTGTGGATTGTCTTGTGGTATCTATATGCCGTTTCGTAAGACTCGATAGCTTTCTGAATATCATGTCTTCTCATTTGAATATCACCAATGGACTTGTATATTATGGCAAACTCCCTTGCGTATTTTTCAAATTTGTTATTCTCTCCAAGAATTTCAAATATTCTGAGGATGTTGGAGCAGAATTCATCAAAAAGTTCTAAATTGGGCTCTTCAAGTTCAATTTCCCTCTCAAGAAGATCCAGATAATAATACGCACTCTTAAGGAGAAAAGGACGAGCGTCTTTCAAAGCTTGGGGATCAGCACTAAGAATGAGATCTCCTATGTATCTATAAATCCGGGCTGCATCTAAAACTCTTCCCTGTCTTTCATATTCCCTTGCAGATTTTATAAGAAGCCGCATACCGCTTTTCAGGTCTCCCTTGGTTACTAGGGTCTTTCCAGCGAGTTCAAGTTCGCCTGGACTAGACCTTATTATACCCGTTATCAAAAGGGCCCACCCCACTTGGTTTTAGCAAACTGTTTATTATTATATCCCCAATGTATTTAACGCTTTCTCCGATAGACAATAAAATGCATTAAAATTCGAAAAATTTTTGAAAAATTAGACTTTTAGTACTCTATATCCGGCTGCTTTCTTGAGCCTATTCATAACCGCGAGCCCTAATCCTTTTTCTTCAACTCCTTCGGCCAGTATTATATCCACTCCATCTTTATCAAGTTCTCTAAGGGCTTTGAATAGGTTTTTTGCTATTTCTTCTTCGCTCTCCCCTATGTTGAAACATGCATCTGCCTCGTAGAAGTCACCAGTTGCCATTACACCGACTTTCATACCTTGAGCTTTATATTCCTTGATAAGCTCCTTGATCTTTTCTTTGACTTTCTCTCGTTCCCCTTCAATAACAATTACCTGCGCCTCTGGGGCATAGTGTTTATACTTCATTCCCGGAGCTTTTGCAAGGTCTACAGGCTTTCCTTTCACGGCTGGGTGGATTTTTATCTTACCGATTACCTTTTCTATCTCCTCAAGGGGCAATCCACCGGGTCTTAGAAGCATTGGTGGATCTGTGGTTAAGTCTATTACAGTTGATTCGACTCCTATTTTAGTCTCCCCACCGTCTATTATGCACTCTATCTTTCCGTAAAAATCGTCAGCTACATGTTCTGCTAAAGTGGGACTCGGCTTTCCGCTTATGTTCGCAGAGGGGGCGGCAATTGGTCTTTTACTTTCCTCTATTAGCGCTAGTGCAATCTCATGGGCAGGCATTCTTATTGCTACTGTATCTAGTCCTCCAGTAGTGGCATAGGGGACTTTATCACTTTTGGGAAGCACTATTGTTAGAGGCCCTGGCCAGAACTTCTCCGCGAGTAGTTTGGCCTTTTCCGGGACTTCACTTGCAAGCTCGTAAACTTGAGTGAAGTCAGCTATATGGATTATTAGGGGATTATCGGGAGGTCTTCCCTTTGCCTCGAAAATACGTTTAACGGCATTCTCATTTAGCGCATCTGCTCCGAGCCCATAGACTGTCTCCGTAGGAAACGCAACAAGCTTTCCCTCTCTAATAGATCTCGCGGCTATCCTAATCTTCTTCCGATCAACGACATCTCGCATGTTTATTACTATTGTCATGTCCCTCACCTAAAACTTCTCTATAAACTTCCTCAACTTTCTCGGTTATTTTTTCCCATGCATATTTTTCACTGATTCTTCTTCCGGTTCTGCCCATTTTTAAAGCTTTTTTATTATCGAGTAAAAGCCTCACTTTTTCCAAAAGCTCGTCAAAATCCTTGAAGAAGTATCCATTTTTTCCATCTCTTATGAGCTCCTTTATCCCCCCAACGGCTCTCCCAACCACGGGAACGCCAAGTAAGTTAGCTTCAACTATCACAAGCCCGAACCCCTCTCTTAGAGAAGGCACTACCAGCATTTTACTTTCTGCCAGTACATTCTCGATGTCTGTTCTATATCCCAGAAATTTGACGTTGGGAGGTGCTTTGTTCTTCAATTCTCCCATAAGGGGGCCATCACCAACTATCAAGAATTTCTCCTTGGGAAAATGCTCTGCAAGACGTATAAATGTTTCTGGGTCTTTGTAATATGTTAACGCCCCTATAAATGTGATGTACCTTTTCACGGCTTTCTTTGGCTTTAATTTTCTTATACCGTTTGGGATAACATTTATTTTCCTGGCTCCAAGGTCGAGGGCTCTCTTTTTCAGGTAGTGGCTTACAGCTATTATCATATCGCTCTTAGATAGGCTCTCTCTGACAAAGTACCTTCCCAAGGGGAGTTTTGACATAAAGTCGAGGTCACTTCCATGAGCTGTTGTAATCAATGGGATGTTCAGCTTCTTTTTTGCAAGAACTCCTGCATAACTGGTAGTTCCAACGTAATGAGCGTGGATAAGATCAAACTTCAGCTTTTTGTGGAGCTTCAATATCTTTAAAAAAGCTAGGATGACAAACAAAACACCCCTCAAGCCGAATACTGGAGGAACCCTAACTTGATAAACTAGCTCTCTCTCAAACTCTCGCGGGGTTATGGGTCCATAAGTTAAAACATAAACCTCATGCCGCTTTCTAAGCTCTTTAACTAGGTTGTCAGTATGATTTGCGACTCCCCCTTTATGGGGGGGATAATGGCCTATTACCAAAATTCTCATGAATAAAAAATACAGAAGAGAAGTAAAAAGCCTTTCTATTACTTGCCTTTACCTTTTCCACGTGGTGGATTTACGGGCAAGTACTTCTCCCTTATCTTGCCTCTTTCTTGGATAAAGACTTCTCTTAACAAGTTTTTGGCATCCTCAATGAGCTCTCTGGCTGTCTCGTAGTCTCCTCCCTGTATTGCAGCTTTTGCAGCATCTATCTTTTCCTTTATTGCACTAACATCTATGCCTGCCTTTTCGAGAACTCTTACTTTAATTTCAAGCCTGTGTATTTCTCTTTCAAGCTTCATCTCTACCCTTGCGTGGATAACCTTTTGCCACTCCTTACTGGCCAGTTTAATTACTACCTCTGCGTGGGCTTTTGCTGCTATTGCCTGTCCATAAGCTTTTCCATAGTTTCCTTCGTTGTAGCTCTCGTTTGCGATTT
Organism: Thermococcus aggregans; assembly: GCF_024022995.1. NCBI lineage: Archaea > Methanobacteriati > Methanobacteriota > Thermococci > Thermococcales > Thermococcaceae > Thermococcus > Thermococcus aggregans. The sequence continues at coordinate 771,092 of NZ_CP099582.1, read as the reverse complement.
GTATCTTCTCTTCGGCGAGCTCAATTAGCTTTTTGGCAGCTGGAACTGGGAGATCATCTAACATCTCTTTGGCTGTTTCAGTTCTGTTGATCGCTACTTGTATTGCTTCCCATGCCATCTCGGGTGTTATCGTCACGTTTTCTTCGGTTATGTTTCCGTCTCTGACCCTTTCTCTAATGCGCTCCCTTATCCTGTTGAGTGTTTCATTGTCTATCAAGTAACTCTTGAGTATTACAACTTTCTTGGTTTTGAGCAAGGTACCGAGTATTTCGGTTGTGTTTGTTAGGTTGTTGTCCACGTAGAGAATGAACTTCTTCCCTTCTATGCCCTTTGCCATTTTGATTGCCCCCAAATCCCTTCCGTGGGCAATGACTACCTTAACATTCTCAAAGAGTTCTGGGTGTTCTTCAATGGCTTTCTTAAGTACTTCTAAGTTCGTTCCATACCTGTCTTTACCGTACCACCTAACGTATGAAATTCCCATCTCGTTTAGATCTGTCTCATAATCCTTTGGCACTGCGTCGGGACCGCCTATGATTATAACTTTGTCTGGGGCATAGGACATTATTTCTGCTGTTACGTTTGGATCGTATACTCCCCATGTTGTTACCACTATGCTTGCGTTCAGCAAGGTGGCAAGTTCCTCTGCAAGTGCTGAGTCTGCCTCGTTGTCGCTTACGAGGATTACTATTGAAAGGCTCTGTGCCTGTGATAGTGGTATGATACTACCTAAAAGCAAAGCGCTAAACAGCCATACTAATACTTTTTTCTCCATCATGGCGTATCACCTCATTTTATTATAGTGAAGAACTCCTATTTAATCTTTTTTCACGAAATCGTTTTGCTGTGTCTTTGTTTGTTTATTAAAATCCTCTGAGAAATCATTCTGACTGTGGGAAAGTTAAAAAAGGTTTAAAACCGTTTATGTATGTTCAAAAACCTCGTAAAAGAGCTTTTCGGCAAATTGGGACAGTCTTAATCCTTCTTTTTTTGCAATCTTTTCGAGAAGCTTTTGTGCATTAGTGCCATACTGGCAGGCTTTCTTCTCCCTGTATGCGACCTCTTTGGGAAGACCCAGTTCGAGTGCGATCTCTCTTAGGATAACCTTTCTTGTCCCATTCTTTATTTTATACTCCAAGGGCGTTCTAAGCCCACTCCTAACAACGTTGAGGTCTAAAAATGGAAACCTTCCTTCAACGCTATTCAGCATGGCAATTTTGTCGTCTCTGGCAAGATTCTTTTCTCCAATTTCTAATATATCTTTCTCCATTAAAGAAGGATTCTCGAGGTATTTTGCGTATCCTCCAAAAAGTTCATCGGCTCCTTGACCCGTTAAAAGCACTTTGGTATTGTCCTCTCTGGCAAGTTTTGTTGCGAAGTATATTGGAATCCCTATTGCGAGGTTCATGGGGTTAGGTTCTTCTATAGCGAACATAACCTTTTCGAGGGAGTTCTTCACGTCGTCCAGGCTAAACACGTACTCCCTAAATTTCAAACCAAGCTTGTCACTGACTTTTCTTGCCCATTCTAAGTCTTGACTCCCTTCCGCTCCCGCCGTATAGAGAGTGACATCTGAGTATTTTGAAGCAAGAAGGGCTATTAAAGAGCTGTCCAAACCGCCAGAGAACAAAACTCCCACATTTTTTGCACTTCTAATTCTCACGGCGTATTCCAGACTTTTCTTTATGCTCAGCTTCGCTTGCTCATAGGAAAAGTATCTTCCCCTAAGTTCTAAGATATTAAAGAGCTGGGCTCTTTCAATGCCTTTTCTGGATATTTTAACGAGCTCTCCGGGGTTTACTGGAGTAGGTCTTTCACCTATGCTCCAGAGAACTTTCTTTTCCGAAGCAAAGAATCCATTTTGGGAGTAGTAAAGCGGTCTAACTCCAATAGGATCTCTGAAAAGATAAATGTTCTCTTTATCGGAAAATGCCACTGCGTAGTCTCCGTTTAAGGTTCTCATAAGATACTTCACACTTTTGGCTATAGAATTGTCGCTTTCAACTTGAAACTCCAAAAGGCGCAAAATTACTTCCGTATCAACGTCGCTCTCGAATTCCACTCCTTTTCTCTCTAAAAACTCCCTTATTTGTCTGTGGTTATATATCTCCCCATTGTGAACCAAAACAAAGTTATTAAAAAACGGCTGAGTAAAGCTTTTTGAACCTGTCATAGCTAAGCGGCACTGGAGAAGACCTATACTGCCATCTGGAATCTCGTTAATTTGGGAAAAGTCCTCGCTCTTCAATACTCCTTCATCGGTCCACACACCAAATGAGTCCCCACCCCTATGCTTTCCGGAGTTTATCATTGTTATGAGTTTGGGTTTTAGATGATTTCCGATTCCCCCAGCAATAAGGCACACTTCTCTCACCGAAATCTCTTAGTTTCTCCTAAATTAAAAACCTTCCCAGTTTCTTCCTAAAAAAGGATTCATTTTGGAGGACCTTTCTTGAATAAAGGTTCTGTTTTTCAGTTTTCCGTTGAACTTATGTTAAATCTCCACAGGTGCAATAGTGCTCATAAGCCAAAGTTTCAAGTTCATCAAACCCTTTTCTTTTCTTTGCGGATAAATAAAGCACCCTTACTGGAGGTGAGATCTCCGGCAAAAACTTACATAACTTGTATGCCAAAAGCCCCTGCATGGAAGTGTCGAGTTTTAAGCGGCCTGTGAGGTATTCAACATCCTCAAGATATCTTTTTGTCTCTTCCAAGTCCTTAAGGAGGTCTATCTTGTTTAGGGCTGGCACAGTCGTCGCACCAAGTCGGAGGTCTATTAAAAGTGCAAAGAGCCTTACGAAGCAGTAATCATGGGGCCTTCTAAGTATTGTTGGGTCAAATAAGTATACAACAAGTGGGTTTGGAAGGTTTTCCATTAGCTTAACTCCAAAATCGTGGAAAAGAAACGTTTCCATCTGCCCGGGAGTGTCTACAAGGACGTAGTCGTTTTCTTTCTCCAGCATCAGTATCTTTTCGATGTAATCTTCAAGGTAATTCATGAGGAAGTCATAACTTTCCACAATGGCTCCATTGGGCCCATACCCCTTTTTCATAAGCTCTTCTACGGTTATATGTTCTCTAACATCTACCGTGGGGATGTAAGGAAGACTCTTAACTCCAGTATCCAGATTTACGTATGCAACTTTCTTTTCGTTTTCCTCCAAAAATTTGCCAAATTCTCCCGTTAGGGTTGTTTTTCCGCTTCCAGCAGTCCCAACAAATACTACTATCATTCCATCCACCATTGTCTCTCTGTTTCCATTCTCACAAGCTTCTCTGCAAGCTCAAAAAATGCTTTTGTGGCCTTTGACTCTGGATTGTATGCCACTACTGGTATTCCCTCCAATGTTGCCTCTCTAACTTCTGGATCTTCTGGGATAACTGCCAAAAGAGGAAACTCCATGACCTCTTCCGCGGCTTCCGGCGGTATGTCGTTTTTATTTTTACCATACCTATTGAGTACAAAGCCTAGGATTTCTCGTCCAGCTTTTTTTAAGACCAATCCTACTTTCATGGTGTCGCTTATGCTTGCTATCTCCGGATTGGTTACTAGGATAATTTCCTCTCCGCTTAACATGGCGCTCATAGCATCTATTTGCAATCCAGCTGGACAATCTATTAGCACATAGTCAAAATCATTTTTTAACTTTGGGATTACCTCCGGGAGCTCTCTGGGGTCTGCTTTAGCAACGTGTTCCCAATCTACTGCAGCTGGAACCACATATACGAGTTCATATTTTGTCGGGTGTACAGCTTCCCTTATGTCTCCCCCTTCAATCAGCACGTCGTGGATAGTTTTTCCCGCATCATCTAACCCGAAATGCAGGCTTAGGTTTGCCATAGTTAGATCTGCATCAACTGCACATACTTTTTTTCCTAACTTTCCTAGAGCAATTGCTAGATTTGCTGTAGTGGTTGTTTTTCCGGTACCCCCTTTTCCAGATGCTATTGAGATCATTCTTCCCATATCGGTTCCCTACTACAATTCTCCTAAACCTTTATGAACTTTTACCAAAACCTTATATTTTTCTTCCGAACCTCGCCCTTTAGGGTGGGATGCAAACACTCTAAAGGCAGGCACCGAAAGGGTTAAATACCTCTATTACACACATAATAATGAGTGATGTCAATGTACCTCACCCAAAAGAACCATCTCCGAGTAGACAAGAAGACATACAAACTACTTCGAATACTCTCTCATCTCTCCAAAGACCTCTACAACCTCACCCTATATGTGACAAGACGACACTACGAGCTTAATGGAACTTTTCTACCATATGCCGAAGCCTATCACTTGGTTAAAGACAGTGAACCCTACAAACTCTTGCCAAGTCAAGTGGCACAGCAAACCATGAAAATTGTCGAAAGAAACTACCGCTCCTTCTTCAGACTGTTAAAAGAAAGGAAAAAAGGCAACTACAACAGGCCAATTCACCCGCCAAAGTTTTTACCAAAAGACGGTCACTTTGTTCTAATCTTCCCCTACCAGTCCTTCAAGGTAAAAGAGGACAAAATTGTTCTAACTCTTGGCCGAAACTTTGCCAAGAAGTACGGTGTAATGTACCTTGAAATCCCACTACCAAAGAACGTTAAAGGACACAAGATAAAGGAAGTCCGCATTTTGCCAAGACATAATGCCCTTTGGTTCGAGGTTGAGTACGTTTACGAAGTCCAGCCGGAAAAGAAGGATTTAGACTACTCAAAGTACTTGGCCATTGATTTGGGAGTTGATAATTTTGCCACTTGCGTCGACACCACCGGGACGGCCTTCATCGTTGAAGGCCGGTGGTTGAAGAGCTTCAACCGGTGGTGGAATAAAGAAAAGGCCAGACTCCAGAATCAATACGCTAGGCAAGGAGTAAAGTTTGGCAAAAAGATGGCTTGGCTTTTGAGGAAGAGGAAGAATGTAATGAATAATTTTATGAACCAAGCCGTCAACTACATAATAAAATACTGCTTGAAGAATAAAATCGGGAATATAGTAATTGGAGAGTTGGAGGAAGCAAAGCAAAGGGCTTCCTTGGGGAAAGTGAATAATCAGAACTTCCAGTATATCCCATACGGCCTCTTCAAGCAAAAGCTGAAGGCAAAGTGTGAGCGTTACGGGATTAACTTCATCGAAGTTGATGAAAAATACACGAGCAAGGCAGATGCTTTGGCTTTAGAACCGCTGGTGAAGAAGGAGAAGTATTGGGGTAAAAGAATCAAGAGGGGTCTCTATCAGTCTTCGACTGGAGTTTTGATTAATGCTGACGTGAATGGGGCTTTAAATATTTTGAGGAAGGTAGCCGGCGATTCTCCCGTTAGGGAGATAGCCGGTAGTGGCCGTGTGACCCGGCCAGTGAGAGTGAGGGTAGTCCCTGTGAACTCTCACGAAGCCCCGCCCTGAAGGGCAGGGCAGGTCACAAGTGGAGAGACTAAGCAAGGTGAGAGGTGGGAATAGTGAAGGTATTTGTTGCGGACACAAGCGTTATAGTTGATGGAAGGCTCACCCAGTATCTTAATAGGATTAACGAAAAGGTCAAGGTAATCATTCCTGAGGCAGTCGTTGCTGAGATTGAGCACCAGGCAAATGAAGGCAAGGCTATAGGGCACACTGGACTTGAAGAGTTAAAGAAACTCAGAAAGCTCGCAGATGAGGACAAGATTCTTTTAGAGTTCTATGGTGAGAGACCAGAGCTGTGGCAGATCAGAAGGGCAAAAGCTGGAGAAATTGACCACATGATAAGAGAAGTTGCCAGAGAGCTTAACGCAATTCTCATAACCGGAGATCAGGTGCAAAGAGACATTGCCATAGCAAAGGGCATAGAGGTAATCTATTTAGAGAGCAGGAAAGAAGTCAAACACAGACTCGAAGACTTTTTTGATGAGCATACAATGAGCGTTCACCTAAAGGCAGGTGTGAAGCCTCTAGCAAAGAAAGGAAAGCCTGGCCAGTGGAAACTCGTTCCCATAAGGGATAAGGAGCTTACCGATGAGGAGCTTGAAGAGATTGCAGACGACATAGTTGAGAGGGCTAGGAGAGACCCAGAATCTTTTATAGAACTCGATGAACCCGGGGCTACAGTAGTTCAGTTAAGGAACTATCGTATAGTTATAGCAAAACCCCCGTTTGCCGATAGAATAGAAATTACAGCGGTCAGGCCAATAACCAAATTGAGCATAGAGGATTACGACCTGAGCGAGAAGCTCCTTGAGAGGCTCATGGACAAGGCCGAGGGAATACTCATAGCTGGAGCGCCGGGTGAAGGGAAGTGCCTGCCTCCAGAAACCCCAGTACTCCTTGCCGATGGGACTTTTGCCCCCGTTTCCTCACTGCGGTCTGGAATGAGTGTGGTGACGCTCTCCCACAACAAGACTGAAGTCCAGAAAATTGAAAGGGTGTACCGGAGAGTTGAAACAAAGCTCCTCAAACTGAAAACCGCAACCGGAAGAGAGATAACCTTGAGTCCAAACCATCCGGTCTTGACGATAAGAAACGGTTTTGTTGTTTGGGAAGATGCGGGCAACCTTGAGATAGGCTCTCCCATAGCGGTTCCGAAAAAAATAGCGGTGAAGTCGGACCTTCCAAATGAGATTTGGGTTGGAGAGTTAGTCAGCGAAGGCTTCTTTGCGCGGCTAAAGGACGGAAGCGTTGTTCCCGTAAATGAAGCGTCGCCCAATGAGACGGTTAGCGTGTTCTACAGGGGGCGGAATTACAGGAGCTCACGTGAGATACCGCCCGTTATCAAGCTCAATGAAGAGTTCTTTGAATTCCTAGGCTTCATGTGGGCAGAGGGGTCAGGAAGCGTCTTTGAGTTCAACAATTTTGATGGGAAACTAATCAAACATTTCAAGCAATTGGTTAAGTCCGTGTTCAGCGTGCCGGAGGAGGACTTCTACTTTGTCTCACCGGGCAGATTGCGCGTTAGGAACTCGAAGACGATAGAGAAACTCCTCAGGGCCATGGGATACCCTGAGAAAGAAAAAGCAAGGACGATAAAAGTCCCCCAGCTCGTCCTCAAGGCAGATGAGAGGAGAATAGCCGCCTTCCTCAGAGGAGTGTTTGAGGGCGACGGATACATCGGGAAGGAACTTGAAATAGCAACCGCGAGCAGGGACTTTGCCCAGGGAATTCACTACCTGCTCCTCCGTATAGGAATTCCATCCATAGTTTCAAAGAAAAAGGTCAAAAGCCGCTATTACTATAGGGTGCTTGTCAAAAATTCGGACGACATCAGAAGGTTTTATGAACTCATTAGACCAAGATTTAAGGTCGAAGGGTTTGAGAGGCACCTGGATACACAGGCAAACCCCAACGTGGGCACTATCCCAGCGGGTGAGACCGTGAAGGCACTCGGCCTGTTGCTCCGTAAACCCTTCAAAGACCCGCTTAAGACTTCATACTCAGCAGACAGACTGAGGAGAGTCTACCAAGAATACCTCACACTTTATAGGGATTATCTTGGGATTGAAGGAGAAGTTAGGAAGCTTATGCAGTACGCGAAGGAGCTGGGCCGCTGGAAAGAAATCGTTGAACTCGTGGATTCTCAAGTCTCAAACGGATTCTACAGAAGAAACGGAATCGATGAACAGGGGCCAAAGCTGTGGTTGAAGGGCGAAAGGAGTCCCATGCCCTCGACTATAGCCAAGCTGATAAGCGCATTTCACAGAGAGAGCGGTCTGCTTGAACGGGAAGCAAAAATATGGAAGTCTCTCGGCGATGATGTTAGGGGATTGCTAACCGTTATATTCGAGAAGATAGGGCGCTCCACATACGGAACAATGTCCCAAGCAATGCTCAGCCTTTTCCTGTCTGGGGCAGAGGTTCAGGTTCCAACGCTGAGAAAACTTATCGAGAAAGCGGTCGAGGAATACTACACTAGGGCTGAGTTCATTGAAGAGTACCTTGCTCATCTGCGCCTCATGCTCGACGAAAACATATTCTGGGATAGAGTCAAGGAGATCGAAGTCATTGAAGGCGAATTTGAGGTCTACGACATAACAGTACCCAACCACAACTTCATAGCGGGTAGTACGCCGGTATTGGTTCACAACTCGACCTTCGCCCAGGCCTTAGCGGAGTGGTACGCGAGCATGGGCAAGATAGTTAAAACCATGGAGAAGCCAAGAGACCTCCAGGTTAGTGAAGAGATAACTCAGTATACAGCACTTGGAGGAAGAATGGAGAAAACTGGAGACGTTTTGCTATTAGTTAGGCCAGATTATACGATATTCGACGAGATGAGGAAGACAAGTGACTTTAAGATCTACGCAGACCTAAGGCTGGCTGGAGTGGGAATGGTTGGTGTCGTGCACGCTACAAAGCCCATAGACGCTATCCAGAGATTCATCGGAAGAGTAGAGCTTGGAATGATTCCCCAGATAGTTGATACAGTAATCTTCATAAAATCCGGAAATGTCGCCAAAGTTCTGACTTTAGAGTACAAGGTTAAGGTTCCCAGCGGAATGACAGAAGAGGATTTAGCGAGGCCAGTTATAGAAGTTAGGGACTTCATGACGGGCGAGCTTGAATACGAGATTTACACCTACGGTGAAGAAATAAGCGTTGTTCCTGTAAAGAAAGAAGAGAAGCCACCAGCACTAAAACTCGCAGAGAAGAAGCTCAAACAAGAAATCAAAAAGTTTCTCCCTGACGTTTATACGGAGGTTGAGCTTGCAAGTCCACACAAGGCAATAATATACGCCGATGAATTCGACATTCCTGCAATCATAGGTAAAAAAGGCAAGAGGATCAGCGAAATAGAGAAAAAGCTTGGAATAAGCATTGATGTAAGGAGCTTTGACGAGAAGCTTGCAGAAATGCCTAAGGAAAAGATTCCTGTGGAAGCTGAAGAAAAGAAGAAGCAGATAGTTCTTAGAGTTTCACCAGACTTCGCAAAGAAACCTCTCAAATTCTTTGCAGGCGACCAGTACATTTTCACAGCCACTCCATCGAGGAAGGGGCTTGTAAAGGTTAACAAAAACACTCCAATAGGCAAAGAGCTTAAAAGAGTGTTGGATGCGGGAATTGAAATTTGGGCTTCCCTTTGATCTTTTTTCTGGCTCAGTTGCGAGGGTACTCGTCACCCATCAGCTAGCGAAATTGTCTTCATCGCCCAAAATTTTTATATTTTGATTCCTTAAGTGTCTTTTGATGAGGCTGATCCTAGCATCCCAAAGCCCCAGAAGAAGGGAAATACTGTCCAAGTTCTTTAAGAATTTTGATGTTATCCCAAGCAAGGTTAGTGAAGAATCTATCGCAAAAACACCGGAGGAGCATGCCGTTGAAGTAGCCAGAAAAAAGGCTTGTGATGTCTACTCAAGGTATGGTGGAACTGTTGTAGGGGCAGACACAATAGTTGTTCTCAAAGACAAAATCCTTGGAAAGCCAAGAAATAAGGAAGAGGCCAGAAAAATGCTTAGGGAGTTAAGTGGAAAAGTTCACAAAGTCATAACGGGTTACTGCATAATTCACGAAGGAAAAGAAATTACGGGATATGTTGTTACCGAGGTCAAGTTCCGCGAGCTTAGTAAAGAGGAGATAGAGTGGTATATTTCCACAGGTGAGCCTCTCGACAAAGCAGGTGCCTATGGAATTCAGGGGAAAGGTGGCGTTCTGGTGGAATGGATAAAGGGTGATTATTACAATGTTGTTGGCTTTCCAATGAAAATAATCCTTGAACTTAAAAATCTAGGATTCAAACTCTCATAGGAGCTCTGAGAAAAGTAAATCTTCTTTTCTACCGCCGGCTTTTTTAAAAGCCTTTAAGCTCCAGCTTATGCTTCCAACGTCTCTTGGCTGGTGGGCATCGCTTGCAAAGGTGAGCTTCACTCCCCGCTTTATGCACAGCTTTATGAAATCCAACTCCGGCACCCTGTAGCGGGAGCTTATCTCAAAGGCTTTTCCGTACTCCGCTGCAAGGTCGACGATTTCCTTGTATTCCTCCATCGAAGGGTAACCGATATAGGGGAAAACGTTTCCAAAGTGGCCTATTATGTCCACGTTTTCATCTTGAATTGCGAGTTTTATGAGTTCAAGGTACTCATCATGTCTTCCAGGCTCAAGGTAAAGGTGCACAGAGGCTATTACATAATCGAGCTTTTTTCTAAAGTCATAACTTATATCAACTCCCTCCGGGAGGATATTGGCTTCAACTCCAGCTAGCACGATTGTCTCGCTTTCCTTTTTAGCCTGTCCTATGAGGGATAGGTACGAGTTGAGCAAATGAGGCGTGAAGAAATGTACATGGTCGCTGATTCCAACAATCTTTAATCCCTTTCTCTCGGCCTCTGCTATGTTGTCCCTTATATTCCCAATTCCATCAGAAAACACTGTGTGAGTATGGAGATCCATCATTTTAGCTCCCGTATTTTCCTTTGCTTAAGAATTTAAAAGTCTTGCACTATTATGGATAAAATATCCAATGTAAACCCTGACCTTTAGGTTTGACAACCTTTAAATACTATTTCACTCTAATGAAACTCGGTGGTGAAGGATGGATCGCTCAAAAGTTAGGGTTCTAATAGCCAAGCCAGGATTGGATGGGCACGATAGGGGAGCAAAGGTTATAGCGAGGGCGCTGAGGGATGCGGGTTTTGAGGTCATCTACACTGGGATAAGACAAACGCCTGAACAGATCGTAGAAAGCGTCATTCAGGAGGACATAGACGTTCTCGGGTTAAGCATCCTTTCTGGAGCTCACATGGTTCTTATACCAAAGATTCTCAAGCTTTTGGAAGAGAAGGGCATAAAACCAAATGAGGATATACTTGTACTTGCAGGAGGTATAATACCCCCTGATGATGCCCAAGAACTTGAAAAAATGGGCGTCGCTAGAGTCTTTGGTCCTGGAAGTCCAATTGAGGAGATTATTAAGTTTATCGATGAGAACGTTCCAAAACTGAAGAAGTTCAGGGGAGAAAGCTAAGGTTTATATTTTCTTTTTTGGATAATTAATCCAAGTGATAGAAATGATAGACGAGTTAATTGAGAGGATGCTTAAAGGAGATAAGAGGGCAACCGCAAGGCTGATAACGTTAGTAGAGAACGACGAAGAAAAAGCGAGAGAGATAGTCAAAAAAATCTACCCTTATACCGGAGATGCTTATATCGTCGGAATAACAGGTCCACCGGGTTCTGGGAAATCAACTCTGGTTGATAAACTAATAAAAAAAGCCAGAGATGAAGGAAAAATAGTGGGAGTTATAGCCGTAGACCCTACTTCCCCCTTTACAGGAGGGGCTCTTCTTGGAGATAGGATAAGGATGCAAAGACATTCCACAGATCAGGGCGTTTTCATAAGGAGCATGGCAACGAGGGGATCCCTTGGGGGGTTAGCAAAGGCAACCAACGATGCGATAAAAATACTCGATGCCTATGGATGTGATGTCATCTTTGTGGAAACCGTAGGTGTGGGACAGATTGAAGTGGACATTGTAAAAACTGCCGATACAGTGGTTCTAGTCACTGTTCCTGGCTTGGGTGATGATATCCAGGCCATAAAAGCCGGTTTAATGGAAATAGCAGACATCTTTGTAGTCAACAAAGCTGACAAGGAAGGTGCAGAGGCTACAATGTTTGAGCTTGAGCTAATGCTTGACCTTGAGAAGGAGAAATGGGAGAAAAAGGGCTGGAGGCCGCCGGTGATTTCTACAGTGGCTTTTACCAATAAGGGAATTGACCAGCTTTGGGAAGCTATCAATAAACACAAAGCTTTCTTGATGGAAAGTGGGGAGATCGAAAAGAAGAGGAAATTCAGGGTAGAGGAAGAGATTAAGGCTATTGTCTCAAGTACAATTGCAAGAAAAATTGGAGAAATGATGGAAGATAACGAAATAGCTCGGCTTATAGATAAGATTGTAAATAGGGAGCTTGATCCATACTCTGCCGCTGATCTTGTTTTGGAGAAAGCTTTGGGGGTGAAAGTATGATAAAGAAAGTCGACCACATTGGGATTGCCGTTAAGAACCTTGAAGAAGCCATAAAAATTTGGGAAAACCTTGGGTTGAAGGTTGAAGAAATTGAGGAAGTTCCTGACCAGAAAGTTAGGACTGCAATATTCCATGCAGGTGAAACAAGAATTGAGCTCTTGGAGGCAACTGCAGAGGATTCTCCAATAGCGAAGTTCATCGAAAAGAGGGGAGAGGGAATACACCACATAGCCCTTGGAGTTGAGAATATTGAGGAGCACTTGGAGAAGCTCAAGGAAAAGGGATTCAGGCTTATCGATGAAAAGCCCAGAATAGGAGCAGGTGGGGCTAAAATAGCTTTTGTACATCCTAAGAGCGTTGGCGGAGTTCTCCTTGAGCTTTGCGAAAGAGAAGAATGACTCCTTTTTGTTTTTCTAGATTTTTTGATTTTCTAGAAAGCTAACAAGGCAAAATCGCCCAATCTTGTTTGTTCTTGGAAGTTTTTGCAGAAAAGTTTGTTAAAATTTGTTGAGTGGCCGGCGGCGTCCCCGGTTTCCCGCCCCCTCTCGGAGGGCAGTACACCCGGGATCGCTGGCGGGCTTAACTTCCGGGGTCGAAACGAGTCCGGGTGTGGCCCCGCCGCTATGACCGCCGTACCGATACTAACTCTCAGCATAGGGTTTATAAAGTTTACGGTTGTATTTCCTTCGATGATCTACACATTGCTTAGAAGTGTTGAGAGATTAGCAATAAGCCCATCAAAAAGGGCTAGAGACTTTCAAAGGGTTATTCAATCATATAAAAATGGAGAGCCTATTGAGGTAGAGGGATTCTTAATCTTGAGACAGCCTCCCAATGTGCCGAAAGATGGTGCCTATTACCTTCTCTCCCCGTTATCTCCAAGTGAGCTCCCAAAGAGCGATATTAGGCCTTATGTTGTAATAAAGATTACTGAAAAGAGCAAAATAAATGCAGAGCTTAAGAGCGGGGAGTATGTTAAACTTAGCGGCATTGTGGATGCTTATCCATTTGGAAACATGCGTCTTATACACGTTATCTCTCTGGAGAAAGCCAGCGTTGAGGATTACTGGCTTCGTTACAAGGAACTTGCCCTTACAAAGGAAGAGCTGGAGCATCTCATAGATTCAACTATAACAGCTAATTACGAGCTAAAAAAGGCTATCCTTTATTCTCTCTTTGCTTCACCCTCTATAGTAGGGAGTAAAAAGGTTTGGGGCGATGGAGTGACTTTTTCTGCACTCAAAAACGACCCCAAAATTATAAAATCTCTCTGGGAAGCTTCGAGGTATTTAATCAGCCTATTTCCAGAGGAGCTGATTTTAAAAAAGAGAATATCAAAGTCCTTCGTAGATGAAGACCTCGACCTTGACTTCTCTTTCTTACTTGGGGGAGGGAGGTACTACTCGCCCCCGAGCAAAAGTCTCCTTAGAAAAGAAATTCCAGTTGCGGAGTGGGCTAGAGAGTATTTTGAAAAAAAGCAGGCAGTCTTTTTGACTCCAAAGATGTATAAGCGAATTTCTCCAGAGGATCCCTTAGCTTATACCTCCGAAGCCCCCTTTATTGTAAATGAGCACGTAGGATGGGAGAGGAACCGGGAGCTTGAGCAGCTTGTTCCTAACCTCTTGGCTACCATATTCGTAGAAAAAGAAAAAATTCCCTCTCTCAGCCCTTCTGATAAGACTGTTGAAAAGTTTAGAGAGAGATTTGAGAGATGGGTTTTTAGAAATGCCAGGGAGTACGGGGAGAAGTTCGATGCTTTGCGGCTTAAAGGAATGATATTTGAAACTAACACAAGATACCTCTTAAGCCTACGCCTCTTGGGGTCGATAGCAAGATTTGAAGGGGAAATAAACAACAGGATCATAAGCGACGTTATAAACATGAACCAAGAGATAGTGGACATGTGGATAAACGAAATCTCCGAAAGAGACATGCTGAAGGTGCTGGAGGTTTACGAAAAATATATTGAACGGGACTTCAGAAACAGGCGCTTAGTAATGGCTTTGAGGGTTTTCATGGACTTGGAGGCTGTTTCTACGGATGGATCCGTTAGTAGGGAGGAGTTTTACACCGCTCTGGTTGAGTATGGATTTAAGCCGTCATATGCAGAAGAAGTTATAGAACGCCTTATTGCCGATGGCTACCTCTATGAGCCGTTTATAGGCAAGCTGAAGATGATAAAGCCGGAGTAGGTGAGAAGATGGCAAAAAAGTTCATAAAACGCAAGGAGCAGAGGGAAAAGAAAAAGATCGCCCTTGAGAGAATAAATATTCTTTTTAGCTTGGCTGAGAGGGTCTTTCCTTATGATAAAGAGCTGGCAAATCGATATGTTGAGATAGCCTTAGCAGTCCAACAAAAGGCCAAAGTTAGAATGCCGAGGAAATGGAAAAGGAGATACTGCAAGAAATGCCATTCTTTCCTTGTCCCCGGTGTTAATGCAAGAGTCAGGCTAAGACAGAAGAGAATGCCCCATGTTGTCATACAATGCTTGGAATGCGGGCACATAATGAGGTATCCGTATTTGAGGGAAAAGAAGGAGCGGAGGAAAAAGAAAGAAGCAGAAACATCGGAAAGGAAAGATTAAGTGAGAGTAAGCGACTATTTGCATCACTTCTTCTTTTCCACCGGCACTATCTCCTTAAATCCTGTATACGGCCAGAGGACTTTTGGTATCTTAACCGTTCCGTCCTCCTCTTGGAAGTTTTCAATTATCGCAACTATTGCTCTTGATGTCGCTATTGCTGTGGAGTTAAGGGTGTGAACAAAGCGCGGCTTTTCATTTGGCTTGTCCCTAAATCTAATGTTTAGCCTTCTTGCCTGCCAGTCTGTACAGTTTGAACAGCTCACTACTTCCCTAAACTTCCCTTGCGCACTCATCCACGTCTCTATGTCGTACTTCTTTGCCGCAACGTAGCCCAAATCACCGGTACATATGTTGACAACTCTGTATGGGATTTCAAGAGCTTGGAAGATTTCCTCTGCATTTTGGAGGAGCTTTTCATGCCATTCCCAGCTTTCTTCTGGCCTTGAATACACGAACTGCTCAACTTTATGGAACTGGTGCACTCTAAATATTCCTTTGGTGTCTTTTCCAGCAGTTCCCGCTTCTTTTCTGAAACACGGGCTAACTCCAGCGTAGAGAAGGGGCAAGTCTTTTCCGTCAAGGATTTCATTTGCATGGAAACCTGCAAGCGGGTGCTCTGATGTGGGTATTAGGTAAAGGTCTTCTCCTTCAACTTTGTAGATAACGTCCTCGAAGTCCTCAAAGCTTGTGACTCCCTCTTCAACATACCTTCTAACCATGTAGGGTGGTATTACTGGAGTAAACCCTTTTTCAATGAGCTTGTCGAGAGCAAACCTTATCAATGCCAGGTCGAGAATTACGAGTTCGTTTAAGAGGTAGAAGAACCTTGAACCGCTAACCTTTGCGGCTCTTTCAAAGTCAGCTCCTCCAAGTTTGGGTAAGAGGTCAGCGTGAAGCTGGGGCTTCCATTCGATTACTTCGTATTCCATTTTTCCTTGGCTCTGCTCTAAAAAGCTCTCTAAGTGGCCTTTCCATACCCTTGCTTTACCCCAGAATTTTATTGGGACGTTTTCTGTGTCGTCTTTTCCTATGGGAACGCTTTCGTGGGTTATATTGGGCAAACGCCAGAGGTAATAGTCAATTTTTTCTTTGATTTCTTTGTTTTCCCTCTCGATTTCTTCAATCTGCTTTGCTATCTCATTGCTCTTTGCTAAAAGTTCATCTACAGGCTCTCCTGCCTTTTTCCTTTTGCCTATCTCTATAGCAAGCTTGTTCCTTTCTCTCCTGAGGGCGTTAATTTTCTTTAGGTTTTCTCTCCACTTCTTATCGAGTTCAAGAATTTCGTCTACCCACTTGAGCTTCTCTAACTCCCCACGCTTTATTAGGTCGCCCTTTACCAAGTCCGGATTTTCGCGGATGAGCTTTATATCAAGCATTCCCTTTCACCTACCATAATAACGGATGAGTTATTTAAAAGTTATTTGGAGTTAAAAGCGGAACAAAATAACGTCAATTTCCTCCCCTTCCTCGAGTATCTCAACGTTCTCTGGAATCTCAACGAAGCCGTCCGCCTCGATAAAGCTTGTAACTGCCCCGCTTCCTTTTAAAATTGGTTTAGCGATTTCTCCTTCCAGTTTAACCGGCAAAAACTGCCTCCTTCCCTTCACGGAGAACACTTTGTGAGCCAATCTCTTTTTGGTTCTCTCAGCTTTGAATTCCCCTCCTAGGAGCTTTCTAATTAAGGGAGCAACAAGAAGGGTAAAGTTCGTTAGGCACGACGTAGGATACCCCGGAAGTCCAAAAATGGGCTTTCCTTGGATAACTCCAATGATAGTCGGCTTACCGGGCTGTATTGCTATTCCATGCACCTTTATCTCGCCAAGCTCCTCTATTATCGAAGCCGTCAAATCCCTCGTTCCCCCACTCGCTCCGCCGGATAAGATTACTATGTCGTATTTGAGCCCTTCAACTATTTTCTCTTTCAAGCTTTCTTCGTTATCTCGGGCTATTCCGAGGAAGTAAGCCTCGCCTCCAAGTTCTTTAACGGCGTCGCTTATAGCTCGTCCGTTGATATCGTAAATCTTTCCACGTCTAAGCTCTTCTCCCGGCAAAATAACTTCATTTCCCGTGCTGATTACCGCCACCTTGGGCTTTGCAAAGACCTTTACCTTACTTATTCCAACAGCAGATAGGAGCGCGGTTTCCTTAAAGCCTAATTTCGTTCCTCTCTTTAGAATGAGCTTTCCCTTGGGGATATCTGCTCCAGCTTTCATTACACCCGCTTGAGGGTAAGTGGGCTTAGAGATTATTACCTCGTCCCCTTTCCTCTCCACAATCTCAAACTCTATCACAGCGTCTGCGCCTTTTGGCAAGACTGCTCCAGTTGATATGTATGCCGCTTCTCCTTCTTTGAGTTCAATTTGGGGCTCTTCTCCGGCATGAATTTCCCCAATTACTTTTAGAACTACTGGGTTGCTCTCGCTCGCGTTCCATGTATCTTGACTTCTTACGGCATATCCATCCACCGTGGCTCTATCAAAAGGGGGTACATCTGCAGGAGACCTTATGTCCTCTGCGAGAACTCTCCCCAGAGCATCTTCCAAGGCAACATCTTCAATTTTCGGCTCGAGCGGTAAAGAGTTAATGACGTTTAGTGCTTCTTCAAGAGGAACCACTTTCAAAAATGCCATTTCACCACCCAAATAAAGAAGGAGAAAAGGATTAATAAAATTGTTGGGAGGTTGTGAGAATCACCATTCTTCTTCCTCTTCGTCCCAGTCTTCATCCCACTCTTCTTCAAAATCTTCCTCCCAATCCTCCTCTTCCCACTCCTCTTCATTCCATTCCTCATCCCAATCTTCTTCCCATTCCTCCTCTTCAAAGAGCTCCTCTTCCTCCTCATAATCTTCAATCTTTTTCTTCTTGGGAGGCTGCACCTATATCACCCCCGCCCCTTCTAGGGGCAGTTTTATCTCCGCATTTGGAGTTTATAAACTTTATCATAAAATTTCCTGGCTCTTATCGCTTAGTTCTTAAATTTGGGCTGTTTTATTCTTCTTTTTGTTTTCCCTAATGTTTTTAATATTCTCCCTTGATTTATCAATCATGAGAGTTGCAGTTGTTACTGAGAACGCAAGGGTTTACTATATCGCAACAAAGGTCCTGCGCGAGTACAAGATCCCTTTTTACAGCCTTAGGCTTACCGATAAAATCCCTTTTGATGTTGAAGTTGTTCTAACGAGTGTAGAGGAGTATGATAAAATTAACTTCCCAGTAAAGATAGCGGTTGTAAATGAAAACTTTATAGATGAATTACTGGCGAGGCTTGAGGGGAGAAAAAGGTTTAAGAACGTATACATTGCCATAGACCCCGGGGAGAGGCCTGGTGTGGCCGTTGTTGCGGACAATAGAGTAATTGAGGTCTATCACCTCAAAAGCCCTAAGGACGTTGATACAATATTGGAGCTTTTGGAGAAGTATCCAAAGGCAAAGATTAAGATAGGGCACGGGGCAAAGAGACACAGGGTGTTAATGCTTAAAACTCTCGCCTCAGTACTTGGTGAGGAGTTCCCTATTATCCTCGTGAATGAAAGAGGCACAACCCCAAAGGTTGGCGGGATAGAGGTTTCCCAAATACAAGACATAGTTGCCTCGATAAATATAGCTTTAAGAGATGGGAGAGAGGTCAAGCTGAAAGACCTTATCCATGCCGGCGAGCCTACAAAGGGTGAGATCGAATACATAAAAACTCGCAGCCGAGAGCTTAGCAATGGTAAAATAACAATTTCATCAAAGCTCGCGAGGGAGGTTGCTAAGGGTAATTTAACTCTAGAAGAGGCAATTGAGCTTCATAGAAAGAAAAAGGGTGGTAAAAAATGATTTTTGGAAAAGAGGAGACTAAAAAGGAAATAAAGTTGAGGGTTGCTGAGGCATTAAAGCGAGACGTTGGTAGGGGAATAGTTAGGTTTGATAGAAAATATCAAAGGCAGCTCGGTGTTCAGCCAGGAGATATAGTGGAGCTTGAAGGAGAGCGTAAGACCGCAGCAATAGTTGAAAATGCTCATCCCGATGACAGGGGACTTGACATAATAAGGATGGACGGTTACATCAGGAGAAACGCTGGAGTTAGCATAGGTGATTACGTCACTGTAAGAAAAGCAGAGGCTCAAGAGGCCAAAAGGGTCGTTTTAGCACCTGCACAAAGAGGGGTTTATCTCCAAATTCCAGGGGAGCTTGTGAAAAGGAATCTCCTTGGGAGGCCGGTTGTTAAAGGAGACCTAATAGTGGCAAGCGGCAGAGAAACGGAGTTTTATACTGGGTCTCCATTCGATGAGCTGTTTAGAGGGCTCTTTGAAAGCCTTCCCTTAGGATTTGGCGAGCTTAAGTTCATTGTTGTGAACACAATCCCAAAGGGAATCGTTCAGATAACCTACAACACCGAAATAGAAGTTCTTCCACAGGCAGTAGAAGTGAGAGAGGAGAAAGTACCCGAGGTTACCTACGAGGACATCGGTGGTCTCAAGGATGCCGTTCAAAAGATTCGCGAAATGGTGGAGCTCCCATTAAAGCATCCGGAGCTCTTTGAGCGCCTTGGTATTGAGCCGCCAAAGGGTGTTCTGCTTTATGGACCACCGGGAACTGGTAAGACACTCCTCGCTAAAGCAGTTGCTAACGAGGCAAATGCCCATTTCATAGCTATCAACGGGCCGGAGATAATGAGCAAGTACTATGGTGAAAGCGAAGAGAGGTTAAGGGAGATCTTTAAGGAGGCGGAGGAAAACGCCCCAAGCATAATCTTCATTGACGAGATCGATGCAATAGCTCCAAAGAGGGAAGAAGTTACGGGAGAAGTTGAAAAGAGAGTAGTTTCCCAGCTTTTAACACTTATGGATGGACTGAAGGGCAGAGGGAAGGTTATAGTTATCGCCGCTACAAACAGGCCTGATGCCCTTGATCCAGCTTTGAGAAGGCCTGGCAGATTCGATAGAGAAATTGAGGTCGGCGTTCCAGACAAGCAGGGAAGGAAGGAAATACTCCAAATTCACACAAGAGGAATGCCAATCGAGCCAGATTACGACAAGAAGAGCGTTTTGAGGGTATTAAAGGAGCTGAAGAGGAAATCCTCCTTTGACAGAGAAAAGCTTGATGAGATTATCAAAAAAGTCGAGAAGGCAAAGGATGAAAACGAAATCAAGGCTATTCTGAAAGAGGACGGAGAAGTGTACAAAGAAGTAAAGCACCGTTTGATTGACCTCCTCCTCGAGGAGATCGCGGAGAAGACTCACGGATTCGTTGGGGCTGATTTGGCAGCACTGGCAAGAGAAGCCGCTATGGTGGTGTTAAGGAGGCTTATAACTGAAGGTAAAATAAACCCCGAAGAAGATAGAATTCCACCTGAAGTGCTTCAAGAGCTTAAGGTCACAAAAGATGACTTTTACGAGGCTTTGAAGATGATTGAGCCTTCGGCTCTTAGGGAAGTCCTCTTGGAGGTTCCGAATGTTAGGTGGGAGGACATTGGAGGTCTTGAGGAAGTCAAGCAAGAACTAAGAGAAGCCGTAGAATGGCCTCTCAAATATCCAAAAGCTTTCCAGAGGCTTGGCATTACTCCACCTAAGGGGATTCTCCTCTATGGACCTCCTGGAACAGGTAAGACTTTGCTTGCTAAAGCAGTTGCCAACGAGAGTGAGGCTAACTTCATAGGCATTCGCGGACCGGAAGTCCTTAGCAAGTGGGTCGGAGAAAGCGAGAAGAGGATTAGAGAGATTTTCAGAAAGGCAAGGCAAGCTGCTCCCACGGTTATCTTCATTGACGAAATAGACGCAATAGCCCCTGCAAGGGGGGTTCACGAGGGAGCCCACTACATGGAGACTTTGCTAAATCAGCTTTTGACTGAGATGGATGGTATTGAGGAGAACAGCGGTGTGGTAGTTATTGCTGCCACGAACAGGCCTGATATACTCGACCCGGCGTTGCTTAGGCCTGGCAGGTTCGACAGGCTTATCTTGGTTCCAGCGCCGGATGAAAAGGCAAGGCTTGAGATTTTCAAAGTCCACACAAGGAGAGTTCCGTTGGCAGATGATGTTGACTTAGAGGAACTTGCAAAGAAAACCGAGGGCTACAGCGGTGCTGATATCGAAGCCGTAGTAAGAGAAGCCGCTTTAATTGCCCTTAGGGGGGCAGTTTCTAAGACTCCCAGGGAGCTCGTGGAGGAGCAGGCTGAAGAATTCCTTGAGAAACTTCGCGTTTCAAGGAAAGATTTCGAAGAAGCACTGAAAAAAGTTAAGCCAAGCATAACTAGATACATGATTGACTACTACAAGCAATTTGAGGAGAGTAGAAAAGGTGCCGCAAGAGGGGAGCGTAAGGAAGTTGATTACTTCACTCTCTGACCCTAATTATTTTTAAGCTTAGAAAAGATTTTATAGAAAAAGGACGATTTCCTATGTAGGTAAAAATTGGAGGGGATTATGATGGTGAAAATTAAGGCATCAAAGCTTAGGGATATGGAGCTTATAACAGACACGGGAATAAGACTCGGATGGCTTTATGATTTGAGTTTTGACGAGGAAACCGGAGAAATTTTGGTGATTGTTGCTGAGCCGGATGAAGACCTAGACACGAGTGAGTTCGTTACCGATCATGAGGGTCTTCTCCTTATACCAATGAAGGCAGTTAAGAGCATCGGAGAATTTATTGTCATCGACCACAACAAGCTTGCCGTAAAGTCCAAGCTAAGAAGGCTTTCAACAATAAAGGAGAAACTCCAAGGGCCTTGATCTCCGCTTCCTCTAATTTTGGATAATCCCCTGGTGGTTATATGGAAGTTAAGCGCTGGCCCGTCTGGTTTATTGCCTTTAGCTTAATGATTTCGTTCGCATTGCTCACAGTTTATTTTGTGAAGTCTAAAAACCCTACATGGGCAGTAATCTCTGTGATGTTAGCTTTCGTTTCTATATATCTAGGAATGAAACTTGCAGGGATTGAGAAAAGCGAAGAAGAGAAAATTAAGGAAATGAAAGTTTTAACTTTGACTGTTGAGATCTCTTTTCCAATAATAGTAGCATTTTCCGTGTGGAAATTAGCGAGCAGTTATGGAACAGAAGAGTTTGAACTCCTCAGTAGATACTTTTCTGTGGCAGTACAGCTCTTCATATATTCGTATCTGATTTCGATGCTTTATCATTGGCTTAGAAAATAGAGAGTGAGTTCTTTGAAGTGCCTGAATCTTAGAATACCTTTGGGGATGTTGGGAGATTAATGCAAAAAGTTTATAAGGATGTAAAGTAAACTTTACGTAAAGGAAACTTTACATGGTGAGAGTGATGAAGGAGAAGAAGGTGTTATTACCCGCGCTCCTCGCGGTTGTAGCTCTCGGCTGGGTTGTGGGATGGGCCACGAGCTCAGAAAAAAGCGAGTTCGCCTTGGTTGCCTTCGCCTTAACCGCGATTTTCGTTAACCTCTACTTCTCTTACCTTGAGAAGAAGGGCTTTATTCTCGAAGACGAGAGAACCCTGAGGATAAACGAAATTGCTTCCAGAAGAACCCTTCAGATAACGAGCCTGGGCCTCGCCGTTGCTCTGCTTTTGCTGTCGGGAAAAACCTCGGACCCGAAGATGGAGGGCGCTTTCATAACGGTTGGCCTCGTGCTGGCAGTTATGTTGACGCTCCACCTCCTCTTCAGACACTACTATTCGAGGGTGATGTGAATGGGGAGCGAATGGCTATTCGTCTTCATAGCGGCCGCCACGGTAATCTACTGGCTCGCCTTCTACCGCTTCATGAAAGAGACAGGGCAGATGAAGGACGAGCGCGGGAGGAAAATAAACCAGATTGCCTCGGAGAAGACCCTCATAATCGTCCAGATGCTCCTCCTTGTGGGAATTCTCGCGGTTGATGCCTTTCAGTGGCTCGACCCCGCCAAGGTGCTCGCCCTCATCTACGTCGTTGCTATATTCGGACACGCCCTGATAAGGTACCACTACGCGAGGGTGATGTGAATGAACGAGCTAATTATTGTTTTCATAGTCGCCCTCGTTGGTGGTGGGGTTCTGGGGTACTTCATGACCCGGCTGTTTGTCAAAGAGATAGGAGCCCCTCCCGACGAGCGGGGCCTCGAAATAGCCAAGCTTGCAGCTATGAGGACACTGGAGCTGGTTCTGGCGGTGGACGTTGCTGCGCTCTATTACTCATGGCTCGTTATGAAGGATGAAGCCTGCAGAAATTTAGCGATCTTGATACTCGCCACGATATTCTTCGGCAGCCTTGCATTTAGGGCCTACTACGCGAGGAGGATGTAGCGATGAAAAACCGCCTGCGCGAGCTGAGGGAGGCGAAAGGCTTAACCCAAGAAGAGCTTGCGAGGGCCCTCGGCGTCACGAGGCAGACCATCATAGCAATCGAGAAGGGGAAGTACGACCCATCGCTGAGGTTGGCATTCAAAATAGCGAAGTTTTTTAAGGTTAAGATTGAAGACGTATTCATATACGAGGAGTAATAAAATTTCGAACCACCGGGGGTGGAAAATTGCCGGCTGTAAAAGTTGAAAATCTTGAAAAGGATTACGGCAAAGTCAAAGCCCTTAAGGGGGTAAGCTTTGAGATAAAGAAAGGCGAGATATTTGGACTTATAGGGCCAAATGGTGCGGGAAAGAGCACAACTCTTAAGATTCTGGCAACCCTATTGACGCCAACAGGAGGAAGAGCGGAAGTTTTTGGATACGATGTCGTTAAAGACGGGGAGGAAGTTAGAAAACTCATAAGCTATCTCCCAGAGGAGGCTGGTGCCTACAAGAACCTCAAGGGGATTGAGTATCTCCAATTTATGGCTAAGCTTTATGCCAAAACGGGAAAGAGCTATGAAAAGATGCTTGAGCTTGGCGTTAAGCTGAGCGGACTTGGAGATAGACTAAACGACAAGATATCCACCTATTCTAAAGGTATGACGAGAAAGCTCTTGCTTGCTAGGGCTTTGATGGTCGAGCCCAAGCTGGCTATTTTAGATGAGCCTGCAAGCGGACTGGACATAATTAATGCCTACACCATAAGACAAACAATAAAGCAGTTCGCAAGGGAGAAAGGGATAACGTTTCTGGTTTCGAGCCACAACATGCTCGAGGTTGAGTTTCTCTGCGATAGGGTGGCACTGATTAATAAAGGAGTAATTGTGGAGATTGGGACTCCAAAGGAGCTTAAGGAGAAATACAACGCTGAGAACCTCGAAGAGGTCTTTATGTCCATAGTCGGAAGAGAACAGAAAGTGGAGGTGTTTGAATGAGTGACTTCTGGGTACTTGTAATGAAGGAACTTAAGGACCTCTTAAGGGATAAAGGATTGATATTTGGAATAATCGTCGTTCCTCTCCTCATTTATCCAGCATTGGGTCAAATGATGCAAGTGGGATTTGAGCAAGCTCAAGGGGAAACCAAGGTTGTACTTGTAAACCTCGACGAGGGTCAATACGGAGAACTGCTTATTAAAGCTCTTGAGACCGCTCCCAATGTAACTCTCACCAAGATAGAAGCTCTAAGCGTTGATGAAGCAATTGAGAAAGCTCAGGAGAAGAATTACAATATGATTGTAATAATTCCCAAGAACTTTTCAAAGGCCATAGAAAACAACCAGAAAGCCCGAGTTGAAGTGTACGGCATAATCAAGGGCATAAGTGGAGGTATGAGAGAGGCGGTAAGTGAGGGAAGAATAAACGCCGTCTTAACGGTCATTAATGAGTACATTGCAAAGTTAAAAATACAACAGAATATTGAAGGCGATCCAGAGGCAATTTTAAGGCCGATAGATGCGAAAAGCTTCACCGTAATTAAAGGACGCATTATTGAAGTTCCGCCTTCATTGGTTGCCAACATCATAGCGTCTCAATCCTTTTCCATGCCAATCGTAATATTCATAATGATAATACTGGTTGCCCAAATGTCGGCGGGAAGCATGGCAATGGAGAAGGAGAACAAGACCCTTGAAACCCTTCTCACATTGCCTGTGAAAAGAATAACGATTGTTGCTGGAAAAATGGTTGGAACTGCAGTAATAGGCATAATAGCGGCAATAGCGTACATGATCGGCATGAGGAACTATCTTGGTAGCATTATGTCATCATCGGGCGAGATTGGGATTTCACTCGAAGATCTAGGCCTAACGGTTACTCCTCAAGGGGCAGCGCTTTTTGTCCTCATAATGTTCTTGGCGATGATATTCGCCCTAAGTTTCGCAATGCTCCTAGCAGTCTTTGCAGAAGATACAAAGAGTGCAAACACCGTAGTGAGCGCGGGAATAATGCCTCTGGCATTTCCCACGTTTATACTCATGTTTGTAGACATAGAGACACTACCCGCGGTGATCAAGTACATTTTGCTCGCAATACCCTTCAGCCATCCGATCCTGGCTTCTAGAGCAATGCTCATGGAACAATATTCCACAATGTATGCCAGCGCGCTTTATTTGGGAGTAATATCGGTACTGACGCTTTTTGTAACAGCAAAGTTCTTCACAACAGAAAAAGTACTCACAGCAAAGCTGAGGTTTAAACGAAGATAGCTTTATTTCCTTTTTTAAATTAATCCCGAGAACTGAAAGAGCTTGAAGATTCCGAGGGATAGCGCTATGCTAACCGTTGGCGTGGCAATCCATCCAAATGCTATCTCCCATATGACCTTCTTATCAACTCCTCTTCCTGTTACAAGACCCACTCCAGCAACTCCACCCACTATAGCTTGGCTTGAACTAACTGGGAGTCCAAACATGTTCGCCAAGCTAACTGCTATGGCGGATCCGAATTGAGCGGAAAAAGCTGATATGGGCCCAAGAGAAGTGATCTTTTTTCCGACGGTGTACATAACAGCGTAGCTGAAAGTTAAGGATCCTAAGGCTAAGCTTAAAGCCCCAAACATTCCCGCGGTTTTTGGGTCAAAGAAGCCTGCTCCAACGAGAATGCCAGTTGCATTTGCAACCTCGTTTGCTCCAAAGTTAAATGCCATGTATGATCCACCGAGAACGGCAAGCCATTTGTAAAGAAACTCAATTCTGCTTATGCTTTTGATGTTGTTTATTATTTTTCCATAAAACTTGAAGAGTATCAGAGAAAAGATTGCTGCCAAAATGGGAGAGAGCACCCACGCTCCGACTATTTTAATTAAAGTCGTCCATTTTATCGGTGCATTGGTTGCTATTCCCACTCCCACTACCCCACCAACTATGGCTTGGGTAGTAGACACTGGCAGCCCTTTTATAGTGGCTATCGTTACCCAAACGCCAGCCGCCAGAAGGGCTATTATAGCGATTTTAAGTGTCAAGTACTCGGGTGGAACAATGCCTTTGCCTATCGTTTTCATAACTTTGTATCCTTTTAGGTAAGCTCCAAGCATAACGAATATGGCTATTGTTAAAGTTGCCTGACGAAAGCTTAGCAACCCAGCACCTACTGCAGTCCCCATAGCGTTTGCGCTGTCGTTGGCGCCTATATTCCATGCTATGTAGAATGTAATTGCTATTGCCGCTATTGCTATTTCTTCCATGGTCTTCACCGTCTATATAGTCTATATAGGGGCTTAAGTGTTTAAAAAATTTGACCTTTGGGCTTTTTGATTTTATTTTACAAATGTAAAGACAAATTTCATGTCTGTTAATGTATTCTCTTATCCATCGGAATTGCTGTCTGTTCATTTTTACCCAAAGACAGATGCCGAAAGAGGCTTCTTGCCATACCGAAAACTAAATAAATGCACTATGAGAAATAATATCGACAAAACTTGGGAGGAAGAGACGATGATAGAGATTCGTTTTCACGGTAGAGGTGGACAAGGTGCAGTTACAGCCGCAAACATTCTAGCCGAAGCAGCTTTCTTAGAGGGCAAGTATGTCCAAGCATTCCCGTTCTTTGGTGTTGAAAGAAGAGGTGCTCCAGTTACAGCTTTTACAAGAATTGACGAGAAGCCAATTAGAATCAAGACACAGATTTATGAGCCAGATATTGTAGTTGTTCTTGACCCATCTCTCTTGGACACGGTTGACGTAACAGCCGGTCTAAAAGATGGAGGAATGGTAATTATAAACACCGAAAAGAGCAAGGAAGAAGTTCTTGAGAAGCTCAAAAAGAAGCCAGCTAAATTGGCACTTGTTGACGCTACAACAATAGCCCTTGAGATCCTTGGTCTGCCGATTACAAACACATCAATTCTTGGTGCCGTTGCAAAAGCAACAGGTATAGTTAAGATAGAGAGCGTTGAGAAGGCTATCAAGGAGACCTTCTCAGGAGAACTCGGTGAAAAGAACGCTAAGGCTGCAAGAGAAGCCTTCGAGAAGACTGTTGTTTACGAGCTTTGATTTTTCCTTCCTTTAAAATCCATTTATAAGGGGTGAAACATCTTGAACACCTTATTCGGGGAGAAGAAGGCGAAAGCTGAAAAACTGGTATTTAAATCTGTTGATGAATATCCAGAAGCTCCAATAACACTAGGGACTACACTATTAAACTTCACAGGCGACTGGAGAACTTTCATGCCAGTTGTCGATGAGAGCAAGTGTATAAGGTGCTACATCTGCTGGAAATTCTGTCCAGAACCGGCAATATACATCAAAGAAGATGGACACGTAGCAATAGATTACGACTATTGTAAGGGCTGTGGAATCTGTGCAAACGAGTGCCCAACTAAGGCAATAACTATGGTGAGAGAAGAGAAGTGAGGTGATATAAATGCCAAAGAAAGTTGTGAGTGGTAATTATGCGGCTGCTTATGCTGTTAAACATGCTAGAGTTGAAGTTGTAGCTGCTTATCCTATCACTCCTCAGACTTCAATTATTGAGAAAATTGCTGAGTTCATAGCTAATGGAGAAGTTGAAAACCTCCAATATGTTCCTGTAGAGAGTGAGCATTCCGCAATGGCTGCCTGTATAGGTGCCTCAGCTACTGGTGCGAGAACTTTTACTGCAACTTCAGCCCAGGGTCTTGCTTTAATGCACGAGATGCTCCACTGGGCTGCTGGAGCAAGGCTTCCAATAGTCATGGTTGACGTTAACAGAGCAATGGCTCCCCCATGGAGTGTCTGGGATGATCAAACTGACTCTTTATCTCAGAGAGATACCGGATGGTTGCAGTTCTATGCTGAGAACAACCAAGAGGTTTACGATGGAGTGCTAATGGCATTTAAGATTGCAGAGCACGAGAAAGTTAATCTCCCAGTCATGATAGTTGAGAGCGCATTTATCTTGAGCCACACTTACGATGTAGTTGACATGCCAGAGCAGGAAGAAATAGATGAGTTCCTCCCACCAAGAAAGCCCTTATACACACTCACTGACTTCGAGAACCCATTCTCCGTTGGTGCTTTAGGAACTCCAGCCGACTATTACGAGTTCAGATACAAGATAGCTAAAGCAATGGAAGAAGCAAAGAAAGTCATCAAAGAGGTTGGAAAAGAGTATGGCGAGAGATTCGGAAGAGATTACAGCCAGATGATAGAGCTATACAGAACTGACGATGCTGAGATAGTGTTCATGGGAATGGGCTCTCTTATGGGAACTGTGAAAGAAGCAGTTGACATACTAAGAAGCGAGGGATACAAGGTCGGTGCTGCAAAGGTGAGATGGTTCAGGCCGTTCCCAAGGGAGGAGCTCTATGAATTAGCAAAGAACGTCGAGGGAATAGCGGTTCTTGACAGAAACTTCTCATTTGGACAAGAGGGAATCCTCTTCAATGAGGCTAAGGGTGTTCTGTACAACACCGATGCAAGGCCAATAATGAAGAACTACATCGTTGGACTCGGTGGAAGAGACCTAACCGTAAACGACGTAAAAGCAATAGCCAAGAATATGAAAGAGATAATTGAAAAAGGCAAGCTTGATAGAGAAATCGAATGGTACCACTTGAAGAGGTGACAAAAATGGAGCTTCCTGCTGATGTTAAGAAAAAATTGACCTTACCATTTGAAGAGCACTTTTACGCTGGGCATACTGCCTGTCAGGGCTGTGGTGCAGCCCTAGGATTAAGATACGTCCTTAAGGCATACGGAGGAAAAGCAATCTTCACTATTCCTGCATGTTGTTCCACGATCATAGCTGGTCCATGGCCATACACGGCTTTAAATGCTCCTCTCTTCCACACAGCATTTGAGACAACGGGTGCAGTAATTAGCGGTATTGAGGCTGCTCTGAAAGCAAAGGGATACAAGGTAAAGGGTGAAGATGGCATAATGGTCGTTGGATGGGCAGGAGATGGTGGTACAGCGGACATAGGTCTCCAAGCCCTAAGCGGTTTCCTTGAAAGAGGACACGACGCTCTCTACATCATGTATGATAACGAGGCTTACATGAACACGGGTATTCAGAGGTCTTCATCCACTCCTTACGGAGCATGGACAACTAACACACCAGGTGGAAAGAAGCACTTCCTTGAGCAGAGACCAAAGAAAAAGGTTATTGACATTGTCATAGCCCACAAACCAGCCTATGCAGCAACTGCAAGCGTTGCCTATCCAGAGGACTTCATGAGAAAGCTCAAAAAGGCTCAAACAATTAAGGGTCCTGCTTTCATTCAGCTATTCGCACCGTGCCCAACTGGATGGAGAAGCCCAACGGACAAGACCATAGAGATTGCTCGCCTAGCAGTCCAAACAGCATATTTCCCACTGTTTGAATATGAAAACGGAAAGTACAAGATAAACATGCCCTCACCAAACAAAGAGCCAAAGCCTCTGGAGGAGTTTCTTAAGCTCCAGGGAAGATTCAAATACATGACAAAGGAAGACATAGAGACACTCCAAGAATGGGTGCTCAGAGAGTGGGAAGAGCTTAAAAAGAAGGCCGAGGTTTTCGGCTAATTTTTTAATTTCCTTTGCGAAAAGTTTAAAGAAAAAGGGGGATAATTCACTCGGGGTGGTATGTATGGCGGAAAGTCCATTCAAAGCTGATATTGAAAGAGTCCAAAAGGAGTATAGCGAAAAAATGACACCTGGTGCAATAGTTTACATTCCCGGAAGCAGCGTTGTGAACAAGACCGGCGGCTGGAGAGTTTTTAGACCACAGTTTAACAAGGATAAATGTGTTAGATGTTTCATGTGCTACACTCTCTGTCCAGAGCCAGCAATTTATCTCGACGAGGAGGGCTATCCGGTGTTTGATTACGACTATTGTAAGGGTTGTGGAATCTGCGCAAATGAATGCCCAACCAAGGCAATTGAAATGGTTAGGGAATCTAAGTGAGGTGGTATAAATGCCTATGAGAAAAGTTATGAAAGGTAATGAAGCTGCAGCTTGGGCAGCCAAGCTTGCAAGGCCAAAGGTAGTCGCTGCATTTCCAATTACACCATCAACACTCGTTCCTGAAAAGATCAGCGAATTCGTTGCCAACGGAGAGATGGATGCCGAATTTATAAAAGTTGAAAGCGAACACTCTGCAATTTCTGCATGTGTTGGTGCTTCAGCTGCGGGAGTTAGAACCTTCACAGCAACAGCTTCACAAGGTCTTGCTTTAATGCACGAAATTCTCTTCATAGCCGCTGGAATGAGGCTTCCAATTGTAATGGCAATTGGTAACAGAGCTTTGAGCGCTCCAATTAACATCTGGAACGACTGGCAAGATACAATAAGCGAGAGAGACACTGGCTGGTTGCAGTTCTATGCTGAGAACAACCAAGAGGCACTCGATTTAATATTGATTGCATTCAAAGTTGCCGAAGATGAAAGAGTTCTCCTTCCAGCAATGGTAGGTTTCGATGCATTCATCCTAACCCACACAGTCGAGCCAGTTGAAATACCAGATCAAGAAGTAGTTGATGAGTTCCTTGGAGAGTACGTACCCAAGCACGCCTATCTCGACCCAGCCAGACCAATCACACAAGGTTCCCTTGGATTCCCAGCTCACTATATGGAGGCAAGATACAAGGTATGGGAAGCCATGGAGAACGCAAGAGAAGTAATCAAGGAAGTCTTTGACGAGTTCGAGAAGAAGTTCGGAAGAAGATACCACATGATTGAAGAGTACAGAACAGATGATGCTGAAATAATCCTTCTCACAATGGGTTCACTCGCTGGAACACTCAAGGAGTTCGTAGACAAGAAGAGAGAAGAAGGCGTAAAGATCGGAGCCGCAAAGATGACAGTTTACAGGCCATTCCCAATTGAGGAACTTAAGGCTTTGGCCAAGAAGACAAAGGTTCTTGCAATTCTTGAAAAGGACGTAAGCTTTGGAATAGGTGGAGCAGTCTTTACAGATGCAAGCAGAGTACTCGTAAACGAGAAGGAGAAGCCAATACTACTTGACTTCATAGTGGGCCTTGGTGGAAGAGACGTTACTTTCGGGCAACTCGAAGAGGTCGTTGAAATTTCAAAGAAGGCACTTGAGGGAGAGAAAGTTGAGGAAGTCCACTGGATAGGATTGAGGAAGGAGATTTTGTGAGGTGATTATGATGGCCGTTAGGAAGCCCCCTATCACAACTCGCGAATACTGGGCACCTGGTCATGCTGCATGTGCTGGATGTGGTCCTGCAATAGTAATGAAGCTTGCCACAAAGGCATTTAGCGAAGCCATGGAAGAAAAATATGGTGACCCAAACGCTTTCGCTATAGCCCATGCTACAGGATGTATGGAAGTCGTTTCTGCAGTATTCCCATACACCGCTTGGAAAGCCCCATGGGTACACGTGGCTTTTGAAAACGCTGCAGCCGTAGCGAGCGGTATTGAAGCAGCGTGGAAGAAGCTCGGCAGGAAAGGAAAGATCCTCGCTATTGGTGGAGATGGTGGTACAGCAGATATAGGTCTCCAAGCACTTTCTGGAATGCTTGAGAGAAGGCACAACGTGGTTTACCTCATGTATGATAACGAGGCTTACATGAACACGGGTATTCAGAGGTCTTCATCCACTCCTTACGGAGCATGGACAACCACATCACCCCCAGGAAAGTACTCAATTGGTGAAGACAAGCCAAAGAAGTGGGTTGCCCTTATAGCTGCGGCTCACCAAGTTCCATATGTCGCAACAGCAAGCATTGGAGACCCCTATGACTTCTACAGGAAGATGAAGAAAGCTGCAAGCGTTGACGGACCAGCATTCGTTCAGGTATTAGCTCCATGTGTTCCAGGATGGAGAATTCCACCAGAGAAGACAATAGAGGTTGCCAAATTGGCAATTGAAACTGGTCTCTGGCCACTTTTTGAAATCGAAAATGGAGACTTCCACAACATAAAGTTCCAGAGATTCCCCAAGGACGGAAAGTTCAAGAGACCAATTGAAGACTACCTCAAGCTACAGGGAAGATTTAAGCACCTCTTCAAGAGGCCAGAAGCTATTCAAGAGCTCAAGAACCAGATAAAAGAACTATGGAGAATTCTCGGCAAAGAAGTAGAACTTCCATGAATTTCCCTTCTCTTTTTTGTTACTCATTTTTGTGTAATGTTGTGTAAACTATGGGCAAAGCTTATAAGCTTTTTTAGACCAGCCTAAACCAGAGGTGATAAAAATGACAATAAAAACTCCACCTAATTTTAACGTGCCCGGGTTGGGAGTTGATCCCCTTACTCAGAGAATAAAGGAGAAAGAGAAGGAGTGGAAATATAAAATAGCAGTCTTAAGCGGAAAAGGAGGCGTTGGAAAATCCACAGTTGCTGTGAACCTAGCAACAGCCCTTGCAAAGCAGGGTTATTTCGTAGGTATCCTAGATGCTGATGTTCACGGCCCAAACGTTGCAAAAATGCTTGGCGTTGAAAAAGCCGATGTTCTGGCAGAGAAGTTTGAAGATGGTCATTTTGAAATGATGCCCCCGATGAATGACTTCTCAGGCCAGACAACTCCGATTAAAGTTATGAGCATGGGGTTTATGGTTCCTGAGGATCAGCCAATAGTATGGAGGGGCCCGTTAGTCACAAAAGCCATTAAACAGCTCCTCGGAGACGTCAAGTGGGGAAGCTTAGATTTTATGATAGTGGACTTTCCTCCGGGAACCGGAGACCAGATTTTAACCGTTACCCAGACAATACAGCTTGATGCCGCTATAATAGTTACCACTCCTCAAGAAGTAGCATTGCTCGATACTGGTAAAGCTGTGAACATGATGAAACAGATGAACGTTCCTTACATAGGAGTTATTGAAAATATGAGCTATCTTATATGCCCCCACTGCGGAAACAAGATAGATATCTTTGGAGAAGGCGGCGGGGAAAAGCTAGCGAAGAAGGAAGGAGTTGACTTCCTTGGAAAGATCCCCATAGACCTAAAGGCGAGAGAAGCGAGTGATAAGGGTATACCGATAGTTCTCTACGAAGACACTCCGGCTGCAAAAGCATTTATGGAGATCTCTCAAAAGCTCCTAGCAAAACTGGAAGAGCTAAAAGAAAAAGAGTAAAATTTAAATCTCCTTTCTGGATTATTACCTATCGATGCGCGGCTGAGATCGGCATAGGCCGAAACTGTGATGCCGCGCTGGACCTGGCTACATAATTTTATTTGGTGGGGAAGATGAAGAAACTTTTAATTATGGCACTCTTCATAATGCTTCCTCTTGCTTCTGCGTCTCAATTAGAGTTCTATCCTAGTAAAAACGCCTTTGAGGAGTTCTTATTTGATGGAAGAACGTACCATGTAGTTCCTGGAGAAAGTGAATATTCCCAAGCGTGGGGATGGTATATTGACGAAAAGCTCTCCCGGTTTAAGGATAGGGGGAATGAAGTGCTTGTTCTCGTTGGGAACGTATATGACAATCCAGAAATGAAAAAGTTATGGGGTTTAACGGGATTACCTCCAGAGGCTTCTTTGAAGCCAATGGTCATAGTTCTTGACGAAGTTGTGTTCTTTACCGGAGACGAAAAGAGCATGTATCTCATAGAGAACGCGTTTTCTTCGTACTATAGGTTTAGCGACAGAGAAGTTTATATCTTCTTATCCATGGGCGCTGTTTTAACTATTTTCTTTGTGTTTTTGTTCTCTAGACATGGCAACTATACTCACTTTTTTTATTTCCTTGTGGTTTCCATCTTTGCACTTTGGATTCCAAACACAATACCTCTCACTATTGGAGAGGACTTCCTTAGAACCACTTTTCAAAATGCTCTGCTGGGACGTAAGGATACTCTGCTTTCTTTTGCTCTTGGTTCTTACTTCCGTCTTTACTCTCCAACGGAAGAAGCTCTTCTCGTTCTCCACTTCTTCCTCATTTTCTTGACATCCACATTAATGTTCTTTGCAGCACCAAAACCCTATAGAGAATTTGGCTTCCTAATTTTTGGGCTTGTCTTCTCGTCGCCCTCTTTTAGGAGTTCTATTGCAGATGTTTCCACGAACATTGGTATGTTTTTTGTAGTACTCGTTGCGGCACTTACGATAAATATGAAATTCACGGAAGATATTCCTAAAACAATCGTGCAGGTATTTCTCCTCTCGCTTATCGTTGCAGTGGGCAGTTTAGTGTGGCCTTATCTGATTGTCTTTCCTCTTTTCACGTTTTTTGTACTCCCAACAAAGTCTATAAGAAACTTCCTTTACCTTGGGCTGAGTACTGTTTTCTTTATTTTGGGCATAAGCGTTTTCTCAATTCCGAATTTTTCTCTATCCCTTGATCTGAACCCTATCTTTGTCTTACTGAAAGAAGGAGTTCTCCAACTGATTCTGATTTTCTACTTGCTGTTCAACTTCAGAAGATCTTTGTTAAATATGAGGGGAGGAAAAGCCCTGTTTTTCTGGCTCCTAATTGCATTCCTTCCAATATTGGTTTATTCCCCACAGTGCCTTCCAATGGTTCAATACCTCTCAGCCGCTCTTGCAGTTAGAATGATATGCGAGTTCCCTACTCAAACTTAATTGCTCCAAACACTGCAGCTTTTAAGTAAGGCCCTATTTCCTTGATTATTCCCGGAGCCTGTGTGCCTTTCTTGAGCACTAGGAGGGTTTCCATAAGCCCAAGCTCTTCGAGCCTCTTCACGTCCCTTGAGTGCCCGGTCTCTATCAAGGCTTCCTCGACTTTTTCACTTATTGTGCCTGCAATGAATATCTTGTCGTATCCATCACTTGTCCACTTTTTTATTTGTTTTAGCTGTCTTTCGGTGAATCTTCCTTCCATTTCTCTAGTGCCAAATTCTACTTTTACGATTTCCAGTTCAACGGGAATGTTGTCTATCCATCCGAACTCCCTTATGAGCTGTCTAACTGGTTTGTCTCCAAAGGTGGACTTGAGATAATAAAGGGGTATCAAAACGTCCTTTGGAGCTGGTGAGAATACCCCAATATCAACGTAGACCCCATACCCGACCTTTCCAAGGTCACTAAATCGTCCCCTATATACGTCTCCTTCTTTTACATTGCTCAGCTTGTATGGGATTTCCCCAAATTCTTCTCTTATAAGGTTTGCAGAAACTTCCTCGTCCTCTCCTTCCAAGGTTATTTTGGCCCACTGTTTTTGAGTAATTCCTATCTTCCATGAGACTTCCAATTCCCCTATAAGAGATTTAAGCTTCTTATTGAGCTTTTCAAAGCCACTTCTATCTCCGTATATCTTCTCAGGAATAACAATTTCCATGTTATCATCCCCGCAGTTCATTAAATTAGTCCAGAATCACGCTGTTATTCCGAGCTCCTTTTCGAGTTTTTTAATTTTTTCTTGGAGCTCTTTAACTATTTCGCTGTTGTCATACTGCATGAGCATTTCTCCACACAACGGGCATCTGAATTCGTAGTCCATTGCCTCATCAAACGTTAATCTTGGATGACCAGGGGTTCCGCAGTGGTAGTAAACCTCTTTGGTCTCTTCCTCGAGCATTTCTTTGAGTTTTTTGAGCTCTTGCATTTTTTTGGCTTTTATAATCTCGGGCAGCCTTTTTGTTTCAAGACGCCAATAGTAATAGTACCATCCGGTGTCCTTGTCTCTAACTCTCCTAAACTCTGCAAGCTGGTTATCGTAGAGGGCATATAGAATTTTGCGAACAGTATTCACTCTTATCCCTGTCATTTCTGCAATCTCTTCATCAGTTGCTTCTTTCTTTTTTTCAAGAGCCTTGATTACCTTAATAGCTTCTTCTCCTCCTATCTCCTCTGCGAATTCTAGGAGTTCTTTGTTTTTCTTTCTGGCCATAGTAAAACCTCCAAGTTTTTGGATTCTATCTTAAAAATTGATTCGTGAAACGCTGTATGTTCATCCAATTATATGTTAGGATGTCATAGTATATATAGGTTTTTGTCAAAAAAAGAAGTCTAATGTACAGAAAAAGACTTCAACTATTCTTTAAAATACTCATCAACAAGCTCTTTTGCAGAGGGTTTATAGAGCTCAAGAATCTGGATATCCTCTATAACGTTTCCCTCTTTAAGTTTAAGCTTAACTTTACCCCCATAAACTTGGAGATCAAGAAGCCCGTATATTGCGTCCTCTGCTTCCAAAGGAGTTTTAAACTTCATTATATACTCGCCGCTTTCATCTATGAGCTTCACCCAGTATTCGTTTTTTCTCTTAAAAGGGCGAGTAACTTTTGGTTTGAACTTCTCAATTATTATTTCCAATGAAGTCACCTCCATGAAATAGTTGCTCTATAAGCCCTTTTGTAGTCCTTTTATGGTTTATCTTTGTTACCATTTTTAAGCCTTTGCATAATTAAAAGCCATTACTTTTATGTACTCTTCTCAGCATAAATGATTTAGGGAAGAGTCATGTATGCAGTTGAGGTCTTTAATTTGAAGAAAAGATATCCTAAAAAGATTCCTCTCCCCTTAAGAAAGGTAGAATGGGTCGAAGCTGTTAAAGGCATCACCTTTAAGGTTAAAAAAGGAGAGCTTTTTGGACTTCTTGGACCTAATGGAGCTGGTAAAACCACCACAATAAAAATGCTTACCACTTTGCTTGAGCCCACCGAAGGAGAGGCAAGAATTCTTGGATACGACATACGAAAGGATGCAAGAGAGATCAGAAAGAGGATAAACCTCGTGGCAGAAGGAGAAAGGACTCTGTACTGGCGCTTGAGTGCATACGAGAACTTAAAATATTTTGCAAGGATTTACTATGTTCCCAAGAGAGAAGAAAAAGAAAGAATTGAAAAGCTCCTTAAGCTGGTTGGGCTGTGGGAGAGAAAAGACGACCTCGTTATGAACTACTCACGAGGAATGAAGCAGAGACTGGCTATAGCGAAAGCTCTGATAAACGACCCGGAAGTTCTGTTTTTGGACGAGCCTACTCTGGGCTTAGATGTGCAGAGCTCTGTATTCGTTAGGGAGTTCATAAGAAAGCTCGTTGACGAAAAGGGCAAAACTATTCTCCTAACTACCCACTATATGGTTGAAGCAGAGCAGCTTTGTGATAGGATAGCCATAATAGACCACGGCAGGATTATAGCTCTAGATACTCCAGATGGTCTTAAAAAGCTCGTTAGGGATGAAGATACTGTTGAGATACGCCTTAAGGGAAAGGTCACTTTTGATGATTTGCCTTGGAGAATGGCAGTTGTCAACGAGGATTCCGAAAGAGGAATTATAACTCTGAGGGGTCAAGTAGATGAAGAAGACCTTCCTAAGCTGGTTGAATGGCTTGTAAAGAGGGGAGCGAAAATAATAAGTGTAGAGCAGAAGGAGCCGACCCTTGAAGACGTTTTTATAAAGCTCACCGGCAGGGGGTTGAGAGATTGATACTGCTGGCTGTAATAGAGAAGGAGTTTAGAATGTTTTTCAGGTATCCTTTAAGAGTTGTAAGCTCCATCCTAGTTGGCTTGGTTTTTCTCCTTCAGTTCGTCTTCTTTGGGCAGGCAGTTCTTGGAGGCAGGTATTCCCAACTGCTCGCCGCTTCTACGGGAATGGGTGATTATCCAACGTATGCCTTGATTGGCTACGTTTTATGGTGGGTCTCAGTTTCACCTATGGAGGCTTACGTCTGGGGCGTGAGGAGAGAGCTCCAGAGAGGAACTTTTGAAATGAACGTCCTTTCTTCAGCCAGGATTTTAGAACTGCTTTTCGGATTAGCGGTTAGCTGGCTTTTAATGGACTCCGTCCTTATGGGAGTTGTCTTTGCAATTGGTGCCCTAATATTTGATATTCCCATTACAATCTCGGTAGTCTTGAGGTCTGTTCCAGTTATTGTAGCATCGCTCTTTGCGTTTTTGGGATTTGGGCTAATATTTGCAGGTCTTGTTATGCTTTTAAAGAACATAGGACCTTTTGCCCAGATATTTGAGTTCTCAATGCTCTTCTTCTCTGGGGTGTTCTTCCCCCTTAGTGTAATGCCCAAATGGCTCTTTGCATTTTCAAAGATATTTCCGTTAACTCATGCTGCTTCTGCGGTAAGAGCTATTTTCGTGGGAAAAGCATATGCAGAAATACAGGGCGAAATAATATGGCTTCTCTTTTTGATTCCCTTTTACTGGATAATCGGATACATTCTTTTTAAATGGGCGGAGAAAATAACCCGGGTGGTTGGATATGGAGGTTATTAACGAGCTTAGGGCACTTTACGGTGTTGCTGTCAAGAGCTGGAAGATCTTTTTGAGCTATAGAGTATGGTTCATTAGTGATGTTATGTTAGGTTTCTTTTTTGTCGGTCAGGCCTTGTTGATAGGGATAGGTCTTACCGGAGAGAGAAACTCCCCCGCGCTTCAGCGTCTCACGGGGTACTCAGACTACGTAACCTTTGCCGTGCTGGGGTTTATGGTGTTGGGCTTTGGATTGACTTTTCTTAGTGGCTTCGTATGGAGCGTTGTTGATGAGCTCTATGCTGGAACTCTCGAATATTCTTTTGCAGCGCCAATAAGGAGGCTGACCTTCTTTATGGGCAACGTGCTTACTCGAATTTTCTTGTCTCTCATCTATATGTCCATTTACATTCCCCTTTTCGTTGTGATATTTGATGTCCACTTCGACTTCATTAACTTCATTAAAGCCCTTCCAGTACTATTTATGGGCACTGTAGGGATGATAGGTATGGGAATGGCAGCTGCGGGCATCGTTCTCTATTTGAAGGACCCGGGACCTTTCATAACGATTCTCGAAATGCTGGTCTTTGCCCTAAGCGGTGCGATGTATCCGATTTCAATCCTGCCCAGGGGACTGCAGATAATGGCAAAGATTTTTCCCTATGCTCCAACAAGTGATGCCGTAAGAAAAGTCGTTGCCTACGGGTATGCAAAAGCCTCTGGGGAGATTTTATACCTCATTTTTCTTTCAACAGTCTATGCCTTGCTGGGGTATCTAAGTTATAAATGGAGCGAAAACCAGGCAAGAACAATTGGTTTGAAGAGCTATTAGAAGGGCAAGCCCAAATTCAGTTCTTCTGCTATTTTTTTAATTTCTTCCAGAGGAATTATCGCACTTCTTGCACCCACTTTCTGCACTGTGAGATACGCTAACAGGGTTCCGAGCTTTGCTGCATCTTTCAGCTCCCATCCTTTGAGAACTCCGTAGATGAACCCAGCGTCGAATGCATCCCCTGCTCCGGTAGAGTCTACTACTTCAGCGCTAAGCCCTCTAACTTCGAAAACTTTTCCCTTCTCATCTCTAACCATTGCGCCTCCGCCGTTTAGGGTTACAATGACGTTTTTAGCCCTAACATCGTGGATTTTCTCCAAGCTTCCATACTTTCGTTTGAACTCATCCTCGTTCATTAGTAAGTATGTTATCTTGTCTTCAACAGAGCTTGGCACTTCCGCCTCTCCTATGTCAAGCGAAATGGAAATTCCGTTCTCAAAGGCAAAGTTAACGGTCTTTTCAATGAGCTCTTTGGGGTTGGAGGACATATGGACGTGCCTTGCCTTTGAAAGGTAATCGAAATCGACATCTCTATAGGCATTAGCACCGAGATGCTTCACTATCCTCTTGTCTTCGCCCTTTATTAAGGAAACAGCGATTCCAGAATGCTCATTGACAACTTTAATACCTCCAACATCAACTCCAATTTTCTTGAAATACTGTATGTGTGCCTCGCCAATCTCGTCATTACCTACAGCCCCGATAAATCCTACCTTAACTCCCATATGTGCCAACCAAGAAGCGGTATTGCCCGCAGCTCCCCCCAATCCAAAGTGAGCTTTCTTTGCAATTACCTTCTCATGAAACTCAGGAAATCTCTCAACGAGAAGGGTTATATCATAGTTGAGATTACCAATTGCCACTACATCGAACATTCTTTCACCTCCAACCCTTCTTCTCGGCTTGGTCAATTTATATTTTTCTCGTCACAATGTCTTTTTATGTGCATCTTTGCTTGAGATAATGCTTTTATAGTCTTAAAATGTTAATTTAAATGATCGTCTGAACCTTTAGATTGTGGGTGATACACAATGGAGGAGAAATTAGAAAGTGCTCTTAACTGGGCTCTTGAGAAATTTAAAGCAGAGTACATAGAGATTCGCTATGAGAACATTAGCAAGAACACTTTGGAGCTCAAAGACGGGACTTTTACAACTTTTGCTGGCAAAGGGCAAATGGGAGTTGCAATCAGGGTTCTAGCGGATGGAGCTTGGGGATTTGCATCAACAAGCAGGCTTGAGAACCTTGAAAAAGCCATAGAGAGTGCATACAAACTTGCGAAGGCAACTGCAAAAGCCAAAAAAGAAAAGATTCAGCTTGCGGAGATAAAAGCCCATCAAGACTTCGTGAAGAGCAAGATGAAAATAAAGCCCAGAGATGTTCCAATAGAGGAAAAGGTTGAGAGGCTAATGGATCTGGAAGCTCTTCTCAAAGAAGACAAAGCCATAAAATCAACTTGGCTTCGCTATGAAGACGCAAGCGGTGAAAAAATCCTCATAACAAACGAGGGCACGAAGATAAAATGGGATTTGAACTACGTATGGCAATACGTTTGGGCAACGGGTAAAGAGGGAGAGAAGCTTGCAGCTGCGAGAGATGAAGTTGGAGCAGTGGATTATGGCTGGGAGCTCTTCAAGGAGAAAGAACCAAATGAAGAAGTTGCCAAAAGGGTCATAAGAAAAGTTCACGCCCAGCTTCAGGGAGTTGCACCAAAGAGAGGAGAGTTCCCAATAGTGGCGGGTCCGATAATTGTTGGCCTTATAGCTCACGAAGCCCTTGGACATCTTGCGGAAGCAGACTTAACAATAAACTCGCCGTTTAAGGACTTAATTGGCAAGCAAATTGCTCCCGAATACGTCACCATGAGCGAGCGCATCGTTGAAGGTGGATTTGGAAATGACAAATACGATGACGAGGGTGTTCCTGTTAAGGATATTCACATCATTGAAAACGGTATCTTGAAGGAGATAATGCTCAACCGTGAATACGCCCACAAGTGGAGCATGGAGCCAAATGGCCATGCAAGGGCTGAAAATTACACCTATCCGCCGATAATAAGGATGCGCAACACGATCTTTGAGCCCGGGGACTGGAAGTTCGAGGAGATGATAGAGGACATTAAGTTTGGATACTACGTGGTTGACTTCAGAGGAGGTCAGGCGCAGCTCAACTCAGCCTTCCAGGTAGGAGTCCAAGAGGGCTACATGATAGAAAACGGTGAAATAACGAAGCCCATAAGGGACACCTCGATAAGCGGAATCGCGATTGAGGCGTTAAAGAAGATAACTGCTGTAGGAAATGATTTTGGTCTCGAAATGGGAAGATGTGGAAAGGGACAGACCGCTTTTGTCAGCTCTGGTGGTCCACACATGCGCTTTGATGGAGGAATAATAATAGGCTGACCTCCTCCCCGCCCT
The DNA here is from genome assembly GCF_024022995.1 of Thermococcus aggregans. NCBI lineage: Archaea > Methanobacteriati > Methanobacteriota > Thermococci > Thermococcales > Thermococcaceae > Thermococcus > Thermococcus aggregans. The sequence continues at coordinate 730,029 of NZ_CP099582.1, read as the reverse complement.
GAAGGGCGAGGGTTCCCACAGGGAACGCCCTTAACCGCAGTCGCCTGCGGGGCATCGGGCAGGTTGGTGTCATCGGGCACGGCCAGAGGCACCCTCACTATAAGGTTAGGCGAAAAGTATTTAAAAACTTTACGCAAAAATACAATGAGTGCGTAAGATGAAGCTCACGCTGAAGATGAAAATGAGACCACTAACAAGGAACAAAGAATGGATGTTAGAACAATCTATAGGGGCATTCAGAGCCTGTGTTAATGATTGGCTTAGTGCAATTGCACAACTCGGGGAGAAGCCTAATAGGGGCAATCTACACCGCTTCGCTTATAGGAGAATTAGGGACAAATACCCCCAACTACATAGCAATGTCGTTCAGGATGCTATGAACTTAGCAATCGAAATCCACCGCTCTTGGCTTAAGAACGGGGGGAACTTCCCAGAGTTCCACTCCGATGTTATTTATTTCAAGGGCATTGATGTCAAGATAGAAAATAACGGGCTGGTCGTCCCGCTGATGGGCAAGAGGGTTTACTTGCCTTTATACGTTCCAAAGAAATTCAAGAAGTATCTTCAATACAAGCACGGTAGGGTAATAATAAAACGCATCGGCAAGGACTGGTACGCATTTCTCTCAATTAATGTTCCAGAGAAAGAGCCAGTAAAGCCTATTGGAGCAATTGGTGTGGACTTGGGATACTACAATTTATTAGTGGCAAGCGACGAGAAGGGAAGAGAAGTTATGAGGGTTCAAGGAGATGCATTGATAAAACACAAAGAGCATTTGGAAAAACTGACTGCAAGAAGGCAACAAAGGCTTATGAAGAAGTTTGGCATTTATGCTAAGACAAATCACAAAGACAAAAAGTTTGTTAACGACCTAAACCACAAAATTGCTAAGGAGCTTGTTCTAAAGGCAAAGCAGTTAAACAGAGCGATTGTTCTGGAGAAGCTGAAAGGTCTAAAGAGGCAAAAAAGACCAAAGCAACTAAGGAAAATTTTGCACCGTTGGAGCTATGCCGACCTCATAACTAAGATAATCTACAAGGCAAAGTTGCACGGCGTACCTGTCATCTTCGTAAGCCCAAGAGGAACCTCAAAGATGTGCTCAAATTGTGGCTATTATGTTAAGGGCTTTAAAAATGAGAGGGTGTTTAAATGCCCAAAATGTGGTTTTCAACTGGATAGGGATTTGAATGCAGCAAGAAATATTGCAAAGCGGGCTTTCCTCCCCTTAGAGGCTTCCAGCTCGCAAAGGAGGTGATAAAGATGGAAGAGCTGATTCGTTTTGGAGGGAAGTTCTTCGATGAGCTTGAGATTGCCGTTTACAAGAGCAGAAGTGCAAGCGTTAACATTGAGCTCAACGAGGTTTCCACTTCAGCTTTAAGGGAGAGAGTTGTTACCGTTATCAGGGGCATTAAGGACAAAAGGCTCGGGGTTTCGATAGTTGATACTGCAGACAAAGAAAAAATCAAAGAAGCCATAGAAAGGGCATACAAGATGGCGAAACTCAACAAACCCGATGAGAAGTGGGTTTCACTCCCAGAACCAGGAAAATACAGGGAGCCGAGAAAAGTTGATAAAGAACTCAAAGAGGTTTCCCCAGACTACTTTGTAGAGCTTGCGAGAAGAGGCATAGAGCTTGCAAAGGAAGACGGAATAGTAGTAGCAGGTGGCGAAGGAGGAGCAGAATGGGGAGAAAGCTTGATAATGAATTCTCACGGAGTTAACGTGTCTCAAGAGAGTGGAGGCGCTTTCTTCTACATTGAGCTTGTTGGAATGAAAGAGGGCAGAGTAACTCCGGGTATTTTCGAGTTTGATGCAAAGCTTTCCCTCGACCTTGATGTGGAAACCGTTGTTAAAAATGCTCTGCAGAAAGTTAAGTGGGCGTTTAAGGTTGAGAAAAGCAAAACGGGAGAAGGGAAAGTAGTTATAGAACCATGGGCACTTTCGAGCCTACTATCCTATGCTCTCTTCCCAGCGTTCAGCGGAGAAAGACTCGTCAAGGGAACGACCCCGTTAGCCAACAAAATAGGAGAAAACGTCTCAAACGACCTCCTCACGATATACGATGACCCATTCCATGAGCTCAGCATAAACCCGGTGATAGCGGACGATGAAGGAGTGCCAACCAGGAAAAACGTGATAATCGAGAAAGGTGTCTTTAAAGGCTTCATCTGGGACAACTACTGGGCAAAGGTTCACGGAGTTGAAAGTACCGGGAACGGAAAGAGAAACTTGTCCACGGGTGGAATAAACATAGGCTTCCACAACGTTGTAATCGAAAACGGCAAAAGAAGTCTTGATGAGATTATAGGGGAGATAGAGCACGGCTACCTCGTGGACGGCTTCCAAGGGGCTCACTCAAGCAACCCAGACAACGGAAACTTTGCAGTTGTGGCAAACCCAGCGTTCTTGATAGAGAACGGCGAAATAAAGGGCTCCACAGTTTTCATGATGAGCGGCAACATTTACGAGCTGCTGCCAAACCTCTACGAGGTAAGCAAGGAGCAAAAAGTGTTGCCCTTCGGAGGAAGCATGGTTGTTCCGGCAATGGCATTTGAGAACGTGAGGATAGCAGGCAAGTAGGATATTTTATCCATCCAACCTTTTTTAAACCCTCTCTTTAATTTTTCAACCATGTATGAGTTAACGGAAGACTATAAGCTTAGGAAGATAACCAAGTACGAGCTCGACATGGTAGATGAGAGGGAAGACCTGCTCATAATTCCTCCATCTTCAAAAGCCGGTCCATGTGGGAATGATTGTGTTTTTTGTTACCTTGTGCAGAATCCGCCTCAGATGATATACCGCGTTTCTAAGCACGATACTCTTAATGATCCTGACCTCGAAAACAGGATAGCCTATGCGAGAAAGCACTATGATTTGTGGATAAGGGTGACTGATACTAGTGCAAACGTTTGCTTTGATGAAAAGAGGATTGAGAGTTTGCACTCAGCGGGGCTTGATGAGATTCAGATTTCTCTCCACACCACAAAGAAGGACGTAAGAATTAGGCTCATGAAAAACAGAAACGCTGGGAAGGTTATTGACCTTCTACCTAAGGTTGTGGAGAACTTTAGGGTCATAGCGGATATAATCTTAACTCCCGGCTACAACGTTTCCGATATAGGGGAAATCTTGGACGATTTGGAGGACTTTGGTGTCCATGAAGCCAGACTTTTCCCTATTGGAGTAACTAGATATTCAAGGACGAGGGCATTAACACGGGAAGAGCTTCTCTTTGTTAAGAACGTCGCTCTTGAGAAGCAGAAGGAGCTCAACCTAAAGATAGTTATCCCTCCAATATTTCAGGCTCTGCTTGGGGAATTCAAGATTCCGCTGGAGCCTTTTAATGTTGAACCTTCCCTACCGACGTATATTTTCACCGGGGAACTAGCTTATCCAGAAATCAAACGCCTCTTCCCAAAAATTAACGTCGTAATGGTCAAAAATGAATTATTCGGAGGTAATATAGGAACTGCCGGTTTATTGACAGCTCATGATGTCCTTAGAGAAGTTGAAAAGCTCCCAGAGGTTGAGCTGGGAGTGCTCCTTCTTCCGGAGGTCATGTTTTACGGAGACTTTACTTTAGACGGCTGGAAGAGAGAAGAGCTCTTCAACAAAATTTTGGTGGAAAAGGGCTATATCGTCGAGACTGCCCTTGAGCCACAGGAGATTCCAAAAATACTGGATAGGTTTTAATCAACACCTTTAAAAACCCACTGTGAAATCTACTAAAGGCGAGACAATAGGAGAGGAAAGGTGAGAGAGATGAGAAACCCATTTGAGAAAATGCCGACTATACTTCTCGCGGATGAACTCATTGACAAAGCGTTTAGGCGAGCTGAGAAAGCCGCTTCAGCCTTTAATCCAAGGGGGAGTGTGGTTAGTAAAGCGAGACAAAGAGAGGAGCTTAGAATAAGGACTGTCTCAAACGTTATTAGGGATAACCTTAGAAAAATTCTCGATAGGACACCAGGTGTTTCAACCCTTCCTCCATTCTATCAGGAGCTCTTAGATATACTGGTTGACAGGAGGATGTTTCATAAGGCTTTGGCCTCAGTAAACTGGGCAATAAAAACCATAAGAACGCTGGAAGAGAGATACGTGGAAAAGATACGGTATTCAAGAGATCCAAAGGAGATTGCAAGGCTGAGAAGGGAATTCTACGGAAGAGTAGCCAGCGTCATAAAAGACATAGCCGACAACCTTGAGTACCTCAACAAGGCTAGGGACGTTTTAAAGGACATGCCTGTGATTGACCTCGATCTCCCAACAATAGTAATAGCGGGTCATCCAAACGTCGGAAAGTCCACCCTTTTGAGAAAGCTCACAAACGCGAAGCCCGAAGTTGCCAGCTATCCTTTCACAACAAAGGGTATAAACGTCGGCCAGTTCGAGGAGCACTGGATGAAGTATCAGGTTATAGACACCCCAGGTTTGCTTGACAGGCCACTGAGCGAAAGAAACGAAATAGAAAAGCAGGCGATCTTGGCGTTAAAGCATTTGGGCAAGCTGATAATTTACATCTTTGATCCAAGTGAGTACTGTGGCTTCCCAATAGAAGAGCAGATGCACCTTTTTGAGGAAATATATGAGGAATTCGGCGAATTTCCATTCATAGTCGTACTGAACAAGATAGACATTGCAGACGAAGAAAAAATAAAGAAGATAGAAGAGTTCCTCAGAAGCAAGGGAATTGAACCACTAAGGATTTCCGCTGAAAAGGGCATTGGAATAGAAGAGCTAAAAGAAAGGGTAATAAAAATAATAAAGCCCGAAATGGAGGCTATTGCCCACAGTATGGGCAGAATTGAAGGTGAATAGGCTTCAAAGCCCCGCAGTGCTCGCACTTTTCTTTTAACTTTGCTCCACAGTTGGGGCAGTGCAGATAGTCATCCTTTATGGGGAAGCCGCAGTTGTAACACTTATCCTGGGCAATTCTCCTCTTGTAAACCCTTTCAGGCTTGAAGTACTCCCTTCTCAGGTAGTAGAGGGCTAAGAGTGTTGCAAGTGCTCCAAAGAGGCTTATGCCTATAAGCTGGACTGTGCTCCATATTGCAGAAAGGAGCAGGTAAATAAGCAGCAGCGAAGAATACGCTATCAGCGAAGACGTGTAGATGTTTCTATACCGCCTAAGGAGCAAAAGCGATACTATGAAAATCGGAATGGCAAACGAAAGCTTTAGCATAAGAACCTTAAGTCTGTATGCATTGTATGCTCTGTTGTATTCTTCGTTTGCCTTCTTCATAAGCTCTTGGATCTTTGAGTTGAGCTCCTCCAGCTTTTCGTGAGTTTGCTCATAGGCGCTCTTTGCTCCTAGATACTGGAAATAAGCTTTCTCGTAGGCTTCCTTTGCCCTCAGGTATTCGGCTTTTAGCCCCTCTGTCGCATTTCCACTTTCAAGTGCGACTCTGTACTCCTCCCTTTTGAAGAGATAAACTCTCTCCGCCTCGGTTAAATTACTCTCGGCCTTTTGATACATCTCGAAGAGCTGTCTATCAAGCTCCCTTAAGCGACTTTGATTTTCGAGAAGAGCACTTATCCCATATTTTTCTAGGTAATACTCATAATTCGGCCTCTGGGGAACGTTCTCGAGCTCCCTGAGGAAATTTATGCTCGCCAGAAGGAGAAAAATAACAAAAAGACTCGCAAGTATTTTCTCAATGCGTGAATATTCCATCGGTTACACCAAAATAAATAGGGAGTTCAAGTATATAAGGGTTTAGAGATAAGACTTTAGAAAAGAAAGAAATCAGGCATTTTCTTCCTTGATAAGAACGGCGTTTACAACGCCATCTTGGCCCGGTCTTGAGGTAACGATTGCCTTTCCAACCTCTGTCTGTATTATTGCACCCTTTGTAATGATGTTCCTTCTAACGTACTGCCTGTTGGCTGGGTTCTCAACTACGCTGAGGATTCTTACTTTCCTACCCTTTCCGTTCTCAAAGACGTTTGCGTAAACTGCCTTTACGAGCCTGACCTTCCTGTTGCCACCGTATGTTCTAATTATTTTTCTTTCTTCTTTGTCTTCAACTACCCTTGTGAAGGCTGGCTCTCTTCCGAGCTCCCTCTTCCTCTTCTTTCTTGCGAGTATAATTCTTCCACCTGAAGGCTTTTTGAGTGATCTTCCCTGCCAGATAGCCATAACTCTCACCTCATGATGATCTTAACCCTATGGGCATTTTAGAGATTTGCTTATAAATCTTTTCCCTTCCAAAACCCTTAAAACCATAACTCTTCTATCTTCCTTGGTGGTGCAGATGGGCGCTGTAAACGCTTTTGCCGGAACTATTGTCGCTATTACAAAAAATCCCAAGCTTTTGCTGATTCCACTGATGATCTCAATTATTTTGAGCCCGATTTCTGCATATCTTGTGATGGAAATGCCAACCTTTGAGAGCTTTTCTGAACTTTCGGAAAGCAGCGATGAGAGTATTATCTTTGAAGAACATGGCACTTTTTCTCAGGAAATGCTCACCGAGCTTGCAGACTTCTTCAAGTTTTTGTTGGTGTTTGTGCTCATAACATTTCTCCTCCAAGCTTTGAGCCAGTATGCCGTGATAAAAGGTGCTTTACTGGCGGAGGAAGGGAAAGAGTATTTGCTCATCGACCTAATATATGAGGGAATAATGCACGTTTTTCAAGTGTTCCTGATAACCATAATTGTTGGGATTATAGGCTCTGCAATCCTTTTACTCCCATTGTTTTTGTTCAGCGGCTTGATACTTCTCTCAGGGGGGAGTTTGGTATTACTCCTTCTCCTCATCTTGGCCGAGATAACTTTAGTCTTGTTTGTAGTAGGGGCGAGCTCAATGGCGGTGCCTATTTACGTGCTAAGCAACTCCATCAGCGCTTCTTTGGCGTGCTTTTCGCTGGCTTTCAAAAACAAACTTTCTTCCATAGCTTTTGGAGCGCTACTTACTGTGTCAAGCTTTTTCCTCTTAGCAGTCCCGGCGTCTTTCATTGGCCTTCTCTTCCTAGGAAGAACAGACTTTGTTGCGAATTTAATAGCCAATATTCTGCAGGCTCCATTCCAAGCCCTAATCCAGGCGTTATTCTCAATTGGGGGCTTGATGCTCTACCTTGAGTTTTCAAAGAGAAGAACTGAAGAAGAAGTAATAGAAGAGTTTGAAGTTTAGGCTTTTCTCTCTTTTGCCGCTCTTACCAATTCTCTGAACACCGGGGCTGGGTTCATTGGTCTTGACTTGAACTCCGGATGGAACTGAGTTGCTATGAAGTAGTGCTTATCTGGTAGCTCAAGAATTTCCATTCTTCTTTCATCGTCTCCAGCTATGCCGCTGAAAACAAGACCTGCTTTTTCAAGCTGTTTAACGTACTCTGGGTTTACCTCCCAGCGGTGCCTATGGCGTTCGTAAATGAGCTCTTTGCCATAAACCCTGTGGGCGAGGGTGCCCTTCTTTATTTTTATTGGGTACGCTCCAAGCCTCATTGTGCCACCGAGCTTGTCGAGACCTCTCTGTTCGGGCATAAGGTCAACAACTGGATACGGCGTTTGTGGGTCTATCTCTGTTGAATTTGCTCCTTCAAGACCAAGGACGTGCCTTGCGAACTCCACAACGGTTAGCTGGAAGCCAAAGCATATTCCCAAGAATGGAATGTCGTTTTCTCTCGCATATTGTATTGCCATGATCTTACCTTCACTTCCCCTCGCTCCAAATCCGCCTGGAACTATTATTCCGTGAACCCCTTCAAGGAGCTTAAACCCTTCTTTTTCTAGGTCTTCCGCTTCAATCCATCTTATCTTCACTTTCACGTCGTTGGCAACGCTTGAGTGCTTCAAGGCTTCTTTTATGCTGAGGTATGAATCGGCAAGCTTAACGTACTTTCCTACAATCGCTATCTCAACTTCTTCCTTCAGACTCTTGTACTTCCTGACCATTTCTTCCCATGCCTTTAAGTCTGGTTCCCTGTCCTCTAGCCCGAGCCTCTTGGTGAGGTATCTGCCAAGGCCTTCCCTCTCAAGGAGGAGCGGGACTTCGTAGGTGTCTTCAACGTCGTAAGCACTTATCACTGCTTCCTCAGGTACATTTGTAAACAGGCTTATCTTTTTTCTGGCCCCTTCCTCAAGCGGGTCCTCGCTTCTGGCCACTATGGCATCTGGCTGAATTCCCAGTGAACGGAGCTCTTTAACGCTGTGCTGGGTGGGCTTTGTCTTTTGTTCTCCAACAACCTTGAGCTTTGGAACGTAGGTTACGTGGACAAAAGCAACGTTGTCCCTTCCTTCTTCGAGCTGCATCTGACGTGCTGCCTCGAGGAATGGCATGCTTTCTATATCTCCCACTGTACCGCCTATTTCCACAACGACTACATCGTAGTCCTTGGCGATTCTCCTTATTCTCTCCTTTATCTCGTTAGTGATGTGGGGGATAACTTGGACGGTTGCGCCTAGGTAGTCGCCTCTTCTCTCCTTTTCTATGACGGCAGAATATACCTTCCCGGTTGTTATGTTGTGGTCGAATGTTAGGTTTGTGTTCAAAAAGCGCTCGTAGTTTCCAAGGTCGAGGTCAACTTCTCCCCCGTCGTCAAGCACAAAAACTTCTCCGTGCTGGTATGGGCTCATAGTTCCAGCGTCGTAGTTGATGTACGGGTCTATTTTGATGTTCGTCGTTTTAAAGCCTCTTGACTTCATGAGCTTTCCAAGTGAAGCACTCGTTATTCCCTTTCCAAGCCCGCTCACTACTCCACCGGTTACAAAGATGAACTTCGCCATCTCAAAACCTCCAAAAGTTATGTTGTCCCTTGCAACAAGGAAGCTTAAAAGTTTTGTTTAGAAAAAGCTAAAAACGATAAACCCCAAATTATAAATCCCGGCAAAAAACGAAAAACACAAATTCAAATGCCGTTGTTATCGTCAATCTCTACGCCTTCTTCCTCTTTTCCGTTGTGGAGCTCTTTAATCTCAAAAACCTTTAAAGGCACTTTTTTCAGAGCTTTTCCAACCACGGCTTTGGCAATTCTCTCTGCATGCTCGAGACTTTGGGCATTAAACACCTTAAGCGTTAAATAAATCCCAACCAGACCCACGCTTCCGATAACAAAAGCACTCTCAAAGGGCGAACCACACACAGGGCATTGAGAGTAGCCTATTTCAACCCTCACAAAGTCGAGCTTTTCCTTGTTTAGAGCCTTTGCCACCTTTGATACAGCAACGTTTATCGCATCATCCGGAGTTTCAACGTCTCTCACTATTATTGGAGCCTCAAGGACGACTATATAATCTCCCATCTTCCTCACCCGAACGCAAATAGTCTGTCATCTTCTCCTTTAAACACTCCAAGCCTAACTCCCGCGTCAATAAAGCCATGAGCGTAGTTCAAGGCGGCGAATGCGGTGACGTAGTCTCCTTTTTTGTAGTAGTATTCAGCGTCGCTATAGTAGCTCTTTGCCATGGTTAAAAAGTCTTGCGCTACAGAGAAGAGGAGACTTTTTTCATGGACTGCTATCTCAAGCTTCTCAAGGGCTTTTCTTGTGATTTCAAAATACTTCTTAAGTTTCTCTTCGGTGATCTCTCGCTCCACCGGTCTCGCCTCTCTTGACTGTTTTGAGACCCATATAAATCTTAGCTTTTATACCTTTTTCGGTGAATGGGTGAGTAGGTATAAGCTCTTTACTCGGGCAGGAAAGTTTGCCAAAGGGTTTAAAACGCTGGTTTTGGTGCATCTCTCTTGCTATTGGGGGATTTTTCTCTTAAAACGAGAACCTTTCTGACTGATTTTCTTGAAGAGTTGCTTTGGTTAAGAAAATAAGAGCGGCTGAGGAGATAAAGTAGGGGGAGCACTACCATAATTTTGAGCGAAAGATTTATATTTGGACTTTTACTTTAATGCTTTGGGCGGGCCCGTGGTCTAGACTGGTTATGACGCCACCCTTACGAGGTGGAGGTCCGGGGTTCGAATCCCCGCGGGCCCACCAACACAAACTTCGCCTTCGCGAAGTTTGACCAAGGTTTGTGATTCTTCTTCAAAGAGCTATTCTGGGAGGTTTGTACTTTTGAGGTGATTTGGATGGCAGAATTCTCCTTAAAGGATGTTATGAAAAAGGGCTTTCTCTTTGAATAGCTTGTAGCTGAAGTGAGAACTTCTTAAATTGCCTTGGAGTAACGAGCTTAAGGTCAAATCGATGCCCAAAAGGTGTCAAAAGTGGGGGGACCCTGTGTCTAAGCTTGTCTTGAGTTGTTCTCCTCCCTAAAGTGAACATTATTTGGTTAAAATCTCCCACTGTGGGCACTCAAGGGGGAGCTACAAACTTTAATGGGACTGCCTTTGCAGAGGTTCTCTGCTTGCGCAAAAGCAATAAACCCCTATGCGGTGCTAAGTGTGGTGGTGATTATGAAGATTCACTATGAGTGCTTTGCCTGCGTTGCGAACCAGTGTCAGAGAATAGTTGAAATGGCTACCGAGGATATAGAGCTTAGAAAAAAGGGCATCATAGAAGCCGCTAGACTAATGAGCTCCATCAGTGAAAATTCAATTCCAGCGATCTTTGGGAGCGAGGTATTTTTAGGCGTTTACAGAACAGTTGGGAATTATGACCCATTCAGAAAATACAAAGAGCTCTCCAACAAGCTTGCAGAGGAAATCGTAAAGGATTTCGAAGATGTGGAGCTTAAAGAAGCCATCAAGCTTGCCATCATAGGGAACGTGGTGGATTTTGCCGTTGGCTATTCTCCCGAGGAGCTGGAGGACGATGTGAGGGCAATGATGAAGGAACAGCTTTACATAGATGAATCGGAGGAACTGCTTAAGGAACTTTCAATGGCTAAAAGGCTTCTCTATCTTACGGACAATTGCGGCGAGATATACTTCGACTTGTTGTTCCTTAAAAAGCTCAGGGAGACATTTCCCCACCTTGAAATCTACATCGCGGCTAAAGATGGCCCTATAATAAACGACGCTACAGTTGAAGACTTAAAAAAAGTTGGCTTCGAGGAAGTCGGCAAGGTAATCTCGACGGGAACGCGCATCGTGGGAGTTCCTTTTGGTTTGGTCTCGAAGGAGTTCATGGAGGTCTTTGAGAAAGCGGACGTGATAATAGCGAAAGGACAGGGGAACTTTGAGACCCTCAGCGAGAGGAAAGATAGAAGGGTTTTCTACCTTCTAAAGGCCAAGTGCAGGCCGATAGCCAGGGAACTCAACCTGCCTCAGGGGAGCTTGCTTTGCATTCGGGCTCGTTAGTGCTTAGGTTGGTCTTTTCTCCTCCTCAGGAAACTTCCACTTCTTGGTGATTTTTGTTACCTGTTTGACGACTTCCCTTTCTTCCTTGCCCTTCTCAAGAAGCTTCTCGAGAAAAGATATCAGGTCATCGTAAGTGCCCCTCTCAACGGGAAACGGCACCCTATCCTTTCCACCGACGGCGTAGGCGAACTTGAAGGGGTCAGGTGGATGAGTGACGGGGTCTTTCCACGATGGGTGGACGTCATAAACAAGCTCAAGAACGAGCGATAGAGCTCTCAAGGTGCTTGGCCCCAGACCTTTGATAAGCAGAAGTTCATCATAGCTGCTTACTCCAAGCTCCCTTGCCAGTTCCAGGGCTCTTTTGTTGAGCTCAATTTTTCCGAGGCTCTCGTATCTTTTCAGTATTGACAAAACCTCTCTCTTTTCATAGGGCTTATAGAACGGAATGTACCCTTTTGAAAGCGCCTCTACACTTTTGACTTCCCTTTCAATTTTTGTGGGGCTTTCTGAAACTACGTCGAGCAGAGTCTTTTGGTATTCTTTGCTTTCCCGGGCGATGGTGTTTAAAGCATGCTCTGCTTTAATTCCGCTTATACCTTTGTGCGGCTCTAAGGTAAAGGACTCAACTTTTTCAGAGAACCAGTGGAAGCGCCTGGCGAGCTTTACCTGGGGATTCATACCTTGCTGTACAATTGCCCATCTCCCTTCTTGGTCAACAAAGAAGACGTGATGATAGAGCTGGTAGCCAGTTTGGAGGGCAACGCTATCGACTTTGGCAACCAATCTTGAGGTTTTTATGTATTCCTCTGCCTCCAGATCATAGAGTCTGCTTATCTGCTTTAATTCCTCCGGTGTCTTTCTGCTCTTTGCCCCTTTGCCACCGGCCGCTTTTATCCCAAGGTCCTCTTTTGAGAGGACTTCCTTTACTATGCCAGCTGTTACGGTGGTGCTTCCCGAAGAATCCCAGTCCATGCCTATCAAGTTGTTGAGAGCTTGGAACCAAACCGGGTCTGCAAGTCTTTCAAGAACACCTTGAGTGCCATATTCGTCCACAAGAAGCTTTATAACAAGCTCAGCTAACCGCTTCATTCTCAATGCCAGCCATCTTGGCACGTGTCCACCGTGAAGGGGGAGCTCTGCGATTCCTCTTCTCATCATAAGTAATTCGAGTTTCGTTCATTAAAAGTTTTTGAGATAATTTAATAAATCCCAAATGCGGAAAGACCTCTCATGAGGGAGAAACCAAAGACTTTACCTCCAACGCTTCGCGACAAGCACCGCTACATAGCCTTTCAGGTAATTGGGGAGAGACCCTTCAACAAGGACGAAATAAAGAAAGCGCTGTGGAATGCTTCCCTTAAAACCTTGGGCGAGCTTGGCACAGCAAGGGTAAAACCATGGTTTATAAAATTTGATGAGAAAACCCAGACTGGAATAGTGAGGTGTGATAGAAAATACGTAGAAGAACTTCGCTTTGCTTTAACTATGGTTACTGAGATAAACGGTTCAAAAGCGATAATAAGAACGCTTGGAGTGTCTGGAACTATAAAGAGGCTTAAGTTAAAATTCTTGAAAGAGTTTGGGTGGAAATAACTTTAGAGAAAAATTTTAATTATTGGCCGATAACTTACACATCGGAGGGTATATAAAGGGAATTAAGGAATTCCTAATATAACCTATTACGATAACTTTAGAGGTGATGAAAAATGGCGTTTGTACCACCGCAAGCTGGGTATGATAGGGCAATAACGGTTTTCAGCCCTGATGGAAGACTTTTCCAAGTCCAATACGCAAGAGAGGCAGTTAAGAGAGGAGCAACTGCCGTGGGAGTAAAGTGTAAAGATGGAGTTGTTTTGGCTGTAGAAAAGAGGGTAACAAGTAAGCTTATAGAGCCGGAAAGCTATGAGAAGATTTTCCAGATTGATGACCACATAGCTGCTGCTTCAAGTGGAATAATAGCCGATGCGAGAGTTCTTGTGGACAGGGCTCGTTTAGAAGCTCAAATCTATCGCTTAACCTATGGAGAGCCAGTTCCGCTCACCGTTTTGGTGAAGAAGATTTGTGATCTGAAGCAGATGCACACGCAATATGGCGGAGTTAGGCCTTTTGGTGTCGCCCTTTTGATGGCGGGTGTAAATGAAAAGCCTGAACTTTTTGAAACAGACCCAAGTGGTGCATACTTTGAGTGGAAAGCGGTTGCAATAGGAAGCGGAAGAAACACGGCAATGGCAATCTTCGAGGAGAAGTACAGAGACGACATGACACTTGAAAACGCTATAAAGCTTGCCGTGCTTGCTCTTGCAAAAACCATGGAGGAGCCATCTCCGGATAACATAGAAGTTGCAGTGATTACAGTAAAGGAGAAGAAGTTCAGGAAGATCAGCAAGGAAGAAGTTGCTAAGTGTCTTGAGGAAGTGTTGAAAGAAGTTGAGGCCGAAGAAGTTCCAGAGAAGGAAGAAGACTACAGCGAGCTAGACACCAACTACTGAGGTGATCAATATGCCCATAAGCGTCGACAAAGCAGTGATTGCTCGGTTAAAGACTCACGGCGAGGTTTTTGAGATACTAGTGGATCCATACCTGGCCAGAGACTTCAAAGAAGGCAAAGATGTTCCAATTGAGGAAGTCTTAGCCACTCCTTATATTTTTAAAGACGCCCACAAGGGCGATAAAGCAAGCGAACACGAAATGGAAAAGATTTTTGGAACAAGCGATCCCTACGAAGTGGCAAAGATAATCCTCAAGAAGGGAGAGGTACAGCTTACCGTACAGCAGAGAAGGGAAATGCTGGAGGATAAGAAAAAGCAGATTGCGATGATAATCCACAGGCACGCAGTAGACCCAAGAACTGGGTATCCGCATCCACCTGAAAGAATCCTGAAGGCGATGGAAGAGGTTGGAGTCAGAGTGGACATATTCAAAGACGCAGAATCTCAGGTTCCAGAAGTAATAAAAGCTCTAAGGAGAGTTTTACCCCTTAAAATCGAAAGAAAGGTCATAGCAGTGAAGATACCTTCGGAATATGCCGGAAAAGCTTATGGAGAAGTTAGAAAGTTTGGAACCATAAAGAGGGAGGAGTGGGCAAGCGACGGCTCCTGGATGTTTTTAATAGAAATTCCGGGTGGAGTTGAGGAAGAATTTTATGAAAAATTAAACGCCCTTACAAAGGGCACCGCAATAACTAAACTTATAGAGAGGAAGGGACTATGAAGAAGATTTTTGTAAAAAATAGGGAATTAGTGGTTCCAGGGACGCTTTTGGCTCAGGGACCGTTCAAAAATGGACGAGGGACTTTTAAAGAAGGAAACAGAATTTATTCAACTGTAATCGGACTGGTCAGGATTTCAAATGACACGGTGTCAGTAGTCCCACTGGAAGGTCCGTACATCCCAGAGGTAGGGGATAACGTAATAGGAAAGATAGTTGATGTAAAATTCTCAAACTGGGTAGTTGACATAGGTGCCCCCTATCAAGCTACGCTGAGAGTTCAAGATGCAGTTGAAGGGAAGATAGACATCCTAAAAACCGATTTGAGAAAGATATTTGACATAGGGGACATAATCTATGCAAAAGTGAAGGCTTTCAATGAGATTAACCAGATAGACCTGACAACAAAGGGGATGCCCTTCAATGGAGGGCCTCTAAAAGGGGGACAGCTGGTAAAGATAACGCCTTCTAAAGTACCCCGCCTTATAGGGAAAGGGGGCTCAATGATAAACATGATCAAACAGCTCACAAACACGAGGATAATTGTAGGGCAAAACGGATGGGTATGGGTTAGTGGAAGGAACGAGGAATTAGAAAAGCTGGCCATAGAGGCTATTCTAAAAGTAGACAGAGAAAGCCATACTCAAGGATTAACTGACAGAGTTAGGGAGATGGTGATTAAGAGGTTGCATGAACTTAAAGAACAGGGGATTATTGAAGAAGTTCCCCAAACTGGAGAGGGTGAAGAGAAATGATGGGAAAGCCTGAGGGACTCAAGCTTATTGATGAGAACGGCAAAAGGCTTGATGGAAGAAAGAAGTACGAGCTGAGGCCAATTAAAATGGAAGTTGGAGTTTTGAAGAGTGCAGATGGTTCTGCATATGTAGAATGGGGTAAGAATAAAATTTTAGCAGCAGTTTATGGGCCTAGGGAGATTCATCCAAAACACCTTCAAAAACCTGACAGGGCAATTTTGAGAGTTAGATACAATATGGCACCCTTTAGTGTTGAGGAAAGGAAAAAACCTGGCCCAGATAGGAGGAGTGTTGAGATAAGCAAAGTTATTAGAGGGGCCCTTGAACCGGCTGTTATTCTTGAGCTCTTTCCAAGAACTTCCATAGATGTATTCATAGAGGTGCTCCAAGCCGATGCAGGCACAAGGGTGGCTGGAATTACAGCAGCATCTCTTGCTTTGGCAGACGCTGGAATTCCCATGAAAGACCTTGTTGCAGCGTGTGCCGCTGGAAAGATAGATGGAGAAATCGTCCTTGACCTAAACAAAGAAGAGGACAACTATGGAGAAGCCGATGTTCCAGTGGCTATAATGCCAATCAAGAACGATATAACATTGCTCCAGATGGACGGATACCTAACCAAAGAGGAATTCCTCGAAGCGGTAAGACTGGCAATAAAGGGAGCTAAGGCAGTGTATCAAAAACAGAGAGAGGCGTTGAAGGAGAAGTATCTCAAGATAGCGGAAGAGGTAGGTGAGTAAAATGGAAATAATGGCCTCAATAATGAAGGATCATATCCTCAATCTTTTGAGGGAAGGTAAAAGAATCGATGGAAGGGGCGTAGAGGATTTAAGGCCTCTAACCATAGAGACGGACGTAATAGAGAAAGCTGAGGGATCTGCACTTGTGAAACTTGGCAATACTCAGGTTCTTGTAGGGATAAAAGTTGATTTTGGAGAGCCATTTCCAGATTTGCCAGAAATGGGTGTTATGACGACCAATGTTGAATTTGTGCCTTTGGCGTCTCCAACCTTTGAACCAGGCCCGCCGGATGAGAGGGCCATAGAACTTGCAAGAGTTGTGGACAGAGGAATAAGGGAAAGCCAAGCCATAGATTTGAGCAAGCTTGTAATCGTTCCAGGAAAGCTTGTAAGGGTGGTCTTCATAGACGTGCATGTTCTCGACCACGACGGAAATCTGTTAGATGCCTCTGGAATCGGTGCAATTGCGGCATTGCTAGGCACAAAAATACCCAAAGTTGAATACGATGAAGAGGCCGGCGAAGTGAAGGTTCTGGATGAATATGAACCACTGCCCGTGACAAAGATACCAATTCCGGTTAGTTTTGCCAAAATAGGCAACACCCTAGTAGTTGATCCAAACTTTGAAGAGGAGCAGGTAATGGACGGCAAACTGACAATAACAACCGACGAAAATGGATACATCTCAGCAGTGCAGAAAAGCGAAGGGGGAAGCTTCAAGCTTGAGGAAGTAATTTATGCAGTTGATCTTGCATACAAAAAGGCAGAAGAAATAAGAAAAGTAGTCCTTGAGAGCGTTAAGAAAGAGTGACCCTTTTGTTTTCCCATTTTTAAACTCATTTTAGCAAAAGTTTATAAAGGGGATAGCTTCACTATTTGCTGGCTTAACTTAAAGGAAAGGCTTTTAAATGGCTTCCTAAAATTCATCTCAGTCATACATCATTAGGGGTGATGATCATGGGAAGAACAAAGAAAGTTGGATCCGCTGGAAGATTTGGCCCAAGATACGGTCTCAAGATCAGAAGAAGAGTTGCTGCAGTGGAAGAAAAGATGAGACAAAAGCACACTTGCCCAGTATGTGGAAGAAAAGCCGTTAAGAGGATAAGCACCGGAATATGGCAGTGCCAAAAGTGTGGTGCAACCTTCGCTGGAGGAGCATACCTCCCTGCAACTCCTGCCGGAAAAGTCGCTAAGAGAATTGTAGCGGCTAAATAAACCCTCTAAAATATTTTTTGGTGGTTGTTATGGTGGAAGCATTATATAAATGTGCAAAATGTGGAAAAGAGTTTAAAATGGACCTCGCCATTGTAAGAGAAATCCGCTGTCCCTACTGTGGAGCAAAGATAATCTACAAGCCCAGGCCTAAAGTTGCCAGAAGAGTTAAGGCAATTTGAGCTCTGTCTCTTCTCTATTGAAAAGCTTTATAACCCCTTTCTGTTAAATTCCCAAGTGATCGGAGATGATACTGATAACAACATCCCACAGACCCACAAGAAGAACGAGAAGCTTTGGGCATGACCTAGAGAGGGTTTTCCCCAACTCGACCTATCTAACTAGAGGTAAGAAGACTATTCAAGACCTTCTTATGGAAGCATACGATAGGGGTTACGAGAGACTCCTTATAATCAATGTTTGGAAGGGTAATCCGCTCAAAATAACATTCATAAAGGTTTCTCCAGATGACTGGGGCTACTTGGGTTATCTCTACCTTCATGGAATTAAGCTGCAAAGAGAAATGGGGTTTAGAAACATCCCCCCAATTAGGGAGGAGATGCCCTTTATAGTTACGACTGCCAAAAGAGTTGGGCTTGACCACATTGTCTTTGGTCAGGTTTTTGCCGAGCTTACCAACGGAAAATTTGTCCCAAGGGGAGAAAAAAGCCTGCAATATATAGCCGACAAGTACAATACTGATGTCTTGGGCGTTATTGAGCGTCATCCAAGAGGAATGGCCATAAACTTCTATCGCCTTGATATCTCGCGAGAAAGACCTGTAGGACCTTTGATAAGTGTCAAAATATGGATAATGGAAGATGGAAGAAGATGGGACTACAAGGAAAAGCTTGGCATCAAAAGGGATGGGAAATGATAAGAGGAGTTATCGAGATTGAGTTCCCCAGCGAGGAGATAGCGAAAGTTGTTTATGAGAGTGTTCTTTTTGAGCATAAAACCGTCCCTTACCGAAGAAGCAAGGTGGACTTTTCTCTGAGAGAAAACAAAATTGTAATGGAATTTACCGCAAAGGATAACTCCGCTTTGAGGGGAACCTTAAACTCTTATCTCCGATGGATTAAAGTTGCCCTTGATGTAGTTGAGCTTTAGTTAATTATTTAAAGCTTCTCTGAGAGTATAGCCTCGGACTAAAAGGAGGTGTTGTCATGCAGAACATTCCACCTCAGGTGCAGGCTTTATTGGGACAACTTGAGAGTTATCAACAGCAGCTTCAACTTGTAATCCAACAGAAGCAAAGAATCCAAGTAGAGCTTAACGATGCCAAAAAAGCCCTTGAAGAGATTGAGCAAGTTGAGGAAGGAGCTCCAATATACAAGACAGTGGGCACTCTGATAGTCAGGTCAACAAAGGAGAAGGCATTGGAAGAGCTTAAAGAGAAAGTCGAAACCCTGGAGGTTCGCCTAAGGGCATTGGAGAGACAGGAGCAGAAGCTTAATGAAAAAATTAAGGAGCTTACACAACAGATACAGAGCTCTCTGAGAGGAACAGCCGGGTGAACTTTCTTTTTAAAATTTTATGGGGGGTGCAAATGAAGAAGGTACTCCATATAGGGCTTCCAGAGCTCAGCGAGGAGGAGTTAATATCCATCGGAGAGCTAGCCCAAGAGGTTATTATAGATTACATCTTCGAGCATTTGACGAGAAGTGAAGTGAAAGACATAGAGGTAACTACGAGGATAAACCGTGAAGACACTCTGGATTTGGAGATAGAGGTCTATCTTGAGGTGCCGATATTCGTAAAAGTTGATGTTGAGAAGTTGATCGACGAAGCGCTTGAAAAAGCATATGAAAAAGTTGAAAAAAGGTTGAGGGAAATTGCGGGGCAAAATAAAGCTCAAGAACTTCCTGAATAAAGCAAAGGAAAATAATTATTCTTTCTTGTTGTTATGCCATCATAACGCTGACCCAGACTCTTTGGGTAGTGCTATTGCTTTTTCAAGATACCTCACGAGTATGGGCTTAAAGAATAGGATAGGCGTTGCTCAAAGCGTTTCATCCTACGCAAAACGCCTCCTTCAATTTGCCCAGGTAGAGAAGAACCCATCTGTTTTGGAAGACGTTATTATGATTTTTGACACTTCCTCTCTTGAACAGCTGGAGCCAATTGAAATTCCTAAGGACAGGTACATCATCGTAATTGACCATCACATTGAAAAGGAGAATCCAATAAAGGCTGACATAAGGATTGTTGACTCATCGAGAACTTCAACTGCAGAAATTGTGTGGGAACTTTTGGAGTACTTTGGTTTTTATGATGAAGTTTCTGCCAAGGCTATTTTAGCGGGGATAGTTACGGATACTGCCAATTTTAGATACGCGAACTCAAAAACATTCAAAACAGTGGCTAAAGTCTTAGAAAAGTTCAATATTCAGATGGGAGAAATATATAACCTGGTCGCTCCAGTTACCGATGAAAACATAGACCAGGCAAAGAGAATGGCCATATTAAAGGCGTGTCAGAGAATGGAAATCAAAAAAGTCGGCAATTATATAATAGCTATTTCAAAGGTTTCTGCTTATGAGTCTTTGGCTTGTAAGGTCTTCCTCCAGCTTGGAGCCGATGTTGCTATTGTTGGGAGCGAGAAAAAGGGTGTTAGGATTTCCGCGAGGGCAAAAGAAAGCTTGGTTAAAAAAGGTCTTCACTTAGGCAAGCTTATGGAGAAAGTTGGTCCTATCATAGACGGTTCCGGCGGAGGACATTCGGGAGCGGCTGGTGCAAATGGAAAAAGAAATCTTGAGGAAGCCGTTAAGTTTTTAGTGAAAGAAATCGAAATGTTTCTAAAGAAGTTGAGGTGATTTAATGTCCAGATGCCCCGTATGCGGGAAAACGATTAAATGGGAAGACTTAATAGAGCAGATGCTCATCGTTGATAATTTTAGGGAACTGCTTAAAGATAAAAGCGTGTTCCTCTCAGCTTTAGAGGAATTTGTATTTAAATGTCCTGAGTGCAGTGAGGAATTTTATGGGAGGAATCTTAATCTCAAAGAAGCTGAAAAAGTTTTTGAGCTGCTAAATGAATTTAATGGTTCAATTGACTACGACAATGGTAAGGTCAGGCTTAAGCTCACGAATCTTCTGGCTTTGGACTTAATGCTTGAGGAGTGGGATAAGAGGGTTAAAGGTGCTCGGTGATATTTATGATGGACGACATCTCAGACCTTCTACAAAAAGGAGACTTTTCAAGTGCTCTTGAACTTGCCCTTCGAATTGATGACCTCTTCTCAAGGCTTGAGGCTCTCTCTTTCATCTATCAATATGTGGAAGAGAATGAGTACAGGGAGGCAGTACTGGGGAGGATGCTTGAAATAGTTGACTCTTTTGAGGGACTTTTGGAAAAGGCAAGGGCATTGGCGTTAATTGGGTATACTCTCTCCATTACCGGCGACAAAAAAGGGGAATACTTCTTCAAAAAGGCTCACCAAGTTGTTAGGGCTATTGACTATTCCCTATGGAAGGCCCAGGGTTACGGCTACCTCGCGTATTACATGGCGCTTGCAGGGAAGGTTAGCGACGCCTTTTACTATTACAATATAGCATATGAAAGTGCTCAAAGGTCTTCTGAACCGTACTCAAAGGTTCTAGCGTTTTTATATCGCTTAGCCGAGCAGATTCGGGAAAGCGCTGAAAAGATACGCTCCTTTGAAGCCAAGGAATTCTATGAACTTGCTGCAGAAATTTATGAAGACATAAAGCGACATTTAAGTGCCCAAGAACTAAAAAAGAAGGCATCATTAATAGAGATGGCACTTGAAAAAGGTAGCAAGCTCGTTTCTGAGTTCCTTGAGAGAAGGGATGTTGACAATGCGGTGTTTGTGATCAAATATCTGCCAGATGAAGAAAAAGTCTTGGCGCTCTTGGAGATAGCGTACTGGCTCTTTCTCCACGACAAAAGAGGTCTGGCAAAGGGCATTGTTGAAGACGCATTTAGAATGACCGCAGAGAGAAAAATAAAGCCAAACGATGAAAAGTTGGAAAAAATTGCACTAAAATTCCTGAAAATAGGGCAACTCGAAGAGGCTTTAACTGTAGGAGCGATAATTTCGAATGAGAGAATAGCATCTAGAGTTTTTGAAAAGATTGCTTTAACTTATGCAAAAAGAGGTGAGAAGCTCAAGGCAATTACGGTTGCCGAGGCGATTTCGGACGAAAATATTAAGAGAGATGTTTTAAAAGCGATTGAGGGTGAGGAAAATGTGGGACACGAGTAAAGATTACAGGCTACTGGTTGCTGAGAAAGCAGTTGAGCTGTTCTTGAAAACTATTGAAGGTGCTAAATTTAAGGGTAAGTGGGACAAAAAGAAGGTAATAAAGTTAGCAAAAGAGATGATCCCAGAGATTCAGGCGTTACGCTACTCCTATCTGGAGCCTCAAGAGTTAATCGATACGCCCCAGATGAAGGAGCTGAAGGAAAAAGCCTTGGGAATAATCGAGGCGCTGGGCGGTGAAGATTGGTACGTTAAGTTCCTCGAACTTGCCGACAAAAACGAGAGGGAAAAGGTCGAGGAAAGCGTTGCCAAGGTCCGCTTTTTCTTGAACACGATTCTTAACCTCGATAAGAGGCTGGCCTTAGGTAAGATAAACGATCCCGTCATTGCCGTGGACATAAAAGTGGGCGAAGTCATGAGCGCTGGCAAACACCCAAACGCGGATAAGCTCCTCGTATGCAATGTTAACATAGGCGATAGGGCCGTTACGGTAGTTACAAACGATTTGAGCGTTAAGGAAGGGCATAGAGTTGCGGTAGCCCTTCTGCCCCCAGTGAACTTTAGAGGAATAACGAGTGAGGGAATGTTCTTGGGAGCGGGAGAAGGTGTTTTGAAGGATGTGAAAGGTGAAATCGGTGGTCTTCCAAAAGGAATCCCACTGGAAGCCCTAAAAGAAACAAGGAACTTGGTTGAGTCATTTTTGAAGAGTTGAGTTTACTTCTTTTTTATTAGTTTTTGCCCATTGTTGAGATTCCAAGCTGTTGGAGTGCCAAAAACCTATAAACCCCAAAGCTTGAGAATATACTGGTGCTGGGGATGGTGAGCTCACATTTCAAAAATCTTCTTCTTGAGTTGGGCATTAGTCGGGAGCGTATTGAAATACTGGAAAGTAAAGGGGGTATAGTCGAGGACGAGTTTGAAGGGATAAGGTACCTTAGATTTAAAGATTCTGCCGGAAGCTTAAGGAGGGGAACTGTGGTTTTTGACTCTCACAACATAATACTTGGCTTTCCCCATATAAAGAGAGTAGTTCATCTGGAAAACGGAATAAAACGGGTATTCAAGAGAAAGCCGTTCTATGTGGAGGAAAAAGTTGATGGATACAACGTAAGGGTTGCCCAGATTAATGGTAGAGTTTTCGCCTTTACTAGAGGTGGTTTTGTATGTCCTTTTACAACGGAACGGATTGAAGATTTTGTAAACATGGAATTCTTTAAGGATTATCCCAACTTGGTTCTCTGCGGAGAAATGGCGGGGCCTGAAAGTCCCTACCTTGTTGAGGGGCCGCCCTATGTAAAGGAGGACATAGAGTTCTTTCTTTTTGATATCCAAGAAAAGAAAACTGGACAGTCTCTTCCTGTAGAGGAGAGACTCAAGATTGCGGAAGAATACGGAATTCCAAGTGTTGAAGTGTTTGGGTTATATGATATATCCAAAATCAACGACCTCAGGGAGCTTATAGAAAGGCTAAGTAAAGAAAAGCGAGAAGGAATAGTAATGAAAAGCCCAGATATGAAAAAAATTGTAAAATACGTGACCCCTTATGCGAACATCAACGATATCAAAATTGGCTCGAAAATATTTTTCGACCTTCCACATGGGTACTTTATGCAGAGAATAAAGCGGCTCGCTTTTTATTTAGCTGAAAAAAGAATAAGAGATGAGGAATTTGAAAAATACGCAAGTGCTTTGGGAAGGGCTCTCCTACAGCCCTTTGTGGAAAGTATATGGGATGTCGTTGCTGGAGAAGAAATAGCAGAGGTTTTCACGGTAAGAGTAAAGCACGTAGAAACTGCTTATAAAATGGTGTCTCACTTTGAACGTTTAGGATTAAAGATTCACATAGAGGACATAGAAGAAACTCCCCAAGGCTACTGGAGGATTACATTTAAGCGAGTTTACCCCGATGCTACAAGAGAAATTAAGGAGCTTTGGAACGGACATCCTTTCGTCGATTAGCTTAAAGTTTTTATATTTTGCCATTAAATCAAAAGCAGAGGTGAAAAAATGGATTGGAAGCGAGGTGCATATCCAGAATTTGAAATTGAAGATGTTGTGGTCGTGCTTTTCTTGTTAAAAACACCTAAAGGACGAAAACAGATTTCTGAAGAGTTAAATCTTGGAGAGGGAACTGTTAGAACGCTCTTAAAGAAACTTTCTTCAATTGGATTGGTTGAATCCCAGCAAAAAGGACATTCTTTAAGCGAAAAAGGCGCTGAAGTCGTAAAGGAGATATCAAGATTGTTCTCGGAACCTTTGGAAGCGACTCCTCTCGATGGTTTTGTAACTTATGCACTTGTTGTGAAAAATCCCCCAGAATTTAAGAGCATAGAGCTCAGGGACGAAGCAATTCGATTTTTTGCGCGAGGAGCCATGATTTTAGTAGTCCAGGATAATGAAATAATCTTTCCGGAGGATAGAAGACCTTTAAAGGAGACTCTTCCCAAACTCTCCGAGGATCTTAAAAAACTTCCCATTGAAAATGGCGATCTTGTAATTGTTACATGGGCTGACACTAAAGCCGATGCCTTGAAAAGTTTAATTCACGTTGCGTTGACCTTAAAGGGAGAACTGCTACCTGAAGAAATCAAAAAACTTGTTGAGTGAGGTGCTAGGGATGAAAATAAAACATCCTCTCAGCAAAAAAGAAGTTAAGAAAATAATAAGCGAAATGGCTAAAATATTTGGAGAAGAAGTTGCTGAGAAGTTAATATCAAAGAACGATCAGGTTTTAGTAGGCGAATTTGACAAAACTACCCAGATTTTGTTTGTTAATGGAAAGCCTCGGTTTATACGGCGGGAAGGGCTTATATTTCCGCTTGTTATAACTCTATACGAGCTTTCTGACAAGGAAGACTTAAGGAAATGGAAGCGCAGAGTTGTTGTAGATAAAGGGGCAGTACCGTATATATTGAACGGTGCCGATGTAATGGCTCCAGGCATAGTAGATGCAGATGAGGAAATAAAAGAAGGAGATTTTGTGTTTGTGGTAGAAGAGGAATATGGAAGGCCGTTGGCAATCGGGATTGCACTGATGGATGGAAAAAGCATGAAAGAGAAAAAGAGAGGAAAGGCAGTAAAAGTAATACACCACGCAAAAGATAAAATCTGGGAGTTGACTGCAGTATGAATGAAACAAAGGAAAAGAAAAAGATAAGAGTTGTTGTTGGGGGAGTGTTTGATATTCTCCATGTTGGGCATGTTCACTTTCTTAAAAAGGCAAAGGAAATGGGTGATGAGCTCATAGTAATAGTTGCCCACGATGAGACAGTAAAACGGAGGAAAGGCAGACCTCCGATAAACTCTATGTATGAGAGGGCTGAGCTGTTAAAAGCACTCAAAATGGTAGATGAGGTTGTAATCGGTGAACCCGATCACATAAGTTTCGAACTTGTTAAAAAGCTTAAACCAGATATTATTGCCCTTGGACCTGACCAAAACTTCGATATATGTGCCCTTAAGGAAGAACTCAAAAAACACGGTATTGAAGCTGATGTCATTAGAATACCCTATGCATACAAAACAGATGTGGCTAAAACAAGTAAAATAATCCAAAGAATAGTAGAACTATTCTGTAAGTGATTTTAGCGAGTTCTGATTTTAACACTCTGATTTTACTCTTTCTGTTGATTATTATAAAGGAGATGATTATATGGTAAAAGGATTTAACTTAAGTCGTAATCTACAGCTCCTTTCACTATTCTCTCAATTTCGGGATTAATAATCACGTTTGCTTTTTTCTTCCTTGAAACTCCATCGAATAGGTTTTCAATTTCTGAATCCTTGCTTATTCTTCTATTTATTGGGTTTGAGATTATCACATTGTCTTCCGTTGTTAATGCATCAACTTCACTGCTGAGAATGTGCGGAGACTTTACCCCAGTCATAATGACCATTGCTCTGACTACTTTTCCAAGATCCTTGTCTATCCTTGCTCCCCATTTTATCTCTGACTTTGCTCCAAGCTTCTCATATACAATCTGCATAGCATCGTTTATTTCACCAAGGCTGACATCCGGACCGACGGTAAAGTGCACTAGAGCAGCTTCCCCACTTCCAAACTCCACTTCGAGCATTTTATTGTTTAAGGCGTTATTTATGGCATCAACGGCTCTCCTGTTTGAATCGCTTTCTCCTATTCCAATTAACGCAGCTCCACCGTTTTTCATGACGCTGTAGACATCTGCAAAATCTATATTTACCATTGAAGGAAGCATTATTGTTTCTGTTATGCCTTTAACCATTCTCGCTATTATCTCATCGGCAAACCTAAAAGCCGCACTAATTGGAAGCTTAGGTACTAATTCAAGAAGCTTATCGTTTTCTATTATTACAACTGTGTCTGAATACTTTAGAAGGGCTTGTATACCTGCCTTTGCTTTTTCGAGTCTCCTTGTTCCCTCATTCTTGAAAGGATAAGTGACAACACTCACAACAAGAGGTTCTTGAATTCTTCCGGAGTTTCTTGCCTCCTCCTTTATTACCTTAGCAACAACAGGCGCTGCTCCTGTTCCGGTTCCATTACCCATACCAGCGGTTATGAACACGAGATCTACGTCCCTAACAGCCTCTGCTATTTCATCTCTACTAGCTTCTGCAGCCAAATAACCAATTCTTGGATCTCCCCCTGAGCCCTTTCCGTGAGTAATGTTCTTCCCGAGGAGGATTTTCTTGTGAGCTTTAGTTCTTGAAAGATGCTGTGCATCCGTATTCATAGCTATTAACTCTGCCCCCTCAACGCCCAGTTCATACAGCCTTGTTATTGTATTGTTCCCAGAACCTCCAACGCCTATGATTGCTATTTTAATGAATGATTTTGACATTTCCAAATCACTGAAAGCTTCTTGTGCTTTGCTATCGTTGTTATTCATATCCAAATTAATACCGGCTTGTTCCAGCAGTTTAAACACCATCTCAATACCCCCCACTATCCTTATTCGACCACGTACTCTGGGAGTTCTTTCTCCTCTGCTTCTGTCGTATACAACTCTTTCTTTATGAGTTCCCTGATAGCTTCTCGAATTGCTTCGCTTCTGTTGGGATATACCCCTCTTTTGACTAAGACATCAAGGGCGTTTATGAGTCCTTGCGGCAACTGAACACTAATGATTCTCATCTTCGCCATTCTGCCCACCATTACACGACTGCATCTACAGTGAGTTTGGTTTTAATTAGTTAAATACTTTTTGCCTCTGTTTTAATATTGACGTATTATTAATTTCAAAAAATTTTTAGAAAACTTATGCGATGATTAAAATATTGTTACTGGATACCCAATTCTGTATAAGCAAAAAATTTAATAAACAACAAATCAATAAGCTTGGGGAGATAAAATGAAGGTATTAAACTACGGCACAATTAAAATCGCAGTTGCAAGGATTCTACTCGAAGATACATCAAATATTTTTGAAATTCTTCCAGATAACGTCCAGATATTAAACCTAGAATGTTGGGAACATGCAGTTTTTTCCACGATATTAGCATTAAGGTCGTTTGAAAGGAGTACAAACAAAGCAAAAACGATTAAGGGCGAGATACTTCTTAGGGCAAGCGGAACACTTCAGATCAAAGATGCTATTGAAGCTGTTGGAGCAAAAAAGGGAGAGAACTTCATAGTGGCATTTGGAGAGAATGCAGAAAAAGATCTCCACGAACTGCTCTCAAAGATACCTGCTAAGGAAATTCCGTTCGGAGACTGTGAAAAGGAATACGTTAAGAAACTCTTTGAAAAGGCTGCTTTAGTTGATGTCCGTTGATGTCGACTTAATTGCGTATTTTTTGTTAGAATTTCGAAGAATGTTTATGATTTGTGCCAAATTTTGGAACTTTTCTCTCGATAAGTTTATAAGAATCTGACATCACTCATAAAATGCTCTTGGAGGGATGAATCATGCGTTATAAAAAGCATAAATATTTCGTTGCAAGCCGTATAAACCTTATCCAGAGATCAAAGATTAGAGAACTCTTTGAAAGAGCCTCGAAGATGGAAAACGTTATTTCCCTTGGAATAGGTGAACCCGACTTCGACACTCCCCAAAATATAAAGGAAGCTGCAAAAAGAGCCCTTGATGAGGGATGGACTCACTACACACCAAACGCAGGAATTCCGGAGCTTAGAGAAGCTGTCTCAGAGTACTACAAAAATCACTATAACTTGGAAATTCCGCCAGAAAGGGTAATCATAACGGCTGGAGCTTACGAAGCAACTTATTTAGCCTTTGAAACCCTGTTGGAAAGCGGTGATGAGGTAATAATTCCAGACCCTGCTTTTGTGTGTTATGTCGAAGATGCAAAAATTGCAGAGGCAAAGCCAGTTAGGTTGCCTTTAAAGGAGGAAAACGGCTTTCAGCCAGATCCGGATGAACTTCTTGAACTTATAACCAAAAGAACTAGGATGATCGTGGTTAATTATCCAAACAATCCTACCGGCGCTACGTTGGATGAGGAAGTTGCAAAGGCTATCGCGGATATTGCTCAAGACTATAACATTTACATTCTCAGCGACGAGCCGTATGAACACTTCTTATATGATGGGGCAAAACACATTCCAATGCTGAAATACGCCCCAGACAACACAGTCTTGGCAAACAGTTTTTCAAAAACTTTCGCAATGACTGGATGGCGTTTAGGATTTACAGTGGCTCCAGAAGAGATAATAAAGGACATGATAAAGCTTCACGCTTACATCATTGGAAACGTTGCCTCCTTTGTTCAGGTTGCTGGGATTGCAGCTCTTAGAGAGGAGGCAAGCTGGAAAGCTGTGGAAGAGATGCGCAGGGAGTACGCAGAGAGAAGAAAACTTGTCTTAGAGTACTTGAGGGAAATGCCCTACATCAAGCCATTTGAACCAAAGGGAGCGTTCTACATCTTTGCCAATATAAAGGATACTGGAATGAAGAGCGAGGAGTTTGCAGAATGGCTGTTGGAGAAAGCGAGAGTAGTTGTTATCCCGGGAACGGCATTTGGACCTAATGGTGAAGGTTACATCAGAATAAGTTATGCAACAAAGAAAGAACAGCTTGTAGAGGCTATGGAGAGAATGAAGAAAGCCCTTGAGGAGCTTTGATTTTCTATATCTTTTTTAAGGATTTAGCTACATAATCTGGAACGCATCAACTAGGGCTCTCTATGAAAAGAAGACCTGAGGTGATAGTGTGAAGGAAGTCCTTTACGTCTTTGTTGCAATATTCCTCGCAGAATTGGGAGACAAGACTCAACTTGCTACGATAGCCTTTGCTTCTAAGTATGGATGGGCTAAGGCATTTTTGGGTGCAATTTTGGGTTTAGCGTTGGTTAATTTGATAGGGGCATTTTTGGGAGACAAACTAGGTGACACCTTGCCTGCTGAGCTTGTCCACAAGGTAGCTGGCATTTTGTTCATCATCTTTGGCGTGCTGATGCTCTTTGGAAAGCTGTAAGGTGATAAATATGAAGCGCTGGAAGTCTGTGATATTGGATACACTCGTTATGACTGCGGGATTTGGGACTCTGAGCATGATGAGCGTTGCAAAGCCAGACATAATTTCCCACTTTGGAATAAGCGCTGAGGCCTATGACCTTCAGCATGTGGCATATGTATTCGGTCTCTTTATAGCGTTCTTGCTTGGACATACGAGACTTTACGAAGGAAGCTTCAAGAGAAGCGTCGCTATAGCTCTCAGCTTTGCCGCAATTCCACAAGCCTTAATACCTTACGTGGGGAACTGGTATCTGGTTGTATTTCTCAGGTTTATTCAGGGTTTTGTCGTGAGCCTGGTTCCTCTCTTCAGCACACAAATAGCCAATTACTTTGTGGCAGAGCGGCCGTTTGCTAAGGGTATTATCCTTTCGGGTATATTCTGGGGAGGAGTCTTTGGATCAATAAGCGCCAAATATCTGGTAAGTGCCTTTGGGTGGAAGATGGCTTTCTTAATAACGGTTGTTATAATGTACGCCGTTCTTTTGATATGGTGGCTCTTTACAGAAGACTTTGAGATAATTCACAAGAAAGAGGGCGGAGAAAAAGTAAACATCTGGAAGATGAAGTTTACCTGGGTGCTCGGGTTTACTTTCTTTCCCGCGCTTTGGGTTATCTTCACAATAGTTGGATTTTCATCTTCCTTAGGCTACGAAGCTGGATGGAGTAAAGACCAAGTGACCACTCTAAGCACAAACCTCAATGTGTCAAAAGCACTGTGGTCAATAGTTATGGGGTATGTGGGCTTCCAGCTTTCCAAGAAAAATCCAAGCCCAAGAGGGCTATTTAAGGCCATCGTTCAGGTTATGATGCTCTCCTACGCAGTGGGGTTTATTGGACTGGGTATTTATTCCTGGGCAATGCTCGAAAGTAAATACTCATTAGCATTGGCATCAGTGTGGCTGATTGGCGCTCTTCAAGGTACCGGTCCAGCGTTCTGGACTTCTGCCCCTGCGACTTATCCAAAGAGCATTTATCCAAAGGCATCCTTTGCATTGGGATTGATCTCTAACTCAGCGAACGCAATTGCCCCCTCCATAACGGAAGCCCTAGCAAGATACAGCGAAGCATTGGCACTTGCAGAGCTTGCGTTTATGCCGATATTGGGAATACTGACTTTAATAGCAGTGTCAAGAATGAAGCTGCCAGTGGAGGAGCTTGGAGATGAAGCTTAAGCCCATTGTTTCTCTCTTCTTTTTCCTAATGGGGATTTATTTCGCAGGAATGGGCGTTTTGAGTCTTGAAGAAAGATCAACTTCATTGGGGTTTTTTGTAATTGCATTGATACACTTCCTTGTTTTATTGGGGATTTTGCTGAGCAAGGAGTTTGTTATTCAAATCGGAACTTACATAACTCTTCTAGACCTTATTTTTGGCATATTGTGGGTACTTGTAAGTTTCGAGCCCGCATCCGCCAGCTTGACGTTTTTGGCTGCAATTTCCCTTGTGCTGATAACCAGCGACGAGTTTAAAAATGAGATAAAGTTTGGTTATTAGTGAGGGTAATGAAGGGAAAAGGCTACATAACAAAGGTAAGTCCAGACGGCTACGGCGTGTTAAAACTTGAAAAAGAGATTTACGTTCCTTACACTGTTACTGGGGATTTTGTAGAGGTTAGACAAACATTTAGGAGGTTTGGACGTTTAATTGCAAGGGACTTTGAAATTCTTGAGGAATCCCCCTTGAGGCAAAATCCCAGATGTCCGCATTTCTCAAAATGCGGGGGTTGTTCTTGGCAGCACATAAAATACAAAGAGCAGTTAACTCTTAAGAAGAAAATTTTCGAAGAGATAACCGGGATTGAAGCTCCAATAAAAGGTTCTCCCAAAATTTGGGGTTTTAGAAACATCAGCAATTTTATTGTCTCAACGAACGGTATTGGATTTAAGCAAAGAGATTCTCAAAGCGTTGTTGGGATTAAGCACTGTCCCGTTTTTTCCACCCGCACTTCGGAATTCATAAAAGCTTTAAAGCGCTTTATGGATGAAGAAGGGCTTTATCCTTGGGATCCGAAAAGGAAAATTGGCGATGTTCACTACCTTTCCATCAGGGAAGGGAAGTTTACTGGGGAAGTTATGGTTAATGTGATTTCACACCGGGAAGAAGTTCCGCAAAGCTTTTTAGATTACTTTGAGTTTGCGGATTCCCTTTATTGGAGCTTTAACGAAGACCCAAGAGACGACCCCAGAGGCGTACCGAAACTTGTAGGTGGCTCGCCGTTTATAAGGGAAAGAATTGAAGGGATTACCTACTTAATACATCCAAACAGCTTTTTCCAGACAAATTCTTATGCTCTCCCTATCCTTTTAAGAGAGGTTTTAAATTTTGTTGAAGGGGACAGAATCCTTGACCTTTATTCCGGTGTGGGAACTTTTGGAGTGTTTTTAGCAAAAGAAGGGTTTAAGGTTGAAGGAGTGGATATGAATTCCTTTGCCATAGACATGGCTAACAAAAATGCTGAAATAAATGGTGTGAGCGCTTCTTTTCTTGTAAAGGACGCTGAATCCTTCCCTGTGGGAGAGTATGATACAGTTATTGTTGACCCACCGCGCAGAGGTTTAAAAGAAGCTGTAAAAAGCCTAAAAAAAGAGAGGCCGGAAAACATCGTTTATGTCTCATGCAACCCTCAAGCATTTAGCAGGGATTATTCTCACCTGAAGGACATTTATAGAGTGGAGGACGCTATTTTAGTTGATATGTTTCCGCATACTCACCATGTAGAGGCAGTTATAAAGCTCAAGCGGTGGTAACCCCCTTTATCAATTCCTCAGCACTTTTGGGAATCCTTATCCTGATGTAACTTTTTACGAGCATCTGCATCACCAAAAATAAAATTTAAGGGGTCGAAGCCTTCGAAAGTCTGTGGAGAGCCCATATCAGCGGTCCGTATACTATCAATACCACAAATAGGGCTATTATGTAGACCACGTCCATTTGATCATCCCAGCAGGAACTGTGAGACGTATATGACTGCTATCACTATCGGGTACAGGTATTTTACCCATGGCTTCCAGAGCTCCGACACCTCTATAAGGGCTCCTTTCTTGAGTTCCTCGTATGCCCTATCCACTCCAAGTTTTATCAGCGCCAAAGCGGCTATCAAGGCCCCCAATGGTCCTATGTAAACCGTTGAGATGTTGATTAACCAGTCGAAGTAAGATGGGTTCACTGTGGAAGGTGCCCCCACTAAGAAAGTCAAAAGCCCTAGAAGGATTGAAGCGTTTCTTCTGCTCATGTTAAGCTTTGTTATGGCAGAGTCCACATAGACTTCGAGCATCGAGACTGTTGAAGATAGTCCAGCGAATATTAGCAAAAGGAAGAACAACGCCCCAAAGAACGCTCCTCCCGGCATTTTCTGGAAGACCATTGGCAGCGTCACAAACACTAAACCCGGGCCGGCTGTGGGCTCAAGGCCAAATGAGAAAACTGCCGGAAATACCAAGAATCCTGCCGTAACAGCCACTGCTGTATCTCCAAAGGCCGTTGCTATTGCCGACAAAGGAATATCGTCTTCCTCCTTTAGGTAGCTTCCGTAAACTACCATCGTCGTTCCCAGGACGCTTAGAGAGAAGAACATCTGGGATAGGGCTACTATCCAGGTTTTTCCGCTCATCAGTTTGCTCCAGTCTGGGAGGAGATAGAACTTTAAGCCCTCATATGCGTTTGGCAATGTAACGCTCCTTATAGCCAATACCACCAAAAGCACAAACAAAGCGGGCATCATGATTTTGTTGGCCCTCTTAATTCCCTTTTGAACTCCCATGGCAACTATTGCTACCGTCATCACTATCATGATAAACTGCCATAAGAGAGCTTCTTTGCTGAACGCCAAGCTATCGAAGAATGCTCCCGGGTTAACCCCTGTTAGTTCTCCCGTAAGAGATGCTATGAAATATCTTAGTATCCAACCAAGTACCAGAGAGTAAAAGGCAAATATCATAACCATTATCGCATTCACGAGTATTCCAAGGTATTTTCCGCCCGGCAGTGTTTTAGCGAACGCTTCTATTGGCCCTCCTCTAGTAGCCCTTCCTAGAGTCAACTCTACGGTAAGTCCAACTACCCCTATCGCAAAAAGCACTATCAAGTAAGGAATTAGGAATGCCGCTCCACCGTAAAGACCTGCCCTCATTGGGAACATCCAAATGTTTCCCAGCCCTACTGCACTTCCTATAGCCGCTGCAACAAACCCTATTCTACTTCCCCAAGTTTCTCTTGCCACAAACTACACCTCCAAAAAGTTCTATCAAATCAGTACCAAAAACAATCCCTTCCTTGAGCTAACGTGAACATGAGAAGAGTATCACCAACTATACTTCCAAAAACACTCACTCCTGAACATCATAGGGCATCAACGCATTGGAATGTCTTTGTAACATATAAGTTTTTTCCTGGTTTATTAGTCATTAAGTCAAAAGAGTTCGGAATTTGAAGGAAATTTTGGTCATCGTTATAGGCGTTGTTAAAAGTAATGGAAAATGATGTCATTCGGACTTTCTAAACGTTATGGTGAGCTTTGGCCAAGTAAGTGGAATTCCCCGTTGAGCTGGCATTTTCCTTAGCTCAGACCGCCAAGATAATGCATTCTGGGGGGACGTGCTCCACTATCCTTACATTCTTTCCTGCTTTGTATATCTTTAGCCCTTTCTTCCTCAGGCAGTCCGCGTCGATAATAAGGAGGACAACGTCCTTCCCATGCCTCCTACCGGTCTCTATTGCCTCGCTTTTGCTCGTGCTCAAGTGGACAAACTGCCGCTTCATTGGCTTTAGCCCTTCGCGCATGATGTTCTCCAAGTTCCTCCTCGGTGTGCCGTGGTAGAGGATCTTCGAATCCTTGTCTTCCTCATGGTTTAACAAGACGGGAAAACTGTGACCGTAGCGAGCGCGAATTTTGTTACCTCTAATCTCATAGCGGCCTTTTGGGTCGTGGGCAACTATCTCATGCACAAACTCTTCTGTGACGTCGGGATAAACTCTCTGGAGGGCTTTTACGAGCTCATCTAGTGGAACAAAGCCCTCAACGTCAGGTTTAAGCCCAAACTTCTCTGGCGAGTGGCGGAGAATATATGCCATCAGCTTGCTGACTTTAGTCCTTGACGGCATGGAGAAAAATGGGAGGAAGAAATTAAAAAAACCTCATGATATCTCAATTAGTGCCCATACTGGTCTGTGGTCAGATACCTCAACGTCGCAGAGACAACCGTAGTCTTTAACTTTGGCTGGCCAGTCCTTCTTGAGCAGAATGTAGTCGATGTTCTCCTTGTCTACTACGCCACCGCGCTCCCAGAGGAAGGTATATGGCGGCCTCTCTGAAAAGGCGTCCCTGTAATCACGGGTGAGTATCGCTATGGCTTTCTCGTCGGGCTCGGCGTTGGTGTCACCGGCTATTATCTGGGCCACCGGCGGTTCCTTGGCGAAATTTAAAAGTTCCTCAGCTTGCATTGCGCGCTCTTCTTCACTGAGGCCCATGTGGACGTTAACAATGGTTAGGCCGAGCTCTTCAATGGTTACCTTCTGAGCCGGCCTAGCTTGAGCAACACTCTCAAGGTTGAGCTCTCTCAGTCTTCATGTGCCAGCGGGAGAAGATCGCTACCCCATATGTACCTTCCACAGCGGGCTTGTACTCGTAGGCATAGCCGAGATAAGCGGAGACGAAGAGTGGGACGTCCTGGTAGCCGTTGCCTATCATTCCCCCCACAACTTCCTGCGCCGCCCAGATGTCTGGCTTCTGCTCCTTCAGGAGGTTCACAAGCTCATAGCCGTTGAAAGTCCCATCGTAGGGCCCAAAGCCTTGGTGGCCGTTGTACGTCCAGATTAAAACTTCCCTCTTGGCTTCAACGTAGCTCGGCCCCGTGTAGAAGAGCGCCAGGACTATAAGCGAAGCGATCACTAGGCCACCAAGTGGACCTACTATTTCTTTAGTGTTTGGAAGGCTCACCTCACAGCTCTTCCCGTAGGCAGTGAGGGCGTAGACTAGGGAGGCTCCCAAAATGAGAACCTCAAGCTTGTTCTCCATGAACTGTAAACCGATATCCCTGCCGACGTATGCGCCCAAAGCCAAAGTCGCTACAATGAACAGGTAAACTGCACCCATGACTCCTCCCCTGCTGCCCTTGGCACTCTCAAGAAGAGCAATGGCGGATGCCAAGGCAAGCGGAAGGCCTACTAGTGAGAGGGGCTTCAAGAAGAGAGTCGTCGAGCCGAGGACAAGCAGTGTTATGGCAACGTCCTGCCTTTTCGCGAGGTAGGGGCCTAGCAGTAACGCGAGAGCGATTACGAAGGAAAAGCCCACGAACGTGAGGAGGTAATAGACGTTGATTCCAGAGTAGCGGAGCACCGCGTTTGGATATATCAAGCCAAGTTCAAGCAAAGCTGCGAAGGCGTAGAGGCCGAAACCAGGCTTCTTAAGTGTCCCGGGCTCCTTCCATAAGGCATACGCTCCTAGGAGCACAAGAACCGCAAGGACAACTCTCGTGTGGGGGAAGTCCACAGGTTCACCCCCGACTGTCAGTACCCGGAGGCCTAGGTCAGCTACGAGGCCCGTCGTTAGGTATTTCACCTCAAGTTCCTTTACGAGGGAGAGTGCGACAGGAAGTGTAAATGCCGCGAGGAGGTGGGTATATTCAGTCGCATCAGTGGCGAGGAGCACGAGGGCATACGCCGCCATTAGGGTTGCCCCAGCTTTTCTGCTCAGCCTTCCTACGAGTAGTGCCCCCACGATGAAGAGTATTATCCCAATTCCGGACGGGAAGTTCACACCGTAAAAGAATGTCTTCTCAAGGCTTGCATAGGCGCCAGCCACGAAGACCCTAAGTGAAGACGCAAACAGTATTCCCGTCCCGATGCCGAGCATTAGTTTATCTCTGTCTTTATTTTCATAAAATCACCTAAAGCCTAAGTTGGAAAGAAAGCACTTAAACCTTGTTGATATTTTAACGGCACGGCTTATAAGAAAAAGGGTATCAAGAACGCCAGAGCACCGAAGACGAAAGCCACTTCCATTCTTCTGAAGGCTTCTTTCCAATCTCCCCCTCGAAGCCATTTCCAGAGCTGAAGTATGGAGTAGGTCATAAAAGGCAAGAAAGTAAGCGAGGCCTTGGGGTAATAGCCGAGGAGACAGTAAGCAACTGCCATGATCGAGGAGATAATGAAGAGAAGTGTTCCCACCTTTATAGCTCTTTCCTGTCCCAGTAAAGCCGCAGAAGTCCTCGCCCCAGACGAGAGGTCTTTCTCTATTGTCGGAACAGCTAGAAGCATGTGACCAGCTGAGAGGAATACAAAGAATGGTAGGGAGTAAACAACCGCCCACCTAACCGGAAGGCGCAGGGACTCGAAGATGAGTGCCATTACTAGAGGGCCGTACGTGAGGCCGTTAGTGAAGGAGTCGATAAAAGGCCTTGCTTTGAAGCGAAGGGGTGGTGCGGAATACGCTATAGCGAAGAACGATGCAACGAGAGTTATCCATACAGCTCGGAGGGATATCAGCTCTGCGAGAAGAACAGCAGGGATAAAGAGACTATAGCCAAGCAATTTGGCAGTTTTTAGACTTACCTCTCCCTTCACGAGGGGAAGGTCGGTTCTGTTTGATAGAACGTCAAGCTCATAGTCGTGATACTGATTGATTATGAGCCCTGCGGAAGTTACGAGGAACACCACGAGCATTGCAATGAGGAAATCCATCGTGAAGAAAACACCGTAGTGGTAGCGCGCTATTGTAAATGCAACTAACCCGGGGACAATAGAAGGGAGGGAAAATTTGAGACGGAAGAGAGAAACTATCCCTCGAAACACCGCTCAGTGAAACCTCCTAAGGGCCATCTCAGCGGCCACACATATCGGGTCTATCGTTGGGCTCACCGGCGGAGCGTAGGCGGTCTCAAGGTAGACAACGTCCTCAACGGTGGCGCCTTTCTGTGCCAAAGCTGATAATGTCATTATTCTGCCCCATACCCTCTCGCCACCGACGATCTGGGCACCGATGAGCTTCCTGTCGGACTTCCTGAAGATGACCTTGACGGTTATCGGCTTTCCGCCGGGGTAATATTCGGGCTTGGTGGAGCCCTTGAACTTGCCGACCGCTATTTCAATGCCCGCTTTCTTCGCGCGCTCTTCGGTTATTCCGAAGGCGCCTATCTCAAGGCCGAACAGCTTGGTTATGGTGGTGTTGAAGACTGGCCTGAAAGAGACGTCTTTTCCGGCTATGTGTTCAGCAGCGACCTTCGCCATCCTCACGGCGCTCGTTCCGAGCTGGCTGAGGGTCCTCTCACCGGTTACTGCATCGATTACCTCCGCACAGTCGCCTATCGCGTAGATGTCCGGGTCGCTTGTCTGGAGGTGCTCGTTAACCACTATGCCGCGGTTGACTTCGAGGCCCGCGTTCTTGGCGAGGTCAACATTTGCTCTCATACCCGCTGCCACGAGGACAAGGTCGGCCTCAACCTCTTCGTCGTCGATTTTGACAGCCTTAACAGGGCTTCCAATTATCTCGCTGGGACAGGCCCCGAAGCGGAAAGAAACCCCATGCTTCTCCATCTCCTCTTGGACTAGCTTTGCCATGTCCTTATCGAGCATTGTCGTTGCTCTGTCCCCGCGCCGGACGACCAGAACCTCCATGCCGAGCTTGGCAAAAGCCTCGGCTCCCTCAAGGCCTACCAGCCCGGCGCCAATGACGACGGCCTTCTTCGGCTTCCTCTCGGCTATGTAGGCCTTAATTCTCCTCACGTCGTCGAGGCTCTTGAGCGTGAAGACACCCTCGTTTTCCACGCCCTTTATTGGCGGGATGACTGCCTTTGAACCCACAGCCAACACGAGCTTGTCGTAAGGAACTTCTCCCTTATCGGTTATCACGACTTTCCTCTCGCGGTCTATGGCCTTGGCCTCGGTGTTGAGCATTAGGTTTATTTTCTGCTTCTCATAGAACTCGTTCGGGAAGACGATAACGTCTTCGGGCTTCTCTATAGTACCGCTGATGACGTGCGGCAGGGCACAGGGGGAGTACTGCATTGTTTTTTCTTTTCCTATTACGGTTATTTCAGCCTTTCTGTCAAGCTTTCTCATGAACAAGGCAAAGTTGCTTCCTGCTGTACCTGAACCAATAACAACTATTCTCATGTTATCATCACCATCTGACGATAGTTTTGAGTTTGAAGTATTGAGTATGCAGCTTTTGAAAAAGTTAAAGAAACAAATTTTTTGGATGTTTACTCCTTGAGGAACTCTTTCGCTATTTCATATGCCTTTGTGGCGTACATTAAGGCTGGTCCTCCGCCCATCACCACGGCAACTTTTAATGCATCGAGAATTTCTTCTTTTGTTGCCCCAGCTTTAATAGCAGCTTCACAGTGCCAGAGAATACAAGGCTCACAACGTACAACCACCGCTATTGCTAAGGATATAAGCTCTTTTGTTTTTGTATCAAGAGCCTTCGGTGCTTCAGCTGCATGGACATATTCCAGAAACTTAGACAACTCTGATGCAGAACCGACAAGCTCTCCAGTTTTTTTCTTTATTTCTTCCAAAGTAGATTTCCAGTTTTTCTCAGCGCACATAGAGTACCACCGTTATATATCTCATGCGTAGGGACTTTATAAACTTTTTTGATATTAAAAGTTTCTTACTAATGATTACAGGTATCGAAAGAGTCGGAAAAATTAACTACTGTTCGTGCCGTATTTAACTGGCAAATCTACCGAAAGCCATTCAACAAAAATTGGGTGCTCTTCTAAGCCTAACAATTCACAACACAAAAAAGTAATAAAAAGGCTCTGGAGATTAATCTTCCGGCTCGACCAAAGTCCCCTTGTGCTTACCCTTTATTGCATCGAAAAGGTTTCTTGCATCGTCTTTGCCGATGATTAAGGTTCTTATTTTGCCTCTTTGGATGAATTTGGCAGCTAGAGGATCAACAACACCGCTTCCTCCCGCTTTGCTTTCGCTTTGCATGGCTATTTCCACAAGCTTTTCAGTTGAAATCCTATCCAGCTTCTTTGCGTTTGGATTCTTTTTGGGGTCGCTATCATAAACCCCGTCCACGTTTGTTATAACCACCAGCAAATCTGCTTGGAGGTACTCAGCTAAGAGAGCAGCAACTGCATCTGTTGTATGACCCGGATGTGTTCCGCCCATTATCGGTATTTTCTTGAGTTGCATGACTTCCCATGCCTTTCTGAAGTCGCTTACCACAAACGGGTAAGCTTTTTCTCCAAGCGCCGCTATTAGGAGCATTGCATTGGCTCTCGTTATATGTATCCCGATATAGTCTTTAAAAGTTTCATTTGGAGTAAAGGCCTTCGCTGCGTGGATATATTCTCTTGCTACTTTTCCTCCTCCGACAACTACAGCTATCTCATGATCTTCGCTGATTTTTGTCAGCTGATAGGCAATCTCCTCTATGAACTCGATGTCGGGCCTATCGGGAACCAGAACAGAGCCTCCGATATCAAACACTATCCTCATGATAACCCTCCTTAAGTTGGGGTTCTTTGATTTATAACGTTTTCCAAATTAAAATAAAAGAGTCAGGACTCAAAGAATCCCTTCCACTTGATAAGGCCAAGCAAGAACTTGTGGGGGAGTTTGTCGTGGTATGGATAAACTCTAACGGCATAATGCCAGCAAGGATGGCCGAGATTCTTGAGCGCAGGTCCCTCATAGCGATAAAGCCACCTGCTGCCTCCGAGGTTTTGAGGGTGCTTGAGCTCTATAACATATGGCTTTTCTATGGCGTATCCTTCTGCTTTAACCCCGTAGTAAATCTCAACCTTGACGTCTTCTGGGCTTAGGCCATTTAGATTTACTACAACCTCAACTGCGGTGGCATCTTGAGTTACAATGCGCTCTATCTCCACGTTATCCCAAGAGCTGAGGACTTTTGCTTTCCATGATGCGATTTCTCTTGCTGCTTTAAAGTTGTCTCTCCGGAGAATTATTGCATTTGTCAGGGCTTTTGAATAGAATTTATCAACGTACTCTTTCACCATTCTGTGGGTGCTGAACTTGGGCGCAATGCTCTTTATGCTTTCTTTCATCATGTAAATCCATCTTGATCTGTTCTCGTAGTATGTGGGAATGACTTCATTTTCAAGGAGGTCGTAGAGGCTCTGAGCATCTCTGATGTCATCTTCCTCTGTTTCGGGTTCAAGGCTTTCGTCTCCTATGACCCATCCGTTTTTACCGTTGTAACCTTCAACCCACCATCCATCGTATACGCTTAAGTTCAGAACGCCGTTTAATCCTGCTTTCATTCCGCTTGTCCCACTGGCTTCTAAGGGTCTCCTTGGGTTGTTAAGCCATACATCAACTCCAGCTACCATTGCCCTTGCAGACCCCATATCGTAGTTCTCAAACACTATGATTTTGTTCTTAAACTCGGGCATCTGAGAGACTTCGTGAACCCTCTTGAGGAACTCTTTACCTGTTTCATCTCTCGGATGTGCTTTTCCACCGAAAATTATGTAGACTGGCCTTTCTGGATTGTTTACTATTTTCTTGAGCCTCTCCAGGTCAGTTAATATCAGTGTCGCTCTTTTATATGTGGCAAAACGTCTTGCAAAGCCTATTATAAGGGCGTTTTCATCTATCTCTGGCAGAGGTTCGTCAATTCCAAGCCGTTCGTTTCTCTCTTTTATCTTTCTCTTGATGAGATCTATGAACTCCCTCTTTGCCTTTAAGTGTGCTTCCCAAAGTTCCTCATCTGGAATCCTCTCTACTCCGTACCAAAGACCCTCAAGTTCTGCGTAGTCTCTCCAAACTCTTCCCACATACCTGTCAATGAGTTTCTTTATCTCATTGTGAAGCCAGGTCTTTGTGTGGACACCATTTGTGATTCCCTCTACGGGGATCTCATCTAGAGGAACACCAGGCCACAAGTGGCTCCACATTTCTTTGGTTACCTTTGAATGGAGCTTGCTTACAGCGTTCACGTAGCTTGAAGTTCTTATTGAGAGAAGCGTCATGTTAAACTGGTCTCCTTCCCTGCCCAAATTGAGAAACTCTTCCTTTGGAAGGCCTTCGAGGAATTTGGCAAGTCTCTTTTCTACCTCCGCTATGAGGAATTTGTCATGTCCAGCTGGCACGGGAGTATGGGTTGTGAAGATTGTTGTGCTTCTTACAACGGTTAGGGCCTCCAAGAAGTTTAAGCCTTCTTCCATGTACCACGCTATTCTTTGGAAGTTTGCAAATGCTGGATGTCCTTCATTGAGGTGTATAACTGCCGGTTCGATTCCCAGTGTCCTTAAAAGTCTCATTCCACCGATACCCAGTAGTATTTCTTGCTTTATTCTCTTGTCTATTTCAGCATTGTAGAGGTAATCGCATATGGTTCTATCGTCGGGAGAGTTCTGTGGAACATCGGTATCGAGAAGATACAGCTTTACCCTACCCACGTTAACCTCAAATGCCCTTGCGTACACTATCCTATTCTCTATCGGAACTTCTATGAGTACTGGCTCTCCCTTATCTGTAGTTACGGGCTTGATTGGCATTTCTTCTGGGTTGTACTCAGGGAAAACTTCTATCTGTCTTCCATCTTTGTCGATTTCCTGTTTGAAATATCCATGCTTGTAGAGAAGACCAATTCCAATAAGTGGTATCCCCAAGTCGCTGGCCGTCTTTATATGGTCTCCAGCAAGTATCCCTAGTCCGCCAGAATAAATTGGGAGGCTTTTGCTTATTCCATACTCCATACACAGGTATATTACTGGCTTTTCCCATTTTGGATAATTTGTTAAAAACCATGTGCTCTCAGGATTCATATAATGTCTGAACTGATCGATAACAAGTTCATACAAGTTTACAAAATCGTCGTCTTTCGAAAGTTCTTTCAATCTCTCTTCGGGAGTATCGAGGAGAAGTTTAACGGGATTCTTATATTCTCGCCAGTGTTCGGGGTTTATTTTTTCCCAAAGTTTTGTAGCTCTTCTGTTCCAGCTCCACCAGTAATTATATGCGAGTTCCAAAAGACCCTCCAAATTTTCCGGGAGTTTTGATTTTATTTGACTAACAGTTCTCTCCATGTTATCACCCCATGAGTCCATACAAGTTTGTTACTCATTCGCAGTGATACATTATAAGGATTTTGGGAAACTAAAAACTACGATACAACTTTGGTGCGACTGACATTAATGACCAAGTACCATGGTGGAGCAACAGAGGAGTGGAGGTTAGCGCTCTCGGTGTTGGTATACTGAGCACATATCCTGACGACACCTACGCTATATTGGACGGAACATCTATGGCATGTCCTCATGTTAGTGGTGTTGTTGCGCTGATTCAGGCGGTCTGCTACAATGACCATAGTAACGAAGATATCAGTGTTTTATCACCGGAAGATGTCAGAAATATACTCCATTCAACAGCTGATGATCTTGGAGCATCAGGATGGGATCCTGACTATGGCTATGGCATAGTCAGAGCAGACCTGGCTGTTCAGGTTGTTGGCTGATTTCTTTTTCATTTTTCAGAAACGCTTAAATGGAAGGTTCGCATATTACTATTTTGGTGATTTCCATAGAGTCTAAGACGGTGCTCAATATAAGCAGGTTCATTGTTTTCTTGGGACTTATAAC
Organism: Thermococcus aggregans; assembly: GCF_024022995.1. NCBI lineage: Archaea > Methanobacteriati > Methanobacteriota > Thermococci > Thermococcales > Thermococcaceae > Thermococcus > Thermococcus aggregans. The sequence continues at coordinate 687,676 of NZ_CP099582.1, read as the reverse complement.
AGCTCTTATCTATCGAAGGGTAGATCATATATACCGAACTTTTGTAGCGTTAATGGGTCTTTACATACCTGACATAGCTGAGAAATATCTTCCTAATTCTCCTTACAAACTCAGGCCTTTTTAGCTCCACTTTACAATAAAAACACAATAGCGCTCTTGGGGGATATTCATAGCGGTGCATGTTTCCCTCGTAAACGTTCCCTTCACTACAATTGATCTTTTTCATAAAGAGTGGAGAAACGCAGACATAGTAAGCCATTTTCTTGGAGGCATGGTTGTTTGGCTCATTACAACTGAAATCCTTCTTAACCTGTCAAATGAGGGGTATCTAAATTTAACAAGGAGAAGGCTGATTCTTTATTCGTTTTTAATTCTCTTCTTTCTAAGTTTTGGGTGGGAAGTCGCTGAAAAGCTTAGTGAGAGTGGAATCTCGTTCATCCATGAAAGCACTGTGAACAAAGTAAGGGATAGTATTATGAATGCACTTGGAGGATTATCCGCTCTGTACCTAGTTCTCAAAAGAAAATACCCATTTGAGATAAATTTGAAACATTAAGGAGGCGAAAAGTTTATTAACCTAATGTAAATAAAATCTATTTTGGAAAGGTTTAAATGGAATAAAAACCAAATAAAATTGAAGGAGGTGTCAAGAATGGTCGGGATTTCTGTCCAGGAAGTTATGACAGAAAAATTTGCAAAAATTAACATAAACGCCCCTCTTTCTGAGGCGATTGGAATTTTTGAAAAAGAAGACCCAGATTTAATTGTTGTTTTTGATGGAGATATCTACAAGGGGGTATTAACCCAAGATTTGATAATTCGCTCCCATTTGAAATGGGATCCAACCAAAGCTAAGGTTAGGGATGTGTATAAGCCTGCACCCGTTATAAAGCCTGATGAGGACCTAAGTTTGGCGGCTAAACTTATGATAGAGACGGATTTACGTTCACTCCCTGTTGGAGAGGATAAGAGCAATATTATTGGTGTAATAAGTGATATTGCCCTGCTTGAGAGAGTCTCCATGGAAGAATTCGGGAAAAAACCTGTTAAGGAGTTTATGAGCAAGGATGTCATTACACTTAACCCCGGTGATACAGTTGCCAAGGCACTCGCCACAATGAGAGATCACGCGATTTCCAGAATTCCAGTTGTAGATGAGGATGGAAAGCTTGAGGGTTTAGTGACGCTTCATGACTTAATTATCAGATTTATAAAACCCAGATTCAGAGCACAGTTTGGAGAAGTAGCTGGAGAAAAGGTCCCACCGTTCTCAACCCAACTTAGGGAGGTCATGATTAGAGGAGTTGTAACAGTGAAGCCAGAAACAAGCGTCAGGGAAGTTGTAGCACTAATGAAAGAGCACAACATCGATGGGCTTATTGTAGTGGATAGTGAAAATGTAGTTAAAGGTGTCCTTACAGTTAAAGACCTGTTGCTTCCAATTTCAAGAATGGTCGAGCAGAAAGCGAAGTTCTACCTACAGCTTGGGGGAGATGCTCACTATTTAAGCGACTTTACCAGAGAAAGAATAATCTCTGACATAAAGAGGTTCGTAGAGGGCTACGAAGAGCTACTTGGTAATGAGGGAATCATATACCTTAGAATCAGGAGATTCCCAGAAAAGCTTCGTGGAGTTCACCTGTACCAAGCAAGAATGAGGATTGTAACTGACAAAGGACAGTTTATGGCTACAGGAGAAACATGGGGTGCAATACAAGCAGTTCACGACGCTCTAAGGGCAATAGAAAGACAGATACTTCAAAAAGCAGAGCTCCAAAGAGAGACGAAGCACACCAGAAGGTTTATAGAGTACCTTGGCTTCTGAGCTTTCTCTTTTCATGTCCCTATTCTATTGCTAAACTCTCTCTCTAAAAGTGCAATTTGCTTGTCGGTTAGAGTCCTTGGATCTACTACTAGGGCTATAACCTTTCCCTCGCTTAATACCCTATCCTTTAGGTCAAACAGAAACTTAACAGCACTATCGAAGCCATTTTCTATCATTAAGTACTCAAATCCGTCGATATAAACTGCATTGTATCCACTTTTGAGGTTTTTAGTTAGGAGGTGGATTAAAACATCTATCCTTGTTGGCGACACTGTGTAAATATTTCCGTCTGCTTTTGTGTTTTCTTCCATTTTTGTGAGCCAGTAGACGAGAGTATTCTCCGGAACTTTGTTCCGTGGTAGGTCTCTCGTTATTACAACAACATTTTGGCTAAAGAAGTTTGGGATTGCTTTTTTCAGCTCTTCTTTGCTCTTGAACATAAATGCTCCTTTAATTTTTGATGGCATTTGTTCTTTTGGCTTCGCAAATATTGCCGCGGGATATATTGCAAATTTTAATGCTCCAACTGCAGCCATTAGTCGAAAGATTGCCGCTAATAAAAACATTGCTGAGGCAAATGATTCAACGTTTCTTGTAAATGGATACGTGAGGTTTATTGCTCCTAATAGGATGAGCCCTATGGGGAAAAGCTCCTCAAGAGTGCTCTTGGAGATTACATAGTTCCTCAATGTGTGTCCAAGATAAATCAAAGATGCCCCCAAGGCGAAGTAGGGAAACAAGAATTTAATTGCAAACGAAGATTCGAACTTATCAAAAAATTCTGTTGCCAGAAGGAAGAGCCAGATATAAGCTGCGGTAGCATATATCCCCAGCCCTACAACATCTTTAAACTCACTTCTCTCTTTCTTTAACTGAATCCCTCCCCAAACTAGCAGGCTAGCTATGAGAAAGTCCGGAATGCTAGATGCAATGTCATATGCTTCTTGCTTAATAGGAATGCCGAAAGGAACTAAGATATAGCTCTCTGCGTCAAGAGCATTTATAAGCAAAGCAGTAGCTATTAACCCCCACCTTTTTTCCTTGGTTTTTGTTGTTTTATACAGCACAGCAAGGAAAAGCAACCATCTCGATAAAAAATTTAGATAAGGAACAAAATCCATACTACTCACCGTTCAATAATCTCTTTTTCTTGTTTTGCGATAACCAACACATTTGGAGGAATGTTTTTGTCAACTATAATTCCGGGGCCGATAAAGGAGTTGCTCCCTATTTTTCTTCCTGGATATATTGTTACGTTAATCCCTATTTTCACGTTATGTCCTATTATTGCTCCCAGCTTTCTTCTTCCGCTATCTTCGAGTTTGCCTTTTACTTCCACCTTTACGGTTCCCTTGTCGTGTCTTAGATTGGCGGTTATTGTTCCTGCTCCTAAGTTAGTGTTTTCTCCAATAATTGAATCCCCTACATAGTTCAAGTGGGGGGCATTGCTGTGATCCATTATTATTGAGTTTTTGATTTCAACGGCATTTCCTATGTGACATTTGTCTCCAATGCTTGTGTAAGGCCTTATAAAGCAATTTGGCCCTATCTTTGAGTTTTTGCCAATTTTTACTGGCCCTATGATGTATGCTCCACTCCTAACAACTGTTCCTTCCCCGATTTCCACGGGAGGAAGGATTACTGCTCCTTCCTCTACAATCCCCTTTATGCTGTGCTGGAGATGGTTTTTGAGGATATACTCATTTAGCTCCAAAAGATTCCATGGCCTTCCTATATCGTTCCAGTAACCATCATAAACAGCGTATGTGACTTTTTTGCCCTCTTTTATCATGAGATTTATTGTGTCGGTTATCTCGTACTCGCCCCGTTGGCTCTGGGGAGTGTTCTCTATGAACCTAAAAACATCTGGCTTAAAGATGTAAATTCCCAAGTTTGCATATCCAGGAACAGCCCCCGGCTTTTCTTTAATACTCTTTACGAGTTCTCCTTCCACTTCTACCATTCCGAAATGAGTTAGATCCTCAAATTCCTTCACAAGCAATGCAGCATCAGCATTACTTTTTCTGAAGGATTGTAAAAGCGTTTTTATGCCTTCCCTTTCAAAATATATGTCTCCGTTAACGGCTAAAAACTCCTCATCTTCAATATACTCAATTGCAGAGTAAATAGCTTTTGCTGTTCCTTCTCCTTCTATTTGTTCTACATAAGTTATTGGTTTTCCGCCATACTCGTCCCCTAAGTGCTCCATGAGTTTTTCTTTTTGGTACCTCACGATTACTATAAATTCATCGACGAATGGGTATATGTTTTCAAATACGTAATCTATTATCGCTTTATTTGCAACTTTGAGCATGACTTTCGGTCTATCGTCTGTGAGAGGCCTTAACCTTTCGCCTTTTCCGGCTGCGAGTACTACACCCTTCATATCAACACCCCCAGGAGAGAGACTACTAAGGCTATGAAGCCAAAGAAAATGCAGAACTTGGAAAAATCAAGCCGTCTGGCAATTCTTAGCATAGCCTCAATTGTAAGAAGGCTCACGATAAATGCAGTCATTACTGCAGTTAGAGTAATTGTTAAGGTCTCAGGAGTGCTTGAGACTTCAGGTAACTCTAAAAACAGTGCTCCAGTAATAGCCGGAATGGCCATTAAAAAACTAAGCTTTACGGCTTTTTCTTGTTTTACGCCTAAAAGCAAAAGGCTCCCTATTGTCATTCCTGATCTTGATATTCCGGGGATTACTGCTATTCCTTGGGCAACTCCTGCAACTATTGCATCGAGTATTGTAACTTCTTCTTTTTCTTTTTTTAGCCCCTCTTCCAGCTTTTCCAAGGGGGCTTTTTGGGCTTTCTTTAAAATTATGCCAGTAAGTATCAAGGCTATGCCGATTATACCATTAATGGCTTCTCCATTAAATGATGATGCGATTATCTTGAACGTTTTGTAAATAGGTAAGCCTATTATGCCCGTGAATAACGTAGAGTAAAATAAAAATCTCTCCTCTTCGTCCCATCTAAGAAGGATCAATTTAAGTAAGATCTTTCCTAAATCATACCTGAACTTAAAAAGAAGAGCCATAAGGGTTCCTAAATGCAAAAGTATTGAGTAGGAATAAGCTTGTTCTGGAGGAATCTTTAGAAGATTTATCAAAAACAGCATTATCTGCCCAGAGCTGCTTATCGGCAACCATTCTGTAATTCCTTGCAATAGCCCAATAAAAACGGCCTGGTAATACTCCATTGTAGGTCACTATAGAGACTAACTAGCATCATAGTAAATAAACCTTTCGCAGTTCAAGTGTAAAAATTAAGAGAAAAGTCGAATTTAACTCTTAGGATGACTTTTAAGGTTAAATAAACATCAGATAACTTCGGCGAAGGCGAATTTTCTCTTCACACTGTTAATGACGATCTCTACTTCATCCCCTACTTTTGTGTTTGGGACGAAGACTACAAACCCTTTGATTCTAGCAATTCCATCTCCGCCTTGGCCGATGCTCTCTATTTTTACCTTATACCTTTCTCCAACTTTAACTGGAGCTTCAAACCTTCTTCCACCAAATCTATCTCCATACATTTCCAACAATCTCCTTTCAAATTTTCAGCACTCCAGAAGAGTGCCAGATTTAGTTCTTTTGTGGGTTTATAAAGGTTTGCATTTTTGCCAAAATATTTAAAGAAGCTTCTCCGTTCCAAATTTGCGAGTAATGAATAACAACAATGTGCTTAAACGTTGCTTGATATATATTATTGGGTCATATTGGTTAATGACATGATATAAATGAACATTTTCTAACATAACCCTTGGTTAAAAACAAGGGTTTTTGTACTTTTATTGTTAATTTGGGCTTTTACAAAAGTCTTTTAAAAGAAACTGTTGAAATTTGCATCGACCATGGCAAAAACTGGTGAGAACTAAGGTTTAACTTAAGACTCGAGGTGGGAAAGATGAGTTTCCTTGTCGCATTTATATGGTCGTTTGTGCTCTGGCTTGTACTTACAGCAGGTACAAATGGGATGCTCTGGAGCACTGAGGAGCTAATAGCAGGGGCAATATTTGCAATAATAGTCGGATTTTCCACAAGGAACATCATAGGAGAAAAAACGCAGAGATTTCTAAACCCAGTAAAATGGCTCGGCTTTATTGTTTATGTTATAGGTCCCCTCTTCTGGGGAATGGCAAAGGCGAATTTAGACGTGGCTTACAGAGTGATTACTGGAAAAATAAAACCTGGAATTGTTAGAGTACCTGTTGATCTCGAAAACGATGCCCAATATACGATATTGAGCAACTCAATCACACTTACTCCAGGAACTTTGACTGTAGATGCTTGTCCAGAAGAAAAAGCTCTCTATGTCCACTGGATTTATGTAAGAGAAGAGGAACCAAAAACATCAGAGCCTGTCGCAGGTTCGTTTGAAAAATGGGCAAGGAGGTTGGGAAGATGATCTTTACTGAGTTCTTTTATGGGGCAATTGCAATCGCACTTGCGGCGTTCATAACATTGATTCGCATAATGCTTGGTCCTAGCGTTCCCGACAGGGTTGTTGGTGTTGACACCCTAAACACGCTCGTAGTGGCAGGAATGATTCTCTTAGGAGCGGCGTATGATAGAGTAATTTACATTGATATAGCCATAGTATACGCTTTGCTCAGTTATATCGGGACGTTGGTAATTGCTAAGTACCTTCAGGGGGGATTAGAGTGATTGAGGGCATAATATATGCTTTTCTGGCAGTTAGCATTACGTTCAACTTATTGGGGAGCTTTGCGCTTCACAGATTCCCTGATGTTTATACTCGTTTACACGGAGCCACAAAGTGTACTACTTTTGGGACAATATTCGCTGTTTTGGCTGTAGTTGTCCATGCAATCTGGCAGATAAAGGAAACAGGAAATCCAAAGTACCTTCAGATGGCTCTCCACAGCTTGGTTGCACTAATAGCATTGTTGCTCACAAACCCAACTGGTGCTCACGCAATAGCCAAGGCTGCACATTTGAGTGGTTATAAACCAGCAAGGGCCGTTGTAGATGCTTACGAGAGAAAGTTAAGGGGTGAGAGCGCATGAGCGTGTTAACTTTTGATATGATTATTCAAATGGGAATTCTCATAGGGATTCTGCTTTCTTCATACTGGATGATAACCACGAGGGATTTACTTTCAGCAGCTTTAGCATCTGCAGCCATGAGTCTTCTTCTTAGCTTGGAGTTTTACATGCTCCATGCCCCAGACGTTGCCATAGCAGAGGCGGCTGTTGGCGCTGGTGTTGTTACGGCTATAGTGGTTTATGGTATCTCAAAAACCGAGAGATGGGAGCGTGAAGGGCCATGAGAAAGACCTTTGGAGCGTTGGCATTGCTTTTTATATTGGGAGTATTATTGCTAATTACTCATCCAGATTATGGCTTGAAATTTGGTCTAGGGGGAGAAGACTGGCAAAAATACCGCTATACTGACCAGTACTATATTGATCACGGTATTGAAGAAGTCGGTGGAACTAACATCGTTACAGACATTGTCTTCGACTACAGAGGATACGATACCCTTGGAGAGGCCACTGTTCTCTTCACATCAATAGCGGGAGCGGTTGCATTGCTTAGAAAATGGAGGGATGAAAATGAAGAGTGATATGGGACTCATAGTTAAAACAATGGCAAGGGCAACTATACCCCTCATCGGAATTTTTGGAGCTTACGTAGTTTCTCATGGACATCTCACGCCTGGAGGAGGATTCCAGGGTGGAGCGACAATTGCTGGAGCAGGTATATTGTTCATAATAGCATTTGGATTAGATGAGGCTAAGAAAAGGATAAACAAAAACCTTTATTCAGCCCTCGAAGGATTGGGCGGCTTAGTTTTTCTAGGAGCTGCCATGCTTGGTCTCGGTGTGGCATTTTTCTACAACACCCTATGGCACAATGGCCCTATACTCAACGGAGAACCCGGTACGCTTCTATCAGCCGGATACCTTCCAATAATGAACTTGGCTGTAGGCCTGAAGGTTTACACTGGACTAATGAGTGCTGTGTTTGCAATAGCCCTTTTTAGGAGGTGGAGGAAGTGATACCCCTTCAGTTTATCACGGCATTTTTAATGGTCTTCATGGGCATTTATGCGTTCTTATACAAGAGGAACCTCATCAAGCTTATCTTGGCTCTCAATTTAATTGATGCAGGCATACACCTCCTGCTAATAAGCTTGGGATACAGACTAGAAAATGGAATTCCTCCAACGGCGCCAATTTATACTGGCTATGAAACACTGAAGGGCACTCCAATGGTTGGACCAATACCACAAGCTTTAGTGCTTACGAGCATAGTCATTGGAGTTTGTGTACTTTCACTAGCTATGGCATTAACGATAAACGCTTACAGACACTACGGCACACTTGACGTTAACAAGCTAAGGAGGTTGAGAGGATGATGCTCCCATTTCTAATTATAATCCCCTTATTCGGAGCATTTTCAATGCCAATAGTGAGCCTACTTGGCAAGAAAGTCAAGGAGTACTGGGCAGTCATCATTAGTGGTGCTACACTTGCGGTTTCCGCCAAAATATTTTACACGGTATGGAAGACCAACGAGATCATTCTCTATACACTAGGAAGCGATAGCCCAATCGGTCAAGGAGTGAAGTTCCCAATTAGAATCGTGTGGGAAGTGGACTTATTTGGTGCCCTTTTAGCTTTAACAATAGCTTTCGTGGGCTTTCTAGCGGTAGTATACTCTCTCGGATACATGAAGCATGACACAGGCTTGGAGAAATACTACACCTTAATACTTATTTTGGAACTGGGAATGTTGGGAATTGTAATCACTGGGGATATCTTCAACTTCTATGTGTTCTTGGAAATAATGAGCATTGCAAGCTACGCGTTAGTTGCTTTCAGAAACGACACATGGGAAGGCATTGAGGCAGGAGTAAAATACATGTTCGTCGGTTCACTTGCAAGTTCCTTCATTCTCTTGGGCATTGCTCTGCTTTATGGCCAGTACGGAACACTTACAATGAGCTATCTCGCCATAAAAATAGCTGAAAACCCAACAGTTGTAGCAAAAGTTGCCTTGGCATTCTTCATCGGAGGACTGCTCTTCAAGAGTGGTGCTGTTCCAGTCCACATGTGGCTAGCCGATGCACACCCAGCGGCTCCAAGTTCAATCTCAGCAATGCTTTCTGGACTGGTAATTAAGGCTGGTGGAGTTTATGCCGTGGCTAGAATAATATTCAGTATCTTCAACCCCGGACTGCATGCATACCTAAGGGCATTCAATGCTCCTGCAGTCGATATGAATGTGGTAGGTTGGGTTATAGTGTTCTTTGCTTGCCTAACGCTCCTTGTAGGAAATGCAATGGCAGTAGTGCAGACCGATATGAAGAGGCTTTTTGCCTTCTCAAGTGTAGGGCAGATAGGATATATTCTGCTCGGAATTGGAATCGGAATTCTAGCCTATGGCACTAAAGCAGGAGAATTAGCGCTGGCCGGAGCAATCTACCATATAGTAAACCACGCACTAATAAAAGCTCTCCTCTTCCTTGTGGCCGGTGCTGTTATTCACCAAGTAGGAACAAAGAACCTCAACGAGTTGAGTGGACTGGCAAAGAGAATGCCATTAACAACGTTCTCCTTCATAATCGGAGCGGCTGCAATAATTGGTCTTCCACCATTGAATGGATTTGCAAGCAAGTGGATTATCTACGAAAGCTCTGCCATGTATAACCCAATCTTAGCAGCTATTGCCGTTGTTGGTACAGTGTTCTCTCTTGCCGCCTACACTAGAGTGCTCTTTACCTTCCTAGGCAGAGAAAGCGATAGAATAAAAGAGGCAAAAGAGCCAGAAAAGAGCATGATAATTCCAATGCTGATTCTGGTAGTGGTAATAATTGTGATGGGGCTCCTTCCATGGCAGATAAACGACAAAGTGATGCTACCAACAGCAAGAATGCTTGAACAGCTAAATGGAGAGTACATAATGGCTCTCTTAAAATTCATTGGAGGTGCGTGAAATGTTCGGTTATTGGGATGCCCTCTATTTCCTTTATGCTTTCCTTATTGGTCTGGTAATTAGCTATTTGATCATGAAATGGGCAGAAAACGCTAGCATGGGAACCAGAAGGGCTGGAGACGGAACAAAAATCTACATTAGCGGTGAAGATCAAGATAAAGTTATTCCTCAGTTCGAACATCTTGAGGGATATTTCACCGGCAGGCATGTAATGTGGGGCTTAATAAGAGGAGTTCACAGGATGTTTTTGGCATTTAGAAGAGAACACACTGGGTTACTTACAGATTATGTCGTATACCTCTTGATTACTGTAGCAATAGTGCTTGGAGCGCTAGTCATTTGGGGGTGAAAGGATGAGTGAGAGGGAAACACTTGAGAAAAGACTTTCAGCACTTTGCAAGTATCTTGGAAGATCCCCTTGGGTATTTCACGTTAACAGCGGATCATGCAATGGGTGCGATATTGAAATAATAGCTGCTCTGACCCCTAGATACGATGCAGAGAGATTTGGAGTAAAGCTAGTTGGAACCCCTAGGCATGCCGATATCTTGCTGGTAACGGGGCCAGTTACAGATCAAAGCCTTGAAAGGGTTAAGCTAATCTATGAGCAAACCCCAGACCCAAAAGTGGTTGTTGCCGTAGGAGCATGCCCAACCGGGGGCAGTGTGTTCTTTGAGAGCCCATTCACAAATGCCCCCCTAGACAAGCACATTCCAGTGGATGTCTTTGTTCCGGGATGCCCACCAAGGCCGGAAGCAATCCTCTACGGTGTTGTATTAGGTTTGGAGAAGCTCATAAAAAAGATAGAAGGTGAGAAGAAATGACTCCTGAAGAGTTTTTAAACACTGTCATGGAAAAATTCCCTGACGTTGAGGGAGAAATCCGCGAGAACAAACTTCCTCATCCAAGAAAGAGAGTTTGGCTAAATGTGGATAGGACGAAGTTCAAAGAGCTTATGAGGCTTATCAAAGAGATTGACCCAAATGCGCAGCTTTCAATAATAATAGGGAGGGACGGAGGGGACTACTTGGAAGCTAAGTACCACCTTGAACTGTTCTATGAGCAAGCTCCGAGCATATCACTGGTAGTAGGGACCAAATGCCCCAAAGACGATCCAACACTTCCAAGCATTGCGGACATTCTCCCAAGTGCCCTCCCGTATGAGAGAGAAGTCCAAGAGTTCTTAGGAATATTCTATGAAGGAATACCCGATCCGAGGAGACTGTTTTTGCCGGACGACTTTCCAGAGGGCATTTATCCTCTTAGGAAAGATGAGAAAGGTATCAGCGAGTCAATGGTAAAGAACGCAGGTCATCCTTACAAAATGAAGAAGGAGGGTTAGAGATGGAAAACAAGGTGGAGTATTGGGTTAAAATTCCTTTTGGTCCTATTCATCCGGCATTAGAGGAGCCTGAGAAATTCATTATTACCCTCGATGGAGAGCGCATAGTTAACGTTGACGTAAAGCTGGGATATAACTTGAGAGGACTTCAATGGATAGCAATGAGAAGGAATTACCTTCAGGTGCTTTACCTAGCTGAAAGAATATGTGGAATCTGTTCGTTTTCTCACAACCACACCTACTCCAGAGCAGTTGAGGAAATGGCCGGAATAGAGGTGCCAGAAAGAGCGGAGTACATAAGGGTAATAATCGGAGAGCTTGAAAGAATTCACTCACACCTGTTGAACCTTGGAGTTGTTGGGCATAACATAGGCTACGACACCGTTCTCCATCTAAGCTGGCTCGCTAGAGAGAAGGTAATGGATGTCCTAGAGACAATAAGTGGCAATAGAGTCAACTACGCCATGAACACTATCGGAGGAGTTAGGAGAGACATCACAGAGAAGCACAAGCGCATAATATTGGACATGATAAAATACTACCGTGAGAAGGTTATGCCAAAGATCGAAGAGGTGTTCCTTTACGATCCAACAGTTGAGGCAAGGCTTAGGGATTCGAGTGTTATACCCAAGAAGCTGGCCATTGAATACAGCGCTCAAGGTCCAACGGCAAGGGGAAGCGGCGTTAAAAAAGACGTTAGATATAATGAAAAGCTTGGTGTATACCCTGATTTAGGGATAGAGCCAATAACTCCCAAGAAGTTCACAGGGATAGTTAAGGGAGACATCTTCGATAGAATGGTCGTTAGAGTTGGGGAGCTTTGGCAGAGCATGGAGATTATTGAGAGGGCACTAGACCAGATGCCAGAAGGAAAAATAAAGGCATTTCCAAAGGACAATGTTGTCCTTGTTAAACTTAAAAAAGCAGAAGGAGAAGGAATTGGGCGTTATGAGGCTCCAAGGGGAGAAGTAATTCACTACGTGATGGCTGAACCCGGAAGAGATGGCCCAGCCAGATGGAAAGCGAGAGAGCCCACGTTCCCGAACATCTTTGCTGTTGCCAAGGCATTAGTTGGTGAACAGCTTGCTGATGTGCCGGTTGCAATAGCGTCAATTGATCCATGCTTAAGCTGTACTGACAGAGTAGCTGTTATAGATGCTAAAACTGGAAAAAAGAAGATATTCACAGAAAAAGATCTTCTTAAAGCTTCAATTGAAAAGACAAGAGAGATAAATCCAAGCATAAAAGCAAAGCCTGAGAGAATTGGAATAGGTTGCCCGAGAGGAGGTGGTCTTTTATGAACATTATTTACATAACATTAGGACTAATTGCAATTTACCTTTACGTTTCATTCGTCTCTCTCCTTTGGGAGGGACTAGACAGAAAACTTGTTGCAAGAATGCAGAGGAGAATAGGCCCTCCAATACTCCAGCCTTTCTATGACTTCCTTAAGCTGCTTAGCAAAGAGTCAATAATTCCAAGGGATGCTAATAAGCTCTTCGAGCTTGCCCCAGTATTGGCTTTGGCATCTTCAATAGCTCTCCTAGCCTATACTCCTCTTGGATTCGAGCCACTCTTGGCAACAAAAGGAGACGTTATAGTCTTCATTTACCTGCTCACCCTTATAGCATTCATAAGGGTAATTGGTGCTGTTAGCTCAGGGTCTCCATATGCCCAGATAGGAGCTCAGAGAGAGATTGTCATGATTGCTTCCAGAGAGGTTCCCATGATGTTGGGACTATTCGCAATACTATGGCGTTTGAGCAAACTTGGAGTCGAAAAACCTTTCAGCTTGGGGACGTTTTATCAGTATAACATCTGGGAAATTGGAACCCCTGCAACAATCGTTGGTACACTTATCCTTCTTGTCGTGTTTATATTCTGGCTTGCAAGTGAAATCGAGGTAGGATACTTCAATATCCCAGAGGCAGAGACAGAAGTTGCGGAAGGTCCTATGGCAGAATACAGTGGAAGACACTTAGCTCTGTTTAAGCTAAGCAATGCACTGAAAGAATTTGCAAGTGCCAGCTTAGTTGTGGCAATCTTCTTCCCATGGGGCTTAAGTGGATACCTTGGTATAAGTGGCATCGGGGCGCTTATCATTGACTTGCTTTTCCACACGCTTAAAGTCTTTGCAGTCCTCTTCGTTAGCATGAGCGTATTCAGGGCTGTGACTGGAAGGCTCAAGATTACACAGGCAGTCGGCATGTTCTGGAGCAGAATTATTCCAATGAGCTTGATAGGAGTTATATTGCTTGCCATAGACGTTCTGGGAGGTGTGATCGCATGAAGATTCCTCCGACTCTTTCCGTAGTCCTAAGCAACCTCCTCAAGAAGCCAGCGACAAATCCTTTCCCTCACACTGACCCAGTTCCAACTCCAGAAGGATTTAGGGGAAAGGTAGTTTACCATGTTGACAAGTGCATAGGGTGTAAGCTCTGTGTCACAGTTTGTCCAGCGGGAGTGTTTGAATACGTGGAGGAAATTAAAAAGGTGACCCTATGGCTTGGAAGATGTGTCTTTTGCCAGCAGTGTGTCGATGTTTGCCCAACAAACGCATTAGAGATGAGCAATGAATTTCTTTTGGCAACCTATGATAAATACGATGACAACCTCAGATGGCTCAAAGATGAAGAAATTGAGGAACTGCGCGCAAAGCAAGGAGGAAAAACAAAGAAATACCGCATAATTCCAGACAAATGTAGGGGATGTACATTGTGTGCCAGAAACTGTCCACAAAATGCCATTGAAGGTGCGCCCGGAAAAGTGCATAAAATTGACCCCAGCAAGTGTGTCGGATGTGGAGTATGTGCTAGCGTATGTCGCTTTGGTGCAATAGAAGAATACGAAGAATGAATGTTTCTTTTTTCTTTCGTCCCTTCTAAAAGTTTTTTATCATTGAAAATTGCCCAACAACTATTAAATTTTGAAAGCTTATCCCTTCAGAGTGAGGAAAGCCACTACACTTTTCAAACAATGATGCAATAAAGGGTTAATTTTAGTACTACTTGGGAAAGGTATTTAACCTTCCTTCCTTGTATTCTTTATCATGATATTTGTTGGAACATGTGGTTTTTGTGAAGCGAGAAGGAAATATTTTAAGGACTTCACTACTGTAGAAGTTCAGCAAACTTTTTACAAAATTTTGCAAGAAGAAACTCTCCAAAAATGGAGAGAGGAAGCTCCAGAAGATTTTATATTTTCCATTAAGGCATTTCAGGGTATAACACATCCTCCAACAAGCCCCACGTGGAGACGAAGTAATGTAAAGCCATCTGGAGATGTAGGGTTTTTAAGACCTACTGGAGCAGTTTTCAAATACTGGGAGCTTACACTTAAAGAGGCTAAAGTTCTAGGGGCAAAATTTATCCTAATTCAGCTTCCCAAGAGCTTTAAAGAAAGTGAGGAGAGCTTTGCAAACGCTGAGAAGTTTTTTGCACGAATAGATAGAGACGAGTTTGAGATAGCTGTGGAGCTTAGAGGTTGGAGTGAAGAGGGAATCAAGAAGTTCGTTAGAGAATTTGACCTCATTGACGTTGCCGACCCTGTTGTTAGAAAGCCCCTTCACGGAAAAGGAATTAACTACTACCGCCTTCACGGCAGTTATCAAGGGGAAAGGATAACATACAAGCATAAATACAGCGAAAAGGAGCTGAGAGAGATAACCAAAAAAAGTTAAAGAGTGGAATAAAGAGGAAAGCTATGTTTATTTCAACAACGTCTATATGTGCGAGGACGCTAAGCGTTTTATTCAAATCCTGGCTTTCTAATTTTTAAAACATCGTTATTGACTAAATTTGGTGGGATCTCTCCTTTAGCAAAGGCTATCAAATTCTTTGCAACCAGCTCTGCCATGCCCTCCCTAGCTTCATAAGTTGCACTGCCTATGTGTGGAGCCAAGACAACGTTTTTCAGCTTGAAAAGTTCCTCATTGTAGTATGGCTCCTCTTCAAAAACGTCCAAACCCGCTCCGGCTATCCATTTCTCTTTCAATGCTTTGATTAGAGCGTTTGTATCAACAACGGCTCCTCTTGAGGTGTTTATGAGGATTGCATTGGGCTTCATGAGCTTAAGTTCTCTTTCTCCTATCATGTGGTAGGTCTCTTTAGTAAGTGGAACGTGGAGGCTTATAAAGTCGCTCTCCTTTAAAAGAGTTTCAAAATCCACGTACTCAGCACCAATTTCCTTTTCTGCTTCAGTTTTGCGAGTTCTTGAGTAGTAAATGATTTTCATTCCAAATCCCTTAGCCCTCCTTGCTAAGGCTTGACCAATTCTTCCAAAGCCGATTATCCCTAAGGTTTTTCCTTTTAGTCCATATCCCAAAAACATCAACGGATGCCATCCAACGTCACTTTTCTTCCATTCCCCGCTCCTTACAAAGGTGTCAGCTTCTACAATTCTTCTTGCCACTGCTAAAAGCAATGCAAATGCAAGGTCTGCCGTTGCATCCGTGAGCACTCCGGGCGTGTTTGTAACGTATATTCCTCTTCTTGTGGCTGCATCAATGTCGATGTTATCATAACCAACTGCATATTGAGCTATTATTCTCAACTTGGGGGCGTTTTCTAGTAACTCCTCATTTACTTTGTCTGTTACGAGAGTCACCAGCGCATCAACGTCTCTAATTTTCTCTAGGAGAACATCTCGAGGAGGTGCTTTTGGATCATTCCAGATTTCTACTTCATAGAATTTTTCAATTATCTTAATGTCATTTTCCGGAATTTGTCGAGTTATAAACACCTTAGGTTTCATGACATTCCCCTTCTAAGATAACGGTCAAAACGTATAAATATCTTTACAAAAGATTTAATCAATGGTGATGTCTGTGGATTATACCAAATACTTAGCCGGAAGGGCGAATTGGATTAAAGGCTCAGCGTTAGCTGAAGTAATGAAAAAAGCATCAGAACTTCAAAAGAAAGGAATGAAGTTGATTTCTCTCGCAGCTGGAGACCCTGACCCAGATTTAATTCCAAGAGATGTTCTCGGAGAGATAGCAAAGGAAGTTCTTGAAAAAGAACCAAAATCCGTTATGTATACTCCAGCAAACGGAATTCCTGAACTTAGAGAAGAGTTAGCAGCATTTCTAAAGAAGTATGATCATTTGGAGGTTTCTCCAGAAAATATTGTTATTACAATAGGGGGAACGGGAGCACTGGATCTTCTTGGAAGGGTTTTGATAGATCCGGGAGATGTTGTAATAACCGAAAATCCATCGTACATTAACACCTTGCTGGCATTTGAACAGTTGGGAGCAAAAATCGAGGGAGTTCCAGTTGACAATGAAGGAATGAGAATAGATTTGCTGGAGGAAAGGATAAAGGAACTTAAAGCCAAGGGACAGAAGATTAAATTCATTTACACAATTCCCACTGGTCAGAACCCTATGGGAGTTACAATGAGCATGGAGCGCAGAAAAGCTCTGCTAGAAATTGCAGCTAAGTATGACCTCTTGATAATTGAGGACACTGCTTACAACTTCATGAGGTACGAGGGAGAGGATATAGTTCCTTTAAAAGCCCTGGATAAGGAAGGAAGGGTTGTAGTGGCCGGCACACTCAGCAAAGTTCTTGGAACTGGATTTAGAGTTGGATGGATAATAGCAGAGAGAGAAATTCTCAAAAAGGTTCTCATGCAAAAACAGCCCATTGACTTCTGTGCCCCGGCAATTTCTCAGTACATCGCCCTGGAATACTTAAAGAGAGGCTATTTCGAGAAGTACCATTTGGAAGGAGCACTACTGGGCTACAAAGAAAAGAGAGACATCATGCTAAAAGCTCTGGAAGAGAACCTTCCAGATGCGGAGTTCACAAGACCAATAGCGGGAATGTTTGTTATGTTGTTCTTGCCAGAGGGTGCGGATGGAATCTCCTTTGCCAGCGAACTAATGGAGAAGAAAGGAGTAGTCGTAGTGCCAGGAAAGCCGTTTTACACAGATGAGAGCGGAAGAAATGCCATAAGGCTTAACTTCTCAAGGCCAAGCAAAGAAGATATCCCAGTGGGAATTAAGAAGCTTGCCGAACTGTACAAGGAAAAGTTTGGGAAGTAGTTTTGTTTTTCTATTTTCATACTTTCCATAAAACTGTTTTAGTAGGAGTTTATTCTCGGCCAATAATAATTCCGCAGACTATCATTATTAGTCCTACAACCGTTGATGGAGCTATCGTTTCACCCACAATCACCGAAATGAAAACTAAAGATAGAAATGGGACTACATATGCTAGATTTGACGCAAAAGCTACATCGTCATTTACTGCCTGATACCAGAGCAAAAATGTTATGCCCATTTCAAAGAGACCAATGTAGACAGCTCCCATCAGGGCTTTTAGTTCTGGGATAATTAAGGCCCCAGTAACGAAAGCTACAATTGCTACATAGATAAAGCCAAAAAAGAAGTTCCAGAACATCTTCTCAACTAATGGCCTTTCATCGCGGAGGTTAAGTATCCAATAAGTCGCCCATATCACGGCACTTCCAAGGCCCAACATGATACCAAAAGGATTGGTAAAGTTTAGTTCGGTTGGATTTCCCTTAGCTACAACAACCAGAACTCCCAAGAAGCCAAGAGATAAGCCAGCTATTGTTTTAGCTTTGGGCTTCTTTTTGAAGACAATTGCGTAGAGAATAACCAGCATTAGGGGCCATGTATAGTTAAGGGCCTGTGCCTCTTGAGCTGGCAGGCGGTCGTAAGCTGAGAAAAGTACCACGTAATAAACGAGCGGATTAATCAGACCAAGGTAAGCAGAATGAAGATTCTCTCTTTTTAGTCTAAAATCCTTAGCGTAGAAAACACCAAAAATAAGCAGTGAAGTTAATGAGGCATAAAAGACTAGCTGAAGGGGCGTTAAATATTGAAGCGAGAGCTTGAACGCAGATGCAACCGTTGACCAAAGAAAAACTGCTCCAATTGCATGCTTTTTGGACATGATGAAAGTATTTGAAAAAGCGATTAAAAATCTTACTTATCTATCAAACCGACCAGAACTAACGAAGAATTTTGGTGCGGGGGCGGGGATTTGAACCCCGGAACCCCTACGGGACGGGACCCTCAATCCCGCGCCTTTGACCAGGCTCGGCAACCCCCGCAAGAGCGTCGTTTATTTGTCTTCTTAGTTTGTTTATAAATTTTTCTATTTTCCTTGACCGAAAGGTTTATAAATAGTCTTCAATCCTTATTGGATTGGGCGTGGGCCGGTAGCTTAGCATGGTTAGAGCGGCGGACTCTTAATCCGCAGGTCGGGGGTTCAAATCCCCCCCGGCCCGCCAAATAGGCTCTTCTGTAAGGCATTCAGTTTTCCAAAAAATTTATGTATGGTATTTGCTTATAATCAAACTGGAGGTAGATGTTATGAAACCTCATGAATTCAAGCTAAATGAGGAGGGTTTAAGGGCAGTTTTGCCTCCGATGGAAGCTGAGATAATGGAGTATATGTGGAAAGCAAAGGTTGCAACTGCTGGAGAGGTTTATGAGTACTTAAAAAGAAGACATGAAAACCTAAGGCGTTCCACAGTTAGCATATTAATGAACAGGCTGTGTGAAAAGGGCTTGTTAAAGAGGAGCGTGGACACTGGTAGGGGAGGAATGAGATATGTTTATAGCATAGCCACGAGCAAGGAAGAATTCGAGAAAAAAGTCGTTGAGAGCATTTTGAATGCTCTTATGAGCAATTTTAAAGAAGCAACAGTCGCATACCTCTCAAAAATCAAGAAGTGATAGCAGATGTTTGTGCTTGAGCTTATACTCCTCGCCCAAGTGTTGATTACGCTTTTATACTTGGGAAAAATCGGGCTGTGGTTAATATTAGGGGTATTTCTTACTCTCGTCGGATTGTACTTGTGGACTGTTAAGAACTTCCTAAAGAAGAAACACAGAAAGATCTCATATGAAGACTTGCCGTGGCTTTATAAGGGAATAATGAAAATGGCAAACAAAGCGGGAATAAAGACTCCCGAAGTTTACCTGCTGGATGATTATATCCCAAACGCCTACTCCTTTAGGAACTCAATTGTGCTTTCTCTGGGTCTGTTTGAAGTTCTCGATGAAGAAGAAATTCTTGCCGTTGCAGCTCATGAGATAGGTCACATAAAGAATAGAGACACGCTTCTTTTCCCGCTGGTTTCTTGTGGAAGGTATTTCATGTTGGTTATGGCCTTTTTGAATCTCTTATTCTTATTTTCCAGAAGCACCTTTGGTTCATTAGCTTCTTTCACCCTTTACCTTCTATATGAAGTGTGCAGGTCACATTGGCTAAAACAGAGAGAATTTAA
Source organism: Thermococcus aggregans (assembly GCF_024022995.1). Lineage (NCBI taxonomy): Archaea > Methanobacteriati > Methanobacteriota > Thermococci > Thermococcales > Thermococcaceae > Thermococcus > Thermococcus aggregans. Next base: position 668,276 of record NZ_CP099582.1, on the reverse strand, counting down.
GGCTGATGAAACAGCACTGCACTTGATCCCCGTCCCGTTGGCCTTAAAGAGAGCTCTTGAAGAGCTTAAGTATTATGAGGACTTGAGAGTTAGAGTCAAGGAGTCTGCGCTCCCATCTATCGAACCAACGATAGAGCGCCCTCACCAAAAGTCGCTTTTTGAGACACATCCAACTTATGAAGAAAGAATCTGGAGGATTATGGCGGAAATTGAGGCTATGAACCCCAGAGAAAGGATGTTCAGTTGATCAAAAATTCTTTTAAGTTCTTTGGTTCCTCTTTATTAGGTGGTGATATGGGAGTGGAGATATTTCTAGATAAAGAGCGGGCGGAACATATAAAGAGAATTCGTCCCACAAAAGATGAGTACTTCATGCTTATTGCAAAACTCGTGAGCCTAAGGGCTACATGTCCTAGACTTAGGGTTGGGGCAGTTGCAGTAAAAGATGGCTACATTTTAGCAACCGGATATAACGGAGCCCCGAGGAATATGGATCACTGTATAGATGGGGGGTGTTTAGTAGTAGATGGTCACTGTCACAGAGCTGTCCATGCGGAGCAGAACGTCATAGCAATGGCCGCTAGAAAAGGCATAAGCTTGGAAGGAGCAACGCTTTATGTTACTCATTTTCCCTGTGATATCTGCTTTAAATTGCTGGTAAATGCGGGAATTAAAGAGATAGTTTATGAGGAAATGTACCCAAATGAGGCTACTGAGATCTTGCTAAAAGAAGCCCAAGAAAAAGGGATTGTAAAAATAAGGCAATTCAAAGTCCCCAAGGAGAGAGTTAGAATATTTCTGGAAGAACTCTTTGGAAAAGATTAATCTTTCTCAAGTTTTTTCAACATTTCCCGAATTTCCTGAAATTCTATTGCGATCTGACGTGTCAGCTCGGTTATCTCCCTTTCAGCTTTGTCTATTGCGATGTAAAGTCTAAACAGCAGCAAATAGCTGAGGCCTATAGCAACTACGAACAATGCATCTAATCCCCTGCCGAGTCCCAGGATTTTTCTTATTGTCGTCGATATTTCCACTGGTTTCAGGGAAACTACCAGCATTATAAAGAGCAAAGCCTCCCAAAACACCAAATCCTGCCAATCAAGTTCATTTCTCCCATACTTTCCGAGCACATATACCATGAGTGCCAAAACAATGATGACGGCAATATACTGAACCGCGTACATTTTTATCACCTCATCCTATCTAACAGTAAATTAAATGCTATTTTTACACCCTCTATGATATTTGTCCCTTTCTTTTTGGCATACTCTGTGTAAACAGCCTTTATAGGGACTTCAACTATTCTGCACCCGTGCTTTGAGGCTTCGATTATTAGCTCACTTGAAACAGCATATCTATCGCATGTAATTTTTATTTTGGAGGCGCATTCTTTGTTCAGACATCTTAAACCGCTTTGGGAGTCGGTAACGTATTTCCTTGCAAATATCGCCGTTATAAAGTCAAGAACAAAATTCCCAAAGCGTTTTACAAACGGCATTGCGCTTATGTCTCCTTTCAGTCTTGAGCCGACGGCAAAATCTGCTTTTCCCTCTGCAACTAGCTTCATAACCCTTAGAGCATCTTCAATCAAATGCTGGCCGTCGGCGTCAAAGGTTATTATCAATTCAGCTCCTTTGAGGAGGGCATATCTTATCCCCGTCCCCAGCGCTCCTCCTAACCCTCTGTTTACAAGGTGATTTAAGACGACGACACCTTTTCCCTCTGCTATTTCTCTAGTTCTGTCTTTACTTCCATCATTTATCACTACGATTTCCTCTTTCTTGAAATATTGAAGCAAGTCTTCTAAAACATCGCCGATGGTTTTTTCTTCATTGTATGCGGGCACAACGACATATGTTCTAAGCAGTCGTTTGAACAGCTCAATGGCTTCTTTAACATTTGCTACTTCAAAGTTCGCCTCTTCTTCAACTTTAAAACTCATTCTTCCGCTTTCGTTGGAGGTTATAAGCACACTTATGCATCCCAATTTTTTTGCGGGAATTAAGTCGTATCCATGATCTCCAACAACAAACACTTTTGTTGGTGGAATGTTAAAATGATCAAGTATCTTTTTTAAATGGCCGGGGTTTGGCTTTACGTCTTCTGGTGCCACGTCATCTCTGGTAACAACGAGATCAAAAAACTCCTCAATTCCATGTTTTTTTAAAACATATTCTGTGGCCTTTCTAGAGCTTCTCGTCATAAGGGCTATTTTTATTCCACTTTTTCTTAACAGCTTCAGAAGATCTCTAGAACCTTCAAATAAATAGCTCTCCTTAGCCCTTTCCACTTCCAGTTCAACAAGGAATGAGTGCAACTTATTGAAATCTATACCTGTGGCTTGAGATATCTTAATAAGGGTTTCATACATGGGCGTTAAATCGCCAATAAGCTTCTTGGGTACCCCTTCCTTTTCTAGTCTTCCTCTTAATCTCTCCTTTATCTCCTCAAAGTTCATTGGAGCACCTACGAGTGTTCCATCGAGATCAAAGACGACCAGTTTGATATCCATGCTTTTCCACCCTGTAGTATTTCTTGTGGTAGCGGAAGAGTTATTAAGTCCTTACTTAACTTGCCCTTGGTGGTTATAATGATAACGCTTATTGTGGGTTTTATCCTTTCGCTCATTCTAACTCCTTACATTGGTGCACTTATGAGGAAAGCTGGCATAGTCGGGAAGGATATTCACAAATTGGAAAAGCCTGAGGTTCCAGAAATGGGGGGTATTGTTCTTTTGCTCGCGTTGCCCTTAAGCCTTGTCTCTCTCTTAAATGATGCCCTTGCAAAAGCTCTGGTGATATTTCTTCTGTTTGGTGTTATAGGCATAATAGACGACATAACACGGCTTAAACAATCTCACAAAGTTTTGTTGTCTTTGTTGGTTTCTTCCCTTGTTATCTCACTTCCTGTAAATACTGGGTTAGATATTCTTCTGGCATCCATGGAACTGGGGGTATTATACTACCTTTTTGCAATACTTTTCATAACCGGCTCTGCTAATCTGGTAAACTTGCTGGCAGGGTTCAACGGGTTGGAAGTGGGGACTTCGGCCATAGCCCTTCTCTTTTTAGGGTTAATAACCTCTGGCAGTGCCCAAATTTTAGCATTGACTGGAGCTGCTGTAGCCTTCGGGTTCTTATGGTGGAACAAATATCCTGCTAAGATCTTTCCCGGGGATACTGGAACATTATCTCTCGGAGCTCTAATAGGGCTCGTTGGCATTTTAGGCAAAGTTGAGATCTTTGCAGCGTTCCTATTGTTGCCCCACTTTGTGGATTTTCTTCTTAAGTCGAAAATACGATTTAAAGGCAGACCATTGGGGAAGACGGAGGTTTTGGAAGATGGGACGTTAAAAGCTCCACCTTATCTAAGTTTTTTGGGCTTATTAATGAGAATAAAAAAAGTGAAAGAGCCCCAACTCGTTGCAATGGTTTGGGGGATAGAGACAGTTTTAGGACTTATTGTCCTTCTTCTTCATCAATTACTTTGACCATCCCAAAACCATAGCTGGTCTTATTTCCAAAACCGTTTTCATATCCAAACTTTGCTATTTCTTTTGATCCATAGTAGCGGAAAACCATGAGAGAACCTCTATAATAACTCTTCCCTACTTTTATTCTGGCCGGCTTGAACTTTATGACATCAAGGTGAAACTCAGTATCTTCTGGGAGTTTGCCATTCATTTCCGAAAACTTTGTGAGCATTATTTTCCTAAGCTTGTCTTGGAAGTCCTCATTACTTGGGTAGAGGTCCCAAATTTTTACCTTGTTGTCTTCAAACTTGGCTGTTCTCACGACTATAGGGCTTAGCGTCGAAAAAAGCGTTCCATCCTTTATCTTTGGCTCCCGGAGTATCTTTATGTCGGCCATATGGAATGTAGCATCTCCCACTTTTAGGACGGGATTCGAGATAAATCCTTCTGCAATAGCTTTTATGATTTCAGTAAGAGAAGAAGAGACGTAGAGTGATACGTCTTCTGAGAGCACTTTAATTCCCTTATCTGGGATAATTTCCCTCTCCCTAATCATTATTCTGGAAAAAGTGAAGTAATCTTTGTATTCCGTTTTAAGCATTTCTGCCAAATCTGGCACTGCAGTGAAAATCTTATCGAGTAACTGGTCGTGAATTTCACCGTTGTAGTTAAATGGTACTATAACATTCTTATTTTCAGGTCTGAGTTTGATTTCAATCCTCATTAACTGACCCTCCGCTCTGAATAATATATTCGCCTTTGAGGTTAATAAGAATTTCGTAATGTAGATTATCTTGTCCCTTATCCTTTGAAAGCGTAAACCGTGTAGGGGCAAACTTTTTAAAACCCTTTTATCACCAACTACTGGCAATCCTATAAGGGGCGGCTGGCTGGAGCTGGCCGTCACCGGGAGGTGTTGGAAATGGCAAGGTTGCACGCAAGAAAAAGGGGAAAATCTGGATCAAAGAGACCACCGAGGACTGCTCCACCTACATGGGTGGAATATACAGCCGAAGAAGTTGAGAATCTTGTTGTTAAGCTCAGGAAAGAAGGCTATAGCACCGCTATGATAGGCACGATTTTGAGAGACCAGTACGGAATTCCCAGTGTTAAACTTATCACTGGAAAGAAAATAACCAAGATACTTGAAGAGCACGGTCTTGCTCCAGAAATTCCCGAAGACTTAATGTTCCTCATTAGGAAGGCAGTCAAGCTTAGGAAACACTTAGAGCAGCACCCCAAAGACCTTCACTCAATGAGAGGCCTTCAGCTTACTGAGAGCAAGATCAGAAGGCTTGTAAAGTACTACAGGAGAACAGGAAAGCTACCTGCCAAGTGGAGATACGATCCAGAACAAGCGAAGCTTCTCGTTCGCTGATTTTTCACCTTTTTCCTTATTACAGGTGGTATAATGGATAAGAACGCATTTTTAGAGAAGGTTAGAGAAGGCACGGAACTAATAAAGATGCACATTGAGTTAGGCCATACTATCCGAATTGTTTCGCACAGGGACGCTGATGGCATAACTGCTGGTGCAATTCTGGCAAAAGCATTGGCTAGAGAAGGTGCAGATTTTCACCTTAGCATAGTGAAACAGCTTGGAGAAGACATATTAAAAGAACTTGCAGAAGAAAAGCAGAAGATTTATGTTTTCAGCGACCTTGGAAGCGGCTCTATAAAGTTAATTGAGAATTATCTGAAGGATGCCAGTGTTGTTATAGCAGATCATCACCCTCCAGAAGATAGTGAAATTGAGCAGGAAAATCACATACTTGTAAATCCAACTCAGTTTGGGGCGGACAGTGTTAGAGATCTGAGCGGTTCTGGAGTAGCGTACTTCGTAGCGAAGGCGATAAACGAAAAAAACAAGGATCTTAGCTACCTAGCGTTGGTTGGTGCAGTTGGAGACATGCAGGAAATTGATGGACAATTTCATGGCATGAACCTCGACATAATAGAAGATGCAAAAAGTCTGGATCTAATAGAGCTTCGTAAAGAGCTAAGGCTCTTTGGGAGAGAAACTAGGACTTTAGCTCAAATGCTTGCTTATGCTTCAAATCCTGAACTTCCTGGAATTACAGGAGACCTAAGAAATGCAATAGAATTCCTACGCAGCAAGGATTTTGATCCCGACATGAAGTACTGGCAGCTTAAAGAAGAGGAAAAGAGAAAGCTCCACGATGCTCTTGTTATCCACCTAATCAAGAACAATGCCTCTAAAGAAGATATTGACAGACTTATTGGGGATGTTGTGCTGATTAAGCTCTATCCCGAAGGAGACCCAAGACATGAGGCAAGAGAATTTGCAACCCTTCTAAACGCCACAGGAAGGCTCAACATGGGCACTCTCGGAGTTGCGATATGCCTAGGAGACGAAAAATCTTTCAAAGAAGCACTGAAGCTCGTAGATGAGTACAAGAGAGAGCAGATAGAAATGAGGAGATACCTAATTCAAAACTGGAATAGTGTAATTGAAAAAGAACATGCTTACATATTTTATGCGGGCAAAAATATCAAAGATACAATGGTAGGGATAGCAGCAACAATGGCAATAAATTCTCAGCTCGCAAATCCTGAAAAGCCTGTAATTGTCCTAGCAGACAGCGAAGAAAATGGACTTGTAAAGGGTTCCGCAAGAACAACGAAAAGAGGAATTGAAAAAGGATACGACTTAGGGGAAGCCTTAAGAAAAGCTGCAGAAATCCTAGGTGGAGAAGGAGGAGGGCATGCAATAGCTGCAGGAATAAGAATTCCAAAGGACAAAGTAGACGAGTTTGCTGAGCTAATAGACAAACTTCTTGGAGAGCAGAATTCAAGCGGTGGAGGGCATGAAAATTAAGGCCAAAGCAGAGATAATCTGGGAGTATGGAGACGAAAGCATTGCTAAGGCCATTGCTGGGGCTGTTGAAGTGGACAATTTAAATTTACCAGAAAACTTTAAATTTAGAACTTACTGGGAAGATGGTAGAGTCATAACAAAAGTTAAATACCTTGGTGAGATTGAAAGCTTGATAGTAGCGCTAGATGATTTGGTGTTTTCAATCAAGATCGCTGAGGATGTCATAAAGAAATGAAAGTGGAGGTGTTGAGATGGCAAGAGCCAACCCAAGGAAAAGGGCTGCAGCTGCAAGGGATAAGTGGAAGCTTAAGGAATGGTATGTAGTTTACGCTCCAGAGTTTTTTGGAAGCAAAGAAATAGGTTTGACCCCCGCAGATGACCCCGAAAAGGTAAAAGGAAGGGTTATTGAGACCACTTTGAGGGACTTAACTGGAGACTTCACAAAGGGTCATGTAAAGCTTTACTTCCAGGTCTACGACGTTAAGGGGCAAAATGCCTACACCAAGTTTAAGGGTCACAAACTGGCAAGGAGCTACATAAGAAGCCTTGTCAGGAGAAGAACCACAAGAATAGATGGAATCTTCAACATAACCACAAAGGACGGTTACAAGCTCAGAGTTATGGGCATGGTTATAGCAATAAGAAGAATACAGACAAGCCAAGAAAGAGCCATTAGAGAAATAATGGAGAAGATCATACGCAAGAAAGCCGAAGAGCTTAACTTTGCAGACTTCGTGCTTGAGGCAGTTAACGGAAAGATGGCAGCAGAGATAGCAAAAGAAGCCAAGAAAATATACCCACTCAAGAGGGCCGAAATAAGAAAGATAAAGGTTCTTGCAGAGCCAGAGGCTTGATTGTTTCTCTTTTCTCTTAACTTTCGGTGATTCTTATGAAGTTTTTGGTTAAGACCCAGAGGGGAATGGAAGCCGTTGCTGCCAACTATATTAAAGAGCTTCTCGAAGATGCCAAAGTTTGGATAGCCCCCTATGGATATTCTGGTCTTGTCCTTGTAGAAAGTGAGGATAAAGATGCAGAAAAGAAGCTTTTTGAGATTCCTGAGATTGAGAGGGTTATTCCAGTTCTCTTTGAAACTTCTGCCACAATTGAGGACATTTTAAACCTTGCGGAAAAAATAGCCTCCCACATAAAAGAAGGAGAAAGCTTTGCGGTTAAAACCAAGAGAAGGGGAAAGCACGAGTTCTCAAGTGTTGACGTCAATGTTGCCCTCGGAGGAAAAATAAAGGAGCTGACAAACGCTGAGGTTGACTTAACTTTTCCCGATAAGACAGTTTTAGTTGAAATTATTGGGGATAGAGCTTACATTTCTATTGTCGGAAAAGAAGAGTGGAAAAAGTATACTCCCGATAAAATTGATGCCAGAAAGCTTTTCAAAAAAGTTACAATTGTCCAGATGCCTTATTGGGGCGATTACAAAGCCTGCAGGAATTTTGGCGAAAAAATCGGAAGGGCTGCCCAGGCTTTTGAGGTAAAAGAGCTTATTATAGCACCAAAAGAAAAGATAGACGCTTACGAGCTGATGGAATTTATAAGGGGGGTAAAAATAGGCCAAGAGTCTAGGCACCAAATTCAGCGAGAAGCTTATCCTTGGAAAGTTGAAAAGGTTCCAGTTAGCGTGTGGGATCTTTACCAAGTTATAAGGGACAAAAGACGAAATAAAAGGCTTCTTATAATTACGGACCCAAAAGGACACAGCATTTCTGAGATAAAGGAAAATCTGGCAAAAGACCTCTACTATGCTAAGGAGGTTGTGGTATTTATAGGTTCAAGAGAAGGCATCCCACGGGGACTTTTTAGGTATGCAGATTATGTTGTTGATCTCGCGCCATATATGACCTTTGCAACAGAGCACGGAATCCCAGCAGTATTGATAGCCCTTTGGACAGTTTATGAAGAGGAACTAAGGAAAAAGGAAGAGAATGAATAGCTCAGATCCTAAGGTCGTCATCACGACTCAGCAATCCGCCATTTCATCACAGCAGGGAAAGGAAAATTGCTCCTCCAATTATTCCTCCTAAGAGGGTAGCTAAAAAGTTTGTGTGATGGTTGTTTACAATTCCTCTATTCTCTAATGTTGCACCAATTAAACTGTCGATGTTGCACCCTATAAACCCACCGAGGGTTACCGCGAGGAGCATTTCAACTTTTTGAGTGGTTAAAAACACTGCAAAGATGCTTATTATGAATGCCCCGATTAACGCTATGATTTCACCTTGCCATGAGACTGCTCCGTTTTCTCCTACTTCCGCAGGTTTTAGGGTGGTTATCATTCTTGGAACTTTGCCAAACACCTTTCCCAGCTCACTGGCGAGCGTGTCCGCATTTGCGGTTGCTATTGAAGAGAACGTAGCAGCCCAAAATACATCTTGCTTGGTATAGTATTCAATTAACAAAAATATCACAGTTGCGAGACCGTTTCCAAGAACATTTTGCCAGCTTCGTATTCCTTTACCCTCTTGAGCAATTCCTTTCTTGATTTTCTCAGCAAGACGGTACTTTGTAGCAAGAACCCCAAGAAGAACAAAGGTAAGTAAGGCTAAAAACGGGAAAACACCCCCAAATACAATGGTTGTCGTTCCAATCAGCACTGCAGCTGAGACCCCTTTACCATCGAGGGCCTTTACTTTGTATGCCAAAGTCCCCAGTAGTGCAATCACTGCAATAGTGGTAATGTCCATCGTTCTCACCGTCTGTAACTCTGCTTGTCTCTTTTTTCCCTGGCTTTTATTAGCTTTTCTTTCACTTATTGCCGAAAAAGAAAAAATTTCAGACGAGCTCAAATTTGGCGATTTCTGTTATGAATGTAACATCAACTTTCTCAACATTTTTGAGTCTTCCAGTTATTTCGGTTATTTTTTTCTCAACTTCTTTCATATCCTTGGGCACCAAGATGTGAACTACAAGGTTGTGGGTTCCAATCGCTCTTTCTACTACTTTGACACTTTCATCGTTTTTGAGAATCTCTATTTGTTCCTCCAAGGGGGTTCCCGGGGTCACAGTTATCCCAAGCACCACATATATGTATCCAAGTTTGTCAAAGTCCGGGATGATTGTGTACTTTTTTATTATTCCTTCTCTTTCTAACTTCTCTAGGCGTCTTGAGACTCTTTGACGGGTTGTACCTAGGTATTCCGCTAGTTGTCTATAGTTTAGTCTTGCATTTTTCGAGAGCAGTTTTATTATCTGTAAATCAAATTTGTCAATTTTTTTCCTCATATATGCTCCCCTCATATATTTTTTGTTACCAATTTATATAAGTATTTCGAAAAATCCCTAACAGAGTGCTGAATGAATAAATACTTTATTGACTAATAAGTTGTAGAGATTCAGTCTTTATTGCACCATTTATTTTGGTCTCTTGTCGAGTACTTGGAGATTGTATCGAGAAGAGCTTTTTCTACGTCTATTCCGTAGTAGTTAGCAATGCACAAAAGAGCAAACAGCACGTCGCCAAGTTCTTCTTTAACTTTATCTTTTTCTCCTTTTTCTTTAATGCCTTCCAGCTTCAACATCTCTCTGGATAGCTCTCCAAGCTCCTCAACGACTGCAGCTAGCATTTCAAAAGGTTCCCAGTATCCACCAAAACTTTTTATTACCCTGTCTACCTCTCTTTGAAGCCTCTCCATAATCCTCACCAAGCAAAATAAAATTTTAGAGGAGTTCCTTTTCTAACATATCAATGTACTTCTTAAGTTCCCCGAGGTTTGTCCTGTAGAATCTGAGTTTTCCTTCTCTCCTCTCGTGCAGAAGGTTCATTTTCTTGAGGGTTCTGAGGTGATGGCTTATAAGGGTCTGATCTTGGTTTAGCGCCTTTGCTATTAAACACACGCACATCCACCGGTTTTTGAGCATTTTCAGTATTCCTGCTCTTATTGGGTTTGATAACACTTTTATGAAGTCCATTAAATCCCTAGAAAGTTCAGTCTCGATTTCTTCTTCCAAGTCCAATATCTCACATGACTCTAGGCATTTTTGGACAGTTCTTTTTTGCTTTTCATTTAAGCTCTCGAGGAGTTCCCTAACTTTCATGGACTGTCACCAGAGGTATTTAAGAGGACCACTATTTATAAAAATTTTCATATGAATTCTAACGTCATTCAACTATCTCCATCTCGACTTCTTTTCCTTCGCTGTTGTAGGCTTTTACGCTCTTTTTATCAAAGGGATATGCAATTATTATGTGGATTCCCCCAAATTTTGAGAAAAAGCTTACATCTGCTTGGGAAGGTCTGAGAGAAGGAATTGGATGCGAGTGAACAGTTCCCTTTATGTTCTCGTCGTGAGGCAGCAACCACGTATCAAAATAAATGGATTCCTTGCCGAAGTACCCCCTTGGAATTATCAAAACTTCCTCAAAAATCCCATCTTTTTCTCTTAAAAATCCTCCAAATTCATTGGGATAAAAATCTCTTGCAAGCTGGAGGAGATATTCTAGAAGGCCCTTCCTAATTTTTACTTTCATTTTTTCTTTCCTCCAACATATCAAGCGGGGAATAGAGAGTATACCCCTGTTTTCCCCTTACAAGATGACATGCCTTGTCTACCTCTTTTTTAATTCCACTCCATAACTCGGGGTTTTTCTTTTTAAACTCTTCCAGCAACGCCTTGAGCTTTTCCTTATACTTTATAACTTCCGGGTCGCTTCTCAGTTTTTCTGGCTCTTTCTCTTTCAGCTCTTTTTGAATTATGTATGTCCCCAAAAATGCGGCGGGAAAGCTTGATACTGGAAATACAAGGAACAAGGCGGAATGAAGAGGCGTAGGTGTGTATTCGCTTATTGAGTTTAAACCCTTTCCTAGCACTCCGTATCTCTCTGGAATTGGCTTTTTTCTCGTGAATATTACACTCTTTCCGAACAGTCTTTTCTTGACTTCTAGCTCTATGTACCCCTCATGGAGTAGCTCTGCGAGCGTAGCCCCCACAACAGAGTAAGCAACATCATACCCGTCATATCTCTTCTGCCACTCGAAATACTTGACACCTTTCTTAATCGAGGGATTCTCCCTTGCAAAGTCTTCGAGAAACAAAAGTACAGTAAGTGCTGGACTGAGTTCTTCCATGTTTCTCCCCATATATATCTGACAGACTAGCCCTATAAACGTATCCCAAGAAGGTTTTTAAAGCATCTTCTTTACCTCTACCCATGCGGGCATACATACTCGGCTTTCGGGAGAAAAAATGGGAGAGCTACCTGACTCCAATACTTGAAGAGCCTATGATAAGAATAGTGGAGAGAAGACTTTTAAATGCAAAAAGAATTGATGAGGTCTTTACAATTGTCAGAAAAAGTGACTTGAAAAAGTTCTCCCTTCACGTTTCAAATCCTATTGGCGTAAATGCTAGAAATAAACTTGAAGCTCTTCACAAAGCTTTGCCCTTCTCGGGCGATATTTTCCTTGTAGAGGGAAACATGCCTTTGGTGATGCCCTTCTTGGTAAATTATCTCTCAACGCTGTTTTACGAAAGCTACGCCGATGCCTTGATTCCTATGTGGGCCGATGGGAGCCTTGAAGTTACCCACGCTTTTTACAACGCCAGAGCCCTAAGAAAAGCTGTTGAAGCATGCTTGAGTGAAAACGAAAGAAGGATAAGCTGTATTGCAGAGTACCTTGATTATGAGACGGTTAGCATAGAAGAGCTTATTAAGAAAAACCCAAAGGTTTCGTTGAGTTTCCTAAAAGTGAAAACTCCCTTTGATATAAAATTTGCCGAAGAAAATTTAAAAAGTGGGCTTTAGGCCTTAATCGCTTTCTTCACTCTATCTGCAATTACCACAGCTAAGGCTCCTTTCACCAAGTCTATAGGAACAAACGGAGCCACTCCTACTAAGAACGCCTTTTCAAAGTTCCCTTTCATAAAAAGTCCTAACCTAAGCCAGCCAAGAAGGTAGATTACGATTATTCCAACTACAACTGCCAAGATATACCCCACAATATTATCTTTTTTCTTGGCCAGAAGGCCCACTAAAAAAGCCGCTATCGGAAATGCTATTAGGTATCCTCCCGTAGGGCCGTAGACATGAGCAAAGCCACCGCTAAACCCGGCAAACACTGGAAGTCCAATCGCACCCATGAAAACATATATTGCTTGGCTCAAGAACCCCAAGCGAGCTCCCAAGATAAGTCCGCTCAGCAGTACGAAAAGCACCTGAAGGGTTATTGGAACGGTACCAATGGGGATTGATATCTGGGCACCTACTGCGGTTAGTGCTACAAAAAGTGCTGAATATGCAACTTCTCTTGCCCTCATTTTACCACCTACGTTGTAACCATGTGTTGACTTTTATAAAATTTTTAGAGAAAAGATCGAGGAAAAATCTGAGGTTCTCAAGAGACTGATTGCTTGAATTCAGAAAGAAGCTTTCCAAGGAAATTCGTCGTAACATTTCAGACAATTTTTTAAGCCCTTTCTCCAATCCTTGAAAGATGATAAAGGTAAGAAATCTGTGGCATGTCTACGAGGGGAAAAAAGAGGCCTTAAGAGGAGTCAGCTTAACTTTCGGAAACGAGATTGTAGCCCTAGTTGGACCTAACGGCTCTGGAAAAACGACCCTCGCAAAACATTTGAACGGACTTTTAAAGCCAACGAAAGGAGAAGTCATAGTGGATGGGATGAATACCAAAGAGCATACCGTTGCCGAGCTTGCGAGGGTTGTTGGTTACGTCTTTCAGAATCCGGAGCACATGTTCTTTGAGGAAAACGTATTTAAGGAAGTGGCCTTTGGTCCTAAGAACCTCGGTCTTTCGACGGAAGAAATTGAAGAGAGAGTCAAGTGGGCATTAAAGCAGGTCAACCTTGAAGGTTATGAGGATCGCTCACCTTATTCTCTCAGTGGTGGAGAAAAGCAGCGTCTGGCAATAGCCTGTATCTTGGCTATGAAGCCCAAATATCTAATTCTCGATGAACCCACAACCGGGCTTGATGAAAAAAATGCCGAGAGAGTGAAAGATATAATCAGAAAGCTCTACAAAGAAGGTCACGGAATTCTCTTAATAACCCACGAGATGGATTTTGTTCTTGAACTGGCGGAAAGGGTTGTGCTTTTATATAACGGAAAGGAGGTTTTTGATGGAGATGTTGAAGGGTTTTTTGAGCTCGATTTGAGAAAGTATGGTCTGGATCATCCGAAGCTTCTTACAATCAGCAAAGAAGTGGGTTTGGGATTTGTCAGGAGTGTTGAAGAGTTCGTAAACGCTTTGGAGATGAGAACATGATGTACACATTATACCTCAAGAGGGACTCGCTCCTTCACAGCCTCGACCCAAGGGTTAAGATAGTAGGCTCCCTTCTCAGTGTAGTCGTCCTAATTCTCTTTAACTCTCCAGTTTTGCTTTTTTCTCTTTTCCTCCTCATAGTACTTACCCTTGTTACCCTTGGTAAGATAACCCCTAGAGAAATCTTCAAGGTCCTTAAACCCCTCATTCCGATTTCGGTAATTGCAATGATTATATGGCCGTTTATCTTGAAGCCCTGGTATTTTGGTCTCTTTATAGGTTTCGGCTATGGAATAAGACTTCTTTCCGTTGCCCTAGTCACTTTAGGCTTGATAATGACAACCCCACAACGGGACCTAATCCTTGGTTTCATCAAAATGGGAATGCCGTATGAAATCGGTCTTACCTTAACAATAGCCCTCCGTTACATACCAACCCTTTACATGCTGGCACAGACGATAATGGATGCTCAAAAGTCCAGGGGACTTGAGCTTGAAAGGGGCAACTTCATCCAAAAGGCCAGGAATACAATCCCGATTCTAATTCCCTTAATAGTAGCATCAATAAAAACCGCCCATGAACTCAGCATAGCGCTGGAAAGCAGGGCATTTGGTGCGAGCAAAAGGAGGACTTTTCTCCACAACATTGAAATGAAGACGAAAGATTACATTGCTTTGGGAATAACCCTTGCCTCATTCCTCTTTGCAGTTTACATGAGGTACTTCCTCGGCATCGGGTACATCAAGCTATTCTAAAATCAGCTTTATCTTTGAGTCTATCGGTATGCTGTGCTCCCCCGTATTTTTCACAAATTCTGGAGGAGCTTTAAGAACGCTTAAATTTAACCTGTAGTGGCCCCTATAGCCACTGACTCTCATTACTAAAAGGTGCTCAAAAAGTTCGGGGATGAAGAAGAGCCTTCTAAACTCCGAGATTAAATTTAATTCGTTTATCTCGAGGGCGTTATGAGAGAGTACCAGGAATATGCCCCTCCTATCGACGATTTTTCTTAACTCCAGCATGCCCTTTTTGTCTATCTCCTCAAGGATTCCAAAGTTTGAAACAAAAACAAATGAGTCATCAAGAACCATCTCAAGTGCATCGAGAAGGTCTCCCAGAGTATAGACCTTACCCATTAAGACATTCTCGCTTTTCTCTGAAAACTTGTTGAGCATCTTAAGGGAAAATCCATTGGTGGGTTCGAGGTAGTAAGTTGGGATTTCTAAATTCAGAGCGTTTGCAATGGCGGAATACTGGATTAGGGTTTGAGCAAGAGCGTCCGTCGTTATAACCCCGGCTATGCTGCTGTTCTCTAATCCACCAACTAGTGGAGTGAGCTCTTCCAGTATCTCAATAACCTTTTTTTGAGTGTCACTTGGCCTGAAAAACATCGACATCAATAAAACTTTGATGTCTTAGTATTTATATTTTTTGAGCAGAAATTTGGCATTGGATATTTTCTAACTTTCTACTTAATAAGTCTTAGAGTAAGTTGATTGGAAGTGCTGCAGTGAACACAGTAGGGCATTTTGAGAGGGTCGGATTTGGAATATATGTAAGTTTTAGTAGTTTTGATAAAGTATTGTGCAATGACCAAAAAGGACTTAAATGACTTTAACGGAGATTACGCCTTTTCTGAGACTGTTAACATAACAACAAACTTCTTTGCTCTATTTGGGGTACAAAATGCCAAAATACTTGAAAATCGAACTTTTCCGAAACGTTTATATACCACCAGCACCTACAAGTTCCAAGTGGCTGTTGTAATTTGACCTATTTTTAAATCAGTTTGTTTAACTTAACATTCGTCAGGAGATGATATTTCATGGAAAAAATACACGTTGGCATTGAAGAAGAGATTCTTCAGCTTCTTAAGGAAAAAGGAGAGCTCACGGTTTCATTCCTAACCCGCTTTCTCAATGAGAGAGGTGTTGAATGTACAAGACAGAAGGTTGAAAGGACCCTAAGAAGGCTTTCACAGGCTGGAAAAGTTGAGTTTTTCTATAGAAACGGAAACCATAGAAGACACTACCGGCTGGTGGGGTAATGAACACCATTCCAGGAGGGATCGGAGTGAAGGGAGAGAATAATACAATGAGCCCCTCCTCAATGATCTTGGGGAACGATAGAAGAATGCTTCTTCTGGAGTTTCTCCAAAATAACAACGGTAAGGCTGAGTTAAGAGAGATTGTGGACTTTATAGCTGAAAACGAGGGACAAAACAATAGAAAGCACAGAAAGAGCGTTTATGTAAGTCTGCTCCAAACTCACCTTCCAAAAATGGAGAGAGCAGGGATAATAAAATTTGATCACAACTGGGTAACTTTGCTTAGGGTTCCGGAGGATGTAGATGTTTACATGGAAGTAGTTTCAAAGCATGACATAAGCTGGAGTACCTTTTATTCAGGAATTTCGGTTCTCTTTGCCCTTTTGGGCCTCTGGCTCAACAACGTGCCCCTCGTGATAATTTCAGGAATATATTTCACTTTGTCAATTATTCAGCATTTCAAGACTTACAAAGTTATCAAGAGATCTGGCGACTAATAAAATGTAGAAGTTTATAAAGTAATGACAGACTACCCGAAGGTAAGCCGGAATTAACTATATACTCAAAGGGAGTAAGAGAGTAATGAGTGCCTCATGTCAATGGGGCACCCTTCGAAAAAATTGGAGGCGAAAGATTTGAAAAAAGTTTTAGCACTTGGAATGTTAGGCCTGTTAGTGGCCTTTGCAGCCGCCTTAGCCACCAGCGCAACGTTCAGGGACTACAATGCAAGCAGAAGCGTTCACTGGACGATTGTAACAGACGATACGGAACTTATTGACCTAAACCCACTTCAGCCATATGCATATATAAACAATGGCGGAGTTTTGGTGATTGACTTCTCAGCAAACAATCCAAAATATCCCGGATACGGAGACGGAATCAGCCCATCAAGCGAGTACAACTTCGATGAAGTCTTTGAAGTGAGCAATGATCTGTGGGAAGACACCACCATAGTAGTAAGGATAACGTCAAACCTCTCGAACATAGAGTTCTACGGGCATGAAGGAGGAGTATATGCAGTTGATGGTGGAGCTCTGGCGACAGCCTCAGACAGCGCAAGAGATGATGTATGCTTCATTTTGAACAGAGGAGAAGCTAAGAAGATAGGCATAGACCTTAGCGCAGATGGTGACAGCCCAAATGACGTTTGGAACGCAAAGATGACAATTAAGGCATACAGGTTGGGTACCGAACCCCAAGAATTACCATCAGGATGCCATGGGGGTGGATCATGATGAATAAACTAATAGGATTGGCAATACTCTTAATCGGCATGATGCTGGCAGTGGGGGCAGGTGCTACCTTTAGGTACTATGAGGCAGATAGAGGTATAACTGTAGCAATAGTTTCAGATGAGAATGAATTTATTGATTTAACCCCAGCACAGCCGTATGCATATCTCAACAACGGCAAACTCACAATTGAGATCAGCACAAACAACCCGAACTACAATGAAACTTTGGGATTTGGTAGAGGTCTGAGCCCAAACACCACCTACGTGTTTGAGCACATGTTCAATGTAAGCAACGAGCTTTGGGAAAACAATGAGACCGACTTTCCAATCTGTGTTCAGATCTCAATTACTCAAGGAAGCGGCGTTGAGATATTCGAGGGAGATTGGGCTGAAACTTCAGGTACTCAGCTTCAGTTCACAGTATACCACAACACCCCAGTTAGCGTAGGCATGGTATTTGATACTTCAAATATGGGACTAAGTGTCAACCCCGGTGATATACAAGTTCAGATGAGCATACATGCATGGAAGGGTACATGCGATTGATCTAATTTAACCTTTCCATCTTGGAGCCTTTGCTCCTTTTATCTAACATTTTAGGGGGAGAAAAAAGTGAGAAAAGTTATTAAATTTGCTGTTCTGCCGATCATATTAGTTATGATGTTTTTTATGTGGGGAGTTTTTGTTGTGAAGCCGATTCCCGTTGTTCTTGCTGTTGATGATAACACCTCAGTTTCTATAGAAAACCCTCTTCCACCTTATGCTTTTCTAAGCAACGGTTATCTAAAGATCGATATCAGTAACCAAAGTCCCCTTTATCCGGGTTTTGGAGAGGGTCTTTCGCCCGATACTGTCTATGTTTTTAATGATGTTTTTGAGATATACAACAACGAAACTGAAACGGGGGAAAGTGTGATATGCGTGAGTGTAACTTCTCCAACTCCAGCTATTGGACTTTTTGTGAGTCCCTATACCGGCACCTGGAGCCAGAGCATAGAGTTTGAAGTCCCAGCAAATCAAAGTGTAAAGGTAGGAATGCGGTTCGACACTGCAGGATTGCCCTTGGGAGATTATAATCAACACATCACGATACAAGCCTTTGGAGGCTCATGTGAATGAAGAAGCTCATTGAATATTTCCTAATTCTGGCGGTTACCGCTTTTGTTGTGGGGTCTATCGTCGGGGCTCTTCTTGATAGACCCGTCTTCATGTCTTATGTTTCTTCAGAGAGTATGACCCCTGCGTTGAATAAGGGAGATTTGTTCTTTATAAATCCTTTCTCAAGGAGTGCGGACGTTGGGGATATAATAGTTTTTAACTTAAGAGGCAGCTGGACTGTTCATAGAGTTGTGGCGATTGTTGAGGATGGATATATCACCAAAGGCGATAACAACGTTGCAACCGATCAGCAAGAAGGTAGGGCAAGTCCAGTTTCAAAAGATAAAATAGCGGGAAAGCTTATTACTATTGGCAATTCCCCCTTAAAGTCCCACAATTGGGCACTTACATCCAGAGGGGGATCTCAGGGAGGAATAAAATGTTCCTTGCGGCTGCCATGATAATTATTGGTGCCCTCGCGTTTACTGGAGAGCCGAAGCACAAAAGAAAAAGGCCAAAGTTCATCAAGATCAAGTTCAAAACGCTTTACATCTTGACATCAGCCTTTCTCTTAATAATGCTCTCGGTTTCGATATTCGCTTCGTGGCAGATGTTTCCAATAGAATATGCAGTAACTTCAGCCGGAGGGCAGAGAGAAGGATGGGTTTTGCCGGGTTCTACGTTTGAAAGGGAGATAACAATAAAAAACGGGAACTTCTATCCTATGATTTACTACCTTGAGCCCCAAACCGGGGGGATTTCAGGCATATCAAAGACCCAGCTCGAATTGGGACCTCAAGAGGAAGAGACGGCTAAAGTTACAATAAGCGCTCCCGAGGAAACTTCCCTGTTCACAGATAAGGTTAGGGTAAACGCCTACATTCCACTTCTTCCTGAATCGATTATAGGTTCCTTATACAGAGTAAATCCTGTGTTGCCTGTTTTTGCAATCCTTTTTGAGACTTCGGTATTTCTTGGAGTTCTATACTTCATCTCGGGCATTGGGAATGAGGACGTATTGAAAATCAGAAATAAAAGATCCAGCTTATTGAGGCAAATCAAAATGGAGGTGTTTGGAAGATGAGAAAACTTATTCCAGTTATACTTTTGATGCTTCTCTCATCACTGATAGTCATCGGTTCAAGCGGGACTTTCATCTACTTTAATGCGGAAAGAGAGGTAAAAGTTGCAGTTGTTCCTCATGACAGAGAATACATAAGCTTCATGTGCTACGATGGATACGCAGCTACGGTAATAGTTGACCAGAACAGCGAACTTACTTTTGATGCATTAACAATTGGCAACTACTTAAATGAACTTAAAACCGTCAATATCTGGCTTGATCCGGATTACTCTAACCTTCCAAGTGGTGTCGAAATGTGGATAGAGAGTGAAGATGGTATAACAAGGCCGATTGATTCCCAGGAATACTATACCTTCTGGGGCAACATCAGCGTTGGGAATGCGGATCCGGGGACTTATGAAGTTCCTATAACTCTCTATGCTACTTGGGATGGAGGGGATGCAGTAATAGAAACCTGTTCAATAAAAGTGGTAATCCTAAGCGGGCCGAAGATTAGAAAGGTTCTCTTAAGCGGGAATACAACTAACATTCCATTGAAAACCTACCAAGAATGGGTGTTCCAGATAGAAGTTAACAATTCGGGAACACCGAGAAACCTAACCATAAAAGACGTGATCCCGGGAGAATTCGATGTAGATCTAAGCAGAACAAGCGCAAGCAAAGGGAATTATACCTTTACTAGGCACGGAAAGTCGGATCATTTAGAATGGAATGTTGAATTAGGCCCAGGAGAAAGTGCCCACATGAATATAACCATCTCCACAAGATGTGTGAAAACTGGACCTTGTGGAAGATGTAGAAAATGGGAATTTACCTCCTGCGGTTCATACTACCTTAATGAGGGTGCAGAGATAGTTGGTTATGGGATAGTTAGCAACAATATTACGGTAGAGGCAAATGTTGATTGCGAAGATAAGGATAGATCTACTGGAAGCGGTAACACTACAGAAGTCAGCGGCAATCGGACTGAGGGCGGAGAACGCTCTGGTAGAAGAGGTTAAATATTATGCGTATGGAGGAAATTTAGATGAGTGGAAGTATTGATAAAGAAAAACTGAAAAAATGGGTAACTAGAAGAGAAGTTCTCGCAGTGTCGCTTGTTCTCTTCTTGTTTTTTGGATTTTATTCAATAAAGTTAATGGGAGTTAGCTCTGTCGTAACGATCCAGCAGACGGTTGGTGAATATACTCAGGAGGGGGAGCTTATTCATATGGCTTTGTTAAAGAACAACACGCTTTATGGAGAAACACTAAGAAGGGAGGAATACCCCATTCCCCTTGTAGAGAGCTTTGTGATCACGTACAGCTATCGTTTTACTCCCATGACTTCAATAAAGGGAAGCTATGTGACTCAGGGGATAGTTCAATATACCGTAAATAAGGGTAGTGAAGAGGTTGTCTTATGGGAGGAAAGGCTCTTCGAGAAATCGGGAGAGCTAAAGGATGGTAAATTTACCGTACAGTATGAGCTCAATTTAACCAAACTTGCAAACAGAACTAATGAGATAATAGAGCAGCTTGGCTTAAAGAGGTTGAACCGAAAGATAACGTTTGTTACGAAGGTTAATGTTGAAGGAAACGTTTATGGGAGAGAGATAACTGAAAGCTTTGAGCACAGCTCGTCTTTAGTTAAAGATTCAAGCTCTGGTCTTTACTACTTCACCAATGAGAAGGAAAGCACGCAGAAAACGGTGGTAGAAAAAGGAACAAAAAAGACGATAGTGAGGATTGCTGGGCTGCCCTTCTACGCCGATACTGCAAAGAAAGTGGCTCCAATATTAGCATTGCTATTCTTAACACCCCTTATAGGAGGAGTTTATACAATCAGGGCTCAGAGACCCAAGAATGAATTTAAGGATCTAGCTCCCTACATTACAGAAGGAGCCCCTGTTGAAGTAGAGAAGAGAGTTATCTTAGCTACAAAAGATGATCTGAAGAAGACTTTCGATCTTTTAGACAAGCCAATTCTCCATTACACAGAAGGTGGAGAGGACATTTATGTCATAATCGACGGTGGCATAGCATACGAATACAGACATAAGAAGAGCAACTGACTTTTCTTTTCTTATTTTACTTAACAATAAAAATTAAAAATCAAAAGAGTGCCACACCAATGCCTAAGAGTACCATAAAAGCAAACATTACTATTGTTTCTAACTATTGTCATGAGCCAAGCTATTGTTGCTTTTCCCCAATCTGTGTTGAACACTGTTTTTATTACCCAAATATACACTAAGTATTCTTAGTATCCACCCTATGATAGGTATCCATCCTGTAAGCAGGCCAAAATTCCCCGCCAACGACGGCTATCATGGATTTTCCAAGTGTCACATCCCCTATTCCAGCAAGTTTGGCTCCAAGCATCAGGAAAACCCTGCAATCACAAGAGCAATCAATATTGCTATCACTGCCATGGATCCCATTGCAGCAAAAAGTCCAGGAACAATTGGTGGCCCCATTGGCATAATACTTCACCTTAACTGACTTATTAGCGATATTTTCTTATTAGCCTTTTCACTCTTGGGTAGAAAAAGCTTTAAGGGAGCAAAGAGAAGCCTTCTGGGGATGTAAAATGGAATCAGTAGAGAGGTTTTTATGGGAGTATTTTATAGAACCGATGTACACGAGAGAGGGATATAACCCTTACAATACCATTGTTTATGCGATCATTCTTGGACTGGCGATTATCTACACATACAGGTGGATAATAAAGCCCCTCAAGATAAAGGTTGATGAAAAGCTCTTCTATGCCGTTACTCCAATGATTGTTTTTGGAGCAACTGTTAGGGCACTGGTTGATGGGGGGGTTTTAGAGCCCCATCCCCTCATCTTGACTCCCGGGATATTCTTTACTGCATTTTTCTTGATCTTGCCGGCTCTCTTTGCAGATTCAAAGCTAAAAACTTATCCAAAAATAACCGTTGGATGGGGAACAATTTTAGCCCTCTATGCGAACTATCTTCTTGTAACACATGTTAAAAGCTGGAGGCCATATGAACTGACGCTTTTCTATACTGTGATCTTTTTCCTGCCGATTTTGGCCTATTACAAGTTCAGGCCTTTTGAGAAGTTGTACCTTTTCCCTGTATTTGCCCACATCTTTGACATAGGCTCGACGGTGGTGGCCATCCATTATTACGGCTACAGAGAAGTCCACTGGATTGAGAACCTTCTTGTTCAAAAGTTCGGAGCGTTTGTTTACTATCCTTGGATAGTGCTCATATTGGCTGTCGTCTATTACGGGCTGAGGTATTTGGTGCCCGATGAAGAAGAGAGAAGGTTTTGGTATCTGGCAGTCTATATACTCGGATTGGGGCCGGCGATAAGGGATCCGGCGCAGATGGTTTTGCAGATTGCTGGTTAATAGTTTAATTCTTCCTTAAATCCTAATTTTTATAAGTAATTGTTGCGTAGTTATACTCACAGAAGTATACTTAGGACTATCTGGGGGAGAATAATGTCGAAGAGAAAGATGCTCTTTGCAGTTCTTGTACTCCTTATTCTTTTCGTTGGTTGGATAGCATGGGATACTTCTCCAGCTATGGAAAAACATAATATTCCTAAAGCAGAGAATTTAGAACTTCGTATTTTGTATCCAGAAAAACCAAGTGCAAAGGTGTCATATGGATCAGTTATAACAGAAGTTTTTAGGGATCTTTCCGCTAATTATACCTATCACCCCTATACTGTTGTTGGAAATCTGAGTGCTTTAATTACACCCGATCTTGTTAAAATTAAGTGGAGTTTTTTGATTATGAACAGAAGCCAGGAAAATACAACGATTTACATTTTATCCCCAAACTTTGGCAACTTGAGCTTGGTAATTAAAGACCAACCAGTTAACTTATCAAAGCTGTCTCACTACTCGTTACCTTACTATGAAGCGAAGATACTGTTTCTGAACGTGAGTTATCCAAAAGACAAACCGATACAGGGAGTAATAGAATACGAAACAAGAACAAATCTCCTGCTTGCTTACTTGCTCCCACTTTCCAGGCAATTTTTGGGAGGTTTTTATTTCCCACAAAACTATCCTCACGTGATATACTTTTCGCAAAACTTTGTTTTTCCAATATCTCCCGTGGGAATTCTTGGACTCTATTCTAATGGAACTCTCCTTGTTACCTTCCATTCAAAATACGAGGTAAGGTCTGAATACCCCTTGAAAGTGGAGTATGTGAATGATAAGACAACTTTAAGGCTTGATATCTCCAAACTGAGGGGCTCTGTTTATATCTACGAAAGAGGCTTTTTCCAAGAAGCTGAATTCACTATGAATAACACCAAAGTAAAAGTTTATGCTCCAAAGAATACGATGTTAGGCTTTAGGGAACTATCAAATGTCACCATGGAAATGATAAAGAGTTACACAGAACTCCTAAAAATCGTCCCGTACTCTGAAATCAACGTAATTTTTTATCCAGATTTACCTTATGGAAATGGGGAGGAATTTGAGGATTTTGAAGAGAGAGGAGTTGCAATAGTTGGTATTCAAGGTAGTGTCGGGGTAGCGGACTTTCTATCAACACTTGGACATGAGGTTGCCCATGTATGGTTTGGAAGCTATACTCATCTTGGAAAGATAGAAGAAAGTCTCGCCACCTATATGACCATCAGTTTGGAAGATTCTACCAGGTTAGATTCAATTGAAGGGGATATACTGACTTATTTTCCCATCTATGGAAAGCCGTTGGCTAAATCATATGAGGAGGGTATATCTAATCCAGATGTGAGGAATAGTGTTAGATACTATGGAGGTGCTTTCATCTTCCGTTCTCTGCAGTTTGTTCTTGGAAACGAGGCCTTCTTTAATGGTTTAAGAGAACTTTTGAGGGGGTGTCATGGTGAAGAATGCAATTTAACGGACGTTCAAAACGTTTTCGAGAAAGTTAGTGGGCAGGACTTAGACTGGTTCTTCAAGGAATGGTTTTACACCCCAAAAGTGCCTGATTATGAAGTAAGAAACTTAAGTGTAACTCAGAGGGATGATAAATACTTCCTAACTTTTGAAATTGTTGACGTGCTGTGAATATACCTCCTGGATGTAGGTTCCATCCAAGGTGTCTCTACATGGAAAAGGGGCTTTGTGACGCCAAACACCCGCAATTGGTAGAGTACGAACACAACCACTGGGCAGAATGCCACCTAATAGGAAAATACTGAGTTCGCGTAACTTTTTTATTCTCTTACTTAATTCTTTTATGTGTTGTTGAAGGTGATATCAATGAGTAGCTTTAAGGAGGGTCTTACTTATCCACCAATTAGAACAGGACTACTATTGCTGTTCTTGGCTCTTCTGATGTCTCTAGGAGCTTCTTATAATGTCCCTAGAGAAGAACTCCAAACAGGTGTTTGGGGCCCTGGAACTTACGTTATTGGGGACGAAATAGAAGCCTCTGGGGATATCATGAGTATAAGTCTTGAAATTTCCTCAGACAACGCATCAGTTAAGATAATCACAAATGGTATAGAAAACACATACACTTTACTGGGGGACACTAAGACACTGGAATTTACTTCAAAGCCCTCAGTTTTGGTTGAAAAGGGGGATGTTAGGTATTCATATACCATAAAGTGGGTTGATTATCCATACACGTATCTCAGCTTTCCGGCATTTTTTATCATGATCGTGGGGAGTATCATAGCTTTTAAGGGATATTTAAGCTTCTTAGAGTCTCTCAAGGAAAAAGCTGTAGCAAAAAAGAGGAGGGAGAAAAATGAGAACCATAGACTACGATAAAGTCATAAACAATATAGTGATGTTCACAAAAGAAAAAGTCAATGAGGCTGGAGCAAATGGTGTGGTGATTGGAATCAGTGGTGGAGTAGATAGCGCAACGGTTGCTTATCTTGCAACAAAAGCTCTTGGAAAAGAGAGAGTTCTAGGCTTAATAATGCCGTATTACGAGAACCACGACGTTGAAGATGCAAAACTCGTCTGCGAAAACCTTGGAATTGAATACAAACTAATAAGCATTAAGCCCCTCGTGGACGAGATTGAAAAATCCGTTGGGGGACTTGATATCAAGAGCAAAGGGAATGTCATGTCCAGGATAAGAATGGTCTTGCTGTATGCCCATGCAAACTCAAGAAACTACCTCGTTTTGGGCACTTCTAATAAAAGCGAATTTTTGACAGGGTATTTTACGAAATGGGGCGACAGTGCCAGTGACTACGCTCCCCTCATAAACCTTTACAAGACTGAGGTCTGGGAAATTGCTAAAAGAATTGGAGTCCCAGAAAAGATAATAAACAAAAAACCAAGTGCTGGATTATGGGAAGGGCAAAGCGACGAAGATGAACTAGGAATTAGCTACAAGCTCTTAGATGAAATCCTCTACAGATTGGTAGATTTAAAAATGGAAAAAGATAAAATTGCTGAAGAGTTAGGCATTCCAGTTGAGAAAGTTGAGTACGTCGAGCATCTAGTCAAAAAAAGCGAGCACAAGAGAAGACTCCCCATAGGACCAGAGCTCTGAGGGTGAAGCAAGTTGAAAAAAGGATATATACTTGTATTTTTAGCCGCAAGTATGTGGGGAACTCTCGGTATTTTCGCTAAATTGCTCTATGGATTTGGATTAGACCCTTTCACAATAACGTTTTATAGAGCCTTAATAGCATTCGCCCTTCTCCTTGTTTACAACATTTTCAAAGGCTTCCAGATTAAAAAACACAGACTGCCTTTCTATGCATTTTACGGATTTTTTGCAGTATTCTTGTTTTACATACTATATTTCTACACTGTCAAAATTTCGTCGGTATCTTTGGCAGTCCTCTTGCTGTATTCCGCCCCAGTTTATTCCACGATACTGGGATACTTCATCTTTAATGAAAGAATCACGTCTATAAAGCTCATAGCACTTGTAATGGCAATAACAGGAGTGCTTCTAGTTGTCAACCCCAATGGAGAGAACGTAAGCAAAATAGCTATTGCACTAGGGCTTCTTTCTGGATTTACATATGCTCTCTATGGGATTCTAGCAAAATTTGCTGTAAAAAACGAAAGACCAGAAGAAGCCCTTCTTTACACAATAGGTTTTGGAGCTATTTTTCTGCTCCCGTTTTCAGAGTTTAAAATTCCCATCTCAGCTCTCCCATATCTTTTCGGCCTCGCATTCTTTCCAACGTTTTTGGCGTATATCTTATACAACACCGCACTCAAGGAGATAGAGGTTAGCAGGGCATCGATAATTGCCACAGTAGAACCAGTGGTCGCTCTAGTCCTTGCTTATCTTATATTCCATGAAACTTTAACGACCAAACAAATGATTGGAGCCATGCTGATAATCTTAGGCTCTCTCATCTTGCATGTAGAAGAGAAATAATGAAAAAGTTAAAGATAAAAGTAGCGCTCAAGCTCCCATTCTGTAACCTTTGTTGTTTTCTTATCAATCCCTTTCTTTTCTAAATATTTCTGATAGTCCTCCCATTCTCTTGTCTTGTATTCTATAAAGTTGTGGTAAGCCCTCCCAAGAGTCTCTTTGATCACCTTGTCTTTCTTTAGTTCTTCGAGGGCCTCTTCTAAAGTATCTGGCAGAAGGTCTATCCCCAAAGAATCCCTCTCTTTTTCTCCCAATTCATATACGTTCTCTTCCACATAGGCAAACGGCTCAATTTTGTGTTTTATCCCATCCATACCGGCCATTAAAACTGCCGCAAACGCAAGATATGAGTTTGCACTTGGATCCGGGCAGCGATATTCTATCCTCGCTCCATTTCCCGTATAGGCAGGAACTCTTATCAGTGTACTTCTGTTTTTGTATCCCCATGAGACATATATCGGAGCTTCATATCCCGGCACAAGACGCTTGTAAGAGTTAATAGTAGGGTTAGTTATCGCTGTTAAAGCTCTCGCGTGCTTTAAGATACCCCCTATGAAGTAAAGGGCTTCGTCACTTAGGTCATTCTCTCCTTTAAAAATGTTCTCCCCATCTTTCCAGAGGCTTATGTGTAAGTGCATTCCATTACCAGGCTTACCAAAAAGGGGCTTTGGCATAAAGGTGGCGTAAAGGCCATAGCTTTCTGCCACTGCTTTAACTAAGTACTTAAACTTGACTATATTGTCGGCAGCTGTTAATGCATCTGCAAAGCGGAAATTTATTTCATGTTGTCCCGGCCCAACTTCATGATGCAAAACTTCTGGAATTAGCTTAAACGCGGGCATATAACGGGCTATAACCCTCTTTATCTCTCTCGCTTTATCCAAACCAACAAGGTCAAAATAACCTCCCCCATCGGGAAGCTTGAGCTCACACGAGCCGTTCTTTTCAAAAAGGTAAAATTCTGGCTCGGGGCCTATATATGCTGTTATTCCCTTCTCCTTCAATTTTTCCACAACTGCTCTTAATATTCTCCTGGGATCAGCATGGTAGGGTTTATTATCTTTGTAGATATACCCAAACACCTTTGCTATCCCTTCCCAAGGAACTTCCACGTAAGTGGTTGGGTCTGCTTTAAAGATAAGATCACTGTCCTCTATTCCCTGAAATCCTGAGATTGAAGAGCCATCAAAGGATATCCCATCAGTCACTGCTTCCTCGTATCGTTCAATTGGAACTTCCATTCCCTTTGGAATCCCGTTTATATCAACAAAAACCAGTTGCAAGAACGCAGGTTTTTTCGGACTATGGTCGATAAATGGTTTAACTTTGTTCATTTTTATCTCACCTTTTTTGATGATATATTCAGCATTAGGCACGTAACTTTATACAATGTTTACAATATAACTTTTTCTGATGAACTATTGACAAAATGTCAAATAACCCCAGCTATGCCAGATTTATGTTTAAATATTGCAATGTTAAGAAGGAATTTTGATGCTTTCTTGTCAATGATACATCAAGAAAGTTTTTTATTCTCCTCTAAAGAAAAACCAATATATGATCAAAGAAGATGAACTAATCCAAAAAGAACTCTCGCGGCTAAATTCTCACTTACCTAAAAGCAGAAAGACCCTCAAAACCCTCCTTGAGGAGGATGACCCGAAGGTAGAGCTTAGGGATGGCCAGTTTCATTTTTTTAAGCAAAAAGAGCTGAAGTATCTTAGCAGTTTACTCGACAACGATGAATACAACTCCCTTTATCTTCCTATAGTACTTGAGATTACACCAACATGGCATGGATATTTCAGAGTTAAAGGAAAGATTGCAGTCAAGGTTATTGAAAAGGTACTTGGGATGTATGATCCACTCGAAGAGAAAAGTGAAGCAATCTTTCCCCGCTATCTAATTCCACAAATCCGAAAAAAGTTGCCTACAGCGACAACTTACGCGTTTATAATAGAGTAGGTTTAGGAGTGATAAAAATGGACGAAAACAGAACCCTGATTCACTACTATATGTTCACGATTCCCCACATAACTGTCTTTGCTGGGGCAATTCTAGCTATTCTTCTCATATTACACATCGATTTAAAGAAAGCACTCGGAGTATTTGCCACTTTTTACGGAATTCTGCTCATTATAATAGCTGCAATAGTTAAAAATCACTTTTCAAAACTGTCACTATACCGAATAAGCCTGTTGCTTTTTATAATGTTCACACTCTTAGGTATTCTATTGCTCATAATGTGAAACTTTATATTTATTGAACTGCAAATTATTCAGGGGAAGAGTTATGAAGAAGGTTATCCCAGCAATCATAACATTGCTAATGATTTCATCGTTAGTGGCCTCTCAACAATTATTTTTCTCGACAATAGAAAGCAATATCCGTGTAGTGTCTGGGGACTATAAGGAGGGAACTCTCACTATTGTAAATAATGCTGACAAGGAATTCCAAGTAGTAAGCTATCGGAGGTATTATGTGGTCGATGAGAACCATGAAGAAGTTTCTGGAATTAAGCTCGAGGTTTATAAGCCCACAGGAGAACCGGTATCTTCTGGAGTCATCTATACATATTGGAAATCTGGCGAAAAGAAAACCTTGCGGTACAAAATTTATGTCGATGAAAGTGTAAAACCCGGAAAATACACCCTCTTCATAGTTCTCTGGGGATTCTTAGAATCGGGAGAAATAAACATTATCACAGTTCCCGTTCCACTTGAGGTTACTGATATCCCGCTAATATTCAAAGAAATCCATGTGCAGATAAAAGAACGCGGTGTTCCAGCATTCCACGTACTAAATGGAGAGACCCTAGAAGTATATTCAACAATCTACAATCTCAAAACTTCTCCTGTATCTATAAAAGGGAGTGTGTATTTGGAAAAGGACGGAAAACAGTACCTTAAAAAAGACATTGCAATAGACTTAACTCCAGGAGAGAACTCAGTTCAGATAACCCTTCCAATTCCCTATGATCTCCCTTCTGGACAGTATAAGCTGGTATATACCCTTACGTATTCAAAAGGTACTTATTCGTTCTCAAAAGAAATCTACGTATCTTTTGGAGTTGATTTAGTTGAAATTTCTCTAGAAAAAACCCAAATAATGGAAGATGACTCCAATACCGCGTATTTTACAATATTGTCCGAAAGGGTTATTCCAGTGAATCTCAGCATTGAGGTGTATGGAATCAACAACGAGCATATTTACAACCAAACCAAAGAAATCACACTTAATAAAGGCAGCAATGTTGTGAGAGTAACTCTCCCACCTTTACCGCCCGGCTACAAAAAAATAACAGGAAAAATATCGTTTAGAGACATAATACTCGACCAAGACTATTCCAGTTACGATGTACTAGCATATCCTAAGATTGAAAGCATCTCATACAAAAAACTCCCTACAGGAGAGGTTAAGTTTCTGGTAAAGCTTAGCAACAAAAATCCTTACGAAATTCGTGGAATTCTTTATTATAGCTTTTTTGGTGTTAATGGCACAGTACTAAAGGCTTCCAAAGACCTCATATTGGCACCAAGAGAAAACGAAGTAGAGTTCGTTGTAAAACTCCCTCTAGGGAAAATCGAATATGAGATTTCTCTGGAAAGCTATGGAAAAGAACAAAAAGTCTATGGGGCCCTAAAACTAGAATCTCCAACCCCATCAACTACATCTTCAACTCAAAGTTCTCCTTCATCAACAAGCTCATCCTCCAGCTCCAGTACAGTCCCTCTTGAGGAAAGCTCAACAAAATACTATGCTGTTGCAATAGCTTTGTCTTTACTGCTTCTACTAGCTCTAGTTGGTTATTATTTGAAATCCCAAAAATCAAAAAGAAGAAGGAAACGTCCTAAACCAAGGAGAAAATCCCCGTTAGGCAGATTTAAAAAGCCAAAGGAGCCTGAGATTAGAGAGTACAAAGAATTGCCCAAGAAATGACCAAATCTTTATAATCTCTTTTTTCTTAATTTAACAAGGTGAGGGGGCTGGGGCTGTCCGCAAGGAGGAAGTTCCGCCCACCGCACCGGGGCCGCGGTGCCGTGAGGCACCTCCCGAGAGGGAGGGCAACGGCGCAGAAACGACACGCCCCTCGGGGGGTGTGGATGAAAGCGGTGAAGGCTCCCGGTGACGGGAGCCGAGTTAACCCGCAGACAATCCCGAGGGGAGCGGTGAAACGGCCGTCCCGCGGGGTGCAAGGCCAAGAAAGGGCCGATGAGTTCCCGGTGTGAGGCCCGTGGTAGGCCGCTTAGTCGAATGCCCCGAAAGTACAGAAGGCGGGCTATAGCCCCCTCACCTACTCTTTAAGTCTAAAAGAGAGGCTAACAAAATCAAACTCCCTCCAATTATCGTTCTTATCGTGGGTACTTCCCCAAAGATTACTAGAGCATATATAACCGCACTGAGAGGGTCAATATAGCTTAAAAGCGCTACCTCATTCGCTTCTACTTCCTTGAGGCCATCCATATAAATTAGAAGAGCAAATGAAGTATGAACTACAGCGATAATTCCAACAACTGATAAAGAATAAAGAGATATTGCCAATCCCTCAAAGGCTTCCACTAATGGGAAAAGAATCAGCGTAGCAAAAAAGAGTTGAAAAAATGTCAAATACGAGCTTTTGATGTCCCTTAAATACCTGCCCAGAATAGTTACGCTGGCATAAAATAAAGCCCCTAAAAACGCAAAAATCATTCCCAAAAAGTCCTTGCTCTTAAGAGAAATCCCCCCCTGCGTTCCTATTATAAACGCCCCCAAAAGAGCCATGGAGATGAGAATTATTCTCCTTGTTGTTATTTCTTCCCTAAGAAATATCGCAGAAAACATGACAACTATTATGGGTGCCAAATAATAAATGAGAGTTGCCTTTGCTATGTCCGTGTATAAGACAGCCGAAAAGAAAAACACCCAATTCAACCCAAGCACTGCCCCCAGCAGAAACACCAAATGAACTTTGGGCTTTATTTCTGAGAACGCTTTTTTGACCCATCCGGGATCCTTGAAAGTATATAAAACTAGGAAGATCAAGCTACCCAAAAGCACTCTGTAGAAAGCTAATTTCAAGCCGCTTAAGTTTGAATACCTCGCAAAAATCCCCACGCTTCCCCATATAGCCATGGAGAGTATTACTTTAGCCCTTCCATACATCATGTGTGCTCCTCCATCTCTTCTTTCCATAACTTGTAGGCTTCTTTGACTTCTTTTTCCCTAAATTTGGGGACAGCATCTTTAAGTGGGTCAAAAGACTGAAGCTTTTTCTCACTACTTCCTATGTACGTCGCAATAAGGCCCACTTTCGAGTGCAGACTTGAAGGCAGGCGGAGGATTCTCTTAACGTCCACGGTAACTCGCCCGTCAAAGTATGCTTTTGAAAATACTGTAGATAAGCCAAACAGCCTTAAAAGAGTCTTGTACCCAATGCCCTGCGGGAATGCCGTTAGTATGGCTTTTTTTACGAAATTCTCATAAATTTCGTCTCGGTTTTCCATTATTAGACTTATCTGCTTTCTATTCAATCCAATGTTCCTCAAGTGGTATTCTGAGATTCTCTTAATGAAATAGCCAAATCTCAGTCTAAAGACTCTATAGTAACCTGAAGACAACAGCACTTTCCTCTCTTGGATGTCTTCAAATGTAATTTCTTCGGCACTTGAAGTATAGCTCAAAATTCTCTCCCTGGCTTTTGAGTCCAACTCCAAGGCCCAATCATCAAGAACTCTAATATGGTACCCCCTACCAGAATAAACAACGTGAATGTCTTCAAACCCGAAGTCTTCTCTCAGGATAACAAGAGTATCCTTAGCCAATTCCTTGGCATCTTCAAGGCACAAAGGACACACAGTCCCAGCCTCGTGGTTACACCTTTTTAAGGGAAGATCCTTTGCGTCTATATCAAAAACAAGCTCCGCCCCAAGCCACCCGCTCATGTTTTTTGGATCCTCATACAAGGCTACACTGGAATAGATTGAATAGGGGGCCGTAATTTTTACGTAATCTTCAAGATCTTTAATATCTTGGAAGACATTTTTCCTGTCGTTGGGACCTTCGCCAGTATGATCAAACCCAAACTCTCTATTTTCTAAGGTGTCAAGGATAAACTTCGGGATTTTCTTTGAATTCCATTCTTTTGAATAGTATTTTACCCTCTCCTCTTTGGTGGCCTCCCTAAACAGACTGCTCATTCTTTTCACCTTGGCTCTTCTTACTCAAATACAGTTTTCTGAGATAATAAGTTAAGGGGTTTTTAATGTATCTACAGTCTTTATCCGGCTTACAAAGAGAGGGGGCGCTGGCTCGTATTTTCTCGCAATTAGGGGGAAAATACCACGTTGAGTTTCCGCTGTCTTCTAAAGTTGGTTCTAAGGTGTAACCAAAGCCTAAATGGTACCATATGTTCTTGATCTCATTCGGCTGATCTTCAAATAAAGGAGGCTTGCATCTGTTGCCTGCCTGAATTATCAGGGGCAATATTTCTTCTTTTATTACCCTAAGGTCGTTTATACAGTCTTTAACTCTAACATCCCTTTTGGGAGGATTTGGACATATCCTGGCATAGCTCAAGAAAGAAGTCAGCAGCACCGTTATAGCGTAGTTTCTTAATCCGCTCGGAACGCCCCCTAGGGCTATTTTAACACAAGGAGGAAAGAAATCAAAATGCAATGGTTGAGCGGCTGTGCTGAATTTTTCAATCCTTTCTTTGAAATATTCCCGAGCAAGCTCACTTAACCTAGAATAAAGCTCCACGTAGTATTGAGGCAGTTCTTCTCGAATATCGTAGAGAATGTTAACTGCCTTTTCGAGGTTTTTCTCAAAGCTCTTTTTCCATAATTCTATCACTTGTGTTTTATTTAAATACACGTACCCATTTCTTATGTAAAATTCCTTAAGAGACCCCTCGTTTAAGGATAAAAACGTCTTCAGAGGCATTTTATATTTAAGGGTAATTTCCTCTTTTTCTTCAGGGGGTAATTCCTTATGAAGAGTTTTTTCAATTATTGTTCTATCCCTTTTTGGAATTTCATTTTCTGAGGGTTTTTCTAAGGGAAGCGCAAGTTCATCAAAGTTTTCTGACGATTCTATCTTTGTCTGATATATTTTCAGATTTGCCTCCTTAACAAGTTCCATCTCTACTCCATAAGGGGAAAATGCCAAAGCACCTAAGAGAGCATAAAAACTCATCAAGTCCTTCAAATCATCTAAAGTCAACAAATGATCAGGGATTCTACCAGTATTTACCCATCGAACTCTCTCAAGAGCTAGCTCCATGTCTAAATAGCTAGGAATAGTATCAAGTAGGTCGTTAATAGTTTCAAATTCATTTAACAGCTCTTGAGCTCGCTTCCCGAATGGATCTAACATTGACTCACCTTTTAGAATACTACCCATTTTACAATAAAACTCTTTTGCCGACAGATTATCATGAAAATTCATCAATTTGTTAAAAATTTTACAACATCGAAAGCATAGTATGGTATGAATTCCAAAAACCTTATATTTTAAGAGGTAGTAACTTTAGTAGACAAAAAGTGTGAAGTATTATGATGATACAAGGTGAGTCATTATGATGGACGATTTTTCTAAGAGAAGGGTAAAAAGCGGGATTCCGGGGTTTGATGATCTAATTGGGGGAGGATTCCCCGAAGAATCAACAGTCCTTATCACAGGTAGCACTGGAACTGGTAAAACTACTTTTGTAGCTCAATACGTATACAAGGGTGCAGAAGAATATGGAGAGCCGGGAGTGTTAGTAACCCTAGAAGAGAGGGCAAAGGACATCAGAAGAGAAATGGCCCAGTTTGGATGGGACTTCAAAAAATATGAAAAAGAGGGATTAATTGCAATTGTTGATGGTGTTAGCGCAATTTCTGGAATACCGTCTGAAGAAAGATTTGTTCTGGAGGATACCCTCAACGTAGATAGCTTCCTGAGATATATATACCGAGTAGCCAAAGCGATAAATGCAAAGAGAGTTGCTATTGATTCTGTACCCTCAATAGCTTTTAGACTTCAAAATGAGAAGGATATCAGGGGCGTACTCTTAAAGTTGAACACGATTCTTCTCGAGATGGGTGTTACAACACTCCTCACTACAGAGGCTCCAGACCCAAAAGCAGGGAGGATAAGCAGATACGGAATAGAGGAGTATATAGCAAGAGGTGTTGTTATCCTTGATCTTCAGGAGAAAAATATAGAGCTTAAACGTTATCTTTTAATCAGGAAGATGAGAGGAACCAAGCATTCTATGAGAAAGTATCCTTTTGAGATAACCGATCATGGAGTTGTTGTGTATCCCAGTGGTGAAATTTATTAGAGGGATGCAAATTGAATCTAGGTATTTCATCCCAAGGAGAGATAGAGGAAAGGGTAGAACGAGTTCCTACAGGAATTATTGACTCCTTAGTAGCGGGCGGGATACCAAAGGGCAGTGTCGTCCTCATCCTAGGGGATCCCAAATCGGGCAAAACAACTTTTATAACCCAGTTTATGTACAATCAACTAATTTCCGGAGCAAACGTTATCGGACTTCTCATTGACGTATCCAAGTATGAATTCATAAGCAATGCACTTGATTTTGGATGGGGGCTAATGGGTTATTTAAACGACAAGCTTTATATTCTCGACGCATATACTCAAAGACTACGTGGAGGGCCCAAATTCTCATTTACGGAAGAAGTAATACCAGATATCAGGGACACCTCTCAAGTAATAGACGTAATAAAAGACATAACCACCAAAATAATCCTAAACAACCCTCATGTTGAGAATCCCCCAGTCATTGGTATAGTTTCGTCTTTAACCCCAATGTTCTTTGAAACCGAAGAAAAGCAGATATACAAATTCTTAGAAGATTTAAAGGCATTCGCCCACAAAAACAAGCAAGTATGGATACTGGAAATGAACTCCGGTGTAGAAAAGCCGCATGTCGAAACTATAATTAAAGCAATAGTGGACGGAATCATAGAGATGAAGCTATTTGAAGAAGAGAAGACTTTAAAAAGATACCTAAGGGTCTATGGAATGAGAAGAACGCGTCATGCTCTTTCTTGGGTACCTTACGAGATAACAGAAAGAGGAATTATATTACAGAATCAAAACTTGTGAGCTCTTAGTATTATTCTCTTTTTTTGTTCAGCTTTGAGCGAGCTTATTGCTGATTTTACAACATATAACAAACCTTACACCCAAAAACTTTTTAACCCCCACCTTTATTACTACTAATCATGATTAAATTAATGAAACTTGGAATAGTTTTAATGGTGACCTCTCTTTTCTCTATTTTGCTACTCTACTTAATAGGGACAGAGAGCACTAGCCCAGTATCATTAGAAATAGCAGATGAAGGGGACTTGGTAAATTTTACAGGACTCTGTGTTTATTCACAAGAGGGCTTCAGCGTTTTATACAATGGAGAGGATACAATTGTTGTATATGAGACGTTGGATATGGATAAAACTTATGAAGTCATGGGCAAACTCCTCGACGAATCAAAACATTCTGTAGAAGTCTTTGAGATAAATGAAACGTCTCACAGCACCCTAATCCTAGAGTCGCTTCAAGGAGCTTTCTGGATCGATTATTCATGCTATCTTTTAACCCCCCAGAAAATCAAACTTAGCAAATGCCTAAACGCTAACAAGGGTGAAATGGTTGATGTCTATGGCCTTTTCTACGGAAGTGAATTCCATGTTGTTGATTACATTCCCAAGGGATTCTTGAAAACTCCAATGGATAAGATGCCCTTTAAAATCAAAGGAGTTGTTATTCGAAATACGACTCCAGCAACAATATGGAACGGCAGCAAAGAATTCAACGTATATCTACCCTACAAAACCAAGCTGGCACTTGGCGATAAGGTCGAAGTACTGGGAACTGCAAGGCTTTACTCAACGCTGACAATCTATGTGAACTCTCCCGAAGACGTGAAAGTCATTGGAAAAGCAAAAACCGTACCCATTGGAAAGGAAAGAATTGGTGAGATAGCACATGGAGTATGCCAAGTTACGAAAACGGGCGTTTCTTTAAGCTTAAACTGCACGGAGTTGAAATTGTACGGGTTCTCAGCTAACTTTGGAGACATCATAGAGTTCCATGGCATAAGAAGGAAAAACTCCCTTTATTGCATTAAATGCACGGTAAAAATTCCCAGAGAGAAACTCCCAAATTCAATCTGCTCCCCTCTACCTAATGTCCCCCTTAAAATACAGGGGAAAGTGGAATGGGTAAAACAGTACAAAAACGGCTTCGGACTTGCCAATGTTACAGATAAAAACTGTTGGATTTTACTCAAACTCCCCAAATCCCTAGGAATCTCCTTAGAGACAAACCAAACAATTACAGCCTTTGGCTTTTATACCACTTATCGAGAAAAACCTGCCTTTGAAATACCTTCAAGGGATGATATATGCTTAAATGGGTCTTGTTAGGCATTTTGTTTGGGACTGTAACAGGCATTACGCCTGCCTTACACGTTAACACCCTAGCGTCTATTGTTGAAACCCTCTTAACCTCGCCGGGAGGGTTCTCATATGTGATGCTTCTCTATTCAATGGGTTTGACACATACATTCTTGGATGCATTCCCTTCAACGTTTTTCGGGATCCCAGAGGAAGAAACGGCAGTAAGTATCCTTCCAGCCCACAAACTTGCCCTTCACGGACAAGGGCTTGAAGTCATCAACATATCTCTAAAAGCAAGTCTCTTGGCAGTAGTGTTTGCTATTCCTTTAGCTTTCCCCTATGTTGTGTTGGCGGAGCATTACACCAGCGCCTTTGGAAAGGTTGCCGTGTTTGTGCTCGCTTTCCTTCTCATAATCACAGAAAAAGGCGTAAAAAGAATATACGCCTTGCTAATTTTCCTTATTTCTGGCATCTTTGGACTTGTTGTTGATAGGCTTCCCCTTAAGGAGCCATATTTCCATGTTTTTGTTGGGCTATTTGGAGTCTCCGCCATAGTGTTTTCCCTAAAAAACAACCAGAAGATTGAAATAGGAAACGCAGATATCCAAATGTCAAAAAGAAGGTTTTTAAAGTTCTCCTTTATCGGCACATGTTTTGGGATGCTTGCTTCTCTTTTACCAACGTTTACGTCATCGCAAGCAGCACTTTTGGGGAGTTTCTTCTCAAAGGATGAGCGGACGTTTCTAACAATAGCTTTCTCAGTCAACACTTCAAATTTCGTTTTCAGCTTGGTTAATTTTTATGCAACTGGAAAAACTCGAAACGGCATCTTAGTTCTGATTAAAGACCTGTACTACCCTCTAAGCTCTAAAGAACTAATCATCCTGCTCCTTGTAACTATAATAACGAGCAGCATTATTAATCTATATGGCTTGTCACTCTCAACAATAATTGGGAAGGCGATATCAAAAATAGACTACACAAAACTAAATCTGGGAATACTGCTTTTTATAGCAACTGCGTCTCTTTATTTTGACGGGATACTTGGGTTAGGAGTTCTTCTAACGGCCGCAACAATAGGGATTAGTACCAGTATCCTTAAGGTAAAACGAACAACCTGTATGGGCGTTTTAATGCTCAAAATAATGATAACTAATAATTCGTAAAAAGATAGAAGAGCTAAAGCTCCTCTTTCTTTTCTTTTAATATCTTCTGGAAATCTGCATAATCAGTAACAATTTTAACCCCTTCAAGTGTCTCGAAATATGCCTTTTTAATTTTAATCTTCCTAACATCGGTATACTTCATCTCAGGAGGGTCATATGAACCGGGCTCGACAATTTCGTCTTCTATTACGTACGTTTTAATTTCTGGCTGCCCTACATACTTCCAAACTTCATAAAAAACCTCTGGGGCTAAATGGATCTCCCCATCTACCTCTGTATAGTCTGCCCCAATTGCATCCAGAAACTCTTTTATTACTTCTAAGTTCATAGAACTCACCCCATATTATATATAGAGGTCAAGGGTTAAATACCTATCGCCTCAACTCTGGAAGGGTGAGAAAAATGAGCAAAGTAGGGGGTAAAGTGTATGTTGACGCTCAAGCTTACAGGGCAATTGAGAAAGGAGCGATGATTGTTTTCAAAAAAGGTGTGATACGAACAGAAGGCGAGATTAAACCGGGAGACATAGTGGAAGTCTACTCCAGAGGCGGGAAATTCCTAGGAAAAGGATTTGCCAACCCCAATTCAAACATAATGGTCCGCTTAGTTACAAAGGAGAGAGACGTAGAGATAAACAAAGAGCTGTTCAAGGAGCGCATAAGAAAGGCAAATGAGTACAGAAAGAAA